>NZ_JBHZBV010000013.1:0-120894 GCF_042754885.1 Rhodococcus sp. NPDC059179 | reverse complement strand
CGTCCAACCTCGTGTCCCCGGCCTCTCGGCCCGGGTCGGTGTCCGTGTCGCTCTGACTCGACAAAAGTTACGCGAACAAGAACACAGCGTCAAATTCCCAGGTCAGCGGCGCGGTCCGCCGCACCGTCGCAGGTCGCGGGCGGCGCGCACCGCCCTGGGGGCGCGAATCCATCGAATCACATCGATGTGACTCGCGCCACCCTCGGCGGTCGCCTCAGGCGGGCAGCACCTGAATGCCGGCGAAGTTCCGCTTGCCGCGGCGAATGACCAGCCACTGACCGTGCAGGAGGTCCGAGGCCTGAGGCTCCCACTCCTCGGCGCTGATGCGCTCGTTGTTCACCGACGCGCCACCCTCCTTGATCGCGCGCCGCGCCGCACCCTTGCTCTCGCAGAGGCCACTGGCCACCAGCAGGTCGACGATGGTCGACGCGTCACCGGGCCGCACCTGCGCGACCGATGCCTCGGTCAGCGCCGCGGCGAGGGTCGACTCGTCCAGGTCGGCCAGCTCGGCCTTGCCGAACAGAGCCTGGCTGGCGAGCTCGGCGGCTGCGGTGTGGTGTTCACCGTGCACCAGGGTCGTCATCTCTGCCGCGAGCCTGCGCTGCGCCGCCCTCGCCTGCGGCCGCGCGACGGTCTCTTCCTCGAGCGCGGCGAGCTCTTCCTGGGTGAGGAACGTGAACCAACGCAGGTACCGGACGACGTCCGCGTCCGCGGTGTTCACGAAGTACTGGTACCAGGCGTAGGGGCTGGTCATTTCCGGATCGAGCCACAGGCTGCCGCCACCGGTCGACTTGCCGAACTTCTTGCCGTCCGCCGAGGTGACCAGCGGAACGGTGAGCGCGTGCACCGACTCCCCGTCCACCCGCCGATTGAGCTCGACACCGGCGATGATGTTGCCCCACTGGTCGGACCCGCCGACCTGAAGCGTGCAACCGTACTCGCGGCGGAGCTGCAGGTAGTCGTTCGCTTGCAGCAGCATGTAGCTGAATTCCGTGTACGACATGCCGTCGGACTCGAGCCTGCGCTTGACCGTGTCCCGCGCCAGCATGACGTTGACCGAGAAGTGCTTGCCGACATCGCGCAGGAAGTCGATCGTGGACAGCTGGCCGATCCAGTTCATGTTGTTCTCGATGACAGCCCCGCTCGGACCCTCGAAGTCGACGAAGCGCTCGAGCTGGGCGCGGATGCGAGCCGCCCACTCGGCGACGGTGTCTGCGGAGTTCATCGTGCGCTCCCCCACGTCGCGCGGGTCGCCGATCAGTCCGGTGGCACCGCCGGCGAGCACGATGGGCCGGTGGCCCGCCATCTGGAACCGCTTCAGGGCCAGCAACGGCACCAGATGACCGGCGTGCAGGCTGGGCCCGGTCGGATCGAAGCCGGCATAGAGAGTGACCGGACCGGCATCGGCGTCGCGCCGCAGCGCGTCGAGGTCCGTGGATTGCTGAATGAGGCCACGCCAGTGGAGTTCGTCGATGATGTTCACAGTCACGCCTTCGATTCTCTCCCACCGGGGCCTACCGGCGCACGCGGGCTGCGCCGGTAGGAGGAAACGGCGAGCGAGGTGGGATCCCACATCCGCCAGGGGCGCTCGGCTGCCCGGCTCACTCCTACGCGTGGGCCGACTGCATGCTCGAGCAGTGGATCGAGTCGCAACCGGATCGCCGAGCCGGCGGCAAACAGGTCGGACCCGTTGTCTGCCAGGGTGATTCCCAGTGCCTTCCCGAGGTTTCCCGGCCCCCTGGCCAGATCGCGATCACGCTTGTCCTGCCCGCGACGCCGCCGCACGATGTCCGCACCCTCCACCACCTCGGCCGCCCGGAGCAGCACCGCACCCGCGGTGCCGACCCCCGCGCAAGAGACGTTCATACACAGATGCAGTCCGTGGCTGCGGTAGACGTACAACCGACCCGCGGCGCCGAACATCACCGCATTCCGGCGGGTCGGGCCCGGATAGGAATGCGCGGCGGGGTCTGGCCATGGTCCCGCCTCATCGCTGCCGTACGCCTCCACCTCGACGATTCGCACCGTGACCTCGCCCGCGGTGAGCCGTGCCCCGAGCACCAGGCGCGCGGCCGTCAACGGATCCGCGGCGGCCAGTTCTCGCTCCGACATCTCGCCGATTGTGCCTCGTGTTCGCGGCCGCCGGTGGGTGTTGACACCCCGCCCGCACGGGCAGAGAATTCATCCAAGGATGATTTCATCATTGGATGAATTGAGGCTCCCGATGCCCGAACCGATGACCGGCCCAGCGATCGAGATCTCCGATCTGGTGGTCCGCCGAGGCAGAAACGAAGTGCTGCACAGGCTGAACCTGCACGTCAGGAGCGGATCCATCACCGGCCTGCTCGGCCCATCCGGCTGCGGCAAGACGACCCTGATGCGGGCGATAGTCGGCACGCAGATCGTCGAATCGGGCTCGGTGACCGTGCTCGGCGAGCCCGCCGGGTCGGCCCCGCTGCGCCGCCGCGTCGGGTACGTCACCCAGTCCCCCACGGTCTACCTGGACCTCTCGGTCCGCGATAACGTCCGCTACTTCGCCGCGCTGTACGGCCGCCCCGCGGCCGCCGCGGCCGAGTCGGTCGACGCGGTCGGACTCGGTGGCTACGCCGACCAGCCCGCCGGCCAGCTCTCCGGCGGTCAGCGCGGCCGGGTGTCCCTGGCGTGCGCCCTGGTCGCGGACCCCGAACTGCTGATCCTGGACGAGCCGACCGTCGGGCTCGATCCGGTCCTGCGCGCGGACCTGTGGGACCGGTTCGCCGACCTCGCGGCCGGGGGCACCACCCTGCTCGTCTCGAGCCACGTGATGGACGAGGCCGAGCACTGCCCGGAGCTGCTGCTGATGCGCGAAGGCAGCCTGATCGCGCAGCTCAGCCCCGACGAACTGCGCACGGAGACGGGGCAATCCAGCCTCGAGCACGCCTTCCTCACCCTGATCCGAACCCACACGGTTGGAGCGCAGCAGTCATGAACGGCAGGATCTACACCGCGAGCACCGGACGCATCCTCCGCCAGCTCCGCGCCGACCACCGCACCGTCGCGATGATCCTGCTGATCCCCGCGCTGCTGATGACGCTGCTCTACTTCCTCTACGTGAACGTGCCGACGCCGCCCGGCCAGCAGTCGCTGTTCGACCGGATCGCGATCACCATGCTGGGAATCCTGCCGTTCGTGGTGATGTTCCTGGTCACCTCCATCGCGATGCAGCGCGAACGGAGCTCGGGCACCCTCGAACGCCTGCTCACCACGCCGATGTCCAAGCTGGATCTGCTCGGCGGCTACGGCACGGCGTTCTCCCTGGCCGCTGCGGCGCAGGCGACGCTCGCCTGCCTGGTGACGTTCGGACTGCTCGGACTGACCACCGCGGGCAGCGTCGGGCTGGTGGTGCTGATAGCCGTGGTCGACGCGACGCTCGGCGTCGCCCTGGGGCTGCTCTGCAGCGCCTTCGCCCGGACCGAATTCCAGGCGGTCCAGTTCATGCCGGTGATTGTGATCCCGCAGCTGTTCCTGTGCGGGCTGCTGGTCCCGCGCGACCAGCTACCGCAGTGGCTGGAATGGATCTCGAACGTGATGCCCCTGAGCTACGCCGTCGAGGCGCTGCAGCAGGTCGCGCAGCACACCGGCAGCACCGCGCTGATGTGGCGCGACCTCGCCGTGGTCGCCGCGTTCGCGGTGGTCGCCCTGTGCCTCGCGGCCGCGACGCTGCGCAGGCGAACGCCATGACAACGGACGGTCCTCCCGCGACCGCCACCCGGTCCGGACGCAGGCCCGGAAACCCGGACACCAAGGACCTCATCCTGACCGCAGCCCGGAATCGGTTCGCGGACACCGGTTTCGAGGGGACGTCGGTGCGCGCAATCGCCGCCGAGGCCGGTGTCGATTCCGCGCTCGTACACCACTACTTCGGCACCAAGCGAGCCTTGTTCCTCGCAGCGGTCGCGATGCCGGTGGACCCCCACGTGGTCCTCGGCGCGGTGCGGGACGCCCCGGCCGAGGAGATCGGCGCCCTGTTGCTACGCGGAGTTCTCGGGGTATGGGAGTCACCACACGGCAACGCCGTACTGGCCGCGTTCCGCGCCGCGATCTCGGGCGAGTCTCCCGGACTCGTGCGCAATTTCCTTACCGAGGTGGTGCTGCGCGAGATCGTCGACCGAATCGACGTGCCGATCGGCAGTGGCAGGACACGGGCCACCCTGGTCGCATCTCAGATGGCCGGGCTGCTGGTCACCCGGTACCTGCTCCGGCTCGAGCCGCTCGCCTCGCTGTCGGTCGACGAGGTCGTCGCCTTGGTCGGACCGAACCTGCAGCGCTACCTGACCGGCGACCTGGACTGATTCAGCCCGCGGCAGGCCCCTGAGCGCGCGCGAGGATCGCCTCGTGCTCTTCCTCGCCGACGGTGCGCGCCTCGTCCACCAGCAGGACCGGGATGCCGTCCTCGATCGGGTACGCCCGACGAAGCCGCGGGTTGTACAGCAGCTCATCGTCGACGAGCAGCAGGGGACCCTTGTCCTGTGGGCAGGCCAGGATGCTCAGCAGGGTGGGATCAAGCGCCACGGGAAGGTCCTCTCGAGCTTGCGGACGGTGGAGTCGGCAACGGCCGATGTCGTCGGTAACGCTACCCGGCTACCCGGTCAGCGCCCGACTCCCCTGCTCGCGCAGCTCGGCGATCACCGCCCGGGTCAGACGGCGATAGCCGTCCTTCTCCGGGTCGTAGTACCACGACCGCACGCTCGGCTTCGGCAGTCCGGCCGCCTTGAGCGCACTCCGCCGGGGCCGGTACGAGTTGCTGATCGCGATCTCCGGGACGACGTGGATCAGGTCCGGCCGCTGCGCAGGCTCGAGGTCCGCGAGGGCATCCGCGAGGTCGACTGCGCTGAGCGAACTGTCGGGGAGCAGCGTCAGTGCGACGACCACGAGTTCCTCGTCACCGACGGCGACCCCGTAGGTCACCGCGAGGTCCACCCTCTCGATGCCACCGAGGGCATCGACGATCGGCTGGCCGAACACCGGGCCGCGTTTGGCCCTGACCACCACGTTCTTGTCGTCCATCATCCAGTAGTCGCCGTCGGCGTCCCGCTTGAAGAGGTGCTCGGTCGGCACCCAGGCGTCGCCCGCGCCGAACACCCCGCGCATGGCACCGCTGATCGCCTCGTTGTTGGTCGCGTGACCGAGCAGCAAGCCGACCTCGCCGACGCCGCATTCACGTACCAGACCACGCTCGTCGACAAGGTACTCACCGAGGATCGGGTCGTATGCGGCGATCCGGACAGGGCTGCTGCCCGGCAGCGGGCGGCCCTTCGCACCGGGCTTGGCGCCCGACACGTTCGCGAGGACCACGGCGCCCTCGGTGGAGGCGTAGAACTCGAGGACCTGCGCCGGTTCGAATCGCTTCATCGTCCGCAGCCACAGTCCGCGCGGCATGCCGGAGCCGATGAACAGCCGGATCGGGTGTCCGGGCCCGATGGGCAGGTCCGCGTTCACCAGCTCGCGCATCATCGTCCAGGTGTAGGCGACCACGGTCACGCCGTAGCGGTGCACCTCGGCCGCGAACTGTGCGGGGTCCAGCCCTCGAGTGAGGGCGATTCTGGATCCACCAACGATCGCGCCGCCGAGCGTGGCCAGCAGAACAGACGAATGATAGAGCGGCGCAATCGAATACACAGTGTCACCGCGGCCGAGGTTCGCCGCGGTCGCGGTACCGAAGGCGGACAACGCCCAGCGGTGATTGGTGATGTACTTCGCCTCGAGATGACCGCCTGCCCTGCTCACCAGAACGAAGGCGAGCTCCTGCGCGCGTCCCGGATTCGGCCGATACCATGCGGGCAGATCCACGAGCGAAGGATCGATCTTCTCGAGATCGATTGTCGCCGAGTCCTGTTCGGTGTCCAGAACACGCGACTCACCGCCGCCGAGCACCAGCACGTTGACCCCGAGCGAGGTCGCCGCGCGCAGGTTGTCCGGGTCCGTGATGATCGTGTCCACCCCACCGAGGCGGACCGACGCGGCCAGGTCGGTGGTCGGCGGCAACATGACGACGACGGCACCGATCCGCGACAGCGCGGCGATCGCGGTCAACGCGCTCGGCCTGGTCTCCATGAGCAGGCCGATGCGCTCGGCCGGCCGCACCCCCGTCGAGATGAGTCCACGCACCACGTTGTCGATGCGCGTGTTGACGGCCTCGTTGGTGTACACCCGATCGTCGAACAGGAAGCACTCGCCCTTCGGCGACTTGTCCCCCGCCTCGGCCAGCAATTTGCCCAGCGAGATCGCCGTATGTGGCTGGATCTGACCGAGCCTGGCCAACCGGGGCAGCACCCGAACCGCCTCCGCGGACAGTTCCCTGGTCCCGCGCACCGTCTGCGAGGTGATACCCAGCACGCCCCTGGTGATGCCGACGCCGACTTCGGCGATGGACGCCCCGGTGTGCAGCAGCCTGTCGCTCACCGAGACCCCGGTCTCGGTCGCCGGCTGATCCGCGTATGTCATCTCGTCGACACTCTCGGGGCGGGGACCGAGGCCTTCCCGCCAGCGGATCCACTCGCCGGCAGTCGGCCAGGTCTGGGTGGCCGCGGCGGACCCGACGACGAGCCCGAAATGTCCTGCTCGCAAGGTCGATTCGAAGACCTCGGCACGCGGTGCCGCCCTCCGGATCCCGCGCACCGCGACGGGCTGCCCGATGTCGTCGACCTCGCCGATGAAGGCGAGGATCGGGCAGGTCAGTTCCGCGAGCGTGACCAGACGCTCCTGGATCACGAAGCCACCGGACATCATCCGGTTGTGCACGATGAACTGCTTGAGCAGCTCCGCGACGGCCGGGCCCGACCACGCCACCCAGCCCTCGGTCGCGAGGAACCGCCGCTGCTGCTCACGCGGGAGCAACGCCTCCCGGTCGTGCAACTGGCGAAGAAAGTCGATACGGGACTTGGCGGTCTTGACGGGGTCGAGCAACTGGAAACCGGTGCGCGCCATCCAACCCGCGATGGAGAGCCGGTTGAACACGTGGTCGGCGAGCAGGTCCGCGGCCCTGGTTGCGACACCCTCCGGGATCCCGAACGGCAGCGCGGCAAGCGTGTCGACGGGCGCCCCGAAGGTGATCACGCTGGCCAGGTTCTTGCACCGCCGGTAGGCGGCGGCCTGGTAGCAGAACATTCCGCCCTGGGAGTACCCGCCGAGGTGCACGTCACGGCCGGTGTGCTCGTACACCCTGTCGATGATGTCGCTGATCGCGACGACGTGGTCGGCGAGCGTGCGGTTCCAGCCGCCGTCCTCGGTGTCCGGCGATCCGAAGTCGACCACCCAGGGGTCGAGTCCCATCGCGTGCAGGACGCCCACCGCCCCCTGCTCCTGCGCGACGTCGTAGACGTCGGCCGCCATCATCATCGGCGGCACCAGCACGACCGGGGGCCGCGACCCGTCGGCGTCCTCGTCCGCGAAGTAGCGGCGGAGCCGGAACATGGGTTCGCGCTCGACCACCCGGAACTGCGACGGGCGCGATTCCGTCTCGAGGCCGCCCAGCCGAATCACCTCGAGGCCGTTCTGCGCGGTGGCGACGATCCGCCGCACCGAGCCGTTCAGAACCTCTGGATACCAACTCACTTCTTCGTCCCCCCATGGGATGATCGACGGTGACTCAGATCACTATATTCCCCGCACGCGCGCGGACCTGCTCACTCGCCGATCCCGGCACGCGCAACCCGCGACGCCTCCCGAACGCCGCCGAGCTGCCGCGCAACCTGTACACCGGCGGTACCGCCCCGAGCGTTACGCGAGGCGATCGAACCGGCGACGGTGAGCACCTCCCGCACCGCGGGCGTCAGCGCCGGATCCACGCCCGCCAGCTCCTCGTCGGTGAGATCCTCGAGTCCGACACCCCTACCCTCGGCGACCCGAACGCATGCACCGGCCGCCTCGTGCGCGACGCGGAACGGAACCCCCTGCCGCACCATCCATTCCGCGATATCGGTGGCGAGGGTGAACCCGGCAGGCGCCAGCTCGGCCATCCGGCCGGTGTGGAACTCCAGGGTCGAGACCAGACCGGTGATCGCGGGCAGCAACAGCTCCAGCTGCGCCACCGAGTCGAACACCGGCTCCTTGTCCTCCTGCAGGTCCCGGTTGTACGCCAACGGCTGCGCCTTCAACGTCGCGAGCAGACCGGTCACGTTGCCGATCAGTCGGCCCGCCTTGCCGCGGGTGAGCTCCGAGACGTCCGGGTTCTTCTTCTGCGGCATGATCGACGAACCGGTAGACCACGCGTCGGCGAGCGTGATGTACCCGAACTCCGGCGTGCTCCAGATGATGACCTCCTCGGCCATCCTCGAGAGATCGACCGCGATCATCGCGAACACGAACGCCGCCTCGGCCGCGAAATCCCGCGACGAGGTGGCATCGATGGAGTTCTCCGCGGAGGAGTCGAACTTCAACTCCGCCGCGATGGCTTCCGGATCGAGCCCGAGCGACGAACCGGCCAACGCGCCCGAACCGTACGGGGACACCGCCGCCCGCTTGTCGAAGTCCGCCAGGCGCGCCACGTCGCGCAGCAGCGGATGCGCGTGCGCCAGCAGGTGGTGCGCGAGCAGAACCGGCTGCGCGGCCTGCAGGTGAGTCTTGCCCGGCATCACCGCGTCCGGATGCGCGGCCGCCTGGGTGGCGAGGGCGTCGACGACGTCGAGCACCCCGGCCGCCACCCGGCGGGCCGCGTCGCGCAGCCACATCCGGAACAGCGTGGCCACCTGGTCGTTACGGGAACGGCCTGCGCGCAGGCGTCCCCCGACCTCGGTGCCGACCCGCTCGATCAGGCCGCGCTCGAGGGCGCCGTGCACGTCCTCGTCGGAGTCCGCAGGCACGAACGCCCCACTGGCGACTTCGTCCGCCAGGCGGGTCAGCCCGTCCAGCATCGTCGCCAGGTCGGCGTCACTGAGCAGGCCGGCCTTGTGCAGCACCCGGGCGTGGGCCTGCGAGGCGCGCACGTCGTAGGGCGCGAGCACCCAGTCGAAGTGCGTCGACTTGCTCAGTGCCGCCATGGCCTCGGCGGGCCCGGAGGCGAACCTGCCGCCCCACAGCGCGCCTTCATTCGTGCCGTGCGAACTCTCCGACATGCCTACAGACCCAGGTCCCGCTTGGCCGCGACCTTGGAGGAAAGGCCGTGGATGTTGACGAAGCCCTTGGCGTAGGACTGGTCGAACGAGTCGCCCTCGTCGTAGGTGGCGAGGTTGAAGTCGTAGAGCGACTCCGAGCTGCGACGGCCGTTGACCGTGATGGCGCCGCCGTGCAGGAACAGGCGGATGTCACCGGTGACGCGCTCCTGCGTCTTGGCGACGAAGGTGTCCAGCGCGTCCTTGAGCGGGGAGAACCAGAGGCCGTCGTAGACCAGCTCGGACCAGCGCTGCTCCAACTGACGCTTGTACCGGCCGAGCTCACGCTCGAGGGTGACGTGCTCGAGCTCCTGGTGCGCGGTGATGAGCACCATCGCGCCGGGGGCCTCGTAGATCTCGCGGCTCTTGATGCCGACGAGACGGTCCTCGACGACGTCCAGACGGCCGACGCCCTGCGCACCGGCGCGCTTGTTCAGCTCCTGGATGGCCTCGAGCACCGTGACGGGCTTGCCGTCGATTGCGACGGGCTTGCCTGCCTCGAAGCTGATGATCAGCTCGTCGGGGGCGTTCCAGTTGACCGTGGGGTCCTGGGTGTAGTCGTAGACGTCCTTGGTCGGCGCATTCCACAGGTCCTCGAGGAACCCGGTCTCCACGGCGCGGCCCCACACGTTCTGGTCGATCGAGAACGGCGACTTCTTGGAGACGTTGATCGGGATGTTGTTCTCTTCGGCGAACTTGATCGCCTTCTCGCGGGTCCACGCGTAGTCGCGGACCGGCGCGATGACCTCGAGGTCGGGTGCCAGGGCACCGAAGCCGACCTCGAAGCGGACCTGGTCGTTGCCCTTGCCGGTGCAGCCGTGCGAGACGACGGTGCCGCCGTGCGCGCGGGCCGCCTCGACGATGTGCTTGACGATCAGCGGCCGGCTGATCGCCGAGACGAGCGGGTAGCGATCCATGTACAGGGCGTTGGCCTGGATCGTGGGGAGGCAGTACTCGTCGGCGAACTCGTCGCGGGCGTCGACCACGACGGATTCGACGGCGCCGCAGTCGAGGGCGCGCTGACGCACGACCTCCATGTCCTCGCCACCCTGGCCGAGATCGATGGCGACGGCGACGACCTCCTTGCCCGTCTCCTTGCCGATCCAGCTGATGGCCACCGAGGTGTCCAGCCCGCCCGAGTAGGCGAGTACGACGCGTTCAGCCATGGTCTTTGTGCTCCTTCAAGTTGTAACTGTTCACAAGATCTTCAGTTGTCAGCCGACGGATCCGAGTCCGTCAGGCCAGTTTCTCGATCATCTCGGCCAGCTGCGCGCCGGTGAGCGGTTCGCGGGCGATCACAAGAATGGTGTCATCCCCGGCTATGGTTCCGACAACCTCGGGCAGCGAAGCCCGGTCGAGGGCGCTCGCGAGATAGTGCGCGGCGCCGGGCGGCGTCCGCAGCACCGCCAGGTTTCCGCTGGCATCGGTGGACACCAGCAGCTCGCCGAGCAACCGGGAGAGCCGATCCGTGCCGCCGGACACCCCGCGGACCGGGCTGCCGTCCTCGGGCACCACGTAGACGCCCGCTCCCCCGTCCGCGGCCCGCAGCTTCACGGCGCCGAGCTCCTCGAGGTCCCGCGACAGCGTGGCGTTGGAGACGTCGATGCCCTCGGCCGCGAGCAGCGCCGCGAGCTCCGGCTGACTGCGCACCTCGTGCACCGACAGCAAGGCGGTGATCCGGGCCTGCCGACCCGCACGGGTCGGCGCGACAGCGACCTTGGCCGAGGCGACGGCCAGCGGCTTGGCGGTGGTCACGGCCGGTTCCCCGGACCGCCGCGCTGCTCGAGCAGCCACACCAGCAGTGCCTTCTGCGCGTGCAGACGGTTCTCCGCCTCGTCCCACACCGCGCTCTGCGGCCCATCGATCACCTCGTCGGTGATCTCCTCGCCGCGGTGCGCGGGCAGGCAGTGCAGCACGGTCGCGTCGGGGGCCGCGTGCGCCAGCAACGCCGCGTTGATCTGGAACGGCCGGAACGGACCGACCCGGTCGAGGCCGTCGTTCTCCTGCCCCATCGACGTCCACGTGTCGGTGACCAGGGCGTCCGCTCCCGACACCGCCGCCACCGGGTCGTCGGTGAGGGTGATCCGCGCCCCGGTCTGCTGCGCGCGCGCCTCGGCCGCCTCGACGACATAGCCGAGCGGCGCGAAGCCGGCTGGCGCGGCGATCGTGACATCGATGCCCGCGGTGACGCCGCCGAGCAGCAGCGAGTGCGCCATGTTGTTGGCGCCGTCGCCGAGATAGGTCAGCTTGAGGCCCTTGAGCTCACCCTTGCGCTCCGCGAGGGTCTGCAGGTCCGCCAGCACCTGGCACGGATGGAACTCGTCGGAGAGCGCGTTGACGATCGGCACGGTCGCGCCAGCCGCCATCTGCTCGAGCCGCTTCTGCCCGAAGGTGCGCCAGACCACCGCGTCCACGTACCGCGAGAGCACGCGGCCGGTGTCCTGGAGCGTCTCCTCGCGGCCGAGCTGGGTGCTGCGGCCGTCGACGACGACCGCGTGCCCGCCGAGCTGCGCGATGCCCATCTCGAAGGAGAAGCGGGTCCGGGTGGAGTTCTTCTCGAAGATGACGCCGACGCCCCGCGGGCCCTCCAACGTCCGCTTCGCGAACGGGGACCGCTTCAGCTCCGCGGCGAGCGCGAGGACCTCGGCCTGCTGGGCCGGCGTGAGGTCGTCGTCCCGCAGGAAGTGTTTGAGAGTCGTGTTCATTGCTGTTCCTCCGCAACATCGAGGATCGCGGGTAGCGCCGCGACGAATCCGTTCGCCTGCTCCTCGGTGATGATCAGCGGCGGCGCCAGCCGGATCACGCCGGGCGCAGGCGCGTTGACCAGGAACCCGGCGTCGCGGGCCGCGGCCTCCACCGCGGGCGCCACATCACGGGTGAGCACCACGCCGAGCAGCAGTCCGGCCCCGCGGACGTGATCGATCAGCGGGTGACCCAGGTTCTCGATCCCATGGGTGATCGACTTGCCGAGAGCGTCGGCGTGGCTGATCAGGTCCTGATCGGCGACCGTCCGCAGCACCGCGAGCGCGGCGGCCGCACAGACCGGGTTACCGCCGAAGGTGGTGCCGTGCTTGCCCGGCCCGAACAGTTCGGCCGCGGCGCCGGTGGCGATGCAGGCGCCGATCGGCATGCCGCCGCCTAGCCCCTTCGCCAGCGTCATCACGTCCGGCACGATCCCGACCGCCTGGTGGGCGTAGAACCAGCCGGTGCGGCCGATCCCGGTCTGCACCTCGTCGAGGACCAGCAGCGCCCCGCGATCCGCGGTGATCTTCCGTGCCGCGGCCAGGTACCCGTCCGGCGGCACCACGACGCCGCTCTCCCCCATGATCGGTTCCAGGAACACGGCCGCGGTGTCGGCGTCGACCGCCCGGTCGAGGGCCTCGATGTCGCCGTGGGGCACGTGCGAGACGCCGGGCGGCATCGGCTCGAACGGCGCCCGCTTGGCGGGCTGTCCGGTGAGCGCGAGCGCCCCCATGGTGCGGCCGTGGAACGCGTTCTCGGCGGCGATGATGTTGGGCCTGCCGGTCGCCCTCGCCAGCTTGAACGCGGCCTCGTTGGCCTCGGTTCCCGAGTTGCACAGGAACACCCGGCCCGGTGCGCCGAGATGCGCGAGCAGCTGCTCGGCGAGCGCGATGCCCGGCTCGGTGGCGTACAGGTTGGAGGTGTGTCCGAGCGTGGACAGCTGCGCGGTGACCGCCTCGACGATCGCGGGGTGCGCGTGTCCGAGGATGTTGACCGCGATCCCGGCCAGCAGGTCGAGATACTGCTTGCCGTTGGCGTCGGTGACCACCGCGCCCTCGCCGCGGACCAGGGCGAGGCGAGGCACGCCGTAGGTGTCCATCAGCGCGTTCGACCAGCGCTGCTGAAGCGGCTCCGTCATGACTGCCCTCCCAATTCCGTTTCGGTGACTTGTGTTTCGGTGACTTTCGCGTGGGTGACCATGGTGCCGATGCCCTCGCCGGTGAGCAGTTCCAGGAGCACCGAATGCGCCACCCGGCCGTCGATCACGTGCGCGGACGACACCCCGCCGTGCACCGCCCGCAGGCAGGCCTCCATCTTCGGCACCATCCCGGCGTCGAGCGTCGGCAGCAGCAGTTCCAGTGCGGCCGAATCGATCTCGCTGGCCAGTGAGGAGCGGTCCGGCCAGTCGGTGTACAGGCCCTCGACGTCGGTCAGCATCACCAGCTTCTCCGCGCCGATCGCCTCGGCCAGCGCGGCGGCCGCAGTGTCGGCGTTGATGTTGTGCACGACCCCGTCCGCGTCCGGCGCGATGGTGGAGACCACCGGGATCCGGCCTGCCTCGATCAGGTCGAGCACCGCGTCGGCGTTGACCGTGGTGACGTCGCCGACGAGCCCGATGTCGGTGGCGACCCCGTCGACCTGGACCGTGCGCCTGGTCGCGGTGAACAGGTGCGCGTCCTCGCCGGAGATCCCGACCGCGTAGGGGCCGTGGCTGTTGATCAGGCCCACGAGCTCGCGCCCGACCTGACCGAACAGCACCATCCGGACCACGTCCATCACCTCGGGGGTGGTGACCCGGAACCCACCGCGGAACTCACCCTCCATGCCGAGGCGCGCCAGCATGGCGTTGATCTGCGGGCCGCCGCCGTGCACGACGACGGGATGGATCCCGACGGTGCGCAGGAAGGCCATGTCCGCGGCGAAGGCCCGCTTGAGGTCGTCGTCGACCATCGCGTTGCCGCCGTACTTGACCACGACGACCTTGCCGTGGAACCGCTCCAGCCAGGGCAGCGCCTCCGCGAGCACGTACGCCTTCTCGGTGGCGGTGATGTGCTCGATGCTGTCGATGTGCCCGGTCATGACGAGTACGCCGAATTCTCTTCCACGTACGCGTGCGAGAGGTCCGTGGTCCGGATCGAGACGACGGCGTCGCCGACACCGAGCTCGATGAGCAGTTCGATGTCGATCCCGGACAGGTCGACCTCCCTGGCGCCCGGCGCACCGACACCGTCGATGCACACCGGGTTCCCGTTGAAGGACACCGAGATCCGGTCGGGGTCGAGGCTGATCGGCGCGATGCCGATCGCGGCGAGCACGCGGCCCCAGTTCGGGTCGGACCCGAACAGCGCGGTCTTGACGAGGCTGTCCCGCGCGACGGTCCGCGCGCCGACGAGGGCGTCCTGCTCGGAAGCCGCCCCGCTGACGGTGACCCGGATCCGCTTGGTCGCGCCCTCCGCGTCGGCCATCAACTGGTCGGCCAGGTCGTCGCAGACCGCGAAGACGGCCGCGTTCAGCTCCTCCTGGCTGGGCGCGACCTCGCTGGCACCGGACGCCAGCAACAGCACGGTGTCGTTGGTGGAGGTGGCACCGTCGACGTCGAGCCGGTCGAAGGACCGCGCGGTCGCGGCCCGGAGCGCCTCGTCGAGCTGGGCAGGGGTCGCGATGGCGTCGGTGGTGACCACGCACAGCATGGTGGCCAGCGCGGGTGCGAGCATGCCCGCGCCCTTGGCCATCCCACCGACGTTCCACTTGTTCGCGTGATGCAGCGCGGCCTGCTTGGGCACGGTGTCGGTGGTCATGATCGCGTAGGCAGCGTCGGTGCCCCCGGAGATGCCGCCCGCGAGCTCGTGCACGATCTCGGTGACGCCCGCGAGGAGCTTGTCCATCGGCAGCCGGTCGCCGATCAGTCCGGTCGAGCACACGGCGACCTCGATCGCACCTGTCTCGGTTCCCCAGTCGCTCAGGGTCGCGGCGACGTGCTCGGCGGTCTGGTGGGTGTCCTGGAATCCGGGCGCACCTGTGCAGGCGTTGGCGCCGCCGGAGTTCAGCACGACCGCGCGCAACCGGCCGGTGCCGAGCACCTGCTGCGACCACAGCACCGGTGCGGCCTTCACCTTGTTCGTGGTGAACACGCCCGCGGCCGCGGTGTCCGGGCCCTCGTTGAAGACGAGCGCGAGGTCCGGGTTGCCGCTCGCCTTGATGCCCGCGGCGATGCCTGCGCCGCGGAAGCCTGCGGGCGCGGTGACGCCCTGGGTGCGCACGAGCTTGCCGCCCGCGACGGCGACCGAATCGGGAATGACGGGGGTGGTGTTCACGGGGCAACTCCCACTGTCGAGAGACCATCGGTCTCGGGCAGGCCAAGGGCAAGGTTCATCGACTGCACGGCGCCGCCCGCGGTCCCCTTGGTGAGGTTGTCGATGGCGGCGATGACGACGAGCAGGCCGGCGGCCTCGTCGACGGTGACGCCGATCTGCGCCGCGTTCGACCCGATCACCGCGCCGGTCTGCGGGAAGACGTGCTCGGGCAGCACGTGCACGAAAGGCTCGTCGGCGTAGGCCTTCTCGTACACCGCGCGTGCCTCGTCCTCGGTCACCGAGGTCGGTGCGGTGCAGGTGGCCAGGATGCCGCGCGGCATCGGCGCGAGCACCGGGGTGAAGGACACGGTGACCTCGGTGCCCGCGAGCGCCGAGAGGTTCTGGATGATCTCGGGGGTGTGCCGGTGCACTCCGCCGACCCCGTACGCCCGCGCCGAGCCCATCACCTCGGAGCCGAGCAGGTCGGCCTTGGGTGCGCGCCCGGCACCGGAGGTGCCGCTGACCGCGACGACGGTGACACGGGGCTCGACGATGCCCGCCGCGACGGCGGGCGCGAGGGCCAGGCTCGCCGCGGTCGGATAGCAGCCGGGGACCGCGATCCGGGTTGCGCCGGAGAGCTTTTCCCGGTGCCCGGGCAGCTCGGGCAGGCCGTAGGGCCACGTTCCGGCGTGCTCGCTCTTGTAGTACTTCTCCCAGTCGGCTGCGCTGGCCAGCCGGAAGTCGGCGCCACAGTCGATGATGACGGTGCTCTCCGGCAGCTGCTTGGCGATCTCCGCCGAATTTCCGTGCGGCAGACCGAGGAACACCACGTCGTGGCCGGCGAGCTGCTCGATGGTCGTCGGCTCGAGGACACGACCGGCCAGCGGCAGCAGGTGCGGGTGGTGCTCACCGAGGGTGCTGCCCGCGTTGCTTCCCGCGGTGAGCGCGCCGATGGTCAGCGACCCGTCGAGGTAGGCGGGGTGACCCAGCAGCAGGCGGAGGATCTCACCGCCCGCGTAGCCGCTCGCACCGGCGATGGCGACCCGGATCGGCGCGGACGCCGGGCCTGAGGAAGCTGCAGAAGTGACCATACGATTGATTATGCATCATCATGCAAGCTCATTCATAGCCGGAGTGCCCCGCCAACCACATCTACCCGGCGACTACAGCACCGAGTCCCGCAGCACGTGCTTGGTCAGCTTGCCCGACGGATTCCGCGGCAGCTCGTCGACCAGCACCAACTCCCGCGGGATCTTGTAGCGGGCCAGCTTGTCGGACAGGTAGGAGCGCAGCTCGTCGAGTTCGAGGTGCGCTCCCGGGGCGGTGGTGACCACCGCGACGACCGTCTCGCCCCACTCCGCGTGCGGCCGACCGATCACCGCGACGTCGAGCACGTCCGCGCGCGGCCGGATCGCCTCCTCGACCTCCTGCGAGTAGACATTCTCGCCGCCGGTGATGATGACGTCCTTGGTGCGATCGACGATGTAGATGTAGCCGTCCTCGTCGAGCCGCGCCACGTCGCCGCTGCGGTACCAGCGCCCCTCGAAGACCTCATCCGTCGCCTCGTCGTTGTCGAGGTAGCCGAGCATCCGGGTGTCACCGGCGAGCCAGATCTCGCCGGTCTCCCCCGGCTGCGCGTCGGCGCCGTTCGGACGCACGACCCGCAGGTCCACGCCCGGCATGCCGCCGCGCCCGATCGACCCCGCCTTGGCGATCTGTTCGTGCGGATACAGCGCGGTACCGGTCGGGCCCATCTCGCTCATGCCGTACACCTGATAGAAGTCCTCGGACCGGTACGCCTGCTGCAGCTGCCGGGCGACCTCGGCACCGATCGGGGCGCCGCCGTAGGTCCAGCGCCGCATCGTCGAGAAGTCGTAGGCGGCCAGGTCGATGCCTGCGGCCCGCGCCGCCTGCAGCGGCGCCAGGTAGGCGATCGGTGCACCAAAGAACGCGGTGACCTTCTCCGCTCCGATCATCTCGAGGAAGGGCAGCGGCGCGTACTCGCGCATCAGCACGACCGTCCCACCGAGGAACATCGTGGTGACGAACCAGACGTTGAGTGGGGCCGCGTGCCAGATCGGCATGGCGATCAGCACACGCTCGTCGCGGTCGAGCCCGAGCGTGGTCGCGATGTACGGCGCAACCGTCGAGATCGACCGATGGGTGTGCAGGCAGCCCTTCGGCGCACTTGTGGTACCGGACGTGTAGAGCACCTGGGCGATCTCGGAGTCATCGACGTCGATACCGTCCCACTCGTCGGCGACGTCGACGAGTGCGTCGAAGTCCCGATCGGCCTGCCCCGCAGCATCGGCACCCAGCTCCGTGAGCAGCCAGTCCACCTGTGGCGCACCGGCTTCCGCAGTCGACCAAAGATCCGCGGACACCACACCGACGGTCGCACCACAGTGCCCGAGCGTGTACCCGACCTCCGGCGGCGCCAGCTTGTGATTGACCGGCACCAGCGCGGCACCGGCCCGCCAGGCACCGAAGGCGGCGATCGCGAATCCGGGACTGTTGTAGGTCATCACGGCAACCCGGTCGCCGCGCCCGACCCCCCGACTGCGCAGCACCTCGGCGGCGCGCTTCGAAGCGGCGAGGAGTTCGGCGTAGGTGATCCGCTGATCCCCGTAGACCAGAGCGTCCTTGTCGGGAAACTTGCGCGCCGTGCTCTCGAGCATCGTGGTCAGGTTCATGGATGTGGCTCCTCGGATGGGGCGTTGCCGCCGCCCGTGATTCGTTCTACAGTTACCAAGGATTGAATCATGATTCATAGTTTCCTGAAAGGGTGCCTCTGTGATGGCGTACCGACCGACGGAGAAGACGCGTGCCGCGCAGGCCCAGCGCCGGGCCGCTCTGCTCCACGAGGCCACCGCGCTCGTCGCGAAGGGCGGGTTCGCCGCGGCGACGGTCAAAGCGATCGCGGAAAGGTGCGAGGTCAGCGTCGGTTCGGTGTACTCGCACTTCGACGGCAGCGGCGAGCTGCTCGCGGCCGTGTTCCGCATCGGTGCCGACCAGGAGCTTGCGGCGGTGCGCGACGCCGTCGACGCGGCTGCCGGGCCGGTGGACCGGCTGCGCGCGCTGGTCGAGACGTTCGCGGTGCGCGCCATCAAGGGCCGACAGCTCGCCTGGTCGCTGCTGTTCGAGCCGGTCGACCCGCGCATCGACGCCGAACGCCTCGACTACCGCGCGGCCTACCACGCCCTGACCACCGAGATCCTGCGCGAGGGCATGTCCACCGGTGTCTTCCCGCTGCAACACCTCGAGGTCACCGCGGCCGCGCTGATCGGCGCCATCAGCGAGTCGCTGACCGGCCGACTGTCCCCCGCCCATGCAGTCGCGCCGTCCGACTCGGACGACGCCCGCGCCGTCACGGTGTCCGACTCGGACGACGCCCGCACGGTCGAGGCCATCCTCCGTTTCTGTCTGCACGGCGTCGGCTACGAGCCGACCGCCCCCGACCGCCCCACTACCGAAGCACCACCGATCGAAGGAACGCGCCAATGACGACCACCGCCCCGTCCGGATTCCGTACCCACGAGGTGTTCAACCAGGCACCGCCTCGCGTGGACGTCAACGAGTACACCTCGAACGTTCCCCTCGTCGAGGGCGTGGCGCGATACGACGCCGACTGGGCGCAGCATGAGCTGACCGAGGTCGGCGCGCTGGTCGGCACCGAGTCGTTCCAGCACGACGCCGAACTGGCGAACACGATCACGCCGGAGTTCCACTCGCACGACAAGTGGGGCAACCGGATCGACGAGGTGGAGTTCCACCCCGCGTACCACCGGATCATCGGCGCCGCCGTCGAGCACGGCGCGCACACCTCCGCGTGGGCCGACCCGAAGCCCGGCGCGAACGTCGCCCGCGCGGCGTCGTTCATGATGTTCGCCCAGATCGAGCCAGGCCACTCCTGCCCGATCTCGATGACCCACTCCGTCGTGCCCGCGCTCGCGGAGTTCTCCCCCGAACTCTCCGAGCTGTGGTTGCCGCGGCTGTACGGCCGCGGCTACGACGGCCGGCTGATCGCGCCCGGCGACAAGCCCGGCGTGCTGTTCGGCATGGCGATGACCGAGAAGCAGGGCGGATCCGACGTGCGCGCGAACACCACCCGCGCCGCCCAGAACTCCGACGGCACCTGGTCGCTGACCGGGCACAAGTGGTTCTGCTCGGCGCCGATGTCGGACGGGTTCCTGATCCTGGCTCAGTCACCCGAGGGTATGTCCTGCTTCCTGGTCCCGCGGGTGCTCGAGGACGGCACCCGCAACGTCTTCCGCATCCAGCGCCTCAAGGACAAGCTCGGCAACAAGTCGAATGCGTCCTCCGAGATCGAACTCGACGGCACGATCGGCCACCTCGTCGGCGAGCCGGGCAGGGGCGTCCGCACCATCATCGAGATGGTCTCGCGCACCCGCCTGGACTGCGTATACGGCTCGACGGCGGGGATGCGGCAGTCGGTCGCCGAAGCCCTGTGGCACGTGCGCAACCGGGCGGCGTTCGGCGCGACCCTGATCGATCAGCCCGCGATGACTGCTGTCGCCGCGGACCTCGCGCTCGAATCGGAGGCCGCGACCGCGACCGCGCTTCGCCTGGCCCGCGCCCACGACGAGGACGCCGACGACAGCGAGAAGGCGTTCCGGCGGCTCGCCACCGCGGTCAGCAAGTACTGGATCTGCAAGCGCGGTCCGCACCACGCCTACGAGGCCCTCGAATGCCTCGGCGGCAACGGCTACACCGAGGCCTTCCCGCTGGCTCGCCGCTACCGCGAGCAGCCGGTGATGGCGGTGTGGGAGGGGTCCGGGAACGTGATCGCCCTCGACGTGCTGCGGGCGATGACCCGGGAACCGGAGTCCGTCGCGTCCTTCGACGCCGAGCTCGCGCTGGCGGCAGGCGCGTCGCGTTTGTTCGACGCGCACCTCGATCGGACGCGCGGTGCGCTGGCGGAGCTGGCGACCCTCGACCCCGCGCAGGCCCAGCTGCGCGCGCGTCCCGTCGCGGCGGCGATGGCACTGGGTCTGCAGGGTTCACTGCTGCTGCGCACCGCACCGACCGCGGTCGCCGAGGCGTTCCTGGCTGCGCGGCTCGGACCCGATCGCGACCTCGAGTACGGAACGCTCCCTGCGGGTACCGATTTCGCGGCGATCCTGGACCGCCAGTAGTCGGCATCCGGCCGGCTCGCAGGCGGTGTTGGACCGCACCGAGCCGGCCGTTCGCGGTCATTCCAGGCGAAGTGCTGCCGACCGGTGCCGACCGTCACCGGGCTCGTCGGGGAAACCGCGCGGCTTGCGCTGCCCGAAGTTCTCCCAGATCGACACGATGAAGAGCATCGCGACGCCGATGAGGACGACGGCGACCGTGATGATGACAACGGCGTAGCCGAACGCGACCCCGATTTCCGACCAGACCATGGCACTACCTCCACGTCGTGGTTATGAAGTTGCACAGTGGGACGGCTACACCGTACGCCGAGGGTTCTACGTGTCCATGGACTTTCGGATCTCGTCCAGCTTGCTCTTCGCCGCCTTCTGCCGCTCTTCCCACTGCTCCGCGACCGTGCGCCCCGCCGGAGACTCGGCATCGAGCTCGGTGGCGCCTTCCGCGGTCCCTGCCCTGGTCTCGATCTTCTCACGCACCGAGTCGAACGTCGGCACACCGGATTCGGTGTAGTCGGGTACGGGAACCGCAGTCGGCAGACCGGGTCCCGCCGTCGGCACCGCGGCGCCGGTCGTCACCGTCGGGTCAGGCGCACCGGGCAGGTCAGCCGGGAAGGGCACGTCGGCCGGGGGCGGCACATCCGGCGCGGCAGGCACGTCGCCGCGAATCGCGTTCACGGCGGCGGACACCGACGCGAGCGCCGGACGGCCCGCGGTCGCGACGGCGATCGCGCGCAACAGCTCCTGGTCGGTGAGCCGGCCCAGCCCGTCGGCAACACTCTGGGAATCGGTCATGACACCTCATTCCGTCGACTTGCCGCAAGGCTACGGCAGCCCGCGCCGAGAGTGCACCTGCCGGAGCATCGGCCGAGTCGGCCGAACGTTAGGTGCACTCTCGACGGACGGGGTCAGGCGCGCAGCTGGGCGCCCACGGCGGCGGTCGCGGCCGCGACCGCGGAATCGCGCGCCGCGGAGGCCTCGTCCTCGGTGAGCGTCCGGTCCCCGGCCCGGAATCGCAGCGCGAACGCCAGGGACTTGCGGCCCTCGCCGACCTGCGCGCCCTCGAACACGTCGAACAGCCGGATCTCCTCCAGCAGCTCGCCCGCTCCCGAGCGCAGCGCGGACTCGACGGACGCGGCGGGCACGGTGGTCTCGACCACCACCGCGACATCCTGGAGAACCGCCGGGAACGGCGAGACCCGCGGGGCCGGAAGCGATTCGGCGATCGGCAGCGCGGTCAGGTCGATCTCCACCGCGCAGGTGCGAGGCGGCAGCCCGCCGCGCTCGAGCACCGCTGGGTGCAGCTCGCCCGCGTGCCCGACCACGACCCCGTCGACCAGCAGCTCGGCGCCGCGGCCCGGATGCCAGGGCAGGTACTGGGCGGCCCGCGACTCGAGGGTCACCCCTGCCGCCCGCGCGATCGTCTGCGCGGCGGCGAAGGCGTCGGAGGCCTCGACAACCCGGCCCGCGCCCCACGGACCGCTCGGCTCCCGGAGCCCGGTCAGCACGGCGGCGACATGCGTCGGCTGGGCGGGCAGCGACTTCAGCAGATCGGCGATCTGGTCGTCGGTCGGTCGGCCGTCCACCGACAGGGCCTGCACCGGCTTGGTGTCGGGTCCGGGCTTGACCACCTGCGCGATTCCGAACAACGCCAGGTCGCGCTGGCCACGAGAGGTGTTGCGGGACAGGATCTCCAACAGGCCTGGCAGCAGGGTGGTGGCCAGCTCGGGACGATCCGACTCGAGCGGGTTGAGCACCTTCGAGGTGTTGCGGCGCGGATCGTCGGAGTCGAGACCCCAGGTGTCGAACACCCCGGTGGGCAGGAACACCGTCGGCAGCACCTCGACGTATCCGTCGAACGCGAGCGCCCGACCGACCGCGCGGCGGCGACGCTGCTGCAGGGTGAGCCCGCGGCCCGCGGGCGCGGCGGGGAGCACCGACGGAATCTGCTCGAGGCCCTCGAGCCTCAGCACCTCCTCCACGAGATCCGCCGGCTGTTCCAGGTCCGGGCGCCAGGTCGGCGGTGTGACCACCAGCTGGCCGTGACCGGCGTCGCTGACGCCCACGTCCACGCCGCAGCCGACCTGGGTCAGCCGCCGGGCCGCGGTCCCGTTCGGGTACGCGACGCCCGCCACCCGGTCGGGCAGGTCGATGTCCATGCGGATCGGCGCGGGCTCGTCGACGCCGCCGACGTCGGTGAGGACCGGCTCGATCCGGCCGCCAGCGATCTCCACCAGGAGCCCGGCCGCGCGGTCGAGCGCGGCGACGGGCAGCGCCTGGTCCACCACGCGCTCGTAGCGCTTGCTGGCCTCGCTGATCAGCTTGTGCCTGCGGGAGGTCCGGAACACCGCGAGCGGGTTCCAGATCGCGGCCTCCAGCAGCACGTCGGTGGTGCCGGTGCCGACCTCGGTGCTGGCGCCGCCCATGACACCGGCGAGGGAGACCGCGCCGGTGTCGTCGGCGATCACCACGTCCTCCGCGTCGAGGGTCCGCTCGACCCCGTCGAGGGTGGTCAGCTTCTCGTCCGCGGCGGCCCGGCGCACGACCAGACCACCGGTGAGCTTGTTCGCGTCGAACGCGTGCAGCGGCTGGCCCAGCTCGAGCAGCACGTAGTTGGTGACGTCGACCGCAGGGGAGATCGGACGCACCCCGGAGAGCAGCAGTCGACGCTGCATCCACCACGGGGTGACCGCGGCGGGGTCGATCCCGGTGACCCGACGCAGCGCGAAGCGAGGAGAACCGGACTCGGGCTGCACCGTCAGCGGCCAGGCCTCACCCTCGGAGCCGTGCGTGGGCAGCGAAGCCGGGTCGGCGAACTCGAGGTCGAACCCGCAGGCCAGTTCCCTGGTCAGACCGCGGACCGAGAAGCAGTATCCGCGGTCGGGCGTGATGTTCAGCTCGATGATCGTGTCGCCGAGGCCGAGCAGTTCGTTGGCGTCCACACCTGGCTCTGCCGTGCCGGGCTCGAGCACGAGGATGCCCGAATGATCCTTGCCGATGCCGAGTTCGGCGACCGAGCAGATCATTCCGTCCGACACCTGGCCGTAGGTCTTGCGCGCGGCGATCTTGAAGTCGCCTGGCAGCACGGCGCCGGGCAGGGCCGCGACGATCAGGTCGCCCTCGACGAAGTTCCGGGCGCCGCACACGATTCCGCGTGGCTCGGCCTCTCCGACGTCGACCTGGCACATCCGGATCGGCTTCTTGAACTCGGTGAGTTCGGTGATCGAGACGACCCGGCCGACCACCAGCGGCCCCGGCACCTTGTGCAGGACGTCGACCTCCTCGACCTCGAGGCCGACGCGGACGAAACCGGCGTCCAACTCCTCGGCGCTCACCTCCCAGCCGGGGGTCGCCCGCTGCAGGATCTCGGTCAGCCACGATTGCGCTACTCGCACGTTAACTCAGCTCTTTCGCTCTGTGTTCTGTCTCTGACCTAGGCCTGGACACCGAAGGGCAGCGTGAACCGCACGTCGCCCTCGACGATGTCGCGCATGTCCGGGATGCCGTTGCGGAACTGAAGGGTCCGCTCCAGCCCCATGCCGAACGCGAATCCGGAGTACTCGTCGGGGTCGATTCCGCTTGCCCGCAGCACCTTCGGGTTGACCATGCCGCAGCCGCCCCACTCGACCCAGCCCGCGCCGCCCTTCTTGCCGGGGAACCAGACGTCCACCTCGGCGGACGGCTCGGTGAACGGGAAGTAGTTGGGGCGCATCCGGGTCCGGGTGTCGGGGCCGAACAGCGCGCGCGCGAAGGCGTCGAGGGTGCCCCGCAGGTGTGCCATCGTCAGGCCCTTGTCCACCGCCAGACCCTCGATCTGGGAGAACACCGGGGTGTGGGTGGAGTCGAGTTCGTCGGTGCGGAAGGTGCGCCCCGGGCACACCACGTAGATCGGCACCTCCCGCGAGAGCATCGTCCGCACCTGCACCGGGGAGGTGTGCGTGCGCAGCACCTGCCGCGAACCCTCCGGCGCGATGTGGAAGGTGTCCTGCATCGTCCGCGCGGGATGGTCGGGCAGGAAGTTCAGCGCATCGAAGTTGAAGTGTTCGGTCTCGACCTCTGGCCCCTCGGCCACCTCCCAGCCCATCGCGACGAACACGTCGCTGACCTGCTCGGAGATGATGGTGATCGGGTGACGGGCGCCGACCGGACGTCGCTGGGCTGGCAGCGTCACGTCGATCGCCTCCGCGACGAGCACCGCGGCGTCGCGCTCGGCCAGCAACACCTCGCGTCGGGCATCGAACGCCGTGGTGGCCCTGGTGCGCGCGGCGTTGACCCGCTTGCCCGCGTCGGCCTTCTCCTTGCCGGGCAGCGCGCCGAGGGCACGCCGGACGAGGGACAGCGGCGCCTTGTCGCCCAGGTGGTCGACCTTGGCCTTGGCCAACGCGTCGAGGTCACCTGCGGCGGCGAACGCCGACTCGGCCTGCTCGGCCGCGGCACCGAGCGCGTCTTCGGTCAGCGCGTCGGTGTCGATCGGTCCTGAACTCTCGGCCTCGTTCTTTGCCACGGCTGGTCAAACTCCTCGTCGATGGTCGTCGCGCCGCGCGCACCCGGCGCACGGCAGAACAATCCTAGGTTGTCGGTCGGTCCTGCCGATGCTGCACCCGCGCGCTCGCGTACAGGCAGATGGCGGCGGCGGTCGCCAGGTTCAGGCTCTCCGCGCGGCCGTGGATGGGAATCCGCACCCGATGGTCGGCCCTGGCGGCGATCGCCGGGTCCAGCCCGTGTGCCTCGTTGCCGAACAGCCATGCGGTCGGCCTGGCCAGCAACTCGTCCGCGTCGTCGAGGTCGACCTCGCCGTCGGCTGCGGTCGCCAGGATCTGCACGCCCGCGGCGGTGATCTGCTCGAGCACGAGGGCCACATCCCGCTCCCGCGCGATCGGCAGGTGGAACACGCTGCCTGCGGAGGACCGGACGCACTTGCCGTTGTGCGGGTCGACGCTGTCGCCTGCCAGGATCGCCGCGTCGGCACCGACCGCGTCCGCCACCCTGATCACGGTGCCCGCGTTTCCGGGTTCGGACACCGAGACCGGGACGGCGAGCAGCCTGGGGCCCGGCGCGGAGCCAGCGGAGCGCCCCTGACGGGGTCCGGCCAACGCCTCGCCCAGCGGGACGTCCAGCAGTCCGCACACGGCGACCAGCCCCGGCGGGGTCACCGTGTCGCTGAGCGACTTGGCGGCCCGCTCGGTGATCGGCGAGACCCGCACCCCCGCGGCGGCCGCGCCTGCGATGAGCTCGTCGTGCCTGGAGCCCGCCTCCTCGGTGAAGAAGAGCTCCTCCACCCAGCCGGTGGCGAGGGCGGCGGTCACCGAGTTCGCACCCTCGGCAAGGAAGCGACCCGCCTTCTTGCGCTCGGCGCCGCGCAGCAGCTTGACAGCAGAAACGACCCGTGGAGTCCGCTCGGTGAACGGGTCCACGGGTCGCTCCTGGTTCAGCTTGCTCAGGCTGCTTCCCCGGCGGGGGCGTTCACGTCGGCAGGCAGTGCGGCCTTCGCGATGGCCACCAGGCCGGCAAACGCCTCGGCGTCGGAGACGGCCAGCTCGGCGAGGATCTTGCGGTCGACCTCGACACCCGCGGCGTTCAGGCCCTGGATGAAGCGGTTGTAGGTCATGTCGTTCGCGCGCGCGGCGGCGTTGATACGCGTGATCCACAGCTTGCGGAAGTCACCCTTGCGCGCGCGGCGGTCGCGGTACGCGTAGGTGAGCGAGTGGAGCTGCTGCTCCTTGGCCTTGGTGTACAGGCGCGAGCGCTGTCCACGGTAGCCCTTGGAGGCCTCAAGA
The DNA here is from genome assembly GCF_042754885.1 of Rhodococcus sp. NPDC059179. Classification (NCBI taxonomy): domain Bacteria; kingdom Bacillati; phylum Actinomycetota; class Actinomycetes; order Mycobacteriales; family Nocardiaceae; genus Rhodococcus; species Rhodococcus sp. NPDC059179. The sequence continues at coordinate 94,804 of NZ_JBHZBV010000013.1, read as the reverse complement.
ATTGAACGACGCTTCTTCTGGGCGTTGACCGCCCTCTTTACGCGTGCCACTGGGAAATCCTGTCAATCTCGGGGCGCGACGCGCGCCCCTGGTTGGTCAAAAAGTGCTGGTCTTCGATCAGATGCCGAGCAGGCGCTTGATGCGCGGGGTGTCAGCCTTGCTGACAACGGCCTTGCCATCGAGGCGACGGGTCACCTTGGTGGGCTTGTGCTCGAGCAGGTGGCGACGGCCGGCCTTCTGGCGCAGGATCTTCCCGCTGCCGGACACCTTGAATCGCTTCGAGGTGCCGCTGTGGCTCTTCATCTTGGGCATGGAGTCCTCAGTTCTCTGTTTCTTCGGTACTGCATTTCGGTGGTGCTGGTCTGGCTAGCTGGTCGGCGCCTCGGGCGCGGCACCATCGGCCGGAGCCGGAGTGGCCGGCGCGGCGGGTGCCTCCGGTGCGGGCGCCGAGGCGGGCCTCGGGACCACGGGCACCGGCGCCTGCGCGCTCTCCTGTGCCTTGACGCGGGTCTTCGCACCCTTGTGCGGGGCGAGCACCATGGTCATGTTGCGGCCGTCCTGCTTTGCCGAGGTCTCGACGAAGCCGAGGTCGGCGACGTCGGCACCGAGGCGCTGCAGCAACCGGAAGCCCAGTTCGGGACGGGACTGCTCGCGACCGCGGAACATGATGGTCACCTTGACCTTGGACCCGGCTTCGAGGAAGCGGACAACGTTTCGCTTCTTGGTCTCGTAGTCGTGATCGTCGATCTTCGGGCGGAGCTTCTGCTCCTTGATCACGGTCAGCGTCTGGTTCTTGCGCGATTCGCGCGCCTTCTGCGCGGCCTCGTACTTGAACTTGCCGTAGTCCATGATCTTGCACACCGGCGGACGGGCGTCGGGCGCCACCTCGACCAGGTCGAGATCGGCCTCGAGGGCCAAGCGGAGTGCATCTTCAACACGCACGATCCCGACCTGCTCACCGCCAGGTCCGACGAGTCGAACCTCGGGTACGCGGATGCGATCGTTGATGCGGGTCTCAGTGCTGATGGGGCCTCCTAGGTTGAGCGGCGTGGTCGTCCTGACCGCCGGCAGCCCGCAGCCCGCTCTCTCCCAACAAAAGGACCCCGCTGGATTTTCACCATGCGGGGCCCGATGTCGACCGGTTCGATGTCCGCCGCGAACACACCGCAACGCACATCCCCTCAACGGAGAGGGAACCCGTCCCTGGCAGGATCTGCACACGGAAAACCGTGGCAAAACCAGCCCTCGGGGCGGGCGACCGGACCGCTGACCAGCGTGTTTGATGCGCCAGATAGCGGTGGGAGTCGGACTCCACTTGCTGCCCCCAACATCGTCGGGGGCGGTCGTGTATGGAAGTCTAGCAGGCATGACAGAGCAAACTCACACGGGCGATGTCCGCGAGCTGGCCGAGGTGCCCGCAGTGGAGGTCATCAGCCGCGCCGCAGTGATGCTGATGAGCTCGGCCGCCGAGAAGCTCGGGCTCTCCTCACCCGACCCCGACGAAAGCGATCACCTCGACCTGGACGAGGCCCGCCGGGTGATCACCGCCCTCGCCGGCCTGGTCACCGCGTCGGCGGAGTACCTCGGCCCACACGCAGGCCCCATCCGCGAGGGCCTGCAGGCACTTCAGCGCGCCTTCCGCGAGGCTTCGGCACACCCCGACGAGCCCGGCAACGGCCCGGGCGAGAAGTACACCGGCCCCGTCCACTGACCGCCCTCACCCACCGCCGTCGAGTGGCCCGTTCCCTCGATGGCGGTGGCCCCGAGCGGGGATACTGACGCCATGGCGAACAAGACCCAGCCGACCGGCGACAGCGTCGAGGAATTCCTCGGCGCGCTGACCGACGAGGTCACGCGAGCCGACTGCGGGCGCCTGGTCGACCTGATGCAGGCGGCCACCGGCGAGCCGGCCGCCCTGTGGGGTTCGGGCATCATCGGGTTCGGCAACCGCACCTACCGCTACGCCAGCGGACACCACGGGAACACCGCACTGATCGGTTTCGCCCCCAGGTCGACCGCGCTCACCCTCTATCTGAGCCTGAACCTGGACGACCACCGCGAGGCCCTGCAGCGCCTCGGCCGACACAGGAACGGCAAGGGCTGCCTCTACATCAAGCGCCTCGCCGACGTCGACGAGTCCGAGCTCCGCTCATTGATCGAGGCCTCGGTGAGCGCCGCCCGCGCGATGTCCATAGACTCCTGAGCGGGCCTAATCAGCGCGCTGAGCAGCACAGTTCTGGCGCCCGCGAACCTACCCAACCGGCTGTGACGGACGTCACAATCGTTCGCGGAAAGCGGCCCTCAGATTCCGTACGCACGTCCAGTCCGGTTCGTGTACAAAGATTCCGGATGCAGCGAGGACACCCACCCGGACAGCTCACGACGACTCGGCGAGTCGATCGATTCGGGCCGGTCTCGCTGCAATCGGGGGATCACATTCGTTCTGCCCGTCGCCATCCTTCACGTGGGGAGGCGGCACCAGCTCGATTCGTCTCCAGCCAACGAGAACGCTGGCTTTCAGCGCCTCGGTAATGAACACCGCACATCGCAATGAAGGAGCTCACATGCCCAACCCCGGTGACATCGACGGCCTGTTCGGATCGCTTGCCAACATCGTCAACTCCATGCTCGCGGGCGCGGGCGGCTCGGCCGGTGCCGGCACCGGTACCGGCACCACCCCGCCGGCCACCACCGTCTAGTTCGTCTGCACCGCACGTCCGGCAGGGCCGGGACCGATCAACCGGTCCCGGCCCTGCCGTCGTTCACACCTGCGCGGCGACCTTGCGCGGTGCACGCTTACGCTTCGGCGGCGCGGCCGGCGCGACGGGCGCGCTGTCGAGCACCTCCCGCAGGAACCTGCCGGTGTAGCTCTCCTGGACCGCCGCGATCGCTTCCGGCGTGCCCTCGGCGACGACGGTCCCGCCGCCCGAGCCGCCCTCGGGGCCCATGTCGACCACCCAGTCCGACGTCTTGATCACATCGAGGTTGTGCTCGATCACGATCACCGTGTTGCCCTTCTCCACCAGCCCGTTGACGACGCCCAGCAACTTGCGGATGTCCTCGAAGTGCAGGCCGGTGGTGGGCTCGTCGAGCACGTACACCGTTCGACCGGTGGAACGCTTCTGCAGTTCGGCGGCCAGCTTGACGCGCTGCGCCTCGCCGCCGGACAGGGTCGGTGCGGGCTGGCCCAACCGCACATAGCCGAGCCCGACCTCGACCAGCGTCTTGAGGTAGCGGTGGATCGAGGTGATCGCCTCGAAGAAGTCCGCTGCCTCCTCGATCGACATGTCGAGTACCTCGGCGATGGTCTTGCCCTTGTAGTGCACCTCCAGGGTCTCCCGGTTGTAACGGGCCCCGTGGCACACCTCACAGGGCACGTACACGTCCGGCAGGAAATTCATCTCGATCTTGAGGGTGCCGTCACCCGAGCACGCCTCGCACCGGCCGCCCTTGACGTTGAAGGAGAACCGTCCCGGCTGATAGCCGCGCACCTTCGCCTCCGTCGTGGCGGCGAACAGGGTGCGGATCTTGTCGAACACGCCGGTGTAGGTGGCCGCGTTCGAGCGCGGCGTCCGCCCGATCGGCGACTGGTCCACCTGCACCAGCTTGTCGAGCTGATCGAGCCCGTTGATCCGGGTGTGCCTGCCGGGAACCTGGCGCGCACCGTTGAGCTTGTTCGCCATCACCGTCGCGAGGATGTCGTTGACGAGGGTCGACTTGCCCGAGCCGGACACGCCCGTCACCGAGGTGAGGACGCCGAGCGGGAAGCTGACGTCGATGCCCTTGAGGTTGTGCTCCTTCGCGCCGATCACGGCGACCTGCCGCTTCTTGTCGACGGGCCTGCGGATCGCGGGCACGTCAATCCTCGACCGCCCGGAAAGGTATGCGCCGGTGAGGGATTCCTCGCAGGTCAGCAGTTCCTCGTAGGTACCGCTGTGCACGACCCTGCCGCCGTGCTCCCCCGCAAGCGGTCCGATGTCGACGACCCAGTCGGAGGTGCGGATGGTGTCCTCGTCGTGTTCGACCACGATCAGCGTGTTGCCGAGGTCCCGGAGCCGGGTCAGCGTCTCGATCAGCCGTCGGTTGTCGCGCTGGTGCAGGCCGATGGACGGCTCGTCGAGCACGTACAGCACGCCGACCAGGCCCGAACCGATCTGGGTTGCCAGCCGGATCCGCTGGGCCTCACCGCCGGAGAGGGTGCCGGCGGCACGGGAGAGCGACAGGTACTCGAGTCCGACGTCGAGCAGGAACCCGAGCCGTGCCTGCACCTCCTTGAGGACCTGCCCGGCGATCGCTTCCTCACGCGAGCCGAGGGTAAGACTGTTCAGGAAGTCAGCGCAGTCCGAGATCGACAGCTCGGCGACGTCGGCGATGGACTTCTTGCCGTGCTTGCCCGCCGAGATCGTGACCGAGAGGATCTCCGGCCGCAGCCGGGCTCCGGCACACGCCGGACACGGCACGTCGCGCATGTACCCGTCGTAGCGTTCCTTCATCTGCTCGGACTCGGTCTGCTCGAGCCGACGGTGCAGGAAGGGCATCACGCCCTCGAACTCGGCGTAATAGGACCGCGTCCGCCCGTACCTGTTCTTGTATTTGACGTGCACCTGGTCCGCGCTGCCCTCGAGCACGGCCTTGCGGGCCTTGGCAGGCAACTCGTTCCAGGGGGTCGACATCTCAAAGCCCATGATGTCGGCCAGCCCGGACAGCAGTCGGCCGAAGTACTCCGACGTCTGGCCCATCGACCACGGGGCGATCGCGCCGTCCTCGAGGCTCAGCTCGGGGTCCGGTACCACCAGCTCGGGGTCGACCTCCTTGCGGATGCCGAGGCCGGTGCACTCCGGGCAGGCGCCATAGGGCGAGTTGAACGAGAACGATCGCGGCTCGAGGTCGTCGATCGAGAGCGCGTGCCCGTTCGGGCAGGCGAGCGATTCGGAGAAGCGGCGCTCACGGTCGGCGGCGTCCTCGTCCCGGTCGACGAAGTCGAGCACGACGATGCCGTCGGCCAGGCGCAGCGCGGTCTCGACCGAGTCCGTGAGCCGCTGCTTCGAGCTCGCCTTCACCGTCAGGCGGTCGATGACCACCTCGATGTCGTGCTTCTCCTGCTTCTTCAGCTTCGGCGGGTCGGTCAGCTGGTGCACGACGCCGTCGACCCGCACGCGGGCGTAGCCCTGAGTGTTGAGCTGGTCGAAGAGGTCGACGAACTCGCCCTTGCGGGTGCGCACCACCGGCGCGAGCACCTGGAACCGGATGCCCTCCTCCATTGCGAGCACCTGATCGACGATCTGCTGTGGGCTCTGCTTGGAGATCTGCTCGCCGCAGGCCGGGCAGTGCGGGGTGCCCGCGCGGGCGTAGAGAAGACGCAGGTAGTCGTACACCTCGGTGATCGTGCCGACGGTGGAGCGCGGGTTGCGGTTTGTCGACTTCTGGTCGATCGACACCGCGGGCGAGAGCCCCTCGATGAAATCGACGTCGGGCTTGTCCATCTGACCGAGGAACTGCCGGGCATAGGCCGACAGCGACTCGACGTAGCGGCGCTGGCCCTCCGCGAAGATGGTGTCGAACGCGAGGGACGACTTTCCGGAGCCGGACAACCCGGTGAAGACGATGAGACTGTCCCGGGGCAGGTCGATATCGATGCCTCGCAGGTTGTGCTCACGCGCTCCTCGCACGATCAGGCGGTCCGCCACTCGATGTCCCTTCTCGTCGGCGCCGAGGCGATAGTCCTCACGCGCTGCACATGGTAGGCCGGGGCACCGACAAGTTCGGTGGACCGCCAACCAGACGGCCCCGTGGTCCGCCGCGGTCGATCGCGCGCCGCGGCCGACGCCCGCACCCATTCGACGGTAGCGTCCCCACCATGGACGGGCAGCAGATGACAATTGACGACCACTACACCGGAGAACTCACCGCCGGTGCCGACCCGCAGCGGCGTACCTTCGCGGGCGCCAGCATCACCAAGATCTCCGTCGGCCCCATGGACAACAACGCCTATCTCGTGGTCTGTTCCGAGACCGGCGAGGCCCTGCTCATCGACGCCGCGAACGACGCGGACCGGCTCGTGAGCCTGCTCGCGGCCGCGGCGCCGACACTGTCCTCGATCGTCACCACCCACCAGCACCCGGACCACTGGCTCGCGCTCGCGGAGGTGGTCGGCAAAACCGGCGTCCCCACCATCGCGCACGCCCTCGACGCCGACCCGCTCCCGGTGACACCGGCCCGCACCGTCACCGACGGCGACCTCGTGGAGGTGGGCAGGCTCGCACTCGAGGTCATCCACCTCGCCGGTCACACCCCGGGCTCGATCGCGCTGGCGCTGACGGATCCGGCGTCCGGCCAGGTGCACCTGTTCTCCGGTGACTCCCTGTTCCCCGGCGGCGTCGGCAAGACCGCCGACGAGGAAAAGTTCACCTCTCTCTACCGGGACGTGACCACCAAGCTCTTCGAGCGCTTCCCGGACGACACCGTCGTCTACCCCGGGCACGGCAAGGACACCACGATCGGTGCCGAGCGCCCGTTCCTCGCGGAGTGGCAGGAACGCGGTTGGTGACGCCCGTCCGTGGCTAATGTGGAGGGCACCCGATCACGAGGGAGGCCACTCCATGTTGGTCCGTCGAATCGCCCGCCCCCTGCTCGCTACGGTGTTCATCACCGGCGGCATCGATGCGCTCCGACATCCCGCCGGTAAGGCCGCGGTCGCCCAGCCGTTCATCGCGCGGGCCCACGGCGCCCTCCCCGATGGCGTCGCCGGGCTGGTTCCCACACGCCCCGAGAATCTGGTCCGGCTGAACGGGGCGATCCAGGTCGGCGCGGGCGCCCTGCTCGCCACCAGCACGGTGCCGCGCGTCGCGTCGCTGGTGTTGGCGGGCAGCCTGTTGCCGACGACGCTTGCCGGGCACGCTTTCTGGGCGGAGAGCGACCCCGCGCAGCGGGCCGCGCACCGGACCCAGTTCTTCAAGAACATGAGCCTGCTCGGTGGTCTGCTGATCGCGGGCGTCGACACCGAGGGCAGGCCGTCCCTCGGCTGGCGGGGTCGCCGGGCGGCCCGCCAGGCATCCGACGCTGTGCTGGCCGCGCTGCCCGCAGCACCCGACGGCGAGGTGCACGCGGCCGTCGGTGACCGACTGCAGTCCGCCTCCGAACGGGTGCGCGAGCTCGCGGCCGAGGCAGCCGAACGCGGGTCGGCGCTCGCGGAGGCGGCGCAGGAACGCGCCCCCGAACTCCTCGCATTGGCGCGCGAACACGGCGCCGAGTGGACCGACGCGGCGGCCGAGCGCGGCGTGCACCTGAGCCACACGGTGGGCGTCAGCACCGAACGTGCCGTGCGGCGGGCCAGGCGCGCCGTCGCCGATCTGGGCTCGTGAGTCCCGCGACCGACACTCGGATCGCCCGCGAGATCGAGGATCACCACGCGGTACTCGAACGATGGCTGGGGACGGTCGCCGACCCCGCGCTGCTGACCGAGTTCGTCGCCGCGCACGCCCCGGATTTCTCGCTCGTCACCACCGAGGGCCGCGTCGTGTCCGGCGAGGAACTGGCCAACTCCCTGCGCGGCGCCGCCAACGCCGATCCGGGCCTGCAGATCGCGATCACCGCGGTCGAGGTGCTGCTCGCGACCGCCGAGGTGTCCGTCGCCCGGTTCCACGAGACACACCACACCGGGGACGGGTCCGCCGTGCGGGTCGTCACCGCCGTCCTGGTCCCAGAAACCGGCGCCCGCAACGGGTTGCGGTGGCGCTCGGTGCACGAGACCCTCCTGACCGGCTGAGAACTGCGACGAGAGGACCCGCGAGATGACGGCAAACGACCCGGCGGCCGAACTCGACAGCCGCTACAGCGACCCCGACGCGAAGCCTGCGGAGTGGGTACGGGCCCGCACGGTGCTGATGGAGGCCCCGACGTACTGGCTGTCCACGGTGCGTCCCGACGCCCGCCCCCATGTGACGCCGCTGCTGGCGGTCTGGATGGACGACGCCCTGCACTTCTGCACCGGCCCCGACGAGCGGAAGGCACGGAACCTCGAGGTGAACACCGCCTGCGTGCTCACCACCGGATGCAACGGCTACGCCGAGGGGTTCGACGTGATCGTCGAGGGCGCTGCGGTCGCGGTCCTGGACTCCCCTACGCTGCGCCGCCTCGCCGACGCGTACGAAGTGAAGTACGGCAGCGATTGGCGGTTCGAGGTCGTGGAGAGTGGTTTTCGCCACGACGCCGGCACGGCGTTGGTGTTCCGGGTCGAACCGAGCACGGTGTTCGCTTTCGGCAAGGGCACCTTCAGCCAGACCCGCTGGCGGTTCTGAAGTTCCACAAGCTGACCAGGCACTTCTGCGTCCGTCTCGCCCGCCCACTAGACTCGCTTGGCACTTTTCACTCCCCTTTCGGTCCAAGGAGATCACTTGCCAGACGAGGCGCTGCAGCACGACGAACGTGAGCGCGAGCAGCAGTACGTGTCGATGCTGTACGACCGTCTGGACGCGCTGCGTGACTACGCCGCGACCCGCCTGCGCAAGGTGCTCCTGGAGACCGGCGGCACCCCGCAGGCCCGTAGCGAACGCGAGTCGTTCAGCCTGATGTACACCGAGGACATCGCCAAGTACGACGCCGCCGAGAACGGCCTGTGCTTCGGTCGCATCGACCTCGATGGACAGGAACCGGACGCCGAACGCGCCGACGACGACGGTCGCCGCTACATCGGCCGCGTGGGCATCCTCGATGACGACAACGACTACGAGACCCTGCTGCTGGACTGGCGGGCACCGATGGCCCGACCGTTCTACCTGGCCACCCCGGCCGCCCCCGAAGGCGTGACCCGGCGTAGGCACATCCGGACCCGTAGCCGAAAGGTCACCGGTCTCGGCGACGAATACCTGGACCTCGAGACCGCGCAGCGGGCAGGCGCCCTGGACGGCGCGGACGGCGTCGCGGGCGAGAGCGCCCTGCTCACCGCCCTGAACGCGGCCAGGACCGGCCACATGAACGACATCGTCGAGACCATTCAGTCCGAACAGGACGCGATCATCCGGTCCGAACACAAGTCGGTGATGGTGGTGCAGGGCGGACCGGGCACCGGTAAGACCGCGGTGGCGCTGCACCGTGCCGCATATCTGCTCTACACCTACCGCCAGCAGCTCGCGAAGAGCGGCGTGCTGATCGTCGGACCCAACGACACCTTCCTGGATTACATCGGCCAGGTGCTGCCGTCGCTGGGTGAGACCGGCGTACTGCTCTCCACCATCGGCGACCTCTATCCGGGAGTGCGTGCCACCCACCAGGATTCGCTCGAGTGCGGCGAGGTCAAGGGTTCACTCGCGATGGTGGAGGTGCTCAAGCAGGCCGTCCGGGACCGGCAGGAGACCCCGTCGGAACCGATCCGGCTGAGGTTCGACTCCTACCCCATCACCCTCGATCGCAAGGTCGTGGCCCGGGCGCGGGGGCGGGCCCGCTCGTCGCGGCGCCCGCACAACCTCGCCCGGCCGATCTTCGTCTCGGCGGTGATCGAGGCCCTCGCCGATCAGCATGCGGCCCGGATCGGGTCAAACGTGCTCGGCGGGGCGAATCTGCTCAGCCGCGACGACGTCGCCGATATCAGGGACGAGATGCGCGGCGACCAGGACGTGATGGCCGCGATCGACGGGCTGTGGCCGCAGCTGACGCCGCAGCGGGTGCTCGCCGACCTACTCAGTTCGCGGCAGCGCCTGGCGACGGCCGCGCGCCAACTCACCTCGGAGCAGCGTGAGTTGCTGCACCGCACCGGCGTCGCGGGGTTCAGCGCCGCCGACTCTCCCCTGCTCGACGAGCTCGCCGAACTGCTCGGCGTGGACGATGCGGCTGAACGCGAACGCGCGAACCGCGAGTGGCGGGCGCAGATCGCCGACGCTCAGGGTGCGCTGGACATCCTCACCGGTTCGGCCCCCCAGGATCTCGAGGACGACCTGGATCCCGAGATCCTGATGGCGTACGACCTGATCGACGCCAGCCAGCTCGCGCAACGCCAGGATCTACGCCAGTCGCAGACCGCCGCCGAGCGCGCCGCCGCCGACCGCACCTGGACCTACGGGCACGTCATCGTGGACGAGGCGCAGGAACTCTCGGAGATGGCCTGGCGAATGTTGATGCGGCGCATCCCCAATCGGTGGATGACCCTGGTCGGTGACACCGCTCAGACCGGCGACCCGGCCGGTAGCTCGTCCTGGCAGACGGTGCTCGAGCCGTACGTCGCCCGGCGCTGGAAGCTCACCGAGCTGACCGTGAACTACCGCACGCCGTCCGAGATCATGGAAGTGGCGCAGGACGTGCTCGCCCTGATCGACCCCGGTCAGACGGTTCCGCGTTCGGTGCGAGACTCGGGGACCCGGCCGTGGGCCAGCCGGGTGCCGCAAGGCGCGGTCGCCGAGCGGGTCCGGCGCCTGGTCGCGGCGGAGTCGGGTCCCGGCCTCACCGCGGTGCTGACCAGTGAGTCCGGCGTCGACGAGTTCCTCGACCTGGTCTCGGATTCGGTCAGCGTGCTCTCGGTCCGGCAGGCGAAGGGGCTCGAGTTCGACTCGGTCCTCATCGTGGAGCCCGGCCGGATCGTGGACGAGTCGCCGCGCGGCATGAACGACCTCTACGTCGCGCTCACCCGCGCCACGCAACGGCTCGGTGTGGTGCACGCGCACCCGTTGCCCGACGGACTGTCCAAACTGTCCGTGCTCGAATAGGTTTCAGGGCACAACGCAATCCGCCCCCGTCGGCGACACCGGCGGGGGCGGACAGTGCGTTGGCGCGACTAGCGGACCGTGTGCACGATCAGCACGTCGGACGTCGACTTGCGTGCAGCGTCCGAGGGGACCGATCCGAGCAGGCGTCCGGTCAGGGTGTTGAGGCCACGGTTTCCGATCACCAGCAGGTCGGCCTTCACCTCGTCGATGAGGGCGAGCAGTGAATCAACGGGGGCACCGACGACGGCGCGTTCGACGATGTTCTCCGCCCCAGCCGCGTGTGCCCGCTCACGGGCGGTCCGCAGGATCTCGAAGGTCGGCGCGGAACCGGTGATCTGGTACGCGTCCTCGCGGAGGGTGTCCTGCGCGGCCTCGATGTCCTTCGGGTCCGCCGGGTAGTAGGCGCAGGCGATGACCAGTGTCGCGCCGGCATCGGAAGCCAGCGACGCGGCCTTGTCCACTGCCTTCAGGGACGAATCCGAGCCATCGGTTCCGACGACGATGGTGCGGTAGGCGCTCATTCATTCCTCCAAAGGTGCTCAGGTCTCACCGGAGCGCCGCAGAATCACGGACAGCCCGGCCGCTGCGAATGACCCTAGCCGGATCACGATCGGGTTAGGGGGAATTGCGGCACAACGCACATCGGCGTCGCCTCGCTACATTAGATCTCATGCGAATCCCTCGGCCGCGCGGAATCAGGACCCGGATCGCCGTGGTCGCTGCCCTCGTCGCCGTCAGCGTCGGCGGCGTCGCCGTGACCAGGTCGATCACCGAGCCCGCGGCACCGGTCACTGAAGATGTCGCCGTGACGGTTCCCTCAGGCCCCGCGGAGTCGGATCAGGTCAAAATCGATGCCCGCCTGTATCTTCCACAGCACACCCCGGCCCCCGCAGTGCTCCTCGCGCACGGATTCGGCGGCAGCAAGGACTCCGTCGCCGGCCAGGCGCGTGCGCTCGCGGAGGACGGGTTCGTGGTGCTGGCGTACAGCGCCAGGGGATTTGGGCAGAGCACCGGGCTGATCTCACTGAACGACCCGGATCGCGAAGTGGCCGACGCGCGCGGCCTGGTCGACTGGCTCGCCGCGCGCGGCGACGTGCAACTGGACGGCCCCGGAGACCCGCGGATCGGGGTGGCGGGCGGATCGTACGGCGGCGCCCTGGCCTTGATGCTCGGCGGGCTCGACGGGCGGATCGATGCGATCGCGTCGGCGATCACATGGAATGACCTGGGCCACGCCCTGTTTCCGAATTTCGGTACGGCCGAGCCGTTGGCGCCGTCGACCCCCTCGGCCGCCGGGTACGGGGGTCCCGGTGTACTCAAGCGCGGCTGGGCGGGGATCTTCTTCGGCGCGGGCTCGTCCCCGACCGGCACCCGCACCGACGCCAACGAGGCCGATCCTGCGCCGCAACAGGATCCGTGTGGACGGTTCGCGGCCACCTTCTGCCGGGAGTACGCGGCGGCCGCGGTGACCGGCAAGCCGAGCCAGGAATTGCTCGCCCTGCTCCGCGCGCACTCCCCCGCCGCCGTCGCGGCCGACATCACCGCGCCGACGCTGCTGATCCAGGGCGAGCAGGACACGCTCTTCGGTCTGGACCAGTCCGATGCGACCGCCAGGCAGATCGCGGCGGCGGGCACACCGGTCCAGGTGCGGTGGTTTCCCGGAGGACACGACGCAGGCGGCGAGGGCACCCGTTTCAGCGAGTCCGCGACGGCGCGGTTCCTCTCCGCCCGACTGCGCGGGTCCACCGAGGTCTCTGACGAGTTCGTGTTCTCGCTGCCCGGCACGCCGACCGATCAGGGCCGACCCTCCTACCGGCGGATGACCGCGGCGGACTACCCCGGCCTGATCCCGGGTTCGCCGCCGACGCCGACGATCGACCTCCCGCTCGCCGGTCCGACGTCGCAGACCATCCTGCGCCCGCCCGGCGCCTCTCCTGCCGCGCTCTCCGCGGTCCCCGGACTCGGTGCGGCGCTGTCGAATCTCGCCACGGCGGGCGGACCGGCGGTGGAACTGGCGGCCGACCCGCCCGGCCAGTCCGCCTCGTTCGCCACCGCCCCTCTCGATCAACCGCTCACGATCACCGGCGCCGCCACGGTGCGGCTCACGATCACCGCCGCCTCCGCGCCGGGGGACGCCGTGCTGTTCGCCAAGTTGTACGACGTGAGCCCCGACGGCAGGCGGACCCTGCCCGGCGGCGCGGTCTCCGCGATCAGGCTGCCCGACGGGCAGTCGGGGCCGCTCCCGGTCTCCGTCACCCTCCCCGGTGTCGCGTTCCAGGTGCCGCAGGGGCACCACATCGAGGTGGTCGTCTCCACCACGGACCAGGCGTACGCGAACCCGCTGACCCCGGCCCAGTTCTCGGTCGCCCTCGCCGCCGACGCCGGCCTCCGCGTGCCGAGCGTCCCCGCGGCGACCTCGAGCCGTTCGCTGCCGCTCGCACCGCTGATCGGCATCGCCTGCATCCTCGGCGGGGCCGCGCTGCTCGCGGCGATCGGCGTGATCCGGCGTCGGCGCCGGGTGGCGGCAGAGGTCGACCCGACACTCGTCGACACTCCCCTGGTCATCACCGATCTCCGCAAGACCTACGACAACGGGTTCCGCGCGGTCGACGGCGTGAGCTTCACCGTCCGCCGGGGCCAGGTCCTCGGCCTGCTCGGCCCGAACGGTGCGGGCAAGACCACCACGCTGCGCATGCTGATGGGCCTGATCACGCCGAGTGAGGGCGAGATCCGCGTCTTCGGGCACAAGGTCACCCCCGGCGCGCCCGTGCTGTCCCGGCTCGGCTCCTTCGTCGAGGGATCCGGCCTGCTGCCGCACCTGAGCGGCATCGACAACCTGCGGCTCTACTGGGAGGCCACCGGGCGTCCGGCCGGGGAGGCCCGGATGGACGAGGCCCTGGAGATCGCGGATCTCGGCGACGCGATCGAACGGAAGGTCCGGTCCTACAGTCAGGGGATGCGGCAACGACTCGCGATTGCCCAGGCGATGCTGGGGCTGCCGGACCTGATGGTGCTCGACGAACCCACCAACGGTCTGGATCCGCCGCAGATCCGCACCATGCGGGAGGTGCTGATCAACTACGCGCGCACCGGCCGCACCGTCCTCGTCTCCAGCCACCTGCTGGCGGAGGTCGAGCAGACCTGCACCGACGTGGTGGTGATGAACCACGGCCGGGTGATCAGCTCCGGCACCGTCGAGGAACTCACCTCCACCGAGGGAGCGACCGAGCTGCGCGTCGACGACCCGACCCGGGCGGTGGCCGTTCTCGAGTCGGTCGACGGGCTCGGGCCGGTGCGCCTGATCGAGGGCGAGCACCCCCGGCTACGGGTCGATCTCGGCCGGACCGACCCGGCCGCGCTGGTGCGCACCCTGGTCGGTGCGGGCGTCGGCGTCCGGGGACTGTCGAAGACGACACGGCTCGAGGACGTCTTCCTCCGCCTGGTGGACGTCTCCGACCATCGCGAGCACCACCGGGAGGACACATGACCAGCACGTCCCACGCCGACGGCGGCGCCGTCACGTCCCACGCCGACGGCGGCGCCGTCACGTCCCATGCCGACGGCCGGGCCGCCGGTTACCGGGCGACGCACACCCTTCCGCTGCGCACCGAGCTCACGCGTCAGTTCAAGCGCAGGCGGACCCATCTGGCGCTCGGGTTCCTCGCGCTGCTCCCGGTGATCCTGGCGGTCGCCTTCGCCATCGGCGGGTCGAACTCCGAATCCGGCGCCGTCGACCTCATCGAGCTCGGCACCAGGGGCGGGGTGAACTTCACCGTGTTCTGCCTGTTCATGTCGGTCGGCTTCCTGCTGATCGTGGTGGTGGCGCTGTTCTTCGGCGATTCCGTCGCGAGCGAGGCGTCCTGGTCCTCGCTGCGGTACCTGCTGGCGATCCCGGTCCCCCGCGGCCGGCTGCTGCAGCAGAAGGCGATCGTGTCCGCGGCGCTGTCGGGGCTGGCGATCCTGATCCTGTTCGGGGTGGCCCTCGCGCTCGGCACCACCCTGTACGGGACGGGCCCGCTGGTGACCCCGTTCGGCGACTCGCTCGGGTACGGCGAGGCGGTCGGGCGGCTACTCCTCGCGCTCGCGTACATCGCGGTGAACCTGACCTGGGTGGCCGGCCTGGCGCTGCTGCTCTCGGTGCTCACCGACGCCCCGCTCGGCGCGGTGGGCGGCACCGTGATGGTGTCCATTCTCGTGCAGATCCTCGACCAGATCACCGCGCTCGGTCAGTGGCGGGACTACCTGCCGGGGCACTTCTCGTTCGCCTGGACCCGGCTGCTGGCCCCGACGGTGGACTGGCATGACATCGTCGTCGGGTCGTTCTCCGCGCTGGCCTACGCGGCGGTGTTCGGGCTGCTGGCCTGGCAGCGGTTCGCGGTCAAGGACATCACCAGCTGACTACGCCACCCATCCACGATCAACGCGGCACCGCGGGGCCGTACACGCCGTCCGGGAACACGCCCTGCGCCACCAGGATCTCGCGCAGATCGGTGCCGAGCTCGAGCAGCCGGGCCGTGCCGTCCTCGCCGAGCGCGGCCCACGGGGCCAGCGCCATCTCGTCGGTCAGTTCCTCGACGCACTCGCGCAACTCCCAGCCCTCCGCGGTGAGCTCCCGCCCGCCGCCGATCAGCCCGCGATCGGTGAGCGAGCCGACCGCGCCGTTCCACTGATCGTCGGACCAACCGCGCCGGGACTTGGCGAACTGCTCCTGGAATCCGGCGCCGGTCGCGGTGTGCGAAACGAGCGCCTCGATGCCGGAGAGCCCCGCGGTCTGCAGTGCGGCGACGTGACCGTCGCCGCGGTACTCACGGAGCAGGGTGAGCGCGTGCCACAGCACGAGATGCGGCTCGGACGGCCACGCGATCTCGGCGTGCCCCGCGTACAGCGGCCGTCCGGCCACGTCGGGGATGGCGCGCGCCGCGGTCGCGGCCAGCGTCGCTGCCTCGTCGAAGGTGGGCGAAGCGATCGCGTCGACGCCGAAGATCCGCCGCATCGCCGCGTCCACCCCACGGTAGCGGGCCGACACGACGTCCTCGGGCCGCGCCTGGGCCCAGGCGACCGGGATGACCGCGGAGATCTCCGCCGGGTTGAAGTTGTAGAAGGTCGCGGCGACGACGCCCGCGCCGACCGCACCCATCGCGGCGGACCGCCCGGCGAAGTAGCACATCCGGCCCGGGCTCAAGCCGGCCGCGACGAGGCTTTCCTTCACCTCGGGCGCGAAGTACGACATGCCGTGGATCAGATCGAGGGTCCGGGCGACGTGCCCTGCGGTCTTTGCGTCCATGCGCTCGACGGTAGCGGACGGCGCCGAAACCCCCTCGCCTACTTGAGGCCCGCGGCGTCCATCCCGCGAAGTTCCTTCTTGAGGTCCTGGATCTCGTCGCGCAACCGTCCGGCCAGCTCGAACTGCAGCTCGCGGGCCGCGTTCATCATCTGGTCGGTCAGTTCCTTGACCAGGTCCGCCAGCTCCGCCCGCGGCATCGACTTCACGTCGCGACCCTCGTACACGCCCGCACTGACCGCCCGGCCCGCCTCGCCCTGCGCCCGGCGACCGCGGCTGGCGTTGCGGCCCGAGCCGCCCACGTCCACGCCCGCGGCCGTGTCGTCGGCCTCCTCGTAGACCTGGTCGAGGATGTCGGCGATCTTCTTGCGCAGCGGCTGCGGGTCGACGCCCATCTCCTTGTTGTAGGCGATCTGCTTCTCGCGGCGCCGGTCGGTCTCCTCGATGGCGCGCGCCATCGAGTCGGTGATCTTGTCCGCGTACATGTGCACCTGGCCGGAGACATTGCGGGCCGCGCGACCGATGGTCTGGATGAGGCTGGTCGCGCTCCGCAGGAAGCCCTCCTTGTCGGCGTCCAGGATCGCGACCAGCGACACCTCCGGCAGGTCGAGCCCCTCGCGCAGCAGGTTGATGCCGACGAGGACGTCGTACTCCCCCAGCCGAAGCTGCCGCAGCAACTCCACGCGGCGCAGGGTGTCGATGTCCGAGTGCAGGTACCGCACCCGGATCCCGAGCTCGAGCAGGTAGTCGGTGAGGTCCTCGGCCATCTTCTTGGTCAGGGTGGTCACCAGGACCCGCTCGTCCTTCTCCGTGCGCTCCCGGATCTCGTGCACCAGGTCGTCGATCTGGCCCTTGGTGGGCTTGACCACCACCTCCGGGTCCACCAGTCCGGTGGGCCGGATGACCTGTTCGACGAACTCGCCGCCCGCCTGACCGAGCTCGTACTTGCCCGGCGTGGCCGACAGGTAGACGGTCTGGCCGATCCGCTGGGTGAACTCCTCCCAGGTGAGGGGACGGTTGTCGGTCGCCGAGGGCAGCCGGAACCCGAACTCGACGAGGTTGCGCTTACGCGACATGTCGCCCTCGTACATCGCGCCGATCTGCGGGACGGTGACGTGCGACTCGTCGATGACCAGCAGGAAATCCTCGGGGAAGTAGTCGATGAGCGTGGCGGGCGCGGTACCAGGACCGCGGCCGTCGATGTGACGCGAGTAGTTCTCGATGCCGGAGCAGAACCCGACCTGCTTGATCATCTCGATGTCGTAGTTGGTGCGCATCCGCAGCCGCTGCGCCTCGAGCAGCTTGCCCCGCCCCTCGAGGTCGGCCAGCCGCTCCTCGAGTTCGGCCTCGATGTCCTTGACTGCGCGTTCCATTCGCTCCGGCCCGGCGACGTAGTGGGTCGCCGGGAAGATCCGCAGCGAATCGACCTGACGAACCACGTCGCCCGTCAGCGGGTGCAGGTAGTACAGCGCCTCGATCTCGTCGCCGAAGAACTCGATGCGGACCGCGAGCTCCTCGTAGGACGGGATGATCTCCACCGTGTCCCCGCGCACCCGGAACGAGCCGCGGGTGAAGGCCAGGTCGTTCCGGTTGTACTGCACGTCGACCAGCAACCGCAGCAGCGCGTCCCTTGGCACCTCTACCCCGACCTCGAGCTCGATCGAGCGATCCAGGTAGGACTGCGGGGTGCCGAGACCGTAGATGCACGACACCGACGCCACCACCACCACGTCGCGGCGCGAGAGCAGGCTGGAGGTCGCCGAGTGCCGCAGCCGTTCGACGTCGTCGTTGATCGACGAGTCCTTCTCGATGTAGGTGTCCGTCTGCGCGATGTACGCCTCGGGCTGGTAGTAGTCGTAGTACGAGACGAAGTACTCGACCGCGTTGTTCGGCAACATCTCCCGGAGTTCGTTGGCCAACTGCGCGGCCAGCGTCTTGTTCGGCGCCATCAGCAGCGTCGGCCGTTGCAGCTTCTCGATCAGCCAGGCCGTCGTCGCCGACTTTCCGGTTCCTGTGGCGCCGAGCAGCACCACGTTCTTCTCGTCGGCCCTGATCCGCCGTTCCAGTTCCTCGATCGCCGCGGGCTGGTCGCCGGCAGGCTGGTGCGGGCTCACCACCTCGAACCGGGCCTCGGACCGCTCGATGTCGCCGACCGGCCGGAACTCGGAGTGCGCCACCACGGGATGCTCGGATGCGAAAGCCATGGACCCAGACTATGCCGGGACACCGACATGGTCCCGGCATCGTCGTCGGGGCCGGACCCGCCGGGTAAGTTCAGCATCCATGGACGGCGAAGTTCACGCCCCGAAGATCGAGTCCTTCTCCCTCACGGACAAGACCAACACCGACCCGAAGGGCTTCGTGCGGCCGGTGGACCACTACCGGCTGGAACCGTGGGGCCTGTACATGGCCAGGACCTCGGACCACGCGCACTTCCACTACCTGGAGTCGTGGCTGCTCCCGGACCTGGGGCTGCGCGCGTCGATCTTCCACTATCACCCGTATCACGCACGGGATCAGGACCACTACGTCGACATCGGCGAATTCACCGCGGCGCCAGGGGTCTGGCGATCCGAGGACCACTACCTGGACCTGGTGGTGCGGACCGGGCGCGACACCGAACTACTGGACGTGGACGAGCTGATCGCCGCGCACTCGGCCGGGCTGCTCGACGCGGCGACCACCGAGCAGGCGATCCACCGGGCCATGACCGCGGCCGACGGCATCGCCGCGCACGGTCACGACCTCGATGCCTGGCTCGCCGCGATGGGAATGCCGATCAGCTGGCGCTGACCGGGTGGGCATGCCGATCACCTGGCGCTGAGGCCACGCCCTCAGGCAGGCGACCAGCCGGTCCGCTCGGCCCACTCCATCGACCGGCCGTAAGCCGCGTCGAACCACGGGGTCTTCGCGTCCACGTAGGCGGCGATGGCCTCCTCGTAGTCGGCGGCGCCCGCCGCGTTCGCCTGCGCCTGCCGCTTCACCTCGAGGTACCCCGCACACGCCGCGGGGTCCGTTCGCAGCCAGTCCCGGAAGATCAGCGCGAACCGCTGACCCGGCCAGCCGTCGACCCTGAGGTGGATGTTCACCGGGCGACCGGGGTCGGCACCGCCGTGGATCCGCTTGTCCCACAGCGCCGGATCGGCCTCACCGCCGATGGCGTAATCCGGCTTCGGGTCGTCGCGGGTGACCGACTCGATCCGCGGGAACCCGGCCGCCGCCAGCGGGCCAGCCAGCGCGTCGGCCGCGGCCAGGCTGTCGACGGTGATCTGCACGTCGATCACGTCCTTGGCGTCCAAGCCGGGCACCGAGGTCGAGCCGATGTGGTCGATGCGCACGGCGGTCTGGCCGCACGCCAACCGCAGTCGCTCGACCAGCCGACGAGCCTGGTCCGGCCAGGACGGGTCGGCGGGCACCAGCACCGGCCGAACCCGGACCACCGACCCGGTCCGCAGGTTCTCCTCGAAGGGCACCAACCGCCGCTCCCACAGCGCCTTCACCTCGGCGTCGAGGCTGCCCTGCGGCCCGCTGTTGTCCAGCCAGACATCGGCCGTCGCCCGCCGCTGGTCGTCGCTGGCCTGCGCAGCCAGGCGAGCCCTGGCGTCGTCCTCCGGCATGCCCCGCAGCTCGACCAGGCGCCGCACCCGTTCCTCCGCGTCCACGTAGACGACCAGGACAAGGTTGAACAGCGGCCCCATCCGGCCCTCGACGAGGAGCGGAATGTCCTGCACCACCACGGCATCCGCGGGAGCGGACTCGACGAGTTCGGTTGTGCGCCTGCCGATCAGCGGATGGACCACCGCGTTCAGCCGGGCCCTCGCCGCGTCGTCTCCGAACACCGTGGCCGCCAGCGCGGGCCGATCCAGCTGTCCGTCGGGCTGCAGGATCGTCTCACCGAACTCCGCGACCAGCCCGGCCAGGCCTTCCGTGCCCGGTTCCACCACCTCGCGGGCCACCAGGTCACTGTCGACGACGACGGCACCGAGATCCGTCAGGATCTTCGACACCGTGGACTTACCCGCTCCGATACCTCCGGTGAGGCCGATTCTCAGCACGCCCACCAGTCTGACATCTGAACACGCCGAAGCACACCAGCCCCAAATGCACCAGGTTTACCGAAGAATCGGTATCCTACCGACAGACGCGCCAGGCCACCCATCTCGAGAAAAAGGGAACACCAATGCAAAGCCACTACATCCTGCAGGGCCGGCACCGTCTGGGCATTGTCGACGGGGTGCATTGCATCCTGATCCCCGAGGTCGCGTCCGCACTGGCCGAGCACCGCCGCAACTGGTTCACCCAGATGATCAGCCCCGCGCGCCACAGCTTCGCCACCATGCGCAAGCGCACCGCCGCCATGCAGAGCGCGTGGGCCCCGGCAGCCGTGAGCTGATCGGGCTCCCCCAACTCCCGCACCACCTCGAGTGACCCCGCCCGATTTTCGGGCGGGGTCGTTTCGTGTCCGATGCGCACGCAGATTCGAATGCGGCCGTCGCGGCCGCGTCCTACCGTTACTACATGACTGTCAAAGCCGACGATCTTCGACTGCTGTTGGACAGCCCCCTCTCGCAACCGACGCTGGTGCTGGAGGAGGGCTCGATCAAGGTTCTCTCGGGAGACGAGGTGGCCAAGCGTTCATCCTGGGTGATCGTCACCCTCGAGGACCTCGTCCGAGAACTACCGGATGGCGACAACCCCACCGACCACGACCTGGTGGAGAAGGCCGCCATGCTCGACGAACTCGCTTCCAGTCCGGGGGCCTGACCTGAAGAGACGAAAAAGCCCCGGTCCTGGACAGGACCGGGGCTTTTTGTGAGACCCGGCTAGCGGGTCATCGGATCACGCGTTGCCGGACAGCTTCTCGCGCAGTGCGGCGAGCTGAGCGTCGCTGGCGAGCGAGCCACCAGCGGACTCCGGTGCGGCACCGGCGGACTCGCCGGCCTCGACGGAACCGGTCTCCGAGGAGTAGCCGGCGGCAGCGTTGGCAGCCTCGGCGGCCTCGTCTGCAGCGGTCTTCTCCATCTGAGCGGTGTGCATCTTGTGGCGACGCTCGGCCTCGGCGTAACGGCCTTCCCACTCTTCACGGACCTTGTCCGAACCCTCGAGCCATTCGTTGGTCTCGGGATCGAAGCCCTCGGGGAAGATGTAGTTGCCCTGCTCGTCGTACGAGTCGGCCATGCCGTACTTGGACGGGTCGAACTCGGCGTTGTAGTCCTCGTTCGCCTGCTTCAGCGACAGCGAGATACGACGACGCTCGAGGTCGATGTCGATGACCTTGACGAGCGCATCGTCGCCGACGCCGACAACCTGGTCCGGAACCTCCACGTGGCGCTCGGCCAGCTCGGAGATGTGCACCAGGCCCTCGATGCCCTCTTCGACCCGCACGAAGGCACCGAACGGAACGAGCTTGGTGACCTTGCCGGGCACGATCTGGCCGATGGCGTGGGTGCGGGCGAACTGACGCCACGGGTCTTCCTGCGTCGCCTTGAGCGAGAGGGAGACGCGCTCGCGGTCCAGGTCGACGTCGAGGACCTCGACGGTGACCTCGTTGCCGACCTCGACAACCTCGGACGGGTGATCGATGTGCTTCCAGGACAGCTCGGAAACGTGCACCAGGCCGTCGACGCCACCCAGGTCCACGAAGGCACCGAAGTTGACGATGGAGGACACGACGCCCTTGCGGACCTGGCCCTTCTGGAGCTGGTGCAGGAACTCGCTGCGGACCTCGGACTGGGTCTGCTCGAGCCATGCGCGACGCGACAGGACCACGTTGTTGCGGTTCTTGTCGAGCTCGATGATCTTGGCCTCGATCTCCTTGCCGACGTACGGCTGCAGATCGCGGACACGACGCATCTCGACCAGCGACGCGGGCAGGAAGCCACGGAGGCCGATGTCGAGGATCAGGCCGCCCTTGACGACCTCGATGACGGTGCCCTTGACGGCCTCGTCCTTCTCCTTGAGCTCCTCGATGGTGCCCCAGGCGCGCTCGTACTGTGCGCGCTTCTTCGACAGGATCAGTCGACCTTCCTTGTCCTCCTTGGTGAGAACAAGAGCCTCGACGGCGTCGCCGACGGAAACGACCTCATTGGGGTCGACGTCGTGCTTGATCGAGAGCTCGCGGGAAGGGATGACGCCTTCGGTCTTGTAACCGATGTCGAGCAGAACCTCGTCACGGTCGACCTTGACGATGGTTCCTTCGACGATGTCGCCATCGTTGAAGTACTTGATCGTGGCATCGATGGCGGCGAGGAAATCCTCGGCGGAGCCAATGTCATTGATGGCTACCTGCGGCGAGGTGGTGGTTGTGGAGGGCATATGTTGAATTGCTCCGGACGGTTGGGTGGTCGGTTGATGGTGTTCTGTCGGACTCGCGAATCCCCGCAGCCGCACCGAATCCGGTACCGCACGGCAGACACTCGCGTGGATTAGGGTACGCGACCTGTGGCGAGCTGGGCAAACCCGGGTGCGCCGACGGCGACGGGAAACCCTACTGTGGAGCGCATGCCCGAGGCCACCGAATGACGCAGCAGACATGACCCAGCCGACCGATCCGGCCGACCGTCACGGCGAGGCGAACTCCATCCTCGGCACCGCGGGCGTGAGCCGCGACCGCCTCGACTCGGCCGACAGCGAGCGCGCCAGTCGCGCCTGGTGGGACGCCGACGCCGCCGACTACCACCGCACGCACGGCGAGTTCCTCGGCGTGGACTCCGCGGCGGGCGAGTTCGTGTGGTGCCCGGAGGGCCTGCACGAGGGCGATGTGCGCCTGCTCGGCGACGTGGCGGGTCGCGACGTCCTCGAGGTCGGCTGCGGTTCGGCGCCGTGCGCACGCTGGCTCGCAGGCCAGGGCGCGCGGGCAGTCGGGCTGGACCTGTCCATGGGCATGCTGACCCGCGGGCTGGACGCGATGGCCAAGGGCGGCCCGCGGGTGCCGCTGATCCAGGCGGGCGCGGAGTCGCTGCCGTTCGCGGACGAGAGCTTCGACATCGTCTGTTCCGCCTTCGGCGCGGTGCCGTTCGTCGCCGATTCGGCCCTGGTGATGCGCGAGGTGGCCCGGGTGCTGCGCCCCGGCGGGCTGTGGGTGTTCGCGGTGAACCACCCGATCCGCTGGATCTTTCCCGACGACCCCGGCCCGCAGGGCCTGACCGCGACGATGCCGTACTTCGACCGGACGGCGTACGTGGAGGTCGACGACGACGGCACGCCGACCTACGTGGAGCATCACCGCACGATCGGCGACCGGGTGCGCGAGCTCGTCGCGGCCGGCCTCGAGGTGCGCGACATCGTCGAGCCCGACTGGCCGGAGTGGCTGGACCGCGAATGGGGTCAGTGGAGCCCGCTGCGCGGCCAGATCTTCCCGGGCACCGCGATCTTCGTCAGCCGCAAGCCCGCCTGACGCCCGGGGCTGAGACGACTCCGGCAGATCCGGAGGACTACAGCAGCTTGGACAGGAACAGCTTGGTCCGGTCGTGCTGCGGGTTGGCCAGCATCTCTCTCGGGCTGCCGGACTCGACGACCACGCCACCGTCCATGAACACCAACTGGTCGGCGACCTCGCGGGCGAAACCCATCTCGTGGGTCACCACGACCATCGTCATGCCCTCCTTGGCGAGGTTCTTCATCACCCCGAGCACCTCCCCCACCAGCTCCGGGTCCAGCGCCGAGGTCGGCTCGTCGAACAGCATCAGCTTGGGGTCCATCGCCAGGGCCCGCGCGATCGCGACCCGCTGCTGCTGGCCACCGGATAGCTGCGCCGGGTAGGCGTCCGCCTTCTCGCTCAGCCCGACCTGGTCGAGCAGGTCGCGGGCCCGCTCGACGGCCTGCTTCTTGCGGACCTTCTTCACCTGGGTGGGCGCCTCGATGATGTTCTCGAGCGCGGTGCGGTGCGGGAACAGGTTGAAGTGCTGGAACACCATGCCGATGTCGCGGCGCTGCCGTGCGGCGGCCTTCGGGTGCAGCTCGTAGAGCTTGCCTCCGCGCTCGGTGTAGCCGACCAGGTCGCCGTCGACGTAGAGCCTGCCCGCGTTCACCTGCTCGAGGTGGTTGATGCACCGCAGGAAGGTCGACTTGCCGGACCCGGACGGCCCGACCAGGCACATGACCTGGCCACGCTCGATCTCCAGGGACACGCCGCGCAGCACCTTGAGGGCGCCGAAGTTCTTGCAGACCAGGTCCGCCTTCACCATCGGGGTCATCGTCGTTCGCCTCCTGGAACGTCGGGGAGCGTGTCGGGCGGCGGCATGATCACGGCCGGTTTGCCCTGGGCGTCGGCGAGCGCCTGCAGCTGGCGCGCGGTCAGCGTGCGCGAGAGGCCCCGCGAGTAGTACCGCTCCAGGTAGTACTGCCCGATCATCAGGATGCTGGTGATCGCCAGGTACCAGGTCGCGGCCACCAGCAGCAGCGGGATCGGTTGGAAGTTCACGGCCGAGATGTCCCGTTGGCGGCCGAACAGCTCTTCGCTGTAGGGCACCGCGATGACCAGCGAGGTGGTCTTGAGCATGCTGATCAGCTCGTTGCCGGTCGGCGGGATGATCACCCGCATCGCCTGCGGCAGCACCGTCCGGCGCATGGTCTGCGACCACGACATACCCAACGCTGTGGAGGCCTCGCTCTGGCCCTCGCTGACCGAACTGACGCCTGCCCGGACGATCTCCGCCATGTACGCGGCCTCGTTGAGCCCGAGCCCGATGATCGCGAACAGGAATGCCGCCTCGATGCCCTGCAGCTCGATGTGCACGAACTGGTGCACGAACGGTATCCCCAGGTCCAGCGTCTTGTAGATGGACGGGAACAGGCCCCAGAGCACCAACTGCACGTACACCGGGGTGCCCCGAAAGATCCACAGGTAGCCCCACGCCGACGTCCGCAGCACCGGGTTCGGCGACAGCCGCATCACCGCGAGCACGACGCCGAGCACCACCGCCAGCACCATCGACAGCACCGTCAGCTGGATGGTCACCCACGCCGCCGCGGAGATCCGTCGGTCGAACAGGTACTGGCCGTAGACATCCCAGGCGAACGCCGAATTGGTGGCGGCGCCGTACACGAAGAGCCCCAACAGGACCAGAACGATGATCGCGGCGATCCAGCGACCCGGCCTGCGCAGCGGAATCGCCTTGATCGCCTCCGGTTCGGCCGACCCCCCTGTCGCGGGGTCGGCGCCCTCACTCACTGCTGGCATCGGTGTCCACCTTCCCCGGCTCAGCCGGCCGCCCCGTTGATCTGCGACTGTGTGATCGTCCCCGATCCGACGCCCCAGTTGTCCGCGATCCGCTGGTACTGGCCGCCGTCGATGAGGTACTGCATGGCCCGCTGCAACGCGGGCGCCAGCGGCGACCCCTTCGCGAGCGGCCAGCCGTAGGGCGCCGAGTCGAACACCTCACCGGCCGCCTCCAGCCGTCCATCGCTGCGCTTGATGGCGTACGCGGTGACCGGCGAGTCGGCGGACAGGGCGTCCACCCGGCCGAGGATCAAGGCGTTCGCGGCGTCGTCCTGACTGTCGAACTTCACCTTCTTGATCGGCGGCCTGCCCGCGGCCACGCAGGTCTCGCTCTTCGCGGGCACCTCGTCGATGTCCTCGGTCGTCGTGGTCTGCACGCCGACCCGGAGCCCGCAGGCGTTGTTCGGGTCCACCGGCTCACCGGTCCGCTGCGCCCACTGGATGCCCGCGCGGTAGTAGGTGACGAAGTCGACCGTCTTCTCGCGCTCCTTCGTGTCGGTGAAGGAGGACATGCCCACGTTGTAGGTGCCCGCCTGCACTGCCGGGATGATCTTGTCGAAGTCCGCCTGCTTGTAGTCGACGGTCAGCCCGAGAACCTTGCCGACGGCGTTCATCAGGTCCACGTCGAAGCCGACGATGTTGCCGTCCTCGTCCTTGAACTCATTGGGCGCGTAGGGGACATTTGTCCCGACGATCAGCCGACCGGACGCGGCGACCTCAGGCGGCAGGCCCGCCGCGATCTCCTCGACCCGCTCGACGTGCACCACGTCCGTGACCGGGATCTGTCCCTCGTTGTTGGTCACGCACGCGGACGCGGTCAGCGCGAGGACCAGGCCCCCGATGGCCGCGCCAATGCGCTTCGCGCGCCTACGCGATCGGCGGCCCGCCATGGCGGGCGCCGCGGAGCTCGACTCGGATCGAGTTGCCACCAGGAAAGACTACTGGGCGGCGGCGTCCCCTGGCCCGATCATCGCCGAAGTACCCGGGCCGTCACCGTTTCGGCGAACTCCGCGGTCGACGCCAGCCCGCCGAGGTCCGCGGTCGCCACCCCCACCTCGAGGGTGTTCGCCACCGCCGACTGGATCCGCTCCGCGGCCCGACCGAGCATCGGGTCCCCGCCGCGCGCGCTCAACCACTCGAACAGCATCGCGGTCGAGAGGATCATCGCGGTCGGATTGGCCCGGTTTCGGCCTGCGATGTCGGGGGCTGCGC
Source organism: Rhodococcus sp. NPDC059179 (assembly GCF_042754885.1). NCBI lineage: Bacteria > Bacillati > Actinomycetota > Actinomycetes > Mycobacteriales > Nocardiaceae > Rhodococcus > Rhodococcus sp. NPDC059179. The sequence continues at coordinate 68,397 of NZ_JBHZBV010000013.1, read as the reverse complement.
CGTGCGCCGCCTGCGCCATCGCCTTGGTCTCGGACGCGTTCAGGGACGGCGCGGTGCCGAGCGAACCGGCCAGCTCCCCCGCCAGATCCGAGAGGATGTCGCCGAACATGTTCTCGGTGACCACCACATCGAAGTCCCCGCCCCGCCGCACCAGGTGCGCGGCCATGGCGTCGACGTGCTCGTTTCGCACCTCGACGTCCGGGTACTGCTCCCCGATCTCGTGACACACGTCGCGAAACAGGCCGGTGGTCAGGGCGAGCACATTCGCCTTGTGTACCACCGTGACCCGACGCCGCCGCCTGGAGGCGAGTTCGAAGGCGGTGTGCGCGATCCGTTCGCAGGCCCGCCTGGTGACCACCCCGACAGCCATCGCCACGTCCGGCGTCGGCATGAATTCGCCGCTGCCGGTGAACATGTTGCGGTCCGCATAGAAGCCCTCGGTGTTCTCCCGGACGATCACCAGGTCCATGCCGGGTGACACCGCACGCACCCCGGCGAACGCCCGCGACGGCCTGATGTTGGCGAACAGGTCGAATCGCTTGCGGATGGCGCCACCGGGGGTCAGCTGCCCACGGAACGGTTCCGGGTAGGAAGCGCTGTCGTGCGGGCCGAGCACCCAACCGTCGAGGTCGGCGAGCGCCACCAGGGTCGACTCCGGCATCGGCGTCCCGTGTGCCCCGATGGCATCGAGCCCCACGTCGAGCGGCACCCACTGCACCGGGGTGCCGCCAACGGCGGAGACGGCGGCGTCCGCGATCCGCTGCGCCGCGGGCACGATCTCGTGCCCGATCCCGTCCCCCACCAGCAAGCCCAGCCTGGTCGGCTCCGGTGTTGCCTGTGGTTCCGGCTCCGGTTTCGTTGCGCTCGTCGGGGTCACCCGACAATCATTACTCACCATGGTGCAGTCCGTGGAGTTGTTACTCGACGACCGCCTCGACGCCGCCGTCCGTCGCGAATGGCGGCAGGTCTCCGGCTCCGGGGTCCGCGGACAGGACGCGGTCCGGCAGGCCTCGAACCGCCCGCACATCACCCTCGCGGTCGCCCAGCACATCGCCCCCGAGGTCGAACTGGAACTCCAGCGGGGACTGCTCGCCCCCACCCTCCAGATCACGCTCGGCGGGCTGGTGATCTTCGGTGGCCATCGAAAGACGCTGGCGCACCTGGTGGTTCCCACGTCAGGACTACTGTCGCTGCAACGGACTGTCCATCGTCTGATGCACACCAGCGAGGGGATCCCCACCCACACCCACCCCGGCGACTGGACGCCGCACGTCACGCTGGCCAGGCGGGTGCTCCCCGAACAGATCGGGGCCGCGGTCTGTGCCGTCTCAGCCACTCACCTGACCGGGCATGCGGTCTCGATCAGGCGGTGGGACGGCGAGGCCAAGCGGGAATGGCTGATCACCTGAGGGGGGTCCTCCCACACCGCCACGCCTGCGGCGGGAAGAATCGGACGCACCGGCGCGTTGAACCCGGTCGACAAGCCATGACGAGAGGATTCGGATGCCTACGCAGACCCTGACCCAGCAGAACTTCGACGACGTGATCGGCGGGAACGACGTCGTCCTCGTCGATTTCTGGGCGTCCTGGTGTGGACCGTGCCGCAGCTTCGCCCCGACCTTCGAGGCGTCCTCCGAGCAGCATCCTGACGTGGTGCACGCGAAGATCGACACCGAGGCCGAGCAGGGACTCGCCGCCGCGGCAGGCATCCAGTCGATCCCGACCATCATGGCGTTCCGTGAGGGCATCCTGGTCTTCTCCCAGCCGGGCGCGCTCCCGCCCGCCGCCCTCGACGACCTCGTCACCCAGGTCAAGGCGCTGGACATGGACAAGGTGCGCGAGCAGGTCGCGGCCCAGGAGAGCTAGCTCCGGCAGTCGGTCAGAGGGGCAGCGCCGTCTCCGCGAGGCCTGCAGGCGCGCCCCGGCGCCGGAACCACTCCTGCCCGAACGCGGCCCGGAGCTGCTCCTCGGGCATCTGCAGGAACGGCCCGAAATCGCCGACCTGCGTCGCGTGCGCGTGCATCGCGGCGCGCTTGGCGCCCATCGCCGCACTCACGTCCACGACCGTGGTGATGTCCTCGTCCGGCAGGCCGAAGGTGTCCAGGTCCGGGGGCTGGGCATCCTCGGACCACTCCGGGTTCGCCGCCATCAGCCGGCGGATGTGATCGCGGCTGACGGCAGCCTCGTAGACGTGCGGCACCCCGGCGATCTCCGCGGCGCGCACCCCGACGTGGTGCACCTGCACGTGATCGGGGTGGCCGTAGCCGCCGTTCGGGTCGTACACGGTGAGCACGTCGGCGGACTCCTCGACGAGGACCGCGGCCAGTCTCGCCGCGGCCTCCTCGACGTCGGCGTTGCAGAACGCCGCCGGGTTCGCGTTCTCCGGGGTGCCCGCCATCCCCGAATCGGCGTAGTGCAGCAGCACCACCCGATGCGCGCCGAGCACGCTGGTGGACTCCTCCAGCTCACGGCGCCTGCGATCGGCCAGCAGCTCGCCCTCCGCCAGCAGCCCCTCGGGTACCTCGCCGAGCGCGCCGTCGGTCGCGGTGACGACCACGACGCGGTGGCCGGCATCGGCCGCCTGACGCATGACTCCGCCGGTGACGAACACCTCGTCGTCGGGGTGGGCGTGGAAACAGACCAATACGCTCATACGTTCATCCTCATAGTCAGTGCGCCGCGGCATCCCAGCTGCGACCGGTTCCGACCGAAACCTCAAGCGGGACAGAGAGTTCGATGGCACCGGCCATCTTCTCCCGGACCAGCGCCTCGACCTGCACGCGCTCGGACTCGACCACCTCGAGCACCAGTTCGTCGTGGACCTGGAGCAGCATCCGCGACCGCAGCCCCGATTCGGCGAGCGAGCTCTGCACGTCGATCATCGCAACCTTGATGATGTCCGCGGCGGTGCCCTGGATCGGGGCGTTGAGCGCGGCCCGCTCGGCCACCTCGCGACGCTGCCGGTTGTCGCTGTTCAGGTCCGGCAGGTAGCGGCGCCTGCCGAACAGGGTGGAGGTGTAGCCGTCCTTGCGGGCCTGGTCGACCACCTCGCGGAGGTAGTCGCGGACCCCGCCGAAGCGGGCGAAATAGGCGTCCATCTGCCCCTTCGCCTCCTCCGTGGAGATCTTCAGCTGCGCGGCGAGGCCGAAGGCGCTCAGACCGTAGGCCAGGCCGTACGACATCGCCTTCACCCGGCGACGCAGCTCCGCGGTGACCTCCTCGATCGGCACCCCGAACGCGCGCGAGCCGACGAAGCTGTGCAGGTCCTCGCCGGTGTTGAACGCCTCGATCAGGCCCTCGTCCCCGGACAGGTGGGCCATGATCCGCATCTCGATCTGGCTGTAGTCGGCGGTCAGCAGGAAGTCGTAGCCCTCGCCGACGACGAAGCCGTCCCGGATCTCCCGACCGGCATCGGTGCGTACCGGGATGTTCTGCAGGTTCGGCTCCGTGGACGAGAGCCTGCCGGTGGCCGCCACCGTCTGGTTGAAGGTGGTGTGGATCCGGCCGTCCTCCGCGACGGACTTGAGCAGCCCGTCGACCGTCACCTTGAGCCGGGTCGCGTCGCGGTGCGCGAGCAGGTGCTCGAGGAAGGGATGCTCGGTCTTCTCGAACAGCGCCTCGAGCGCGGCCGCGTCGGTGGTGTACCCGGTCTTGGTCTTCTTCGTCTTCGGCATGTCGAGGTCCTCGAACAGCACGACCTGCAGCTGCTTCGGCGAGCCCAGGTTGATCTGCTTGCCGATCACCTCGTACGCCGCGTCTGCGGCCAGGCTGATCGCCTCGGCGAATCGGCTCTGCAGGTCGTGCAGGTGCGCGGTGTCGACGGCGATGCCGGTGTGCTCGATGTCCGCGAGCACGCCGAGCAGCGGCAGTTCCATCTCCGTGAGCAGCCCGGCCGCCTCGATGGCAGCGAGCTCGCCATCCAGCGCGGCGGCCAGGTCGACCACCGCCCTGGCCCGCAGGATCTCCCCCTCGGCGACGTCCGCGTCGGCCTGGTCTTCGGCGTCGAGCAGCGAGAGCTGCGCCTCGCCCGACTCCTCGACCCGCAGCTCGCGCTTGAGGTACCGCAGCGACAGGTCGTCGAGGTTGAAGCTGCGCTGCCCCGGCCGCACCAGGTACGCCGCGAGCGCGGTGTCGCTGGTCAGCCCGGCGAGCACCCAGCCCCGCCCGCGCAGGGCGTGCATCGCCACCTTGGCCTCGTGCAGGGCCTTCGGCTCGCGCGCGTCGGAAAGCCAAGCGCCGAGCGCCTTCTCGTCCTCGGGGCTCGCGGTCGCGGTGACGATGTACGCACCCTCGCCGTCGGAGGCCGCGATCGCGACCGCGCTCGCGTCGCCGCCGTACGGGTGCTTCGAGCCGACCACCGACAGCCCGTGCCGCTGCCCGGTGCGGGCGTGCTCGGCCAGCCAGTCGGCCACCTCGCCCGGCGCCAGCGCGCCGCCGCGCACCTCGAAGCCCTCCTCGGCCTCGGGTTCGGCGGAGGAGAGGGTGTCGAACAACCGGTCGCGCAGGACGCGAAACTCGAGGTCGTCGAAGAGCATGTGGATCCGGTCCCGGTCCCACGGCGCCAGCATCAGCTGGTCCGGCGTGTACGGCAGCGGCACGTCGCGGACCATCTCGGTCAGCCGGCGGTTGAGGATCACGCTGCCCAGGTTCTCGCGCAGCGAGTCGCCCACCTTGCCTTTGACCTTGTCCACGTGCAGCACCAGCTCGTCGAACGAGCCGTACTCACGGATCCACTTCGCCGCGGTCTTCTCGCCGACGCCGGGGATGCCGGGCAGGTTGTCGCTCGGATCGCCGCGCAGGGCGGCGTAGTCCGGGTACTGGCTCGGGGTCAGGCCGTACTTGGCCTCGACCTCCTCCGGGGTGAACCGGGTCAGCTCGGAGACGCCCTTCTTCGGGTAGAGGACGGTGACGTCCGGGGTGACCAGCTGCAGCGCGTCCCGGTCGCCGGTACACACCAGCACCCGATAGCCCAGCTCGGTGGCCTGGGTGGTGAGGGTGGCGATGATGTCGTCGGCCTCGAACCCTGCCTCGGCCATCACGGGGATGCCCAGCGCACCGAGCACGTCCTTGGTGATCTCCACCTGCCCCTTGAACTCGTCAGGGGTCTTGCTGCGGTTCGCCTTGTACTCCGGGAACGCCTCCGCACGGAAGGTCTGCCGGGAGACGTCGAATGCGGCCGCCACGTGCGTCGGCTGTTCGTCGCGCAGCAGGTTGATCAGCATCGAGGTGAACCCGTACACCGCGTTCGTGGTCTGACCGCTGTGCGTCTTGAAGTTCTCCGCTGGCAGCGCGAAGAACGCCCGGTAGGCCAGGGAATGGCCGTCGAGCAGCAACAGCGTCGGCTTGTCGGCGGTTGCGGCGCCGTCGGGACGGGCGGAGGACCGTTGATCGGTTGCTGGGCTCACCGCAGTGAGTCTAGGGACGTGGACCGACACCCGAGAACCACCCCGACCACCGCGCTACCCGACGCCGAGGTAGGCATGCTTGATCACGGGGTCGGCGAGCAGCGCCGCGCCGGTCCCGGTCTTGGTCACCTCTCCGGTCTCCAGGATGTAGGCCCGATCGGTGCGGGTGAGTGCCTGCTGCGCGTTCTGCTCGACCATCAGGATCGTGGTGCCCTGCGCGTTGATCTCCGCGATGATCCGGAAGATCTGCTGGATCACCATGGGCGCCAACCCCATCGACGGCTCGTCGAGCATCAGCAGGCGCGGCCGTGACATGAGCGACCGGCCGATGGCCAGCATCTGCTGCTCGCCGCCGGACATGGTGCCGCCTACCTGGGTGCGGCGCTCCTCGAGGCGAGGGAACAGTTCGAACACCCACTCCAGCCGCTCGGCGTAGGCCGCCTTGGTCTCGAATTTGCGTGCATAGCAACCCATGTCGAGGTTCTCCTGCACGGTCATGCCGGGGAACACCCCGCGCCCCTCCGGCGCCTGCACCATGCCCAGCTTCACCCGCTCGTGCGCCTTCACGTGGGTGATGTCCTGGCCGTCGAACACGATTCGGCCGCGGGTCAGCGGCAGCAGCCCGGACAGCGCCCGCATGGTGGTGGACTTACCTGCCCCGTTCGCGCCGAGGAGGGTCACCAGCTCACCGCGTTCGACGCGCAGCGAGACCCCGTGCAGCGCCTGGATGCGCCCGTAGTTCACCGCGACATCGGTCACCTCGAGCAGCGGCCCGGTCGTCTCGTCAGGCGATGGCATCGTCGGGCACCCCCAGGTAGGCAGCGATCACGGCCGGGTTCTCGCGGATCGCGGCGGGCAGGTCGTCGGCGATCTTCTTGCCGAACTCGAGCACCACGATGCGGTCGGTCACGCCCATCACCAGGCGCATGTCGTGCTCGATCAGCAGCACCGTGAAGCCGTCGTCGCGGATCTTTCGGATCAGGTCCATCAGCGCAGACTTCTCGCTCGGGTTGAACCCGGCGGCCGGCTCGTCGAGGCACAGCAACTTGGGTTCGGTGGCCAGCGCCCGCGCGATCTCCAGGCGCCGCTGGTCGCCGTAGGAGAGATTCTTCGCCTTCTCGACCGCGCGCGGCGCGATCCCGACGAACTCCAGCAGCGCCATCCCACGTTCCACGGCGTCGCGCTCCTCGCGGCGGTGCCGCGCGGTCCGGAAGATCGCACCCGGCACCGAGGTCCGGTGCCGCGCGTCGGTCCCGACCACCACGTTCTCGAGGGCGGTCATCTCGCCGAAGAGCCGGATGTTCTGGAAGGTGCGCGCGATGCCGAGCCGGGTGATCTCGTTGCGCTTGGTCTTGGCCAGCGGCTTGCCGTCGAACATCACCCGGCCCGCCGATGGCTTGTAGACGCCGGTGATGGCGTTGAAGCAGGTGGTCTTGCCCGCGCCGTTGGGCCCGATCAGGCCGAGGATCTCGCCGCGCCGGATCTCGAACGTGACGTCGTCGAGCGCGACCAGGCCGCCGAACCGCACGGTCAGCCCCTGCGTCTGCAGCAGCGCCTCCCCCTCGGCGGTCTCGATCTCGCGCTGCGGGGCCACCGCCTCGGCCACCGCCTCGGGGTCGCCGAGGGCCGGGTCGATGGCCGCGACGTCCACCTCGCCCGCGGTCGGCACGTCTACCTCGGGCGCGAGGTTCGCCGCCATGTCCTCGTTGTCGAACAGCGCGTCGCCTGCTCCCGGTCCCGCCGTCATCTGCCGACCTCCGTCGTCGCTGCGGTCGCCTCGCTTGGTCTACGTACAGCCTGGTAGATCTGCCTGCCATAGGCCAGAAGTTTCTGCCGCGCCGGGAACAGTCCCTGCGGCCGGAAGATCATCAGCACCACCAGCGCGAGGCCGAAGAACAGGTACTTGTAGTCGCCGAGCGACTGGCCACCGACCTCGATCGACATCGCCCGGTTCGGCAGGTACACGATGATGAACGCGCCGACGATGACGCCGAGCTTGTTGCCCTGACCACCGATGACCACCGCGCACAGGAACAGCATCGAGTTGATGACGTTGAACCCGGTCGGGTTGATGAACTGCACCTGGCCCGCGTAGAGGGCACCGGACAGACCGCCGATCGAGGCGCCGATCGTGAACGCCCAGAGCTTGAACTTGAAGGTCGGCACGCCCATGATCTCGGCCGCGTCCTCGTCCTCGCGGATCGCGACCCAGGCGCGCCCGACCCGGCTGCGCTCGAGGTTGCCGACCAGCAGCAGCGCGATGATCACCATCACCATGCCGACCCAGAACCACCACACGCCGGAGTTCAGGTTGCCGCCGGTGTTGCCCGCCGAGAAGACGCCATACGGCCTGTCCTCCGACTCGCCGAGGTGCGGGTACGCGATCTGCGAGAGACCCTGGCCGCCCCGGGTGACGTCCGTGAGGTTGTCGGCCAGCAGCCGGACGATCTCACCGAAGCCGAGGGTGACGATGGCCAGGTAGTCGCCCCGCAGCCGCAGCGTCGGGGTGCCCAGGATCAGCCCGGCGAACGCGGTGATCGCGACCGCGATCGGCAGGCAGGACAGCCACGCCCAGTCCTCGGAGAAGAAGCCGCCTGCGGTCATCTTGTTCCACGGACTGTTCGGACTGGTGAGCAGCGCGACCGTGTACGCACCGACCGCGTAGAAGCCGACATAGCCGAGATCGAGCAGCCCCGCCTGCCCGACGACCACGTTGAGTCCGATCGCGATCAGGGCGTACATCGCGAACTGGGCCATCACCCCGCCGAAGTCGGTGCCCGGCGTGTCCAGGAACGGTGGCCGCCAGACCGGAAGGATCGCAATCAGGGCGATCAGCGGGACCCCGACGAGCCACTGCATCGGCCGGGCCAGGCCGTTCCACCAGCTCCGAATGGCGTCGCCGACACCGTGCTTGTCGGGTTGGGGCCGCTTGAGCAGGTCGGTCGGGTCCGGCTGCCCCGCGGCGGAATTCTCGGTACTCATACCCGCGCCCTTCCCAGGCTCTCACCGAGGATCCCGGTGGGCCTGAACATCAGCACGACGATCAACAGCACGAACGCGACCACGTCACGCCATTCGCTGCCGAACACCACCTGCCCGTAGTTCTCCATCACGCCGAGCAGCAGACCGCCGAGCAGCGCCCCGCGCAGGTTGCCGATGCCGCCGAGCACGGCCGCGGAAAACGCCTTGATCCCGAGGATGAACCCTCCGTTGAAGATGATCCCGGACGGGATCTTGAGGGTGTACAGCAGCGCCGCGGCGCCCGCCAGGATGCCGCCGAGCAGGAAGGTCAGCATGATCACGCGTTCGCGTGAGATGCCCATCAGGGTCGCGGTGTCGGGGTCCTGCGCCACCGCGCGGATGCCCCGGCCGAACTTGGTTCGGTTGATGACGATGTCGGTGAGCAGGGTGAGCAGCAGCGCGGCCACGATGATCACGATCGTCACGTTGCTCACCGAGGCGCCGAAGATGCCGAACACCTCGACCGGCTGGACCAGCTTGATGGGCTGCTGCGCATTGGTGCCGCCGAGCCCGGGCCAGATCTTGGGCAGCACATAGTGCACGAATTCCTGCAGCACGAACGACATTCCGATCGCGGTGATGAGGAAGACGAGCGGTTTGGCCCCGCGTTTGCGCAGCGGCCGGTACGCCACCCGTTCCAGCCCGACGGCAGCGCCGCCGGAGACCGCCATGCCGAACAGCATCGCCAGGCCGAGGAACACGACGGTCATCACGACGCCCTCGTTGTAGGCGTTGCCGCTCGGCGTGAAGCCCAGCAATTGCAGCGCCACGTACTGGCCGAACATGCCGAGCATGAAGATCTCTGAGTGCGCGAAGTTGATCAGCCGCAGCACGCCGTAGACGAGGGTGTAGCCGATCGCCACCAGCGCGTAGATGGCGCCGTAGCTCAGTCCGTCGATGGTCAGCTGCCAGAAGCTCCTGGTGAGCCCCTCGATGTTGAAGTCGATGTTGCCCGCGTAGAGGGTTGCCGAGGCTGCGAGGGAGGTCGCGATCATCCGGTCACTTTCGAAGGTCGGGAGGTACTACCGGCGCCCGGACGGCGCAGCCGGGGCCTGCACTCGAGCAGGCACCCGGCTGCGGGATCCGTTCGGTCAGTTGACCTTGTAGATCTGGATCAGGGCGTTGGACAGCTCGCCCTTGTCGTTCCACTGGTACTTCTTGCCGACGCCCTGCCCGTCGTACTCCTTGACGAACGCCAGCATTCCCGCGCGGTCCTTCACCCCGGAGTCGATGGCCTTGAGCATGATCGTGGTCAGGTCGTAGCCCTCGACCGAGTAGACGCCGGGCGCCTGGCCGTTGAGCTCCTCGTACTGCTCGGCCAGCGCCGTCGGCGCCGGGACGCACGGGCAGGTGAGGATGGCGCCGTTGGCCGATTCGCCTGCCTGCTTGACGAACTCGGGATCGTTGACGCCGTCGCCGGAGGTGAAGGTCGCGGTCACGCCGCCCTCGCGGAGCTGGGTCACGAACGGGGCCGCCTCGGCGTAGTAGCCGGAGTACCAGATCGCGTCGGGCGACTCGCCCTTGATCTGGGACACGGTGGCCGAGAAGTCCTTCTGGCCGGTCTTGACGCTGGCCGAGCAGGCGGGATCAGCTGCGGCGCCGAGGGTTTCGGTCACGACCCGGGCCAGGCCGACGCCGTAGTCGGAGTCGTCCTGCACGACGCACACCTTCTTCGCGCCGAGCGTGCCGGTGAGGTACTTGGCGACGACGGAGCCCTGGCTGTTGTCGTTGCCGAGGCCCCGGAAGAAGTTGGTCCAGCCGTTCTCGGTCAGCGTGGGGTTGGTGGCCGACGCCGTGAGGAAGGGCAGCCCGCTCTGGTTGAAGATCGGGCCGGTGGCCTTGGTCTCGCCCGAGAAGGCGGGCCCCAGCAGGCCGAGGATGGACTGGTTGCTGACGATGTTCGGCGCCACCTGGGTCGCCTTCTGCGGGTCGCCCTCGGTGTCGAAGGTCTCCATCTCGACCTGGCAGTTCGGGTTCGCCTTGTTGTGCTTGTCGAGGGCGAGCTTGGCCCCGTACAGGATGTTCTGTCCGAGGGCCGCGTTGGCGCCGGTCAGCGCGCCCGCCATCGCGAGGGTGACCCCTGAGCAGGTGGCGTTGCCGTCGCCGGCGGGATCGGCCGCGTCGGTGACGTCAGCGCTCGCGACCTCCGCACCCCCCGAATCGAGCAGCACCTGGGGCTGAATGCTCAGCGCGGTCGAGTCCCCGGTTCCGCCGGTGTCCGACGATCCGCCGTCGGTGGTCTTGCTGCTACAGCCCGCGACGGCTAGCGCTGCGGCGACTCCAACGATCAACGCGCCTCTCGCTGTACGACGGTGCACGTCCCACCTCCGAAATCTGTGCTCCCCGGACAATTCCCGGAGGGGCCGACCGCCAGCCCGGACCAAAACATAACCGCGTGACAATGCCTGTGCATCGCATTGAAGTAGTTCGCCACGCGGGCGTAATTTAGAAACACAAACTAGACGGTCGTCCAGAAATTGCGAGATCGCTCGAAACACGCAGGTAGAAGCCGAATCGATGAATCTTGACCTATTTATTCACCGAGTGCAGAATTGGCCGAGCGTCGATCCGAAACACTTAGTTAGCACAATGGTTACGGCGCGCCGCGGCCTATTTCGAGTCGAGAGTTTCGATGACGACCTGGGCGACGGCCTTCATCGAGGTCCGCGCGTCCATCGCCGCGCGCTGTATCCAGTTGAACGCCTCGGGCTCGGTCAACGACTGCGAGCTCATCAACACACCCTTGGCCCGCTCGACGAGCTTGCGCGACTCGAGCCGGTCGGCCAGCGTCGCGACCTCCCGCTCGAGCGCCGAGATCTCGGCGAACCGGCTCGCGGCCAACTCGACGGCTGGCACCAGATCCGCCTTCGAGAACGGCTTGACCAGATACGCCATCGCGCCGGCATCGCGGGCCCGCTCGACCAGCTCCCGCTGACTGAAGGCGGTCAGGATCACCACCGGCGCAATACGCTTGGCGGCGATCTCCGAGGCCGCATCGATCCCGTCGCGGCGCGGCATCTTGACGTCCATGATCACCAGGTCCGGCTTGAGCTCCTCGGCCAGTTCGACCGCGCGCTGGCCGTCGCCTGCCTCCCCGACCACGTCGTAGCCCTCTTCGCGGAGCATCTCGACCAGGTCGAGCCGGATCAGGGTCTCGTCCTCGGCGACCACCACCCGGCGGGCCACGGCGCCGTCACCCTGCGCGGCAGGAGCGTTCATCACACCAATCCCCCTCGGTCGTCAGCCTCGCCCGAGTCAGGCGCCGCACCACTGAAGGGTACCGGTGCTTGACGCGTGGAGACGATCTTCTACAGTGGACAACCGCCAGCCCTCGTATCCCAATTGGCAGAGGAAACGGATTCAAAACCCGTGCAGTGTGAGTTCGAGTCTCACCGAGGGCACCACGAAGATCAGGTGAAACCTGGTTTCGACCCAGAGTCGTCCCGTGCCAGAGGCAACAGCAGACTCCCCGGTTCCGCATCGTCGCCGGTCGCGATATCGGCTGGAACTGACATCGATTGGCTACCACCGTGTTTCGCGGCGGCGCCAACTGACCCTCGCAATAGGCCCACATGAGGCGCACGATAAATGGAGGGCTCGGTCCACCAACAGCGCATCGCGACCGCAACCGTGCTCTCGCGCGGGGCCCGAGCCTGCCGCTCTAGGAGGACGTCATGAACACCATCACACTGCGCACCGCGACGGCGGCGGCCGTGATCGCCCCCGTACTCGCGCTCGGAGTCGGGGCCGCGGTGGCCGGGGCCTCGACACCAGAGCCTCCTGCCAGCCCCGTATCCCCCGAACTGATCACCCCGGCCGTGATGCTGCCAGGGCAGACGACGTGGCAGGGCGCGCTAGGCGCGGTCCTCGCCTGCTCACCCTGGGGACTCATCCCGCTCATCGGGCCCAACGTCGCGTTCCCGATCTGCCTCGCCTGACGACACCCGCAACGCGCCCTCATCCACAAACCTGGTTGCCATCGGCATCCGGAGGGCGCAATGTTGATCACAGCGCAAATTGCACGTGAGCGGCGCATGTCAGCGCAGAGCACGCCGACCCAGGCGGCCGAGCGCTGGCGTCAACGTCTGCCCAGGTCGGGATGGGCTACACGATCACAATCGAACACGTAGTTTGAGGGACCGCCATGAACAAGAACGTACTTCGCGTGGCACTGGCAGCAACGGCTGGCGCATCCATGATCGTCCTCGGACCCGGAATCGCGGCCGCGGGCCCGGCGGTGACACCCGGCCCCGATCTCATCCAGCCCGTTGTCCGCCTCGGCCAGACCGATCCACTCGCCGCGTTCCTCGAATGCGCGCCGACCGGGCTCATCCCGGTGTTCGGGCCGAGCATCGTCTTTCCCATCTGCCTGGCCTGACCAACCGTCCCCAATTCGGTTGCGGCACCGCCACGCCGATACGGTTGCATCATGACGACCGCCGGCCTCGCCGACCGCGCCTGCCTGCCGATGGGCGACGGCGACCGCATCCGCCTGCTTCTCGACATCGTCGAACTCGCGCAGACCCGCGTCGGCCCCGACGAGGTCACCGACCTCGCAGGTCCCGCGCTGTCGCTGCACGGAGTCACGCTCACTCAGGACGTGGCGAAGGGCTGGAATCTTGCCCTCGAGATCCTCACCAGGACCCTCGAGGCCCGACTTCCGGAGTGACTACACTGCGAACACGCAGCAGCGTACGGGCACCCGGCGCGGTCCGGTGCCTTTCGAGCAGAGCTGGACAACCCCCGACGAAGGGCACCGACCTTGCCGAACAACGAGATTCAGCTCACCCAGCACGTGGCCGCGACGCCTGCGAAGGTATGGGCGGTGCTCACCGACCTCGATGCCGCCGCGACGACGCTGACCGGCGTCATCAGCATCGAGCGGGTCTCAGGCGAGGGCTACGCGGTAGGCACCCGCTGGCGCGAGACGCGCAAGATGCTGGGCAAGGAGGCGGCCGAGGAGATGTGGGTCGCCGAGGTCGAGGCGGAGCGCCGGACCGTGGTGAAGGCGAACTCCCGCGGCGCCGACTACACGACGTCTTTCACCCTCGCCCCGAGCGGCGACGGCACCGATCTCTCGATGACCTTCACGGCCGATGCGGACAAGTCGAGCTTCCTCGCGAAGGCGCTGATGAAGCTCTTCGGCGGGCTCGGCGCGAAGGCCACCGCGAAGATGATGGCGCAGGACCTGCGCGACATCGCGGCCGCAGCCGAAGCTGCCTGACCCTCGCGGCTCAGGCGCCGATCGAACTCTTGAGCATCGGCAGCATTGCCCACAGCTGGTCCTGCCAGTACGGCCAGGCATGGGTGCCGACGGCGGGGAAGTCGAAGTGCGCGGAGTCGATGCCCATGGTGAGCAGCCGGACTTGGAAGGCCCTGGTCTGAGCCAGCGACAGCGCCTCCAGCCCCATCCCCGTCGCGGTGTTGAGGTAGTCGATCGGATACACGGGCCGGTTGTGCGGTCCCGGCAGCCCGCTGGCCGCGGAGATCCACATCGGTAGCCCGCGCAGCCCCTCCGCCTGGACGAACGGGTCGTGCCGCAGCCACGCCGGGTCCCAGGGCGGACCCCACATGCAGTCCGAGTTGTACAGGCCCGCGTCGAGCATCGCGATCCGGATGGCCTCACGCATCCCGGGAGCCGACAGGTTGAGGTAGCCGGACAACGCGCCTGCGAAGGTGAACTGGTCGCGGTGATGGGCGGCCAGGATCAGCGCCGCGTTACCGCCCATCGACAACCCCACGACGGCGTTGTCGGTGCGGCTGATCCCGTACCGGGCCGCGAGGTGATCGGGCAGGTTCTGGGTGAGGAACGACTCCCACATGTATGTATATGGCTGGTTGGTGAAGTTGTTCGGTGCGTACCAGTCCGCATAGAAGCTGGACTCGCCGCCGACCGGTTCGATCACGTTGACCCCGTGGTCGGACAACCAGGCGGCGTTGGTCTCGTGCTCCCAGCCGCTCACGTCGTTGGTCGCTCGGATGCCGTCGAGTAGGTAGACCGCCCGGTTGCTGCCGTTGTTCGCCAGCCACATCCGGACCTTGATCCGCCCGACGCCGCCTGGTGCGGTCACCCAGTCCTCGTGAAACCGGTCATACGGATTGGCCGAGGCGGGCGCGGCGGCGCCGAGCGCCAGCCCGAGAGGCAACACCAGTGCTGCGATCACCAGCAGCACCGCAGACCGTGCCGCGTCCCTGACACCCCTCGTAGATCCACGCATCGCCATCGACCTCCGTCGTGACTTGAATCACATTTGCACCACGCTATTCCCCGCGACCACCCCCGGGTCGGATCCTCGGCGCAATCGTTACCTGCGCGTGGCCCGGCCCGCCGAGGGGCAACCCGCGCGTGCGCCACGCCGACCCGGAGAAAATGGCCCGAAAAATGCCATCAAACCAACCGATAGGTATGTCCGATTCGATACATTGACCGGCGAACGTGGCACGGCCACGCGGATCCTTGGGGAGGGGCAGCACGATGAGGGGAAACTGGTCGATTCGGGGGCGCGGACCGGGGGGCACCCATGCCTAGGCCCGGCCCGGTGCGACCGCTCGTCGGGGTGAAGATGGACGCCGTGCGGATCGAGGAGTACGACGCCCAGGCCCAGCAGGAGGGCCTGCTCATGAAGTCCGGTAAGCCCAACCGATCGGAACTGATCCGGATCAAGCTGGCGTTCGCCGACGAGCACATGCCGAACGGCTGGCGTCCCTGACGGACTAGACGCGGGAGTTCACCGGGGACAGTGCCCACGGACCGTCGCCTGCGAGCTCCAACTGCTGGGTGTGGTGCTGGTCGACCGTGCTGCGGTGACTGACGCTGACAAGAATGGTGTCGGGCACCTCCGCGCGGATCAGGCTGTACAGCGAGTACTCCAGGCCCTCGTCGACCGCCGAAGTGGCCTCGTCGAGGAACGCCACCTTCGGTCGGATCAGCAGGATCCGGGCGAACGCGATCCGCTGCTGCTCGCCGGGCGAGAGGATCTTCGCCCAATCCGCCTCTTCGTCGAGGCGGCCGACGAGGTGCCCCAGGTGAACATTGCCGAGGGTGGTGCGAATCGCGGAATCGTCGACGTCGTCTGGCTTCGCCGGATAGCAGACCGCCGTTCTCAGGTCGCCGAGCGGCAGATAAGGGATCTGCGAGAGGAACAGTGTGTCGTCGCCCTCGGGTCGGCGCAATTCACCGTCCGCGTAGGGCCACATCTCGGCCAGCGATCGGAGCAGCGTCGTCTTCCCGCTCCCCGACGGCCCCTTGACCACCAACGCATCTCCCGTCGCCAGTCGCAGGCTCAGGTCGTCGATCAGCACGTCGCCATCGGGCCGCCGAACGGCGATGTCGACGAGTTCGACTCCGCCGTCGGTGTCCGAAACTGCGATCTGCGGTAGTCCGCGCGACTCCCGACTCGCCTCCTTGAGCCCATGGAGACGGATCAGCGAGGCCCGATAGGCGGTGAAGTCGTCGTAGGACTCGCGGAAGAACGACAGCGAGTCATGGATCTCACTGAAGGCTCGGCCGGTCTGCTGTAGGTCGCCGAGCGTCACGGCGCCGGAGAAGAACCGCGGCCCCTGAACCAGGTACGGGAAGATCACCGACGCCTGCCCGACGCCGAAGTTCCAGGCGGTGAACTTGAGGTTCCTGAACACGATCTGCCAGGCGTTGCGGATCACCGCGGCGAACCTGGTCAGCAATCCGCGGCGCTCGACCCGCTCGCCCCGATAGAACGCGACGTTCTCCGCGCTGTCACGCAGGCGCACCAGCGCGTACCGGAAGTTCGCCGTGAAGCGTTCCCGCAGGTAGTTGAGCTGGATGAGCGGGTAACCGATCCAGAAGGCAATCGCGGTGGTGACCAGCACGTAGACGAAGACGAGAAACATCATCGCCCTCGGCACCTCGACGCCGAAGATGTTCAGCGGGCCGGAGAGTTCCCAGAGAATCTGGGTGAACGAGATTACCGACAGGACCGACCCGACCGCACCTGGCGCGGTTCCACCACCGAGCGAGAGTTGCCGCGACGTGACGGCGAAATCGGTGATGTCCTGCTGGATGCGCTGGTCCGGGTTGTCGATCGTGTTGTCGATGAACTGCCCGCGATAGTAGGCCCGCCCGTTCAGCCAATCGCCAGCGAATCGGTCGGTCAGCCACACCCGCCAGCGGATGTCGAAAGCCTGGCTGAGATAGATGCTGACCAACGCCCGGACCACGTGAATCGCTGCCAACACGCAGAAGAGCCACATTGCGGACCAGAAACCGTCCCGCGCCGAATCGAGCGCGGCGGAATCACCGCCCGACAGGGCCTGCGCCCCCAACTGGAGCGAGGTGTAGAGGTCGTTGCTCCAGTAGGTGATGAGGACATTGACGCGCACCAGACAGACCACGAGCAACAGCAGGGCGGCCAGGTGCGCCCAAACCAACGCCCTGCCAGGGCCGACGAAGTAGTCGCCGCTGATCGCCCAGAACTGACGCCCCCATCGGGTGTGCCGAAGGAGGAGAACTGCGACGACAACGAAGCAGACGGCCGTGATCCCGAAGGTGATCACGATCCACTTCAGACTCTCGACGAGCTCATCGCTCCAGACTCTGGATGTCTCCATGGGGCCACCTATCAGCTACGACGGGCAGAGCCTGCGAAGTGTAACCCCGGACACACCCCAACGCGCGGACATGGGCGCTTTGCCCGTTTCCTCAGGCCGTCAACGATTTTCAGCGCAGCGTCGGACGGCTCGCGATGCCTACTTCCGGCTCGGGAAATGCCGGATCAGGCCCTCCTGCACCACGGTGGCGAGCAGCTGACCCTCGATCGAGAAGAACCGGCCGGTCGCCAGCCCGCGCGAGCCGGCGGCCACGGGCGACTCGGTCGCATACAACACCCACTCGTCGAACCGGAACGGCCGGTGGAACCAGATCGAGTGGTTCACGGTGGCCGCGACGATGCGGTCAAGGCCCCAGGACAGCCCGTGGGTGGTGATGATCGAATCGAGCACCGTGGTGTCCGAGGAATAGCCCATGGTCGCGACATGGATGAGCGGGTCGTCGGGCAGCTCGCCGTCCGCCTTCATCCAGACCCGGTTGTGGTTGAGCTTCTCCCCGGTGCCCTTGAGAATCCAGCTCGGGTCGTTCGCATAGCGCATGTCGATCGGCTTGAGCGCGTTGACGAACATCTGCAGCCGGTCCTCGAACCCGACGAAGTGGTCGCCGAGCGGCGGCAGGGTGTCCGGGTAGGGAACATCCGGGACCTCCACCGCGTGCTCGAGGCCCTTGCCCCAGTCCTGGAACGCCACGAGCATCACGCAGAGTTCCTGGTCGTCCTGGTACGCGGTGACCTGACGGTTCGCGAAGGCCCGGCCGTCGCGGTGGCGCTGCACCCGGTACTCGATCGGCCGCTTGACGTCGCCGCCTCGGATGAAGTGGGCGTTGATCGCGTGCACCGGCCGATCGCCGGACACCGTGCGCCCGGCCGCGATGATCGCCTGGGACACCAGCTGGCCGCCGAACGTCCGGCTGCCGAGCTGGGACTGCGGCGGATGGTGCCCCAGGAATACGTCGTCGCCGAGCTGCTCGAGGTCGAGCACACTGAGGAGGGTGTCGAGGTCCCCCGCCCGAACGGGACGGGGCTGCGCCCCCGCGTCAGTCACCTAGTGGTCCTCTTCTCCAATGCGATGCACGTGAATCAAGTTGGTCGAGCCTACTGTGCCCGGGGGCGAGCCCGCCACGATCACGACCAGATCGCCCTTGTTGTACCGCCCGAGCGACAGCAGCGCGGTGTCGACCTGACCGATCATCTGGTCCGTCGTCGAGACCGGTGGCACCAGGAAGGTTTCGGTGCCCCAGGTCAGGGTCAGCTGACTGCGCACCTCCGGCAGCGGGGTGAAGGCCAGCAGCGGAAGCGGCGTGTGCAGCCGTGCGAGCCGGCGGACCGTATCACCGGACTGGGTGAACGCGACCAGTGCCTTCGCGTCGAGTCGCTCCCCGATATCGCGTGCGGCGTAGGAGATCACGCCGCGCTTGGTCCTGGGCACGTGGGTCAGCGGGGGAACCCGGGTGGATTCGTTCTCCACGGCCTGGACGATGCGGGCCATCGTCTGCACGGTCTCCATCACGAACTTGCCGACGGAGGTCTCCCCCGACAGCATCACGGCGTCGGCGCCGTCCAGGACGGCATTCGCGACGTCCGAGGCCTCCGCGCGGGTCGGCCGGGAGTTCTCGATCATCGACTCGAGCATCTGGGTCGCCACGATCACCGGCTTCGCGTTCTCGCGGGCGATCTGGATGGCGCGCTTCTGCACCAGAGGCACCTGCTCGAGCGGCAGCTCCACGCCGAGGTCGCCGCGGGCCACCATCACCGCGTCGAAGGCGAGGACGATTGCCTCGAGGTTCTCGATCGCCTCCGGCTTCTCCAGCTTCGCGATCACCGGAACGCGTCGGTCGAGACGGTCCATCACCCCGTGCACCAGCTCCACGTCGGCGGGCGACCGGACGAAGGACAGCGCGATGAAGTCCACACCGAGGCGCAGCGCGAACTCGAGGTCCTCGATGTCCTTCTCGGACATCGCGGGCACCGAGACGTCCATCCCCGGCAGCGAGACACCCTTGTTGTTGCTGACCGGGCCACCCTCGGTGACCTCACAGACGACGTCGTTGCCGTCGATGGCCGTGACGGTCAGTCCGACCTTGCCGTCGTCGACGAGCAGGCGGTCGCCTGGCTTGGCATCCTTGGCCAGCTCCTTGTAGGTGGTGGAGACGCGGTCGTGGGTGCCGTCGCAGTCCTCGACCGTGATCCGCACCTCCTCGCCGTTCTCCCACACGGTGGCGCCGGTGGCGAAGCGGCCGAGGCGGATCTTCGGCCCCTGCAGGTCGGCCAGGATGCCGACGGCCTTGCCGGTCGCTTCGGAGGCCGCGCGCACCCGCCGGTAGTTCTCCTCGTGGTCGGCGTGCTCGCCGTGGCTGAAGTTCAGGCGGGCCACGTCCATGCCGCTCTCGACGAGCTCACGAATACGTTCCCCGGTCGCGGTCGCGGGGCCGAGTGTGCACACAATCTTCGTCCGTCGGGTCACGCGTCGAGCCTAGTCGGTGCCCTCACGCATCTCCATCGGAGGCGGTGAATTGTGCATACATACAGACAATTAGACCCATTGTGTTCGTCAGCAATTCACACGACGGCAAGCGGCAGCGCCGTCGGGTGCACCGGCGAGGGCAGATCCGAGGTCCCCGAGAGGTACACGTCGACGCCCCGCGCCGCCGATCGACCCTCGGCGATCGCCCACACCACCAGCGAGGCCCCACGGTGCGCGTCGCCGCACACGAAGACCCCCGGCTCGGTCGTCTGCCAGTCCGGGCCGCAGGACAGCACGCCGCGCCGGGTCAACGACAGCCCGAGGTCGTCCAGCAATCTGCTGTACTCGACACCCTCGAAGCCGATCGCGAAAAGTGCCATTTCACAAGGCAGTTCGACCTCCTCGCCGACCGGTCTGACGTGCCTGCGTCCCGCCTCGTCCCGGCTGACCTTCACCTCGGCAAGCACCATCGCCCGCACGTTGCCCTGCTCGTCGCCGAGGAAGCGCTGCACAGCCACCTCGTAACGCCGGACGCCACCCTCCGCGTGTGCAGGCGAGGTACGCAGCACCATCGGCCAGGACGGCCATGGGGAGCGCTCGTCGTCCCGCTCGGTCGGAAGCTCAGGGTTGTAGTCGAGCTGCGTCACCGATGCCGCACCCTGCCGGTGCGCGGTGCCGAGGCAGTCGGCCCCGGTGTCGCCGCCCCCGATGATCACCACATGCTTGCCCTTCGCGGTGATCGGGCTCGCGCCGTCGCCCTCGCATTCCCGGTTCGACGGCACCAGGTGGTCCATCGCCAGGTGGATGCCCTTGAGCTCGCGGCCCTCCACAGTGGTGTTGTCCCGCGCCCGCAGCGCCCCGACGGCCAGCACGACGGCGTCGAACTCGGCGCGCAGCTGCTCGACGGTCAGGTCTACGCCCACCTCGCAGTCGGTGACGAAATGCGTTCCTTCGGCGCGCATCTGGGTCAACCGCCGCTCCAGGATCGCCTTGTCCATCTTGAAGGCGGGGATGCCGTACCGCAGCAGACCGCCGAGGCGGTCGTCGCGCTCGAGCACGGTCACGTCGTGCCCGGCGCGGGTCAACTGCTGCGCCGCAGCCAGGCCGCCCGGTCCGGAGCCGACCACCGCGACCTTCTTACCCGTGCTGATCGCCGGGAGCTGGGGCGCGACCGTGCCGCCCTCCCACGCCGCGTCCGCGATGGCCTGTTCGATCCGCTTGATGGTCACGCTGCCGCCGGTGTCGTTCTCGGCGATCGACAGCACGCACGCGGCCTCGCACGGCGCGGGGCAGACCCGGCCGGTGAACTCCGGGAAGTTGTTGGTGGCGTGCAGCCGTTCCGCGGCCGCACCCCACCGGTCGCGGCGCACCAGGTCGTTCCAGTCGGGGATCAGGTTTCCCAGCGGGCAGCCCGCGGAACCGGAGTGGCAGAACGGAACCCCGCAGTCCATGCAGCGGGACGCCTGCTCCGCGACCTCCCTGGCACGCTCCGCGGCGGGCTGCGGCGCGTAGACCTCCTGCCAGTCGCCGACCCGCTCGGTGACGGGGCGCTTGGGCGCGTCCTTCTTGACCACCTTCATGAAGCCCTGGGGATCAGCCACGAGCCGCCTCCATGATCGCCGTGTCCACGTCGCGGCCCTCGGCGCGAGCGAGTCGGGTCGCGTCGAGCACCCGCTGATAGTCGATCGGCAGCACCTTGGTGAACAGCGCGCTCCGGCGCGGCCAGTCCGCCAGCACCGAGACCGCCAGCGGCGAGCCGGTCCAGTGCCGGTGCCGGGAGACCGCCTCGTACAGCCAGGCCAGATCGTCGGCATCGAGGCGCTGCAGGGTGACCATCGCCGGGTTCACCATCGCCGGATCCAGGTCCAGCACGTACGCGATGCCGCCGGACATGCCTGCCGCGAGGTTGCGCCCCGTGCGCCCGAGCACCACGACGCGGCCGCCGGTCATGTACTCGCAGGCGTGGTCGCCGACGCCCTCGACCACCGCGGTGGCACCGGAGTTGCGCACCGAGAACCGTTCGCCCACCAGGCCCCGCAGATACACCTCTCCGGAGGTCGCGCCGTAGAGCAGGGTGTTGCCCGCGATCACCTGCCCCTGCGCCGCGAACGGCGCGTCCGGGGACGGCCGAACGACGATCCGGCCGCCCGAAAGCCCCTTGCCGACATAGTCGTTCGCGTCACCGATCATGTCGATCGTGACCCCGGGGGGCAGGAACGCGCCAAGCGACTGTCCGGCCGAGCCGGTCAGTTCCACCCGGATGGTGTCGTCCGGCAGCCCCTCCGCACCGTAGCGGCGGGTGACCTCGGACCCCAGCAGGGTGCCGACCGTGCGGTTGACGTTGCGCACCGGCAGCTCCAGGCGCACCGGATGCGCGTCCTCCAGCGCCCCCTCGGCGAGCTGGATCAGGGTGCGGTCCAGAGCCAGCTCCAGCCCGTGGTCCTGGTCGCGCTGTCTGCGACGCTGGGCCATCGGCGTGCCGTCGCGGTCGGTCGGGATCGCGAAGATCGACGACAGGTCGAGTCCGCGGCTCTTCCAGTGCGCGACGCCCTCCGCGGTCTCGAGCACGTCGGCCCGGCCGACCGCCTCGTCGACGCTGCGGAACCCGAGCTGCGCCAGGTACTCCCGGACGTCCTGGGCGATGAACCGGAAGAACTCCTCGACGAACTCCGGCTTGCCGTTGTACCGCTTGCGCAGCTCCGGGTTCTGGGTGGCCACCCCGACCGGGCAGGTATCGAGGTGGCAGACCCGCATCATGATGCAGCCGGCCACGATCAACGGCGCCGTGGAGAAGCCGAACTCCTCGGCACCGAGCAACGCCGCCACCATCACGTCCCGGCCGGTGCGCAGTCCGCCGTCGCACTGCACGGTGATCCGATCTCGGAGACCGTTGAGCACCAACGTCTGCTGCGCGTCGGCGAGCCCGATCTCCCATGGCGCGCCCGCGTGCTTGAGCGAGGTCAGCGGGGACGCGCCGGTACCGCCGTCGTGACCGGAGATCAGCACCACGTCGGCGTGTGCCTTCGACACCCCCGCCGCGACGGTGCCGACGCCGACCGAGCTGACCAGCTTCACGTGCACGCGGGCCTGCTCGTTCGCGTTCTTCAGGTCGTGGATCAGCTGGGCGAGGTCCTCGATCGAGTAGATGTCGTGGTGCGGCGGCGGGGAGATCAGTCCGACGCCAGGCGTGGAATGCCTGGTCTTGGCCACCCACGGGTACACCTTGTAGGCGGGCAGCTGACCGCCTTCACCCGGCTTGGCGCCCTGGGCCATCTTGATCTGAATGTCGGTGCCGTTCACCAGGTAGTCGCTGGTCACGCCGAATCGGCCGCTGGCGACCTGCTTGACCGCGCTGCGCCTGCGCGGGTCGTAGAGCCGGTCGGTGTCCTCGCCACCCTCCCCCGAATTCGACCGCCCGCCGAGGTTGTTCATCGCGATCGCCATCGTCTCGTGCGCCTCGGCGGAGATCGACCCGTAGCTCATCGCGCCCGTGTTGAAGCGCGTCACGATGGACTCCACCGACTCCACCTCGTCGAGCGGGACCGGCGCGCGAAGGCCGTCGCGGAACCGGAAGAGACCGCGCAGCGTGCCGCCCGCCGCGGCCAGCCGGTTCACCTCATCGCTGTACCGGGCGAACACCTCGTGCTGGCCCGTCCGGGTCGCGTGCTGGAGCAGGAACACCGTCTCCGGGGTGAACAGGTGCAGCTCGCCCTCGCGTCGGAACTGGTATTCGCCGCCCACCTCCAGTCGGCGGTGCGCGCGGTCGGTCGGGTTGTCGGGATACGCGATCCGGTGCCGGATCCGGACCTCCTCGGCGAGCACGTCGAGGCCGACGCCGCCCAGTTTGCTGACGGTGCCGGTGAAGTACTCGTCCACCAGTTCGTGATCGAGCCCGATCGCCTCGAAAACCTGTGCCGCCGTGTAGGACCCGACGGTCGAGATGCCCATCTTGGACATCACCTTGAGCACGCCCTTGCCCAGCCCGGTCAGGTAGTTGCGGACCGCGATCTGCGGTTCCACCCCGACCAGCTCACCCTCGCTGACCAAGTCCTCGATGGACTCCATCGCCA
Organism: Rhodococcus sp. NPDC059179; assembly: GCF_042754885.1. NCBI lineage: Bacteria > Bacillati > Actinomycetota > Actinomycetes > Mycobacteriales > Nocardiaceae > Rhodococcus > Rhodococcus sp. NPDC059179. The sequence continues at coordinate 44,855 of NZ_JBHZBV010000013.1, read as the reverse complement.
GGTACGGATTGACCGCGGCGGCGCCGAAACCGATCAGCAGCGCCAGGTGGTGCACCTCGCGCGCATCGCCGGTCTCCACCACCAGCGCCACCTTCGTGCGCTCCTTGGTCCGCACCAGGTGGTGGTGCACGGCCGAGACCGCGAGCAGCGACGGGATCGGTGCGCGGGCATGATCCGAGTCGCGGTCGGAGATGACCAGCGTCCGGTATCCGGCTGCGATGGCCTCACTCGCCGAGGCCCGCAGCTCCTCGATCGCCTCGGCCATGCCCTCGCCGCCGCGCTCCACGTCGTAGAGGGCCCGCAGCACCGTGGTGGCCAGGCCCTGGATGTCACCGTCGTCGTTGATGTGGATGATCTTGCCGAGCTCGTCGTTGTCGAGCACCGGCCAGGGCAGCACGATCTGACGGCACGAGGCCGCGGTCGGCTCGAGCAGGTTCTGCTCCGGCCCCATCACCCGGGAGAGGGAGGTGACGACCTCCTCCCGGATCGCATCCAGCGGCGGATTGGTCACCTGCGCGAACAACTCGATGAAGTAGTCGTAGATCAGCCGCGAGCGCTCCGACATCACCGCCACCGGGGTGTCGGTACCCATCGAGCCCAACGGCTCCCCGACCGCGGCGGCCATCGGGGCCAGCAGGATCCGGAGGTCTTCCTCGGTGTACCCGAAGAGCACCTGCCTGCGCACCACCGATTCGTGCGGATGCTGCAGGTGGACGCGTTCCGGCAGTTCCTTGAGCTCGAGCAGCCCGCTGTGCAGCCACTCCGAGTACGGACGCTCCTGCGCCAACCGCAGCTTGGCCTCCGCGTCGGGCACCATCCGCCCGTTCGCGGTGTCGACGAGGAACATCTGGCCCGGTTCCAGCCTGCCCTTGGCCACCACCTCGGACGGCGGCACCTCGAGGACACCGCTCTCGCTGGCGAGGATCACCCGCCCATCGGCGGTCTGCCACCACCGGCCGGGCCGCAGGCCGTTGCGGTCGAGCACCGCCCCCACCTCGGTGCCGTCGGTGAAGGTGACGCAGGCAGGACCGTCCCACGGCTCCATCAGCGAGGCGTGGTACCGGTAGAACGCGCGCCGGTCGGCGTTCATCTCGGTGTGGTTCTCCCACGACTCGGGCACCATCATCATCACCGCGTGCGCCACGCTGCGGCCGCCGAGATGCAGCAGTTCGAGCACCTCGTCGAAGGACGCGGAGTCCGACGCCTCGGGCGTGCAGATCGGGAAGAGCCGTTCGAGGTCACCGGGAATCAGCTCGCTGGCGAGCAGCGCCTCCCGCGCGTGCATCCGGTTCCGATTCCCTCGCACGGTGTTGATCTCGCCGTTGTGCGCTACGAACCGGAACGGGTGCGCCAGCGGCCAGGACGGGAAGGTGTTGGTGGAGAACCTGCTGTGCACGATCGCGATCGCGCTGTGGCAACGGTCGTCGCGCAGGTCGGGGAAGTATGCGGGCAGCTGCGCGGTGGTCAGCATCCCCTTGTAGACCATCGTCCGGCTCGACAGCGACGGGAAGTACACGCCGGTGCCGTCCGCCTCCACCTGCGGGGTGACCTGTTCGGCGCGCTTGCGCAGGCCGTAGACCAGGCGGTCGAGGTCCAGGCCCGCGGGTCTGCCGTCCCTGCCCTGCGGTGCGGCCACGAACAGGTGGCTCATGTGCGGCATGCAGTCGCGCGCGGCGCGGCCGATGTCCGCTCCGTCGGGATCGACCGGCACCTCCCGCCAGCCGAGCACCTCGAGCCCCTCCTCCGCGGCGATCGCCTCGATCCGCTCGACTGCGGCGGCGCGCCGGTCCGGCGCCTGCGGGAGAAAGCAGATCCCGGCGGCGTAGGTGTTGGCGCCGGCCTGGTTCGGCGCGGGCAGAGTGAACCCGACGACCTCACCGAGCAGAGCGGCAGGCAGTTGCAACAGGATGCCGGCGCCGTCACCGCTGTTCGGTTCGGCGCCAGCGGCGCCGCGATGTTCGAGGTTCGCCAGGGCGAGGAGTCCATCCGCGACGATGGAGTGCGAGCGCCTGCCGAGGATGTCGGCCACCATCGCGACACCGCACGAGTCGGCCTCATGGGCCGGGTCGTATAGACCCTGCGGCGCGGGCGTGTGAGAGAACAGCACCTGGGCACCTCCACGGGGCGGCCACCGTCATGGCTCGGGGCACATGAGGCAGATGACGTCCGGTGTGGCGCACAGGTGGAGACGGCCGAGCGTCACACTCGGGTGCGCCCAGTTTAACAGCGGATACACCGCTCCAATAGCGGCCAATAGGTGCTTTTCCGCTGGTCGCGGGCAGGCTGCTCAGACCGGGCTCGACTCCGGAAATGACTGCGCATCGGCGAAGGCCGCCAGATCCACTTGCCGGTGCGAATTCGAGATGCCCGTGACCACGCACGTGCCCAGCGCGCCGATCCGGTCGTACATCGTGGCCGTCGCCACGACGATCCCGCCCGCCGCGACATGGTCTTGAGCCTGCAACCCGAGCTCGGAACCCTCAGGTAGGCGTGACAGTGTCACCGTCATGTCGCAGTTGATGTAACCCACGCCCTCGGTCCCCCAGTTGCACACCAGGTTGGTTGCGTCGCCGACAAATGCGGCCCTCTGGAACGGCGACATCGGCTCACCTTCGACCAGATAGGCCAGGTTGTGCCACGCACACTTTCTTTCCCTGTTCTGGCCTGAGGCGAAGTCACCGGTCCATTCGAATTCGCCGGACTTGAACAGTGGCGGGTCGCCGTGGACTCCTGCCAGCTTCTGCACGGGCACTGGCAACTGCTGCTCCGGCTGCCACACCTGCCCGGGCGGCGGCTGGGCGCCAGCCAGGTACATCACCGTCGCGCGTGCCCGCACCTGGCCGTGCTGCACGATCGAGGCATCGACCACGCGCACTCGTTTACCGTCTCGGACCACCTCGCTGTGCAACTCGATCGGCTCGTTGAGCACCGGCCGAAACAGATCGACGGTGTATCGAGCCGGAATGAAACCCGCACCAGGACAATGGGTTTCCAGCTGGCGGGCCAGAAGTCCACACACCGCGGTCCCGCCCACCTGCGTCGGGGACCAAGGGCTGACCGACCACTCGGTCGCGAGATAGCGTCCGTCGACCACTGTGAAGAATGCAAACACCGCGCTATACCCCTCCCGTTTCAAGACCCTCGAATTAGAACATGTTCCAGAACGGAAGTTGACCAATCGACACCCCTTGCATCGGACCACCATTCGAGTAGACTCGAACATACGAGCGAACGCGGGGGGTGTTGGCGGTGGGGGCTACGGCGGAGATGACGGTCACCGACCGCGAACGTGGCCTGCTCGCCGCGGTCGGCGCGACCGCCCGCGCCGAGAACGCCGCGGCCGCCGGTCTGATCGGCCAGATCATGGGCTACATCGACTCCCGCTGCGTCTTCGCGGCCGCAGCGCCCGGATCCCGGTTCGACGGGGTCACCGCGGCACGGTCCGCGATCGCCGAACTCGCGCTCGAACTGTCCACCTCGTTCAAGTCGGTCGCCGGCCTGATGCGCCTCGGCTACGCCCTCGACCGGGTCCCCGCGGTGTCCGCCGCGTTCACCACCGGGGACATCTCGCTGCGGAAGGTCCGGGTGATCGCCGAACACACCCGCGGCGCCACCCTCGCCGCCCTCAAGCGCCTCGACACAACCATCGCCGTCGCCGCCCGCCGGCTGGCGCCCGGCCCCCTGGGTGTGGAGATCGACCGGTTGCTCATCGAGGACGACGCGAACTGGGCGGAGCGGGCCCGCCGCGGAGCCGAGGCCACCGCGAAGGTCCGCACGCACCGGCGTCCACACGGCATGGGTGTGCTGTCGGTGACCCTGACCGCGGTGCAGATGACCGCGGTGACCACCCAGATCGCAGAGGTCGCCAAGACCGTCTGCTTCCGGGATCCCCGGACCACCGACGAACTGTGCGTCGCCGCGTTCCTCGCGATCACCCAGGGCCACCGCAGCCTCGCCTGCCACTGCACCGACACGCAGTGCCCCGCCAAGACCAACCCCGAACCCGCACCGCCGCAGGTCCGGGTCAACATCATGTGCGGCCTCGAAACCCTCCTCGGCCTCTGCGACAACCCGGGCTACCTCGCCGGCTACGGATATTTGGATCCCGCCCAGACCCGCGCCCTCGCCGAAGACGCCACCTGGCAGGCGCTGATGGACTGCGCCGCAGCCACACTCGACCGCCTACGGAAACAAACCGGGTGTAGATGCGACAGCGCTACCGCTACCGAAGGCTCCGCCAACTCTCACACCGACGATGAGAACGACGCCGGGACCGATAGCGACTCTGAGGCTGCGAACAATTACGGCGTCGACTCCGAGGCGGATGGTAACGCTGGGAACAGCGACGGCACCGATAGCTACAGCGACGCTGGGCCCAGTGATGACGACGATGACGACGACCACGGCAGCGGTGACGCCGGTCCCGCGCCGGGGCCACCGCCGGGACCCGAAACACCCGGCCCCACACCACAATCAGGGAGTGCCGCGGCGCCCGGACCGGGTCTGCGCATATTCAAGAGCGCGGTCATGCCCGCCGGGACCCTCGCACCACCCGGCCGCAAACTCCCGCAGCCCGGCCTCGTTTCACCCGCCACCACGATCAACGGCCTCTACCGCGCGATCCTGACCGACCCAGGACAGATCGTCGCCGAATTCCCCGACGGCCACGGCGGCTTCACCCAACCACCACCGGGCGCCCTCACCTACCAACCCAACGACCTACTCGCCGCCGCCGTCAGACTCCGCGACGGCACCTGCCGACACCCCGGATGCACCGTGCCCGCGGCCGACTGCCAGATCGACCACATCGTCGCGTTCCTCAAGGCCAACCCGACCCTCGGCGGCTGGACCATCCTGGCGAACCTGCAATGCCTGTGCGTACTGCATCACCAACTCAAGACCGCAGGCCTGTGGAGCTACGACATGCTGACCGGCGCCATCATGCACATCCACAACAACCTCGGCCAACACGGCCTCACGCTGCCCGTCCGCCGACGCAGTAGCGACTGTCGGTGACGTCAGCTCCGGAGCTTGAGGCCCCGGCCGTCGCGGACGTTCCCGACGAGAATCATGATCCCGTCGATCACTGACCACAGCCAGAATCCGATGACGAACGGGATGCCGATCAGCAGGAAGGACATGACGATCGCGAAGAACATGCCGAGCAACTGCACGAGACCGAGCACGGTACTTCCCATGTAGAGCCGGCCCACCCCACAGATGGACAGGAACGGCAGCAGGATCTGCAGGAGCCCGGCCGCCACCTTCGACTTGTCCGACAGCGGCTCCCCCGTGATCGGGTCACGGCCGAAGGGCGCACCCGGATCTGCGCCTGCGAATCCGTAGCCGGGCACGCCGGCGAACTGCTGCATCGCGGGCGGCTGGGTGAACCCTGGTGGCGGTGGGTACGCCGGCCCACTGCCGGGTGCCCCGTAGACCGGCCCGGGCGCCTGCGGGTAGCCGGTGCCCGAGGACTCGTTAGTCGGATACTGGGAGGTCGGGTCGTCCCAGGTGCCGCCGTTCTCGATCCGCTTCCGCCAGTCGTCGTCCGGTGCGGTCACGTGTCGTCCCCCTGCGTCGTGGCGTCGTTCTTCGGCGGCGCGTCGGTCGGGCTCGCGGTCACCGCGCCGCTTCCATCAGGAGCGGTCTCGGGCCGCGGCTGATCCGCCGGGTGCTCCGCCAGGTACGCCTCGCGGGCCTTGCCGATCCGCAGCTCGGCGGGCGTCTCGCGGCCCTTCTTCGCGGTGAGGAAGTAGATCACCGCGCCGATGAACACGATCACCGAGGTGAACGAGTTGATCCGGATCCCGGCGATGAGCGTCGCGTGGTCGTCGCGCATCAGCTCGACGAAGAACCGGCCCAGGCAGTACCCAGCGACGTAGAGCGCGAACAGCCGGCCGTGGCCGATCCGGTAGCGGCGGTCCACCCACACCAGCAGCGCGACGATCAGCAGGTTCCACACCAGCTCGTACAGGAAGGTCGGGTGCACGACCTTCTCGACCACGCCGGTGGACGTGCCGGTCAGCTGATCGAGCCGGCCTGCGTCGTTGACCCGCTCGAAGATCTCCAGGCCCCACGGCACGGTCGTCTCGCGGCCGTAGAGTTCCTGATTGAAGTAGTTGCCGATCCGCCCGATCGCCTGCGCCAGCAACACCGTCGGCGCGATGGCGTCGCCGAGCGCGGCGACCGATACCCCACGCTGTCGGCACCCGATCCAGGCACCGACGCCACCGAACAGCACCGCGCCCCAGATACCGAGGCCGCCCTGCCAGATCTTCAGCGCGTCGGCTGGACTGCCGCCCTCACCGAAGTAGGTGCTCCAGTCGGTGAGCACGTGGTAGATCCGACCACCGATGAGTCCGAACGGGACCGCCCAGATCGCGACGTCGAGGACCGTGCCCTTCTCGCCGCCGCGGGCCACCCAGCGCCGGTCGCCCCACACCGCGGCGACGACGATGCCGACGATGATGAACAGCGCGTACGCACGCAGCGGCACCGGGCCGATCGTCCAGACGCCCTGGGGCGGGCTCGGGATGTACGCCAGGAGGTCGGTAGTCGAGGTCACGACGCCACGGTAGTCGAGCGGACCCCCGCGGCGAGCTCAGTGGTGATCGCGCGCAGCGCGTCCGGGCCCTCGGCAACCGCGGTCACCAGCGCGGAACCGACGATGACCGCATCCGCATAGGCGGCGATCTCGGCGGCCTGCGCGCCGGAACGGACGCCGAGCCCGACACCGACGGGAATGTCGGAGTGCGCGCGCACCCGGGCCACCAACTCCGGCGCCATGTTCGACACGGCGTCTCGGGCGCCGGTGACACCCATCGTCGAGGTCGCGTACACGAACCCGCGGCACAGGTCGACGGTGCTGGCGAGGCGTTCGCTGGTCGAGGACGGCGCCACCAGGAAGATCCGGTCCAGGCCGTGCCGGTCGGCGGCGGCCAGCCAGTCGGCTGCCTCGTCCGGAATCAGGTCAGGCGTGATGATGCCGAGCCCGCCCGCCGCGGCGAGATCGCGGGCGAACTCGTCGACGCCGTACTTGAGGACCAGGTTCCAGTAGGTCATCACGACCGCCTTGCCGCCGGCCTTGCTGATCGCCTCGACGACGGTGAACACGTCACGAACGCGGAAGCCCGCGACCAGGGCCTCGTTCGCGGCGGCCTGGATGGTCGGTCCGTCCATGACCGGGTCGCTGTAGGGGATGCCCACCTCGACGAGGTCGCAGCCGGAGGCGACCAGCGTCTCGAACGCCTCGATGGAAAGGGGCAGGTCGGGATAGCCTGCGGGCAGGTAGCCGACCAGCGCGGCGCGGTTCTCCGCCCGGCACTGCGCGAAGAGCTCGGCAAGGCGGGACGGTGCAGCGGCGTGCGGCTTCGGTGCGGTCACTTCGCGTGGCCTTCCTTGTTCGAGTGTTCGGTGTCGGTGTCGCCTTCGGGCATCAGGCCGAACCACTTCGCCGCGGTGTCGACGTCCTTGTCGCCGCGGCCGGAGATGTTGACCAGCACGATCGCGCCCTCACCGAGTTCACGGCCGAGCTTGAGGGCACCCGCCACCGCGTGCGCCGACTCGATGGCCGGAATGATGCCCTCGGTGCGGCTGAGCAACGCGAACGCGTCCATCGCCTCGGTGTCGGTGATCGGGCGGTACTCGGCGCGGCCGATGTCGTTGAGGAACGAGTGCTCCGGTCCCACACCCGGGTAGTCGAGTCCCGCGGAGATCGAGTGCGAGTCGATGGTCTGACCGTCCTCGTCCTGCAGCAGGTACGAGTACGCACCGTGCAGTGCGCCCGGGGAGCCACCGGTGATGGTCGCGGCATGCCTGCCGGTCTCGACGCCGTCGCCCGCGGCCTCGAGGCCGACCAGCTTGACCGACGGGTCGTCGATGAACGCGTGGAAGATGCCGATGGCGTTGGAGCCGCCGCCGACGCACGCGGCGACCGCGTCGGGCAGCCGGCCCGTGTGCGCCAGCACCTGCGCCCGCGCCTCGAGCCCGATGATGCGCTGGAAATCACGGACCATGACCGGGAACGGGTGCGGGCCCGCCGCCGTGCCGAAGCAGTAATAGGTGTTGTGCGCGTTGGTGACCCAGTCGCGCAGCGCCTCGTTGATGGCGTCCTTGAGGGTCCGCGATCCGGTGAGCGCCGGGATCACCTCGCCGCCGAGCAGCCGCATCCGGGCGACGTTGAGCGCCTGCCGCTTGGTGTCGACCTCGCCCATGTACACCACACACTCGAGGCCGAGCAGCGCGCAGGCGGTGGCGGTCGCGACACCGTGCTGGCCCGCGCCGGTCTCCGCGATGACGCGGGTCTTGCCCATCCGCTTGGCCAGCAGCACCTGACCGAGGACGTTGTTGATCTTGTGAGAACCGGTGTGGTTCAGGTCTTCCCGCTTGAGCAGCAGCCGCGCACCGCCTGCGTGCTCGCTGAGTCGGGTCGCCTCGTACACCGGCGACGGACGGCCCGTGTAGTCACGCTGCAGCCGATCCAGCTCGTCCAGGAAGGAGTCGTCCGCACGCGCCTTGTCGTACTCGGCGGTGACCTCCTCGATCACCGCCATCAGCGCCTCGGGAACGTACCGTCCGCCGAAGTCACCGAAATGGCCGCCCTGATCGGGTTCGTGGGCGCTGCGCTCGGTGATGCCGGCACTCATGCGGGGAAGGCCGCGGCCCTTGGCGGAAAGTACGGGATCGTCTGTGCTCACCCGTCCAGTCTGCCTTAGTCGCTGCGGTCCAACTCACGTCGGGTCCGCCCCCGAAGGGTTGCTCAGCGAGCGGGCTTGGGGCAGGACGGGTGCGCCCCGGCCGCCACCAGATCCTTGACGGCCGTGCGCGGATCGCCGCTGGTGACCAAGCCCTCGCCGACGAGGACAGCGTCCGCGCCCGCGCCCGCGTACGCCAGCAGATCCGCGGTCCCGCGGACCCCGGACTCCGCGATCTTGATGACCTCGGTCGGCAGGCCGGGAGCGATCCGGGCGAAGGTGTCGCGGTCGACCTCGAGGGTCTTGAGGTTGCGCGCATTGATGCCGATGACGCTGGCACCCGCCTCGAGGGCCCGGTCGGCCTCCTCCTCGGTGTGCACCTCCACGAGGGCGGTCATGCCGAGGGACTCGGTGCGGTCGAGCAGTGATGCGAGCGCGTCCTGCTCGAGGGCCGCGACGATCAGCAGGATGACGTCCGCGCCGTGCGCCCTGGCCTCGTGGATCTGGTACGGCCCGACGATGAAGTCCTTGCGCAGGACCGGGATGGTCACGGCCGCGCGCACGGCGTCGAGGTCCGCGAGCGAGCCGCGGAAGCGCCGCTCCTCGGTGAGCACGCTGATCACCCGGGCACCGCCCTGCTGGTACGCAAGGGCGAGCTCGGCGGGGTCCGCGATGTCCGACAGCGCACCCTTGGACGGGCTGGCCCGCTTGACCTCTGCGATGACCCCGATTCCTGGCGCGCGCAGGGCGGCGGCGGCGTCGAGTGCCGCGGGAGCGGCGGCCGCGGCCGCCTTCACTGCCCCGAAGTCCAGAACGGATTCACGGGCCGCGACGTCTGCACGCACCCCGTCGAGAATCGAATCGAGAACCGTCATCGTGTCCCGAGTCCTTTCTGGGCCGTTGCTGTGTGAGCAACCTCATCCGGATTGGGCAAGCCTAGATGCCGCCTGCTTATTGACTAACGGCGGGTGTCTGTGCCACCGGCAGACTCGGGTCCGTCCTCGGGATTTGGCCCGGCGACGTCGCCCGCGGTCGGGTCCTCCCCCGCGTCCAGGGCGTCCCAGAGCATCCGATCGCTGAGCGGTTCCTCCGAGGTCGCCGCGCGGTTGCCCGCCTCCGCCCTGCGGGCGGCCGGGGCCGCGTACTTCGACGACAGGCCGGTGCTCACCGCCGCCTTGCGGATCAGCGCGACCGCGGCGATCAGCGCCGTGACGCCACCGAGTACGACCAAGATCGCGGGCACCGCGAACGTCTGGGTCGCGGTCACCTCGGCGCGGTCGGGCAGCTCGGCGAGCCGACCGGCCTTGTCGTCGTCGACGCCCCCGATCAGTAGCGACGCCGCGGGCACGATCGCCGCGACCGCAACCAGCGCGACCAGCAGCCCGACCACGCGCAGCGCCCAGCCGCGCACGGCGAAGGAAGCGGCGATGGCAGCGACAAGCGTCAGGGCCAACGGGGTGGTCGCGGCCGCCCAGGTGCCGCCGATCAGGTCGCTGGTGCGGGCGCCGCCCAGCCCGTCGAACGACTCGACGCGGACCCAGGTCATCCGCGAGGACGCCCACAGGCACAGCGCCGCGACCGCGAGCAGCAGCACCGGCAGGACGGCCGCGGACGCCCGGCCCCTGGTGGGTGCGGCGGACGGATCCCGGTCCGGCTCCTGCTCAGTCATCGGTGCCGCCGACCGCCCTGAGCGTGCCCGCCGCCGCGATCGCGCTGAGCACCGCCATCGCCTTGTTCTTCGCCTCGGTGTCCTCGTAGACCGGATCGGAATCGGCCACGATGCCCGCGCCTGCCTGTACGTAGGCCGTGCCGCCCTTGATCAGTGCGGTGCGGATCGCGATCGCGGTGTCGGCGTCGCCCGCGAAGTCGAGGTATCCCACGATTCCTCCGTAGATGCCGCGGCGGGTCGGTTCGAGCTCGTCGATCAGTTCCATCGCGCGCACCTTCGGCGCCCCGGACAGGGTGCCAGCCGGGAAGCAGGCGGTGACCGCGTCGAGGGCGTGCATGCCCTCCGCCAGCCGGCCGGTGACCGTCGAGACCAGGTGCATGACGTGGCTGTAGCGCTCGATGTGCCGGTAGTCGTGCACCTTGACGGTGCCCGGCTCGCACACCCGGCCGAGGTCGTTGCGACCCAGGTCCACGAGCATGAGGTGCTCGGAGTTCTCCTTCTCGTCCGCCAGCAGGTCCTTCTCCAGGAGGATGTCGTCCTCCTCGGAGGCGCCGCGCCAGCGGGTACCCGCGATCGGGTGGGTGGTCGCCACGCCCTCGCTCACCGTGACCAGGGCTTCCGGGCTCGATCCGACGATCGAGAACGCGGTGCCGCCGTCGCCGTCCGGGACGTGCACCAGATACATGTACGGACTCGGGTTCGACGCCCGCAGCATCCGGTACACGTCGAAGGGATCGGCGTCGGTGTCCATCTCGAAGCGCTGCGAGAGCACCACCTGGAACGCCTCGCCCGCCTCGATCTCCGAGACCAGGCGCCGCACGTCGACGCCGAAGTGCTCGGTGGTGCGCTGGCGGCGGTAGTCGGGGGTGGTCTTGGCGAAGGTGGACACGGTGGACGGCGCGGGCGCGGTGAGCGCGTGCGTCATCGCGTCGAGCCGGGCGACGGCGTCGTCGTACGCCTCGTCAACGTGTTCGTCGGTGCCGTTCCAGTTGACGGCGTTGGCGATCAGCGTGATGGCGCCCTCGTGGTGGTCGACGGCGGCCAGGTCGGTGGCCAGCAGCATCACCATCTCGGGGATCTGCAGGTCGTCGGCGGCGTGGCTGGGCAGCCGCTCCAGCCGGCGGACGATGTCGTAGCCCATGAACCCGACCATGCCGCCGGTCAGCGGCGGCAGGTCCGGCAGGCGTTCGCTGCGCAACAGTTCGAGGGTCTGGCCGAGGGCGGCGATCGGGTCGCCGCCCGACGGCGCGCCCGCCGGGACGTTGCCGAGCCAGCCTGCCTCCCCGTCGACGACGGTCAGCGCGGCGGGGCTGCCGGCCCCGATGAAGGACCAGCGCGACCAGGACCGGCCGTTCTCGGCGGATTCCAGCAGGAAGGTGCCCGGCCGGTCGCCCGCGAGCTTGCGGTACGCGGACAGCGGGGTTTCGGAGTCCGCCAACACCTTTCGTGTCACGGGGACCACGCGATGGTCGGCCGCGAGGGCACGGAACTGCGCCCTGGTGGTGGTGTGATCGCCCGCGTCGGCGACGGCGACTGCGGGCTGGACGGTGGTTGACTCGCCGGACATGCCGTCCATCATCGCAGGAGCGGAGCCGGCGGAGCGACCAGGTCACCGGAGCGGAGCCGGCGGAGCGACCTGCCTACAGTGCGGCCCGATCCATCGGGCGTGGCAAAGGCTCGAGCGCACCGGCCCCGCGGAGTCGCCGATAGGCCAGGACCACATCGCCGACCTCACCTGGTGCCGCGATGGCCATCAGCACGCCCCCGGTCGGTTCTTCGCGCGCCACCTGCAGGTCGGCCGGCACCAGGGCCGCGCGGCCCGGGGAGAGGTAGCCGAGACGACCCACGACCGGATCACCGACCGTGAAACCCGACTCCTCCAGCGCGTCGAGCACGTCGTCGTCGGTCACGTCGCCGAAGTCCGGCTCCCACACCCGTACGACGGCCGCGAGGAGGTCGGCCTCGGGCACCTCGGCCTCGGGCGGCGCAGCGACCGCGATCACGATCGACTGCAGCAGGAACTCCGGGGCGCCTCCAGCCAGGGCGCTGACCTCCACCTCCCACCCCGACTCCCCAGCGAGGGCGAGCCGCAGTCCGGTGCCGATGCGATCCGACCAGTCATCCGCGGATTGTGCTTCGCGCAGGGCCGCCAGCAACGAGTCCCGGTCCGCCCGCAGGTCGGTGTCGGGACCGGCCCCGTGAATGTGCCGCCAGGCCCACGGCCCTCCCGGCCCGGACGGCTGGCCGCACGCAGGGAGCAGCTCCGCGAGCTGGTCCAGGGTTGCCGCCCAGCGCGTGGCGAGCGCGCCGACCGGCTCCGGCCGAGGACCCCAGAACGCCCGCACCACCCGTCGCATCCGCGCCCCCGCTCCCCAAAGCTTGTCGTCCGCCGCTCGCAGGCTAGCCCCGAGCAGTCGGCCGCGCACGTTGTAGCCTCAGCCCAATGCAGACCGGACAGCAGGCCCCCGACTTCTCGCTTCCCGACCAGGACGGCACCGTCCGGACCCTGAGCGAACTGGTTGCGGGCGGCCCCTTGGTGCTCTTCTTCTACCCTGCCGCCGCCACTCCGGTGTGCACGGCCGAGGCCTGCCATTTCCGCGATCTCGCGGGCGAGTTCGCGTCGGTCGGCGCGGCACGGGCCGGGATCAGCACCGACACGGTGGCGAAGCAGGCGTCGTTCGCGGCCGCTCAGTCCTTCGACTACCCGCTGCTGGCCGACGTCGGTGGCGTCGTGGCCGAGCAGTTCGGGGTGCGGCGCGGACTGCTCGCGAAGCTCTCCCCGGTCAAGCGGACGACCTTCGTCATCGGCTCCGACCTGACCGTGCTCAAGGTGATCGCCAGCGAGCTGCGCGCGAATACGCACGGCGACCAGGCGCTGGAGTTCCTGCGCAGCCGCGACACCGCCCTGGAGAGCTGAACCCTCGGCTACGCGACCTGGATCGAGCGCTTGGCCAGGCCCATCCAGAATCCGTCGATCACCTGCTGCGGCACCTGCTCGGGGTCTCTGGACGCACCGAGCGTGACGAACAGCGGGGCGAAATGCTCGATGGTGGGGTGCGCGTAGGGCATTCCCGGCGCCTTCGCGCGGAAGTCGATCAGCGCGTCCACGTCGGCGGCGGCGAATCGTTCGCCCGCCCAGGCGTCGAACTCGGCGGACCAGCCGGGTGCCTGGGCGGCAGGCGACGGGTCGCGCAGGAACGGCAGGCCGTGGGTGGTGAATCCGGATCCGACGATGAGCACGCCCTGCTCGCGCAGCGGACGCAGCCGCTCACCCAGGTGCAGCAGCCGCTGCGGGTCGAGGGTTGGCATCGAGATCTGCAGGACCGGGATGTCGGCGTCCGGGTACATCACGGTGAGCGGCACGTAGGCGCCGTGGTCGAGGCCACGGCTCGCTTGATGCGCGACCGGCTCGTTGTCCGGCATCAGCGCGGCGACCTGCCGGGCCAGCTCGGGTGCGCCGGGCGAGCGGTAGGTCACCTCGTAGTACCGGCGAGCGAATCCGCCGAAGTCGTAGGTCAGCGGGGTGCCGGTGGTGGTGGATCCGATGGTCAGCGGAGCCGACTCCCAGTGCGCGGACACCACCAGGATCGCCGTCGGGCGCGGCAGCTCGTCCGACCACGCGGCGAGCTGGGAAACCCACAGGTCGTCGTCGACCAGTGGAGGGGCGCCGTGGCTGAGGTAGAGCGCTGGCATAGCGTGATCGCTCATAGCGACTCCTTTTATTGAAGCTTCAAGTATCGTAGGAGTCAACGCCGGTGCACGCCAAATATTCCGATCGGAGGTCGCGGTGACGCGATGGTTGAGCGAGGAGCAACAGCGGGCCTGGCGTGAGCTGGTGAACGTGATGACCCGCATGCCCGCGGCGCTGGACACCCAGTTGCAGCGCGACGCCGGGCTGACCCACTTCGAGTACTTCGTGCTGTCGGCGCTCTCCGAGGAACCGAATCGGCGACTTCAGCTGACCGCGCTGGCGACCGCCGCGAACGCCTCGCTGTCGCGGCTGTCGCATGTGGTGACCAAACTGGAGAAGGTCGGCTGGCTGCGCCGCGAGAGCATCGTGGGTGCGCGCGGGTCGCTGGCCGTGCTCACCGATGCCGGCTACCAGAAGGTCGTCGAAGCGGCGCCCGGCCACGTCCAGACGGTGCGAGCACTGCTGTTCGACGGGCTCGACGACGCGCAGGTGCGCCAGCTCAGCACCCTCGGCGAGGCGATGGTCGCGCAGCTCGACCGCGGCCTCGCCGCAGGCAGCGGTCAGGCGTAGGCGCGTCAACCCAGCGGCGAGCCGCTACATCAACCCAGCGGGACGCCGCCGACTCCCCAGTTCTCGCGCGGCGTGTCGGTCAGGGTGACCCACACCTGTGCGGGGTTCTTCCCGGTCGCCTCCGCGTACGCCTTGGTGACGGCTTCGATGGTCGCCTTCTTCTGTTCGGTGGTGAGTCCGGGCGTCTGGCTGATCTGAATGAGGGGCATGGGCACCATGCTGCCATCGGCCGGACAATGGGCAGGGATGGCGTACTACGGAGATGTAGATGATCGATCAGGAGCTGGTGGATCGCGCGGCGATCGCGGCCGATCTCGAGCGTGCTCGGGTTGCACTGCACGAACTCGTCGATAATGCGGGTGCCATTGACCTCGCCCGATTGTCGAACGGCACCCGCTGGTCGAACGAGCAGCTGCTGTTTCACATGGTCTTCGGGTACATGGTCGTCGCTCGGCTTCTCGTCCTCGTGAGGGCGTTCTCTCGACTACCCGACAGCGCGAGCCGACTGTTCGCGAGGACCCTCGATGCCGGGACCCCGATGTTCGACGTGGTCAACTACCGCGGGTCATGCCTGGCGGCGCGGGTGTTCGATCACCGGCGAATGGGCAGGAAGTGCGACCGGGTCATCGGCACGCTCCAGCGGCATCTCGCGAACGAATCCGAGGCGGCGCTGCGCCGCGGCATGCATTTCCCGACACGCTGGGACCCGTTCTTCGCCGACTACATGACCCTCGAGCAGGTGTACCGATATCCCGGTCGCCACTTCGACTTCCACCGGAACCAGCTCACGCTCGACTGAGCGCGCAGCAGTTCAGCGATCGACCGGATCCAGGTGCAGCGCAGCTCGTAGCGCGGGAACCGACGGTGCACCGTCGAGGCCTCCGCCCTCAGCCGGGTAGAGACGGCAGGACACACTCGGCACCAACCCCGGATCGGCGAACGGGTCCTCGCCGTCGACGAGCAGGGTCGGCGAGCCCGTCATGCCTGCCGCGGTTGCGGCGGCCGGATCCACGAGCACGCGGTGCGTGATCGTCATGTCGATCTGCTCGCCCGCCACAGCCTGGGCGAGTCGCTGCTCGAGCAGCGTCACGTTGGGGCAGTCGGGAACCTGCAGGATCTCCAGCTTCATCGGATCTCTCCTTCGGCATGCAGGACTTCGACAACACCCTTTTGCAGCTTAATTCGACTTCTGTCAATATTGACACATGTCGAACCAGGAGTCGTTGGAGAGCGGTGCGTGTTGTTCGCCGCTCGTGCGTGAACCGTTGACCGAGGATTGGGCGGGCGACCTGGCCCGGATGTTCAAGGCGCTCGGCGACCCGGTGCGGCTGCGGCTGCTGAGCCTGGTGGCCAGCCACGCCGGCGGTGAAGCCTGCGTCTGCGACATCTCCGAGTCCTTCGACCTGTCGCAGCCGACCATCTCCCACCACCTCAAGGTGCTGCGTGAGGCCGGTCTGCTGGACTGCGAGCGCCGCGGCACCTGGGTGTACTACTGGGTGATCCCGTCAGCGCTGCAGCAGCTCTCGGCGGTCCTGCTCACCGAGGGCGCACCGACCGTCCCGTCCGAGGCGTGCACGGAGGTCCCCGCATGAGCGAGGCCACGACCACCGAGCACCCCGCCGTCGTCGGCAAACTCTCCACCCTCGACCGCTACCTGCCCGTCTGGATCGGCGCCGCGATGGTCGCCGGCCTGCTGCTCTGCCGCTGGGTCCCCGGGCTGAACACCGCGATCGAGAAGGTGCAGATCGACGGCATCTCCCTCCCGATCGCACTCGGCCTGCTGATCATGATGTACCCGGTCCTGGCGAAGGTCCGCTACGACCGCCTCGACACCGTCACCGGCGACCGCAAACTCCTCGTCGGCTCCCTGGTCCTGAACTGGGTGCTCGGGCCTGCGCTGATGTTCGCGCTCGCATGGATCTTCCTGCCCGACCTCCCCGAGTACCGCACCGGACTGATCATCGTCGGCCTGGCCCGCTGCATCGCGATGGTCATCATCTGGAACGACCTGGCCTGCGGGGACCGCGAGGCGGCCGCCGTGCTGGTCGCGATCAACTCGGTGTTCCAGGTGATCATGTTCGCCGTACTCGGCTGGTTCTACCTCTCGGTTCTGCCCGGCTGGCTCGGCCTGGAACAGACCACCATCGACACCTCGCCCTGGCAGATCGCGAAGTCCGTGCTGATCTTCCTCGGCATCCCGCTGCTCGCCGGGTACCTGACCCGACGCTTCGGCGAAAAGGCCAGGGGTCGTGAGTGGTACGAGACGAAGTTCATTCCGCGGATCGGGCCGTGGGCCCTCTACGGCCTGCTCTTCACCATCGTCATCCTCTTCGCGCTGCAGGGCGACCAGATCACCTCGCAGCCCCTCGACGTGGTCCGCATCGCCATTCCGCTGCTGGTGTATTTCGCGGTGATGTGGGGCGGCGGCTACGCACTCGGCGCCGCAATGGGATTGGGCTACGAGCGCACCACCACCCTCGCGTTCACGGCCGCGGGCAACAACTTCGAGCTCGCCATCGCCGTCGCCATCGCCACCTACGGCGCCACCTCCGGCCAGGCGCTCGCAGGCGTGGTCGGCCCGCTGATCGAGGTACCCGTCCTCGTCGGCCTCGTCTACGTCTCCCTCGCGCTACGCAAGCGCTTCACCCCGAAGGGCCCACTCCATGCCTGACAAGCCCAGCGTCCTGTTCGTCTGCGTGCACAACGCCGGCCGCTCCCAGATGGCCGCCGGATTCCTCTCCCACCTCGCAGGCGACGCGATCGAGGTCCGCTCCGCGGGCAGCGCCCCAGCCGCAACCATCAACTCCGCCGCGGCCCTGGCGATGGCCGAGGTCGGCATCGACATCTCGGCACAGTCGCCGAAGATCCTCACCCCCGACGCCGTGGAGTCCTCGACCGTGGTCATCACCATGGGCTGCGGCGACGCCTGCCCCGTCTTCCCCGGCGTCAGCTACCGCGACTGGGCGCTTGACGATCCGGCAGGCAAGGGCGTCGAGGCGGTCCGGCCGATCCGTGACGAGATCCGCTCCCGCGTCGAAGCCCTGATCGCCGAACTCGGCAGTCACCGCGGCGGTTCGGTCACGTAGGTGTCGACCGCCCGTTGCAGGCGTTCGAGGGCGTCGCGCATTTCCTGAATCGCCCTGTTCAGGTCCGCCGCGGTCGCCGGATCCACTTCGGCGGGAGCCGGTTCCGGCGCGGGCGGACCGGGCGGCGGGGCGACAGGATCCCCGGACTCCGGCGGCGCCGTCGCGGCGTCCCCGCCGGGGGCGGTGGCCGCGCGGCCGGTGCCAGGGCCGAACAGCTGATCCAACCCCTCCGCCAGCGTGGCGCCGTACCCGACCCGGACCCCGCCCGTCGCTCCCGGCTCCCGGTAACTGACCAGCACCCGCGAGAGTTGCGGGAACGTCGAACCGTTCTGCGCCGACGAGATCCGCTCGGTGAACAGCGGTTCGACGTAGAGCACGCCGCCGTCGGCGATCGGCAGCATCAGCAGGTTGCCGTACTCGATCCGGTTCGATCGCTCGAGCAGGGTCCGCTCGGAGGCGACTCGGGTGTCGGAGATCATCGAGTTCTGGGTCTGCACCGGGCCCTGGGTCTGGGTGTCGGTCGGCAACTGCAGCACGGTCAGCGTGCCGTAACCATCGGGGTCGGAGTGTGCCGAGATGTACGCGGACAGGAACTCGCGGTTGAAGCCCACCATCGCGCTGGCCAACCGGAACGACGGCCGCGCGGTCGCCTGGTCCCCGACCAGGACGTAGAACGGCGGCTGCTGCGGGTTTGCCTCGACCGTGGGATCGCTCGGCACCGACCAGAAGGCGTTGGTGGTGAAGAACTCTCGCGGCTCGTCGACGTGATACTTCGCGAGCATCTCGCGCTGGACCCGGAACAGGTCCTCCGGGTACCGGAAGTGCGCGCGGAGCTCGGCGGGCACCGACGTCTCCGGCTCCACCGTGCCGGGGAAGGCGTTCATCCAGGCCCTCAGCACCGGATCCTGCCCGTCCACCTGATAGAGCGTCACGGTGCCGTCGTAGGCGTCCACGGTGGCCTTCACCGAGTTCCGCGCATACGCGATCTCCGCACGCGCGTTCAGCCGGCCGGTATCGGCGTCGAACGCGAGCTCCTCCAACGAACTGTGCTGCGCGTACGGGAAGTCCGCAAGGGTGGTGTAGGCGTCGACGATCCAGACGATCTTGCCGGCCACCACCGCGGGGTACGGGTTGTGGTCGGTGGTCAGCCACGGCGCGACGTGCTCGACGCGCGCCCTGGGGTCACGATTGAAGATGATCCTCGAGTCCGGGCCGATGGCGCGGGAGAAGAGGATGTTGCGCTCGGTGTACTGGGTGGCGAATGCCAAGCGGTTGAACCAGTTTCCGATCCGGACGCCGCCGGATCCCGCGTAGGTGTACTTGGAGGTGTCGGTGTCGTACTCGCGGGGCCCCGACTCCCCCGGCCCGCCGACGATCGCGTAGTCGGGCTCGGCATGGCCGATCACCTCGCCGAAGTAGATGCGGGGCTGATCGACCGGAATCACCTGGGCACCGGAACCCTGCGACGCGATGTCGCTGACCGTGTAGATGGGGTAGCCGCTGTTGCTGTTGGAGGCGTCGACGGCCGCCTCCCGGACCGCCGCGTTCACCCGGTTGGCGGGTGCGGCGACGAACCCGTTCCCGTGGGTGTACACGGTGTGCCGGTTGATCCAGTCCGTCTGGTTGCCGGTCAGGCTGCCAGGGGACAGTTCCCTGGCGGCGACGACGAAGTCGCGCAGCTCGCCGTCGATCTCATACCGGTCGAGGTCCAGGGTCGACGGGAAGCCGTAGAAGTTCTTGAGCTGCTGCTGCTGGGTGAAGGTGCGCGAGAGCACATTCGAATCGAGCAGCCGCGCGTTCGCGATGGTGGTCACGTCGGCCGGGACGTCGCGCGGCGACGCGGTCCCCACCCCCGGATAGTCCCGGTACTCGACCCGGTCGCCACCGATCCCGTAGGCCTGCCGGGTGGCCTCGATGTTGCGCTGAATGTACGGACGCTCGACGTCGGCCGCGTTCGGGCGCACCGAGAACTGCTCCATCGCCATCGGCCACACCGCGCCAACCAGGATCGAGGACAGCACCAGCAGCGCCGCCGCCAGCGCCGGAACCCGGAGGTCGCGGCGAACGATCGCCGCGAAGAACGCCCCGGCACACAGGACCGCGATCGCGAACATGATGAACTTCGCCGGCATCACGGCGTTGATGTCCGTGTAGCCGGCGCCGGTGAACGTCGGCTCCTTCCGACCGCTCGCCAGCAGCGAGTACCGGTCCAGCCAGTACGCGACCGCCTTCAGTAGGGCGAACGTCCCGACGAGCACCGCGAGCTGGATCCGCGCGGACCGCGTCAGGCCGGGCTTGCGCCCCGAGACGCGCAGCCCGCCGAAGAGGTAATGGGTCAGCAGGCTCGCCAGGAAGGCGAAGATGATCGCGACGAACAACCAGTTCAGGACGGAACGATAGAACGGCAGGTCGAAGGCGAAGAAGCCGACGTCGTAGCCGAACTGCGGGTCCTTGATGCCGAACGCGCCACCGTGCAGGTACAGCTGCACCGTCCGCCAGTTCGACTGGGCGATCAGGCCGCACAGCAGCCCCAGGAAGACGGGGATGCCCCACCCGAACGCTCGCGGCCGCTGCGCGATGAACATCCGGTACGGCCGCAGCGGGTCGTCTCGACCCGACCCGGGTATCGGCACCGGACGCGCGTGATAGGCCAGTCGCACGGCGAGGATCACGGCGCCACCCACGAGAAGGGACACCGCGAGGAACAGCAGCACCCGGGTGAGTAGGACGGTGCCCCAGACGCTCCGGTATCCGACCTCGCCGAACCACAGCCAGTTGGTATAGGCGCCCACCAGCGGTGGGAGCAGCACCAGCACCGCGAGCAGGGCGGTGGCCGCCACCAGCAGGACCCGACCGCGCCGCGACAGCTGCGGAAGACCTTCAACCGGCCGTTGAGCCACTTCCCACGCTCCAGGTCCGAGCGCGTCGCGGCCTACCGGCGTGTCCTCACCAGCGTCGCCGCCGACGTGTGTCCGTTTCGCCCTATTCTACGGGCGCCCGCCCGGTCAGGGGGTGGCGAGCAGGACGTCCGCGTCGAAGCAGGTGTGCGTGCCGGTGTGGCAGGCCGCGCCCTCCTGGTCCACGATCAGCAGCACGCTGTCTCCGTCGCAGTCGAGCCGCACCTCGTGCACGTACTGGGTGTGCCCGGAGGTCTCGCCCTTCACCCAGTACTGCTGCCGAGACCGCGAGTAGTAGGTCCCCTTGCGGGTTTCGAGGGTGCGCGCGAGCGCCTCGTCATCCATCCACGCGACCATCAAGACCGCACCGGTGGCGCGTTCCTGGGCAACCGCGCTGAACAGTCCGGCATCGTTTCGCTTCAGCCGGGCGGCAATCGCGAGATCAAGACTCATCGGACCACGATACCTTCGGCCCGCATGGCGTCCTTGACCTGAGGAATCTCCAGGTCGCCGAAGTGGAAGACGCTGGCGGCGAGCACCGCGTCCGCGCCCGCCCGCACGGCGGGCGCGAAGTCCCCCACCGCGCCCGCGCCGCCGCTGGCGATCACCGGCACGTGCACCGCGGCCCGCGCGGCCCGGATCATCGGCAGGTCGAAGCCCGCCTTGGTGCCGTCCGCGTCCATCGAGTTCAGCAGGATCTCCCCCACCCCGAGCTCGGCGCCGCGCAGCGCCCACTCGATCGCGTCGATCCCGGTGCCGCGCCTGCCACCGTGCGTGGTGACCTCCCAGCCGGACGGCGTGTCCGGCTGCCCCTCGGGCACGGTCCGCGCGTCCACCGACAGCACGATGCACTGCGACCCGAACCGCTCGCTCAGCTCGCGCAGCAGCTCCGGGCGCGCTATCGCGGCGGTGTTGACGCTGACCTTGTCCGCGCCCGCCCGCAGCAGCCGGTCGACGTCCGCCTCGGTGCGCACGCCGCCGCCGACCGTGAGCGGGATGAACACCTGCTCGGCCGTCCGGGTCACCACGTCGATCATGGTGCCGCGATCGGAGGTGGACGCGGTCACGTCGAGGAAGGTCAGCTCGTCTGCGCCCTGCGCGTCGTACAGCGCCGCCAACTCGACGGGATCGCCCGCGTCGCGCAGGTTCTCGAAGTTCACGCCCTTCACGACACGGCCCGCGTCCACGTCCAGACACGGGATGACCCGAACCGCCACCGTCATTGCGTCAGCCTTCCTGCCGGTAGCCCAGGGTCCCGGTCCAGGAAGTCACCCGGATCGCCCAGAGCCACAAGAATATTCAACAACTCGTCGTGCACCCCGGGCGCCGCGGCGAGCACCGAGGTCGAACCGATGTGCCAGGGGTCGCCTGCCAGGTCGGTGACCACCCCGCCCGCGGCCCGCACGAGGGCGACGCCAGGCGCGTTGTCCCAGGGGTTGTGGCCGAACACCACCGCAGCGCCGAGGGCGCCTGCCGCGGTGAAAGCCAGGTCGGCGCCGGTGCTGCCGTGCATCCGCAGCCGCCTGCTCACCCGGCTCACCTCGCCGAGCGCCCGCACCCGGTACCGACCGGGGATCCGTCCCCGGCCGTCGAGGTTGAACGCGCCGAAGCCGACGAGCGAATCGGACAGCGACGCACTCGCCAGCGGCGGCAGCGCCTCCCCGTTGCACAGCACCGGGCCGTCGACCGCCGCCGCGTAGCGCCGACCCATCGCGGGCAGCCAGGTCAGGCCGAGCACCGGGACACCGTCGTCGAGCAGGGCCAGCAACATCCCCGCCGTGGGCAGGCCGGACGAGTAGTTCAGCGTGCCGTCGATCGGGTCGAGCACCCAGACCGCGCCAGAGGACAGGTCAGGACCGCCGAATTCCTCGCCGTGCACTTCGATCCCGGTCCGCTCGGTCAGTTCCGCGCTGAGCCGTCGTTCCAGCTCGAGGTCGACCTCGGTGGCGAAGTCCCTGGGGCCCTTGCTCACCGCGCTCGGCGCACCGATGCCCTCGAGGAAACGTTCCTGCGCCGCGTCCAGCAGGCCGCTCGCGATGGCGAGCAGCTCGTGCGGGTCGCGGGGCAGGCTCATCGGCGGCGCTATCGCGAAACCGCGGCGAGCGCCTCGGGGAGCGTGAACCGCCCGGCGTACAACGCCTTTCCAACGATGGAGCCCTCCACGCCCTGGCCGACGAGGCCGGCGATCGCGACGAGATCGTCGATGCTGGAGACACCGCCGGAGGCCACGACCGGCGCCTTCGTGGCGGCACACACCTGGCTGAGCAGGTCCAGGTTCGGACCGGTCAGGGTGCCGTCCTTGCCGACGTCGGTGACCACGTAGCGCGAGCAGCCGTCACGGTCGAGGCGCTCGAGCGTCTCGAACAGGTCGCCGCCCTCGGTGACCCAGCCGCGGCCACGCAGCTGGTAGCGGCCGTCGACGTTGCGGACATCGAGTCCGACCGCGATCCGGTCGCCGTACTCGCCGATGGCGCGGGCACACCACTCGGGATTCTCGATGGCGGCGGTGCCGAGGTTGACCCGCGCGCAGCCGGTGGCCAGCGCGGCGCGCAACGACTCGTCGTCGCGGATGCCTCCGGACAGTTCGACCTTCACATCGAGTTCTCCGACCACGCCCGCGAGCATCTCGCGGTTGGAGCCGCGACCGAAGGCGGCGTCCAGGTCGACCAGGTGCACCCAGTCGGCACCGTCGTTCTGCCAGGCGAGGGCTGCGTCCCGGGGGGATCCGTAGCTCGTCTCGCTACCGGCCTCTCCCTGAACGAGGCGAACAGCTTCACCATTGGCGACATCTACAGCAGGCAAAAGGACCAGGCTCACTGCGCCAACCATAGTGCGTCAGCGCGCGCGGTCGGTGTCCGGGTCGCCCTCGTCACGGTCCAGGGCGCGCCGGGTCATCCGGGTGGAGACCAGGCCCATCGCGGCGATCGCGCCCGCGACCCCGACGAGGACGATGACCAGCCCGAGCGCGGGGCCCGGTTTCAGGACCGCCAACGCCACGGTGGCCAGCGCGAGCACGGCCGCGGCGGCGCCGAGCGAGAACAGCGCCAGCCGCCCCATCGAGAGGCCCCGCCGCTGCCCGGTCACAGGGAGCGGACCCAGTTCTCCAGCAGCGCGGCACCCGCGTCACCGGACTTCTCCGGATGGAACTGGGTGGCCGAGAGCGGTCCGTTCTCCACCGCGGCGAGGAACGGTCCGCCGTGGTCGGCCCAGGTGAGCTTGGCGGGGGCGATCAGGTCCGACTCGGCGAGCTCCCATTTCTGGACTCCATAGGAGTGCACGAAGTAGAAGCGGGTGTCCGCGTCGATGCCGGCGAACAGCACGCTGTCCGCCGGGGCCTGGAGGGTGTTCCAGCCCATGTGCGGGAGCACCTCGGCCGCCAGCTTCTCGACGGTTCCCGGCCACTCACCGCAGCCGTCCGCCTCCACGCCGTGCTCGACGCCGCGTTCGAACATGATCTGCATGCCGACGCAGATGCCGAGGACCGGCCTGCCGCCTGCGAGTCGCTGGCCGATGATGCGTTCCCCGCGGACCGCGCGCAGGCCCTCCATGCAGGCGGCGAAGGCGCCGACGCCGGGGACCACCAGGCCGTCCGCGGCCAGGGCCGCCTTCGGGTCGGAGGTCACCTCGACGTCCGCGCCGACGCGCGCCAGGGCTCGCTGAGCGGAGTGCAGGTTGCCGGAGCCGTAGTCGAGGAGGGCGACGGAGGTCATGCGGCAACTCTATCGGGCCGGGCCCACGCCACCGGAATCACCAGCGCGATCGCCGCGGCGGCGACCGCGAACACCCAGGTGTACCCCGCGCGATCGGCGACCACCCCGAGCGCAAGCGCGCCGATCCCGGTTCCCGCGTCGTAGCTGATGTTCCATGCCGCACTCGCCGCGCCGAGCCGGGACGGCCCTGCGCCCGTGAACAGTCCGACCAGCGCCTCGTTCTGGCAGGCCCCGAACCCGATCCCGAACGCCACCGCGCCCGCCATCAGCAACCCGACCCGGCCGTCGCCGATCACCCCCGCCGCGAACAGTCCGGCACCGAGCGTCGCGAAGACGAGCGCGGGCACCATGGCCCTGCCGTGCCCGATCCGGTCGGCCAACGCGCCCGCGCCGTACCGCCCGACCAGAATCGCCGCACTGACCACGGCCAGCGCCACCCCGACGACCGCGGCCAGGTCCTCCACCGCGATCGGGAGCAGGCTCGTGATCCCGCCGTACGCCGACGCCACCACCACCATCGCCAAACACGGCACCAGCAGCAGCCGCAGCGACAGCCGTCCCCGCGGACCCGCTCCCCCCGGCCGCGGGATCGACGGCAACGCGGCGATCGAGACGATCGACAGCAACGGCACGAGTGCCCCGAGCACGAACACCAGCGAGGACTGCCCGCGGCCGAACAACGCCAAACCCAATGGCAGGGCGACCATCTGGGCCAGCGAGATGGCGATGCCCTGGGCACCGGTCGCCCGGCCGAGTATCTCCTTCGGGGCCAGCTCCCCGACCAGCGCGCTGCCTGCCACCGTCACCAGTCCGAAGCCGATCCCCCGCACCGCCGAGATGACGAGCGCGGGAACGGCTTCGGTGGAGAGCAGGAACGCCAGCGCGGGCAGGCCGAGCAGCAGGCAGCCAACCGCGAGCACCCATCGGTACCCCCAGACCCGCAGGAGGGTCGGCGTGCACAGCTGGGTGGCGACGGTGGTCGCCATGAAGATCGCGGTGCTCGCACCCGCCAGCGCGCCCGAACCGCCCGCCTGCGAGATCGCCAGCGGGACCACCGGCAGCAGCAACGACCAGCCGCCGAACGTGGTCGCGCCCATGACGAACGCCACCGGCAGCCCTCGGGTACGCCAGAGTCCGCCGGGTGCCGCCGCCCCGGAGGCCACGTCCATCAGATCAGCCGCAAGACCCCGCCCGCGGCCGCGATGATCGCCAGCGCGAGCAGCACGCCGGAGGCGAACTTGTTGACGGTCCACATCGAGTACGCGCCACCGAGCGCGAATCCGGCCGCGATGAACAGGATGTAGATCAGCGCATCACCCATGGTCTACAGCGCACCCTTGGTCGACGGCACACCGGTGACCCGCGGGTCCGGCTCGACCGCCTCGCGCAGCGCGCGGGCGACGGCCTTGAACTCCGCCTCGGTGATGTGGTGCTGGTCGCGGCCGTAGAGCACCCGCACGTGCAGCGCGATCCGGGCATTCGACGCGATCGACTCGAACACGTGCCGGTTGATCACGGTCGCGTACGGGACCCCCGGGTAGCCGCCGATGACGGCGTGCAGCATGTGCTCGGGTTCCCCGGTGTGCACGCAGTACGGGCGGCCGGAGACGTCGACGGAGGCGTGCGCAAGGGTCTCGTCCATCGGGATGAACGCGTCGCCGAAGCGGCGGATGCCCCGCTTGTCGCCGAGCGCCTGACCGAGCGCCTGTCCCAGCACGATCGAGGTGTCCTCGACGGTGTGGTGGGCCTCGATTTCGATGTCGCCCTCGGCCTTGACCGTCAGGTCGAAGCTGGCGTGGCTGCCGAGCGCCGTCAGCATGTGGTCGAAGAACGGCACGCCGGTGGAGATGTCGACGATGCCGGTGCCGTCGAGGTTCAGCTCGACGGCGATACTCGATTCCTTGGTGGTGCGCTCGACCTTCGCGATCCGCCCGGTCATCGTGTCTCCTCAGTGAATTCCGTTGTGACAAGTTCCGTTGCGACCAGCTTCTTGCTGACCCGCAACAGCTCGTCGTTCTCCGCGGCCAGGCCAATGGTCGCACGCAGGTAGCCCTCGATCCCGACATCCCGGATCAGCACGCCCTCGTCGAGGTAGCGCCGCCAGGTGGCGGCCGCGTTGGTGAAGTGGCCGAACAGCAGGAAGTTCGCGTCCGACTCGATCACCAGGAAGCCCATCGCCGCGAGCTCCCCCGACACCCGGTCGCGCTGCGCCGCGAGCTCGGCGACGCTGGCCAGGGTCTCGTCCGCGTGCCGAAGGGCCGCCCTCGCCGCGGCCTGGGTGATCACCGACAGGTGGTACGGAAGCCGCACCAGCAGAAGCGCTTCCACCACCGCCGGTGACGCCGCCAGATACCCGAGCCTGCCGCCCGCGAACGCGAAGGCCTTGCTCATGGTGCGGGTGACGACCAGCTTGGTCGGGAACTCGTCGATCAGCGTGATCGCGCTCGGCGCCGACGAGAACTCCCCATACGCCTCGTCCACGATCACGATGCCAGGCGCGACGGACAGCAGCAGGCGCAGGTCCGCCAGCGGAACGCTGTGTCCCGTCGGGTTGTTCGGGCTGGTGACGAACAGGACGTCGGGTCGGTGCTGCGCGATCTGCGCGACGGCGGTGTCGATGTCCAGCGAGAAATCGGCGCGCCGGAACACCGGCACCCAGCGAGTCTCGGTGCCGTCCGAGATGATCGGGTGCATCGAGTAGGACGGCACGAACCCCATCGCGCTGCGACCCGGACCGCCGAACGCCTGGAGCAGCTGCTGCAGGATCTCGTTGGAGCCGTTGGCCGCCCACACGTTGTCGACGCTGAGCGTTACCCCGGTCTGACCGGAGAGGTAGCCGGCCAGGTCGGCGCGCAGCGCTGTCGCGTCGCGGTCGGGATACCGGTGCAGCTCCTCGGCGGCCACCCGCACCGACTCGGCGACGTCGTCGATGAGTGCCTTGGTCGGCGGGTGCGGGTTCTCGTTGGTGTTCAGCTGCACGGGCACCGTCAACTGGGGGGCGCCGTAGGGGGACTTTCCGCGCAGGTTCTCCCGGATGGGTAGCTCGTCGATGCTCGCGGCGGCGCCCGGGACCCCGCTCACTTCAAACCCTCGAAGCGAAGCCGCACGGCCTCGCCGTGCGCGGGCAGGTCCTCGGCGTTCGCGAGGGCGATCACGTGCCCGGAGACGTCCTTGAGGGCGGCCTCCGAGTAGTCGACGACGTGGATGCCGCGCAGGAAGGTCTGCACGCTCAACCCTGACGAGTGCCGCGCGCAGCCGGCGGTCGGCAGCACGTGGTTCGAGCCCGCGCAGTAGTCGCCGAGGCTGACCGGCGACCACGCGCCGACGAAGATCGCGCCTGCCGAGCGGACCTCGGCCGCCACCGCGGCCGCGTTCTCGGTCTGGATCTCGAGGTGCTCGGCCGCGTAGGCGTTGACCACGCGCAGGCCGTCCTCGACGGAGGAGACCAGCACGGTGCCGGACTGGCTGCCCGCCAGCGCCGTCGCCACCCGCTCGCGGTGCTTGGTGAGCTCGAGCTGTGCGGTCAGCGCGTCGTCCACCGCGTCCGCGAGCTCGACCGACGTGGTCACCAGGACCGACGCCGCCATCACGTCGTGCTCGGCCTGGCTGATCAGGTCGGCGGCCACGTGCACCGGGTCGGCGGTGTGGTCGGCGAGGATCGCGATCTCGGTGGGTCCGGCCTCGGCGTCGATGCCGACCAGGCCTCGGCACAGCCGCTTGGCGGCGGTGACGTAGATGTTGCCGGGTCCGGTGATCAGGTCGACGGGGGCCAGCTCCGCACCGTCGGTGTCGGTGCCACCGTAGGTGAGCAGGGCGATGCCCTGGCCGCCGCCGACCGCCCACACCTCCTCGACTCCGAGCAGCTCGGCGGCCGCGAGGATCGTCGGGTGCGGCAGGCCCCCGAACGCGGCCTGCGGCGGCGACGCCACCACGAGCGACTCGACGCCCGCGGCCTGCGCGGGCACGACGTTCATCACGACCGAGGACGGGTAGACGGCGTTGCCGCCGGGCACGTAGAGCCCGACGCGGTCCACCGGCACCCAGCGTTCGGTGACCGTGCCGCCCGGCACCACCTGCGTGGTGCTGTCGGTGCGGCGCTGGTCGGCGTGCACGAGCCTGGTCCGCTCGATCGCCACCTCGAGCGCCGCGCGCACGGCCGGATCGAGCTCGGCCAACGCCTTGGTCAGCTCGCCGCGTGGCACCTTGACCTGGGCGGGCCGGACGCCGTCGAACTTCTCGCCGAACTCGAGGGCCGCCTCGGCGCCGCGGTCGCGGACGGCTTCGACCATCGGGCGCACCTGATGCAGCACCGCGTCCACATCCACTCCACCTCGGGGCAGCGCGGCCCGAAGTTCGGCCGTGGTGGGGGTTCGACCGCGGAGATCCACGCGGGCGAGCTCGGTGCGGGCAGGCATGAGGGTCCCTTCTTCAGAAATGGGGGTGTACTACTGATTATCCAGGATAGGTCCACGCGGTTTCCGCTGGCCGTCGCGACCGCTTGTTTCGTACATGCGCAGCGCAACGACGAGCCCCGACAGCGCGGTGACGACGGCGACGATCCCGACGGCGGCCCGCACGCCCCACGCGTCCGCGGTGAGCCCCCCGAGGAGTGCTCCCGCGGCGAACCCGCCGTCGCGCCACAGCCGATAGACGCCGACCGCCCGCGCCCGCCATGCCGGGTGCGCGACATCGCCGATCGCGGCGAGCAGGGTCGGATACACCATCGCGGTTCCCGCGCCGCACAACACCGCGGCGATCGCCCACAGCGCAAAGGTGCCCGAGAGAGCGATCATCGCGAGGCCGACCGCCTGGGTGAACATCCCTGCGGTGATGAGATGTTTGCGTCCCCACCGGTCCGACAGCGGTCCGGTGATCAGCTGCCCGAATCCCCAGACACCCAGGATCAGCGAGGCCAGGACCCCGATGCCGCTGACGGGTATCCCCTTGGTGGCAAACAGAATCGGGAACAGACCCCACGCGACGCCGTCGTTGAGGTTGTTGACCATGCCTGCCTGACTGGCCGACGACAGCGCCGGCTCCCGCAGACTGGTGTAGGCGAAGATCTGCCCGTTTGTCAGGTCCGCGTGCAGGTGGTCGTGCCTGCCGTCTCGGCGGGGGGTGTGGGTCCGCGCCTCCAGCCGGGCATGCTCCCTGGTCTCGCGAACGAACACGGTGGAGAGCCCGAGCCCGAGGGCGACATAGGTCAGACCGAGCAGGAACGGGGCTGGCCGCAATCCGTACCGGGCCGCCAGGTAGCCGGTGGCCAGGGCGGTTGCCGCGGCGGCGACGTACCCGGCCGCCTCGTTGAGTCCCATCGCCAGGCCCCGCCGCCGCGGGCCCGCGAGGTCGATCTTCATGATCACGGTGGTGGACCAGGTCAGGCCCTGGTTGATGCCGAGCAGCATGTTCGCCGCCACCACCCAGCCCCAGTTCGGCGCCCAGATCAGCATCAGCGGCACGGGGATCGCGATGAGCCATCCGGCCAGCAGCACCGGTTTGCGGCCGAACCGGTCCGACCAGGTGCCTGCGAAGTAGTTGGCGGCGGCCTTGGTCACGCCGAACGCCAGGATGAAGGTCAAGACGGCCGTGTAGGCGGCCAGCCGGAACTCGCGCTCGGCGAGCAGGGGCAGCACCGTCCGCTCCTGACCGAGCACGCCTCCGACCAGGGCGTTCACCGCGACCAGCAGGCTGAACTGGGCGAGGTTCGCGCGCAGTCCCAACCGCAACGGCTTGGCAGGCGTCGCGGTCGTCACGGTCCGGCGTCCAACCGCCGTCCGGTCGCGCGCTCCCAGGCGGCCGCGCCGCCCTGCAGTACGGACACTCGGTGGTGCCCGGCTCGCTCGAGCACGCTGGCGGCCTCCATCGCCCGCTCGCCGTGCGCGCACATCACCACCATCGGCCCCCGCGGCAGCGCGTCCGCGTGGATCGCGAGGTCGCCGAGCTCGATGTGCAGGGCTCCCGGCAGGTGCCCGGCGACGTACTCGGCCTGCTGACGTACGTCCAGCACGCGACCCGGGCCGACCTGATCCGGACCCACAAGCGGGGTGCTCGCGACAGCGTGGCCTGCCGCCGTCCACGCGGCCAGTCCCCCGGTGAGCTCGCCGATCACGTTGTCGTAGCCGATCTTCGCGGCCTGCGAGGCGACCTCGGCCGGATCCTGGTCGGCGTTCCGGATGACGATCAGCGGCCGGTCGCGCGGGGCGAGCCACCCGAGCCAGGTGACGAACGCAGGCCGCAGCGCGATCGACAGCGCACCGGGGACATGCGCGGCGGCGAAGTCGACGATCGGCCGCACATCGATCACGGTCGCGCCCTCCGCGAGCTGGCGGCGCACCGCGTCGACGTCTTTCGGCGGCAGCTGCGGGGGCCGCTCGAGCAGCGCGGGACCACGACGGTTGAGCTCGCCGAGCCGGAGGAAGTACGACGGGAAGGTGCCGAGCGATCCCAGCAGGGCGTCGACGAACGCGTCCTCGTCCGGGGCCGCGAGCAGTGGATTGGTGGCCAGTTCCCGACCGATGGTTGTGGTCCGCTCCGCGCCAGGCGGCGCCGAGCAGAACGAGCCAGCACCGTGGGTCGGCCAGACCGCGAGATCGGTTGGGAGCGCTGCCAGCCGGTGCAGCGACGCGTATTGCTCGCGGGCCAGCGCCTCGGTTTGCTCCGGGGAGATCAGGTCGGTGCGGGCGGCGGCGCCGACCAGCAGCGAACCACCGGTGAACACGCCCACCTCCTGCTGCCCGTCGAGCAACAGGAACGACAGGTGCTCGCGCGTGTGCCCGGGTGTCGCCAGCGCTCGCAGCCGCAGCCCGCCGAGGTCTACCTCGTCCCCCTCCCGAAGCCCGGTGTGGGCGAACTCGCGGTTGCCTGCGGCGGAGGCGAGCACCCGGGTGCCCTCCGTCGCCGACAGCTGACGCGCGCCGGAGAGGAAGTCGGCGTGCAGGTGGGTGTCGGCGGCGAAGCCGACCGTCAAACCCCGTTTCCGCGCAACGCGATACACCTCACGCAGGTCCCGGCTGACGTCGACGACCAGCGCCCGACCGTCGCCCAGGTCCACGAGGTAGGCGGAATTTCCGAGCCCCTCGTCGACCAGCGGAATGAGATCGACGGCCGCCATCACGCCGACCCTGCGCCCGGACTCCCGCCGCCTGCGAGCACACCGGGCAGGGCAAGCAGCGCGCCGACGACGAAGACCGCGGTCGCCAGGTAGATCGGGCCGAGGTGTCCGAGGGTGTCGAAATGGTTCGGATAGTGCGCGGGCAGCGCCACCGCGAGGCCGAGAACCGGCACCACGACCGCGGTCACCCAGGCCCACAGCTGCCCCGTCCGCACACCGAACCAGGCGAGCGCCACGACCGCGATCCCCGCGGCGGCGATGAAGCCCGACACCGCGATGTGCAGGTGCGAGACATACTCGGCCAAGGACGGACTGAACGCCTCGATCTCGCCTCGACCCACGCTCACCTCGGCCGGACCGATCCCGAGCTCGAGGAACGAATCGGAGAAGTTGCGGACCAGAAAGACGACCGCGTAGCCGATGAAGGCGAGCCCGGCGATCGCCATCAGCGCTGAACCGATGCGCAACCTCGAGAGCGCCGAATCGGGAGTTGTCTTGGTTGTGGACATGATGCCCTCCAAATAAATCAAGTACTCGCTTGAATTATTGAACTCCTGCGATATCCTGTCAAGAGACAGCACTGAGGAGGATTGACCGTGACCGACCATCGCGACGCGAAGGACGCGCTGTACGACGGGTTCGCCGTCGTGGCCAGGGCGCTCGGCAGCGGGCGTCGGGCCGAGATCGTCGACGTGCTCGCCCAGGGTGAGCGGTCCGTCGAGGAGGTCGCCCTTGAGATCGGGCAGAGTGTCGCGAACACCTCGCAGCACCTGCGCCACCTCGCTCGATCCGGGCTGGCGCGGTCCCGACGGGACGGCAACCGCGTGGTCTACTCGGTGGCCGGACCCCGGGTTGCCGAACTGTGGATGGCGCTGCGCGATGTCGCGGTCGATCACGTCGCCGAGGTCCGCGGCCTGGCCGAGGCGTATCTCGGGGACCGGACGGAGCTCGAACAGATCACGCGTGACGAGCTGGCCACGCGACTGCGCGCCGGGGACGTCGTGGTGCTCGACGTTCGGCCCGAGGCCGAGTTTCGCGCCGGCCACATCCGCGGCGCGCGGTCGATCCCGCTGGCAGAACTGCGGCAGCGGCTGCACGAGGTGCCCCGGGACGTCGGCGTCGTCGCCTACTGCCGCGGGCCCTATTGCGCCTACGCAGACGAGGCGGTGCACTTGATGAATCGGCAGGGCATCCGGGCCGCGCGCCTGGAGGACGGCCTTCCCGAATGGAAGCGCGCCGGTCTCGCCGTCGACCCGGTGTGAGTGTCGGACAGGAGCGATCATGAACGACAATCCGCGAGCCCTCGCCGAACGCACGCCCCCGATCCCCTCCGGCGAGGGCCTGGAGCGATTCGCCGGGTACGGGGTCATGGGGGCGCCGTTCGCCAGCGGCCACTACCTTGCGCTGCGGCACTTTCCCGCCAGCTCCATCGGCGCAGGATACGACGCGGTGTGGCATCGGGACCCGGCCGGCCGGTGGGTCATCTTCAGCAGCAACGAGCCCGAGAACAGCTGCGCCCGATACTTCGGCTCGGCGCTCGACGATGCCCGGCCCGCGGACATCGCGGTGACGTGGACCGGCCCCGGCGCCCTCACGGTGACGGTCGACAAGAAGATCGAGTGGGATCTCGAGCTCGGCAGCTCACCGGCCACCGCGGCGATGACACGGCTCGGCGGGCTGATGCCTGCCGCGTGGTGGCGTAGCAACGCGGTACTGAAACTCATGTCCCCGGTCGCGGGCCGCGCCCTTGGCGTCGGGCGGGTGCGACTGACCGGCTCGGCCTCGAACGGCCAACGGTTCCGTGCCAACCCACGCATGCTGTGGACCGTGACAGAAAGCCGGGCAACGGTCGACGGCGTCGACATCGGCCCGCCCGGCCCCCTCGCCTCGCAGGCGCGGCTGGGCGACTTCTGGCTGCCGCAACGCGGAATGTTCGTCATCGGTGAGGCCTACTTCGAGCCCTGACCGCGACGATCACCGCCACCACCACCGCACACAGCACGGGCACCCAGTTCCCGACGCGGTCGTAGACGGTGTCCTCCCCCGCTGTCGGCACATCGACGATCAGCGCGCCGCTCTCGTCGGCAGGCATCCAGGCGAGCCTGCTGCCCCGCGCGTCGAATGCCGCGGAGACCCCGGTGAGAGCGGCCGCCACGACCGGGCGTCCTGACTCGGCGGCCCGCAACGCACCGAAGCTCGCCAGCTGCGCGGGCGCCCAGCTGCCCTGGAAGGTGGCCGTCGAGGACTGGTAAACCAGCAGTGCCGCACCGTTTCTCGCCTGTGCTCGGGCCAGGTCCGGGAAGGTCTGTTCGAATGAGATCAGCGGTCCGACGGGCAGTCCCCCGACGTCCATCACCACCAGCCGATCGCCCGGCTCCCTGTTCTGGCCCGCCGCCGCGGTGATCCGGCTGAGCCAGCCGAGCTGATCGCGAAACGGCACGTACTCGCCGAACGGGACCAGCCGGGTCTTCCGGTACTCGGCCGCGATGCCGTTCCGGTCGATCAGGGTCGACGCCTTCGCGATGGCTCCGCGCTCGCCTGCCCGCGCGTCGACGTTCACCAGCAGGTCGGCCCCGACCGACGCCGACAGCGAGGTGAGCCGCTCGAGGACGTCGGGCCGGGCGGTGAGGTCGTAGCCGACGCTGCTCTCCCCCCACACCACGAGGTGCACGGGGCGGTCGAGGCTACGCGTCAACTCTTCCTGCCGAATCAGCAAGTCGTCGTGGACGATTCCCGGTTGCACGAGCGCCACGGACACGACCCCGGACTCGGACGGGCCGGACCGGGTAGCGGTCCAGATCGGACCGGCGGCCACCGCGATCAGCGCCGCCGCCACACCGACGCGTCGCGCGGCGGCAGGGCCGACGATCAGGATCACGACCCCGACGTTCGCCGCGACGACGGCGAAGCCGACCAGCCACACCCCGCCGAGCGAGGCGAGGGTGAGCACGCTCGGGCGGCGCCACTGCGTCGCGCCGAGCAGCGACCAGGGACCGCCGAGCCATTGCCAGGACCGCACCGTCTCGATCAGCACCCAGCCCGCAGGCACCCCGATCACGGCCGCCGCCGCACGGGCAGGCGTCACCGGTGCCCCCATCAACTCCCGCACCAGCACGCCCCACCCGGTCCACAACAATGCGAGCGTGCCGATCGCGAACGGGAAGAAGTAGACCAGGTTCGGCGCCAGCCAGTACTGCGTGCCTGCCAGGAATCCGACACCGGCCAGCCATCCGCACAGCGCTGCCTCGCGCACCGTCGGCGCCCCGCGCAGCAGGAGCAGGACCGGGACCAGCGCACACCAGGCCACCAGGTCGAGGCTCGGTTCGGGGAAGGCCACCAGCGGCAACGCCCCAGCGATCAAGGCGGCGCCGCGGGCCGGCCACCGCGAGCGCACCGCTCAGACGGCGGGCGTGAGCGCAGGAGCTGCCGCGGCGGGAGTGCAGGCCCGGATGAACTCGCCGACCCGCGCGATCGCCCGATCCGCCTCCGGGATGATGCCTGCGGCCGCCTGGAACACGTGGATCTGACGGTCCCAGACCTCCAACGTCACCGGCACTCCCGCAGCCCCGAGTCTCTGGGCCATCAGTTCCGCGTCCGGGTAGAGGATCTCGGTCGAGCCCACGTGGATCAGCACCGGCGGCAGGCCGGCCAGCGCGCCGTCCACGGGCGAGACCCGCGACGCCGGGTCGGTCTTCGCCGCCGCCAGCCTGGCGAGCGACACGAGCACGGACCGCGGAATCAGCGGGCAACCGTCCGCGCCCGGGTGCGCCAGCTTGGCCGCCGGGTTCATGTCGGTCAGCGGCGAGAGCGCGACGAGTCCGGCGGGCCGCGGCAGGCCCAGCTCGGCGAGCGCGATGGCCGTCGCGAAGGTCAGGTAGCCGCCTGCCGAGTCGCCTGCGATGACGATCCGCTTCCCCTCGAAACCCTGCTCGAGCAGCCACCGGTACCCGGCCACACCGTCCGCGATCGCCGAGTCGATCGGATGCTTGGGCAGCATGCGGTAGTCGACGGACAACACGGCGGCCCCCGCGGACGCGGAGATGTGCGAGACGAGGCCTCGGTGGGTGTTCAGCCCGCAGGTGAGGAAGCCGCCGCCGTGCAGGTACAGCACCACCGCGTCGCGCATCGCGTCGCGGGCCTGCAGCCATTCGGCGTCGCAGTGCGCGAGCCGAACCCGACGTCGGCCCACCCCCCTGGCAGGCGGGACAACCCGGGCAGCGAGGTCGAGCGCACCGGCAGGCCAGAGCGGGCTCGGCCAGCGGGCCCACAGCTCCAGCGCGGGCTTGACGGTCATCCGCACCGACTCGGCCAGGATCCGGGACCGGAGACTGGCACCGGGAATGAAACGCGGCTCGGCGGCGGCCGCGATCCGTGGGGAACGCGTCGATCGTGCCCGGCGGACGGACCGCCCCGACGGCGAGGTATCCGCTGTCATCTGAGCTCCCGGCGTGTGTGCCAAATCAACCACTGCCGAAAGTCAAGGGCAGTCGAATCATGGTACGTGATGCAGAACACATTTACGAGGATGTAACAAATGCGAGACGCAGGTCAGACGGTGTGGCAGCGGCGCACACACGGGATTACCGTTGAGTTGAGGGCTCGGCCGCGAAGTGGCTATGCGAGCGGCCGGGCCCCCTTCGAGCGCTGATCGTGGGAGTCGAGATGACCACATTGGGCCTGCTGGCACTGGTGGTAGGCGTCCTCCTGATCGTGGTCGAGGCGCACACCCCGACCGCGGGGGCCCTCGGCGTCGCGGGCACCCTGTTGGCCACGGCGGGAGTCTGGATGCTGTTCACCTCCGACGGCGCCGGGCCGCTGATCGCGGTTCCGGTGACGGTGGGCGTCGCCGTCGTCGGGCTCGGCGTGATCGCGCTGGCCGGCCGGAAGGTGCTGGTTGCCCGGAGGCTGCCCGTCCACAGCGGACCCGAATCCCTGATCGGTTCGGACGCCGTCGTCCGGAACTGGACCGGATCGCACGGTCAGGTGGAGACGGCGGGTGGGCTCTGGCGGGCCAAGATGGAGTTCGGGTACGAGCAGGATCCGGAGCCGGCCGAGGGTGAGTCCGTCGTCGTCGAACGGATCCGCGGGCTCACCCTGACCGTGCGCCACCGCGAACCGTGGGAGTGGTCGCCGTGACCGTCATCCTCGTCCTGCTCGTCATCGTCGTGCTGATGGTGCTGGTGCTGCCCGGCGCCTCGGTCCGGATCCTGCGCGAGTACGAGCGCGGCGTGGTGTTCCGATTGGGCCGCGTCCTCGAATCCAAGGGGCCGGGATTGGTGCTGCTGATCCCGGCGGTCGACCGGATGGTCCGCGTCAGCCTGCGCACGGTCACGCTCAAGATCCCGGTCCAGGAGGTGATCACCCGCGACAACGTGCCCGCGAAGGTCACCGCCGTCGCATACTTCCGGGTGATCGACGCGGACCGTGCGATCGTCGAGGTGGAGGACTTCCTGCTCGCGACGTTGCAGATCGCCCAGACGACACTGCGCTCGATCCTCGGCAAGGCCGAGCTCGACGCGCTGCTCGCCGAAAGGGAACGGCTGAACGAGGACCTGCAGAAGGTGATCGACCAGCAGACCGAACCGTGGGGCGTCAAGGTCACCACGGTCGAGATCAAGGACGTCGAGATCCCCGAGAACATGCAGCGGGCCATCGCGCGGCAGGCGGAGGCCGAGCGGGAGCGCCGCGCCAAGATCATCAACGCCGAGGGCGAGTTCCAGGCCGCGGAGAAGCTGGCCATGGCCGCCGACATCATCAGCCGCAACCCGACCACCCTGCAGTTGCGGTACCTGCAGACGCTGCGCGAGATCGGCAGCGAGAACAACTCCACCGTCATCTTCCCGTTGCCCGTCGACCTGATCCGCCCGTTCCTCGAGGCGGGGCAGCGGGCGGGAGCCTCCGAGAACGCTCCGGCCGACGGCCCAGCGCCGACCGCGGAGGCGCCCGCCCTCGATCAACCCAACGGGGTGCGGAAGCCGGTCGCCGGCTAGCGCGAATCCGCCACTCCTCGTGCTCGGCTGCCCTACCCTGCTGGCGTGACCCGAACCCTGCGCGCCCTGGCGACCGTCCTCGTCCTCGCGGCCACTCCACTCCTGGCTGGACAGACCGCGCACGCCGAGCCGGCCGGCCTCGGCGCCGGCTTCGAATGGGGGGTTGCCACCTCCGGCTTCCAGTCCGAGGGCACGCCGCCGGACAGCAACTGGTCCCGCTACGTTTCGACGGGCAAGACCCATGACCCGTACGGTTCCGGGCCGGACTTCCGGCATCGCTATCGCGAGGACATCGCGTACGCCGCGGCCCTTGGCGTCGACGTGTTCCGTTTCTCCGTCGAGTGGGCGCGCGTGCAACCCACCCCGGACGGCTGGGACGAGGCCGAGTTCGCCTACTACGACGACGTGGTCAGGGAGATACGCGGGCACGGCATGAAGCCGATGATCACCCTCGACCACTGGGTGTACCCGGGCTGGATCGCCGACCGTGGCGGCTGGGCAGACACCGACACCCCGGCGCGCTGGCTGATCAACGCCGAGCGGGTGGTCAGCCGCTACGCCGACGCGGGCGCCGACTGGATCACCTTCAACGAGCCGACCGTGTTCGTGCAGAAGGAACTGACCTTCGGCGGCATCGCGATCGTCGCGGCCCCGCAGATGCTGGACCGCATGGCGCAGGCGCACCGCAGCATCTACGACACCATCCACCGACTCGACCCCGGCGCCCGCGTCTCGAGCAACGTCTCCTACATCCCGGCCGCGATGGGAGCGGTGGACTCGGCGTTCGCCGACCGGGTTCGCGACAAGCTCGACTTCCTCGGCCTCGACTACTACTACGGCGTCTCACTCGACAACCTGACCGCCGCGAACGCGGTGACCGACGCCTTCTACGACATCAGGCCGCAGCCGGACGGGATCTATCACGCCGCGATGTACTACGCGCGCAAATACCCGGAGCTGCCGATCTACGTGGTGGAGAACGGAATGCCAACCGACGACGGCGCCCCGAGGCCCGACGGGTACACCCGCTCGGACCACCTGCGCGACCACGTCTACTGGCTCACCCGTGCAAAGGCCGACGGCGCCGACGTGATCGGCTACAACTACTGGTCCATCACCGACAACTACGAGTGGGGCACCTACCGGCCGCGGTTCGGCCTCTACACCGTCGACACGCTGACCAACCCGACGCTGACCCGCAGGCCCACCGACGGCGTCGCGGCGTACCGGGACCTGATCGCAGCAGGCGGGGTGCCCGCCGACTACGAGCCGGTGATGAAGCCCGCGTTCTGCTCGCTGGTCAGCCCGCCGCAGAGCTGCCTGAACCCGCCTGCTTCCGGATCGGCGGGGTCCGGCGGTTAGGCGTACCGCCGCTGCAGACGCTCGAGGGTCGCCGAGATGCCCTTCGCGTTCTTCTGCGGAAACTTGCTGAGCTCCAAGCCCTTCGCCATCTTCGAGCTGGAGTAGTCGAACACCTCGGTCACCTGGGTCTGCGGTACCGGCGCATCGGCCGACGACACCTCGGCGAACTCCCAGCGCCACCGGTGCCCGAACGGGTGCCGCCATTCGATCACCCGGCCGTCCTCGAACGCGGTGACGGTGCTGGTGATGCGGTAGGGAAAGCCGAACATCCGCATCGACATCGAGAACTTGGCGCCCCGGTCGAGTCGGTCCGGTCCGGTGACGGCGGCCTGCACGGTTCCCGATCCGTCCAACTCGTGATGTCGTCTCGGGTCGGCGACCAGGCCGAACAGTTCATTCGCGGGGGCATTGACCAGGACGCGGCGGGCCACCTTGCGGGGTCCCAGGTCGACGGGCTCGACTGCGAGTGCGGGCATGGCCACAAGATACGCGGGATAGCGCCCCTCCTATGCTTCACCTGCGGGCGTGCGCATCGCGTGTCGCCCGCTGGGTGTACCGGTGAAGGTGGAGTTCTCATGGCATGGCAGGTGTGGTTCGCGTTCTTCGGCGCCGCGTGGGTGATCAGCCTGTCCCCCGGCGCGGGCGCGATCGCGTCGATGTCCACCGGCCTCAGCCACGGCCTGCGCCGCGGCTACTGGAACATCCTTGGCCTGCAGATCGGGCTGCTGCTGCAGGTGGTGATCGTGGCCGCCGGGGTCGGCGCACTCCTCGCGAGCTCCGCGCTTGCGTTCACCGTGATCAAGTGGTTCGGCGTCGCCTACCTGGTCTACCTCGGGATCCGGCAGTGGCGGGCCGCGCCCACCGAGGTGTCCGCCGATACCGATGCCCGCCGCCACTCCGCGGCAGGCCTGGTGGCCCGCGGGTTCCTGGTCAACGCCAGCAACCCGAAGGCCGTGGTCTTCATGCTGGCCGTGCTGCCTCAGTTCCTCGACCCGGCCGCGCCACTGGTCCCGCAGTACGCGATCATCGCCGCGACCATGATCGCCGTGGACGTCATGGTGATGACCGGCTACACCGGGCTGGCCGCGAGGGTGCTGCGGATGATGCGCTCGCCGAAGCAGCAGCGCGTCACCGGCCGGGTGTTCTCCGGCCTGTTCTTTGCCGCGGCGGCGTTCCTGTCACTGGTACGGCGGGGCGCTACGGCCGCATAGGTGCGGCTCAGCCCTGCGGTTGACCGATATTGACCATCCAGGCGATGCCGAACCGGTCCGTGCACATGCCGAACTCGTCGCCCCACATCTGCTTCTCCAGCGGGACCGACACCGAGCCACCGTCGGACAGCTTCGTCCAGTAGCCGCGTAGTTCGTCGGCGTCGTCGCCGCTCAGGCTCACCGCGAAGTTGTCCCCGGGGTTGTACTCCACCCCTGGCGGGGTGTCGGCTCCCATCAGCGTGTATCCACCGGTGGTCTCCAACATGCCGTGCATGATCAGGTTGGCTTCCGGCGCGTCCGGGGCGCCGAATTCGCCGAAGGTGCTCAGGTTCAAGGTGCCCCCGAACACGTCCTGGTAAAACTCCATTGCCTGCCTCGCGTTGTCGGCGAAGCTGAGATAGGGGTTGAGACGAGAGCTCATCGGATGCTCCTTTGTCCGCGACCACTGTCCGGTCCTAGCAGACTAACCCTCGAGCCGCGTCACATGTCCAGGCCGAGGTCCAGCACGGTCACCGAATGGGTCAGGGCACCGACGGCGAGGTAGTCCACGCCGGTCCCCGCATAGTCGGCCGCGACGTCGAGGGTGAGTCCGCCGGAGGACTCCAGCTTGGTCTGCGGCGCCACCGCGTTGCGCCGCTGCACGGCGGTCTGCGTCTCCCAGAGCGCGAAGTTGTCCAGCAGCACCAGCTCGACGTTCTCGGCCAGCACCTGGTCCAGCTGGGCCAGGCTGTCCACCTCGACCTCGCACTCGATGTCCGGGGCCGCCGCCCGCACCGCGTTCAGCGCGGCGACCACCGAGCCGGCCGCCGCGACGTGGTTGTCCTTGATCAGCGCGGCGTCGCCCAGGCCCATCCGATGGTTGACGCCGCCGCCCATCCGGACCGCGTACTTCTGCAGCGCCCGCAGCCCCGGGAGGGTCTTGCGGCTGTCGCGGATCCGGCAGTCGGTGCCCCGTACCTCGTCCACCCAGGCCGCGGTCGCGGTCGCGATCCCGGACAGGTGGCAGATCAGGTTGAGCATGGTCCGCTCCGCGGTGAGCAGGTCCCTGGTCGGGGCCAGCACGCTCAGCACGGACTCCCCCTGGTGCACGGCGGCGCCGTCCTCGACCCGTCCGAGCACCTCGTAGTTGCCCGCGCCGACGACCTCGTCGAGCACCAGCAACCCCACGTCGAGCCCCGCGACGGTGCCGGCCGCCCGGGAGACCACCGAGGCCTTGGCCACCGCCCCCGCGGGCACCGTCGCGACCGAGGTGATGTCGGGCCCGTACCGCAGGTCCTCGTCCAAGGCCACCCGCACCAACGTGAGGATCTCGTCGCGGTCCAGGCCGTCGGCCAGCGTGGTCATCGTGCTCCTGTCGGGATCAGATCGGCGACGGCGAGGGTGCCGTCGGGAGTGCGGCGCACGTGCAGCGGGCGCCGCCAGGTGTCGTCGGTCTCGGGGTGGTCGCTGCGAGTGTGGCAGCCGCGACTCTCGGTCCGCGCCCGTGCCGCCAGCACCAGGGCCGACGCCGTCACGGCCAGCGCCGCGTCCTCGAGACCCGCCGCGTCGGCCGGGACGAGTGCCACGGAGTCGGCGAGTTCGATTGCCGCCGTCGACAATCCGGCCCCGTCCCGGACGACGGAGGCGTGCGAGGTCATCAGCGCCTGCACCCGGTCGCGGGCGACGTACGGCAGCGGCCGGAGCTCCGCGGAGCCGACCTCCACCCGCGTCCCGGCCCGCTCGGCGGCCGCGACGCCCGCCCGCTCGCCGACCACCAGGCCCTCGAGCAGGCTGTTGGAGGCGAGCCGGTTTGCGCCGTGCAGTCCGGTGCGCGCGACCTCGCCCGCCGCGTAGAGCCCGGGCACCGCGGTGCGCCCGTGCACGTCGGTGACGACGCCGCCGCACGCGTAGTGCGCCGCCGGGGCCACCGGGATGAGCTGGTGCGCGGGGTCGATCCCCGCCGCCAGGCAGGACGCGGTCACCGTCGGGAACCGCTCGGCGAACCCGGTCAGGTGGCGCGCGTCGAGGTACACGTGGTCGGTGCCGAGGCGGCGGATCCGGTCCGCGATGGCCCGCGACACCACGTCCCGCGGGGCCAGGTCGCCCATCGGGTGTACGCCCGCCGTCACCGAATCACCGTTTCCGTCCACCAGGATCGCGCCCTCGCCGCGCACGGCCTCGCTGATCAATGGCCGACGGCCGACGCCGCCGGGGCTGAACAGCACGGTCGGGTGGAACTGCACGAACTCGAGGTCGGCGACCGCCGCGCCCGCGTCCAGGGCGAGCGCGAGACCGTCCGCGGTGGCGCCGGGCGGGTTGGTGCTGCACGAGTACAGCTGCCCGAGACCACCGGTGGCCAGCAGCACCGACGGCGTGTGGATGACCCCGAGGCCCTGGTCGGAGAGCACCAGCAGTCCGACAACGCCGCGCACGTCGGTGACGACCCGCGCGGCCGACGCCCCGAACAGAACCGGCAGGCCCGCGGCGTTCAGCGCCCGCTGCACCTCGGCGCCGGTGGCGTCGCCGCCCGCGTGGATGATCCGGCGGGTGCTGTGGCCGCCCTCGCGGGTCCGCGAGACCGCGCCGTCGCGTCCCCGGTCGAAGACCGCCCCGAGGTCGGCGAGCGCGGCGACCGCGTCGTTGCCGCCCGCGACGATCGAACGCACCGCGTCCTCGTCGCACAGCCCGGCGCCCGCCGCGCAGGTGTCCGCGACGTGCGCGGCGACGTCGAAGCCCGAGCTCACGGCGATGCCGCCCTGCGCGTACATCGTCGCGGTGTCGGTCGGGCCGCCCTTGCTGACGGTGAGCACCTTCAGTCCGCGCCGCGAGGCGGTGCGGGCCGCGGTCAGTCCCGCGACGCCGCCGCCGACCACCACCAGGTCGGCGGCGGCCTCCCAGGCGACGCCCCCGAGTGCGGCGGTCATTACTCGCCGCCGCCAGGCGTGCCGATCTCGATCATCCGCTGCACCGACTTGCGGGCCCGCTCGGCGGTGGCCAGGTCGACGTGCACCTCGTCCTTGCCCTCGATCAGGCAGCGCAGCAGCGCGGCGGGGGTGATCATCTTCATGTACGGGCAGGATGCGCGGTCGTTGACGGCCTGGAAGTCGATCTCGGGCGCGGCCTTGCGGAGCTGGTGCAGCATGCCCACCTCGGTCGCGACCAGCACCTGCCTCGCGTTGCTTGCCCGGGCGGCGTCGAGCATGCCGCCGGTGGACAGGATCTTCACTTTGTCCTCGGGCACGAAACCCTCGCCCGCCAGGTACAGCGCCGAGGTGGCGCAGCCGCACTCCGGGTGCACGTACAGCTCGGCGTCGGGGTGCGCCTTGGCCTGTGCCGTCAGCTCGTCGCCGTTGATGCCGGCGTGCACGTGGCACTCGCCCGCCCAGATCTGCATGTTCGTCCGGCCGGTCACCCGCTTCACGTGGGCGCCGAGGAACTGGTCCGGCAGGAACAGCACCTCGCGGTCGGGGTCGATCGAGTTCACGACGTCGACCGCGTTGGAGGAGGTGCAGCAGATGTCGGTCAGGCCCTTCACCTCGGCGGTGGTGTTCACGTAGGACACCACCACCGCGTCCGGGTAGTCGGCCTTCCACGCGCGCAGGTCGTCAGCGGTGATCGAGTCGGCCAGCGAGCAGCCTGCCCGCTCGTCGGGGATCAGCACGGTCTTGCTGGGGCTGAGGATCTTGGCGGTCTCGGCCATGAAGTGCACGCCGCAGAACACGATGGTGTCCTCGGGCGCTTCCGCGGCGATCCTGGACAGCGCCAGCGAGTCGCCGACGTGATCGGCAACGTCCTGGATCGCGGGTAGCTGGTAGTTGTGCGCGAGCAGCGTCGCGCCGCGTTCCTTGGCGAGGCGTCGCACCTCGGCAGCCCACTCCGGAGTGGCCTCCACGCCCGTGTAACCGCCGGGTGCGTCCGTGATCGAACCCGCACCTGCCCACAACGTCGATGTCATGGCCTTGCTCCTTCACCGTCGATCCGGTCGGTCTGCGCCG
Source organism: Rhodococcus sp. NPDC059179 (assembly GCF_042754885.1). NCBI lineage: Bacteria > Bacillati > Actinomycetota > Actinomycetes > Mycobacteriales > Nocardiaceae > Rhodococcus > Rhodococcus sp. NPDC059179. Next base: position 891 of record NZ_JBHZBV010000013.1, on the reverse strand, counting down.
GATCTGCCATCCGATTCCTCAGGCTGAGGGTTTCGCCTTTCGGGGTTTTCGACTTAGGATCGAAAACATGCCTCATCCTAGCACCGTCCACGAAGTGCTCACCGCGGTCTTCCAGGTTCGCGACGTCGACGGCCACCCCGAGCTGGCGGTACTGCTGTGGCAGCGCGCCCTCGACCCGCAGAAAGGCACCTGGTCGCTGCCCGGCGGCCAGCTCGGTGACGACGAGGACCTGATCACCTCCGCGCGGCGCCAGCTCGCCGAGAAGGTCGACGTGCGAGAGGTGGCGCACCTCGAGCAACTCTCGGTGTTCAGCGATCCCGCCCGGGTCCCCGGCGACCGCAGGATCGCGTCGACCTTCCTCGGGCTGATTCCCCTGCCGTCGGACCCGCACCTGCCCCCCGACACCGCCTGGCACCCGGTCTCCGCCCTGCCCGCGATGTCGTTCGATCACGGTGTCGTGGTCGAGCACGCGCACACCCGGCTGGCGGCCAAGCTGTCCTACACCAACATCGCCTTCGCGCTTGCGCCTGCCGAGTTCGCCATGTCGACACTGCGCGAGATCTATTGCGCCGCACTCGGATATCAGGTCGACGCGACCAACCTGCAGCGGGTCCTCGGGCGCCGCGGCGTGCTCACGCCCACCGGCACCACCGCACCGTCCGGCAAGGCAGGCGGACGGCCGCCAGCGCTGTACCGGTTCGCGCAGTCGCGGCTGCGGGTCACAGACGAGTTCGCGGCACTGCGACCGCCGAGTTAGGCGTCGAGCCGACTGTGCACCTGCTGGGGCATCGGCCCTCGCAGATTCATATGGTCAGAGCAACAACTGATCATGAGGGGGTCGGCCGGTGGGATTGGCGCGTAATCGGAAGTTGTTTCGGCTCGTGTGTCGGG
>NZ_JBHZBV010000012.1:89892-130997 GCF_042754885.1 Rhodococcus sp. NPDC059179 | reverse complement strand
CCTGGCTCGAGTACTACAACACTCGACGCCGCCACAGCGCACTCGGAGGGCTCCCACCGGTCAGCCGCCTGGCACCAACCTGATGGCCGGGTACACCTAGAGCCGTAGGCTGCCCGGCATGAACTGCGTCTTCTGCGCGATCGTGGCGCGCACCGCCGAGGCCAGCATCGTCCACGAGGACGAGCACACCATCGCGTTCATGGACATCAGGCCGTTCACGCCGGGGCACCTGCTGGTGGTGCCCCGGCGTCACGCGTCCGGGCTGGCGCAGCTGGACCCCGAGGACGGTCGACGGGTGTTCGCGGTCGGCCAGCGACTGGCAGCCGTGTTGCGCGGCAACGGCACCGACGCCGCCGGCCTGCCAGCCGACGGCCCGCGTGCCGACGGGGTGAACCTCTTCCTCGCCGACGGAGCCGTCGCCGGCCAAGAGGTGTTCCACGTGCACCTGCACGTCATCCCGCGCACGTCCGGCGACGGTTTCGGGCTCCGCGGCCGCCCCACCACGCCGCGTCGACCGGATCTGGACTACCTGGCCGGGGCGATCCGCCGCCGGCTCGCCGAGGGCTAGCTCGGCTTCTTCCGGTCGGTGTGGCCGAGGTCGCGATCGGGCGCCACCACGTCGCGCACCAGCTGCTTGAGCGCCGCGATGTCCGGGAACCCGCCGTCGCGGGCCCGATCCCACAGCAGCTCGTCGCCGACCGTGATCCGGAAGACGCCTCCAGTGCCGGGGATCAGCGCGACCTCGCCGAGGTCGGTTGCGAAGCTGGTGAGCAGCTCCTGCGCCATCCAGGAGGCGCGCAGCAGCCACTGGCATTGGGTGCAGTAGGTGATGGTCACGCGTGGGGACTCCATCCGCCCAGCCTGCCAAATCGGCGCCCGGCACGCGCGCGGGCGGCACCCGATAGGGTTGCGCACGTGCGCCCCTCACTCTCCGACTATGCCCACCTGGCCGGCGGCAAGGTCCGCGACCTCTACACGATCGACGACGAGCACCTGCTGCTGGTCGCGAGCGACCGGATCTCGGCCTATGACCACGTGCTGAGCACCCCGATCCCCGACAAGGGGCGCGTGCTCACCGCGATGAGCGTGTTCTTCTTCGAGGAGCTCGGCGGGGTGAACCACCTGGCCGGCGCGCCCGACGACGAGCGGATCCCGGCCGAGGTGCTCGGCCGCGCCCTGGTGGTGCGCAAGCTGAACATGGTGCCGGTCGAGTGCGTGGCCCGCGGCTACCTCACCGGGTCCGGGCTGGCCGACTACCAGCGCACCGGCGCCGTCTGCGGCGTCGAACTGCCCGACGGCCTGGTCGAGGCCAGCAAGCTGCCCGACCCGATCTTCACCCCGGCCACCAAGGCCGCCCTCGGCGAGCACGACGAGAACGTCGACTTCGCGACCGTGGTGGGGCAGCTCGGTCAGGAGCTGGCGTTCAAGCTCCGCGAGGACACCCTCGACATCTACTTCCGGGCGGCCAGCTTCGCCGCGGACCGGGGCATCATCCTGGCCGACACCAAGTTCGAGTTCGGCCTCGACGCGGACGGCAACCTGGTGCTCGCCGACGAGGTGCTCACCCCGGACTCGTCCCGCTACTGGCCCGTCGACGGCTACGAGCCGGGCCGGGTGCAGCCGAGCTTCGACAAGCAGTTCGTCCGCAACTGGCTCACCGGCCCGGAGTCCGGCTGGGATCGGGCGAGCGACACGCCCCCTCCGCCGCTGCCGCAGGAGATCGTCGACGCCACCCGGTCCCGGTACATCGAGGCGTACGAGCGGATCTCCGGGCTGTCCTTCGACGACTGGGTCTGACCGACCCGGCGCGCCGTCGCGTCGCGCCGTCCACCGCATAGGGTGGGCGGCATGACTTCGTCCGCCACCCCGGTCACCAGCCCGATCGAAGCCCCGGTCGCCAAGAAGGTTCCGCTCGAGCGCACGCACCACGGCGACACCTTCGTCGACAACTACGAGTGGCTGCGCGAGAAGGACGATCCGGAGGTCCGCGCGTACCTGGAGGCGGAGAACGCCTACACCGAGCAGCAGACCGAGCACCTGGCGCCGCTGCGGGAGACGATCTTCCAGGAGATCAAGGCCCGCACCCAGGAGACCGACCTGTCGGTGCCGTCCCGGATGGGTCAGTGGTGGTACTACTCGCGCAGCTTCGAGGGCAAGCAGTACGGCGTGCAGTGCCGGTGCCCGATCTCCGGCCCGGACGACTGGACCCCGCCGGTGCTGTCCGCCGACACCGAGATCGAGGGCGAGCAGGTGCTGCTCGACAGCAACCTGCTCGCCGAGGGGCACGACTTCTTCTCGCTCGGTGCGTTCTCCGTCACCCTCGACGGCGACCTGCTGGCGTACTCCGTGGACACCGCCGGCGACGAGCGGTACGCGATGCGGTTCAAGGACCTGCGCACCGGCGAACTGCTCGCCGACGAGATCCCCGGCACCGCGCCCGGCGCGACCTGGTCCGTGGACAACGAGCACGTCTTCTACATGACGGTGGACGACGCCTGGCGCCCCGACACGGTGTGGCGGCACAAGCTGGGCACCGCGCAGTCCGACGATGTGCAGGTCTTCCACGAGCCGGACGAGCGCTTCTGGGTCGGCTTCGGGTCCACCCGCAGCGAGAAGTACCTGATGATCTGGATCGGGTCGAAGATCACCTCGGAGATCCTCTGCCTCGAATCGGACAACCCCGAGGGCGAGTTCCGGGTGGTGCTGCCGCGCGTGGACGGCGTCGAGTACAGCGTCGAGCACGCGGTCGTCGCGGGCGAGGACCGCTTCCTGATCCTGCACAACGGCGACGTCGACGGGGTCAAGGCCGACAATTTCACCCTGGTCGACGCCCCGGTCGCCGACCCCACCGACCAGCGCACCCTGCTCGCGCCCCGCGACGACGTGCGCATCGAGGACGCCGAGGCGTTCGCCGGCCACCTGGTGCTGAGCTACCGGCGCGAGGCGCTGACCCGGCTCGCGGTGTGGCCGTTGACCGCCGACGGCTACGGCGACCTGCACGAGCTCGAGTTCGACGAGGAGCTGTACTCGGTCGGCGCCGGGTCCAACCCGGAGTGGACGGGGCCGCTGCTGCGGCTGGGTTTCACCTCGTTCATCACCCCGAACCGGGTCTACGACTACGACGTGGCCACCGGCGAGCTGCTGCTGCGCAAGTCGCAGCCGGTGCTCGGCGGCTACGAGCCCGACGACTATGAGCAGCACCGGGATTGGGCCACGGCGGCGGACGGCACCCGCATCCCGATCTCGATCGTGCAGCGCAAGGGGGTGACGGCGCCCGCGCCGCTGCTGCTGTACGGCTACGGCTCCTACGAGTCCAGCATGGACCCGGGCTTCTCGGTGGCGCGGCTCTCGCTGCTCGATCGCGGCGTCGTGTTCGTCGTCGCGCACGTGCGCGGCGGCGGCGAGATGGGCAGGCACTGGTATGACAACGGCAAGATGCTGACGAAGAAGAACACCTTCACCGACTTCGTCGACTGCGCACGGCATCTCGTCGACGCAGGCCGCACCACGTCCGCGCAGCTGGTCGCGGACGGCGGCAGCGCCGGCGGGCTGCTGATGGGCGCGGTCGCGAACCTGGCGCCGGAACTGTTCGCGGGCATCCTGGCGAACGTGCCGTTCGTGGACCCGCTCACCTCGATCCTCGACCCCTCGCTGCCGCTGACGGTGATCGAATGGGACGAGTGGGGAAACCCGTTGGCGGACAAGACCGTCTACGACTACATGCGGTCCTACAGCCCCTACGAGAACGTCGAGGCCAAGGACTACCCGGCGATCCTCGCGATCACCAGCATCAACGACACCCGGGTGCTGTACGTCGAGCCGGCCAAGTGGGTTGCCGCGCTGCGGGCGACGAAGACCGGCGACGCGCCGCTGCTGCTCAAGACCGAGATGAGCGCCGGGCACGGCGGCGTCAGCGGCCGCTATGAGAAGTGGAAAGAGGTCGCGTTCGAGTACGCCTGGGTGCTCAGCACCTCCGGCGCCTGTGAGTGATTTGTACCCCGACCGGGGTTAATTGCGCTCACCGGCGGCGACGCCGCTGACCAGGATGTCCGGCATCCGCTCGGCGAGCGACTCGGCCTCCTCGCCTGCCATCAGCAGCCGCAGCACCATGGCGCCGCCGACGATGAACAGCATGGTGGCCTGCGCGTCCAGTCCCGCGGTGTCGCGCACGCCCGGCGCATCGGCGTCGCCCCGGCGGAGGGTGTCGGCGAGCATGCCGACGCCGGGCCCGCCGAAGTCGGTCCACAGCGTCGTCAGCAGGTCCTCGCGATCACCGAACGCGGCCAGCAGGCCGGGCAGCGCGGCCTTGACCTCGGGTCTGCCGAAGAGCTCGAGGGTGTAGGCGCAGGACCGCCGGATCCATTCCGACGGGTCCGCGGCGTCGGCGACCGGCGTCGCGTCGTCCACCCAGCCGAAGATCGCCTCGAAGACCAGGTGCGTCTTGGACGGCCAGCGGCGGTAGAGGGCGGGCTTGCCCACCCCCGCGCGCTCGGCGATCGCCACCATGGTGGTCTGGTCCCAGCCCGCCTCGGCCAGCAGCTCCCTGGCCGCGGCCAGCGCCGCGTCGTCGATCGCCGGGTTCCGCGGTCGACCGCGCCTGCGCTCGCCGTCCGTCTCCGCGGCCTCTTCGCCAGTTTTCATCGTGAATAGCGTAACGCGGTGTTACGTTGCATAAATCGTAACTCGACGTTACGTAATGGCGTGGATCACACCGGAGGAAGCGGGACATGGCGGAGCTGTTGGAGGGCAAGACGGTCGTGGTCTCGGGGGTTGGCAACGGCCTCGGACGCGAGATCGCGCTGGCCGCGCGTCGCGACGGCGCGAACGTCGTGCTCGGCGCGAGGACCGAGGCGAATCTCAAGTCGGTCGCGGACGAGGTCGACCCCACCGGGGAGCGGGTCGCGTACGCGGTCACCGACATCCTCGAGAAGGACGCCTGCGCGGAGCTGATCCGCACGGCCGCCGACCGGTTCGGCGGGGTGGACGCCCTGGTGAACGTGGCCGCCAAGGAGGACGTCTTCGGCGGGTTGGAGGGCGCCGACCTCGGCGCATGGAAGTCGATGCTCGACGCCAACGTGATCGGCACGCTCACGCTGACCCAGGCCGCGCTGCCGGAGCTGAAGAAGCGGGGCGGGTCGGTGGTGTTGATCGGTTCGCAGGCGATGTTCCACCCGCAGCTCCCGCAGTCCGCGTATGCCACCTCGAAGGGAGCGCTGCACGCGGCGATGTGGTCGCTGGCAAAGGAGCTGGGGCCGTACAAGATTCGGGTGAACACCGTCGTCCCGACCTGGATGTGGGGTCCGCCGGTCGAGCTGTACGTCGGGCTCGCGGCCGCCGAGCGCAAGGTCCCCGAGGAGACCATCATCGGCGAGATCACCAAGAGCATGCCGCTCGGCGAGGTGCCAGCCGACGATGACGTGGCCAACTCGGTGGTGTTCTTCGCCTCCGACCGGGCCCGCATGCTGACCGGCCAGACATTGTTCGTCAACGCGGGAGAGTACTTCCGCTGACAGTCGAAAACTGTTGACGTATATCAATCTTCGAGAGGCAGCAGGACATGAAGCACAAGGTCATCGTCTGGGGCACCGGCGTCGTCGGCAAGCTCGTCATCCGTGAGCTGATCGACCACCCGGCGTTCGAGCTGGTCGGGGTCATCGTGCACGACCCCGCCAAGGACGGCGTCGACGTCGGCACCCTGATCGGTGTCGACCCGGTGGGGCTCGCCGCCACAACGGATTTCGAGGCGGCGCTCGCCGTCGAGGCGGACGCCGTCGCCTACTACGGTCCGACCGCCGAGTATGCGGTGCAGAACATCGACAACATGACGGCGGCGCTGCGGTCCGGCAAGCACGTGGTGTCCACCTCGATGACACCGCTGGTGTACCCCAAGATCTGTCCGCAGGAGATGCTCACCGCACTGGAGCAGGCCTGCCAGGAGAGTGGGAAGTCCTGCTTCACCACCGGCATCGACCCCGGCTTCGCCAACGACCTGTTCCCGATGACGCTGATGGGGGTCTGCGGCCGGGTCGACAGCGTGCGGGTGCAGGAGCTGCTGGACTACGCCACCTACGCCGGCGACTACGGCCCGACCATGGGCATCGGCGCGCCGATCGAACAGGCCGCGGTGCTGGAGATCCCGGAGGTGCTGGTCTTCGCCTGGGGCCACACCATCCCGTTGATCGCGGACGCCGTCGGGGTGACGCTCGATCGGATCGACACCGTCTACGAGAAGTGGGCGGCCACCGAACCCATCGAGTACAAGTACGGCGTCATCGAACCGGGCCACTGCGCCGCGGTGCGATTCGAGATCCGGGGCTGGGTCGGCGACGAGGCGAAGATCGTCATCGAGCACGTCAACAGGATCACCAACGACGCCGCCACCCACTGGCCGCGCGCCACCTCGGTGGACAACGACGTGTATCGGGTGATCATCAAGGGCAGCCCGAACATCACCCAGGAGACCGTGTTCCGCGGCGAGCTCGACGACGACCCGATCACCGGCGGCTGCCTGGCCACCGGGATGCGTGCCATCAACGCCATCCCCTTCCTCAGCGACGCCAAGCCCGGGTTGCTGTCCGCGCTCGACCTGCCGTTGATCGCGGGCCGGGGCACCATCCGGTCATGAAGCTGCTGCTGACCGGCGCGTTCGGCAACATCGGCTCGCACGTGCTTGCCGAGTTGCGGGGCCGTGGCCATCAGGTGCGGTGCCTCGCCCTCGGCACCCCCGAGGACCGGCGCCGGGCGCGCGGGTTCGCGGGGGTAGGCGCGGTGTGGGGCGACATCCGGGACGCCGACGTCGTCGCGGCCGCCGTCGACGGCGTCGAGGCGGTGCTGCACCTGGCGGCGATGATCCCGCCCGGCAGCGACGCCGATCCGGAACTGGCCAGGCAGGTCAACGTCGACGGCACGCGCAACGTCGTCGATGCCTGCCTGGCACAGTCGCGGCCGCCGAAGCTGTTGTCCGCCTCCACCTTCGACGTGCACGGGCACACCCTGGATCGGGACCCGCCGCGGCGGGTGGACGACCCGAGGGTCGCCACCGACCCGTACACCGCGCACAAGATCGAGGGCGAGGACATGGTCCGGGAATCCGGCCTGGACTGGTTCATCCCGCGGTTCGCCGACGTGCCGATCCTCGGTCTTCGCAAGGCGGACCCGATTATGTTCGAGATCGGTCTGGACAACCGGATCGAGGTGCTGCACCCCGCCGACGCGGCGGTCGCCGTCGCGAACGCGCTCGACACCCCGCACGTGTGGGGCCGGGTGCTGTTCCTCGGCGGGGGAGCGGGCTGTCAGGTCACCTATCGGGAGTTCCTGACCGAGATGCTGGGCGCGATGGGCCTGGACATGCTGCCCGACGAGGCGTTCAGCGGCAGGGTGTACGCCACCGACTGGGTGGACACGATGGCCAGCCAGCGACTACTGGATTACCAGCGCCGCGTCTTCGACGACATCGTCTCGGACATCGCGGCGACCCTCGGGTGGCGGCGGCACCTGATGCCGCTCGCCCGCCCGTTCGCGCGGCGATCGATGCTGCGGCTGAGCCCCTACGTCGGCCGCGCCCGGGTGCCTGCCGCGCCGGGCTGACGTCGTCGTCCCACCCGGTGGCAGCGAGAAGGCCAGCGCTGCATGCGGTCCCGTACCGTTGGCCTCATGACGAACCCCATGAACATCGAGATCAACACCCTCGGCGGGGCCCCCACCTCGCTCGGCGCCTACGACGGCAACGCGATCCTGCTGGTCAACGTCGCATCGAAGTGTGGACTCACGCCGCAGTACACGGCGCTCGAACAGCTGGCCAAGGACTACGCGGACCGCGGCCTCACCGTGGTCGGCGTGCCGTGCAACCAGTTCATGGGCCAGGAGCCCGGCACCGCCGAGGAGATCGAGACCTTCTGCTCGACCACCTACGGCGTCTCCTTCCCGCTGCTGGAGAAGATCGAGGTCAACGGCGAGGGCAGGCACCCGCTGTACGCCGAGGTCACCCAGGCCGCCGATGCCGAGGGCGCCGCAGGCGACATCCAGTGGAACTTCGAGAAGTTCCTCATCGCCCCGGACGGCACTGTGGCGAACCGCTTCCGTCCGACGACCGTGCCGGACGCGCCCGAGGTGGTCGCGGCCATCGAGGCCGTCTTGCCGAAGTAGCACCGCAGCCGACGAAGGCGGTCACGCACCTCGTGCGTGGCCGCCTTCTCGCGTTCATCCGAACAGTTCGGCCAGCTCGGTGAGGCGCGCGGCCTCGTTGTCCTGGTCGAGGCGCTCCCCGCGGGTGAGCACGCACATTCCGTGCAAGGCGCTCCAGAAGACCTCGGCCCTGGTCCCGGCGTCGCCGGTCGATCCGCCTCCGAGCGCCGACGCCAGCACCTCGAATCCCGCCCGCAGTTCCGGCGGAGTCGATTCGTGTGCGAACCGAACCCCCAGCCGCATCGAGAACATGGCCTCGTACGTCGCGGGATTGTCCGACGCAAATGTCAGGTAGGCGCGGATGAATGCCGTCAGCCGTTCCGCATCGTCGACGCCCTCGAGCGCTCGGCCCATGGCCTCGGTGAAGTCCCGGAATCCCGTCAGCGCGACCGCGCTGACGATGCTGTCCCTGCCCTCCGGGAAGTGCCCGTAGAGCACCGGAGGGCTGTACTCGATCTCATCGGCCAGGCGCCGGGTGGTCACGGCCGGCCACCCCTCGTTCTCGGCGATGCTCCGAGCGCATTCGACGATCTTGCGCTCGCGATCCTGCCGCTCCCTCTCCTTGCGTTCCCGGACTCCCATGCCAAAACTCTATCACCGATAGACTTCCATTCATCAGTAAGCTAACGTCGGTAGAAATTCTACAAACGAAAGGCTCTGCAATGTTGACCTGGATCGGACTCGTCATCAGCTGGATCGGTGCGCTCGGAATCATTGCGATCGGTGTGGCCTATCTCGGCAAGAACGCGAAGAACGCGGCGGGCTTCGGGCTGCCCACCAGCCCGGCGCCGGAGGCGCGCGGCTGGTGGCAGGTCAAGGGCGTCCGCGACATCGCCTCGGGCCTGCTGGTGATTGTTTTCTCCTTCGTCGCGCGTGACCAGCTGGCACTCCTGATGCTGCTGCTCGCCGTCGTCCCGCTCGGCGACATGTGGGTTGTGCTGTCGAACCGCGGCGACCGCAAGACTGCGTACGGAATCCACGGGGTCACCGCGGTCGCGATGATCGCCGCCGCCGCGTTGCTGGCCGTATGAGCGGCCAAGGACGGGCGGTCTCGCCAGATGCTCACGTCGACGTCAGTGGCCGTACACCTTCGGGTGCAATCCTGGGCACATGGCCGGACAGCTGATCGTGTCGCTCTCGGGGATCCGGGCCGAGACCCGGGATCTCGCCGCCGACCTCGCGCGGGAACTGGACGGGCGCGGGGTGCCGCTCTCGCTGCTCGTCGCGCCGCGCCTGAAGGACAAGTATCGGCTGGTTCGCGACGAGGGCACCCAGGAATGGCTGCGCGAGCGGCAGGCGGGCGGTGACGCCGTCGTGCTGCACGGCTACGACCAGGCCGCCACGAAGAAGCGTCGCGCCGAGTTCGCTGCACTGCCCGAACACGAGGCAACGCTGCGGCTGCTCGCGGCCGACCGGGTGATGGAGCAGACGGGGCTGCGCACGCGCGCGTTCGCCGCGCCGCGGTGGCTGGCCTCGCCCGGTGCCGTGGCCGCGCTGCCCCGCACCGGGTTCCGGCTGCTCGCCGGGATCGCGGGCGTGCACGACCTCGACACGGGCGCGGTGGCGCGGTCCAGGGTCCTCGGCATCGGCGAGGGTTTCCGCGCCGAACCGTGGTGGTGCCGTGCGCTGGTGCTCGGCGCCGGGCGCACCGCCCGTCGCGGCGGGGTGGTGCGGCTCGCGATCTCCGCCAAGCAATTCGCGTCGCCCGGCCCTCGGCAGGCGCTCCTCGACGCCGTCGACCTGTCGCTGCATCACGGTGCGCGGCCCGACGCCTACCGCTGGCAGCCGGGGGCGCCGGGGGTTCGGGTCGCCTGACCGGTCAGCTGGTCAGGCCGTCGAGGTGGTCGGCGACCAGTCGCCGCGCCGAGTCCGGGGTGTCCGTCTCGCCGAGCAGAGCATGCATCGCCGCCCCGTCGATGATCGCGTGCAGGCGGATAGCCTCGGCCTCGACGTCGCGGGACGGCGCCAGCAGGCCCGCTCGCAGTAGGCCGGTCAGTACGGCCAGGCATCCGGCGCGCAGGTCGCGCTGGGCGGCGAGGGCGATCTCCCGCAGTCGCGGATGCGCGGGCGCCTCCGCGACGAGCGCGAGGCTGACCTCCATCTCGCAGCGCCGTTGGTCGTCGAGGGGGAGGAACTCGTCCAGCATTGCCAGCGCCCGCTCGCGTGGGTCCTCGACGGCGGCGTGCGCGAGGACGCGGGCCCGGGCCCGGTCGTGCACCAACCGCATTGAGTAGGCGAGCAGGTCGGCCTTGCTGGCGAACACGTGCCGAAGGGACCCGCTCGACAGGCCCGCTTCCGCGGCCACGTCGCGTACCGAGACGGCGCTGACGCCGTCGCGCAGGATCACCCGCCACACTGCCTCGGCGATGTCCTGCTGGCGCCGGTCGTGGTCGATGAGCTTGGGCACGCTCGCATGTTAGCGCAGCCGTGTTAGCATAATTTTGCCAACACGGTTGTGCTAACAAAACTCGAGGGGAGGGCCGGCATGGCCACCACGGTGACCCGATTCGCGGCGCTCGACGTGATGCGCGGCGTGGCCATCCTGGGCACGCTCGCCACTAACATCTGGATCTTCACCAACGTCGAGGGTCTGGTCGGCTACATCAACGGCACCGGCGGCGCCACCGGCGGGTGGGCGCCGGTGCAGGCCGTGCTGCAGCAGCTCGCGCAGGGCAAGTTCCTCGGCCTGCTGACGATCATGTTCGGCATCGGACTCGCGATCCAGCAGCGGTCCGCCCAGCGCCGGGGCCTGCCGTGGCCCGGGAAGTACCCGTGGCGAGCCGGACTGCTCATGGTCGACGGCCTGCTGCACTTCTTCCTCTTCACCGAGTTCGACGTCCTCACCGGGTACGCGGTCACCGGGTTGATCGTGGCGTTCGTCCTCGCCACCGGCATCCGGGCCCAGCGCATCTGGATCGGCTGCGCGGTCGCCGTTCACGCTGCGATGCTCGCGATGATCGTGGTGGCCTTGTGGTCCGCGCCCGCGCCGACGGGCCGGGGGCTCTCGCCGAATCCCTATGCGGATGGCACCTTCTGGGATCTGGTCATGTTCCGCCTCGACAACGTGCTGCTGTTCCGGCTCGAGGTGGTGTTCATCCTGCCGCTGTCGATTGCGCTGTTCCTGGTCGGCGCGCAGCTGTTCGGGGCGCGGATCCTCGACCCCGATCGCGACGCGCTGCGACGGAAGCTGATGGTCGCGGGCCTCGGCGTCGCACTGCCGCTGGACTTCGCCCTCGGGCTGTTCGGCGGCGAGGCGGGACTCGTCCTGGGCCGGTACGGGACCGCGCCGGTGGTTGCGCTCGGCCTGCTCGCCGCGATCGCGCACCACTACGCCGACGGCCGCGAGCCCGGCGCCGCAGGCCGGGCCCTCGCCCCGATCGGCCGGATGGCGCTGAGCTGCTACGTGCTGCAGAACGTCCTGTGCTCGATCGTCTGCTACGGCTGGGGGCTCGGTCTCGCCGCACGACTGACAGGCGCGACCGTCGTCCCTGCGACTGTCGCGCTGTTCGTGGCGGTGTCGGCGACGATGGCTGTGGTCGCCCGGCTGTGGTTGCGCCGGTTCGACCGCGGCCCGCTGGAGGCGCTCACCCACGCCGCCTACCGCGGGCTGGCCCGGGAGACCCGGGTGCCCGTGCCGGCCTGACCGCGCGAACTGTGCGTGATCGATACCCCGGTCGGGGTGAAACTCGCGCACGGGCGCCGAAGGCGCGCCTACACCTCGGCGGCGTCCTCCGCAGGCAGCACCCGGAACTCGGTGCCATCGGGGCCCATCTCGCGGAGCCTGCCGTAGTAGATCCCGGTCGCGGGGTCGTTGATGGTGCCCTGGTGGATCGGTACCGCGACCCGAGGCGCCACCGCCCGCAGGTAGTCGACGGTCTCGGAGATCTTCATCCACGGCGCGACCGCGGGGATCGCCAACACGTCGACCCGCTGCTCGGGCACGAACAGCGAGTCGCCGGGGTGCAGCAGCCGGGCGGGCGCTTCCGCGTCGCCGAGGAGATATCCGGTGTTGTCGATCACCGGGATCTCCGGGTGGATCACCGCGTGCTGACCGCCGACCCCGGTGACCTGAACCTCGCCGACGGCGAACGAGTCGCCCGCGTGCACGGCCTTCCAGGAGCTGCCGAGCAGCGCCGCGGTCTGCGGGTCCGCGTACAGGGCGGCGCCGGGATTCTGATCGATCAGCGCGCCCAATCGCGTCGGGTCAGCGTGGTCGGGATGCTGGTGGGTGATGAGGATGGCGTCCAGACCGGCGATGCCCTCGAAACCGTGCGAGAAGGTGCCGGGGTCGAACAGGATGGTTGCGCCGTCGATCTCGGCGAGCACGCAGGAGTGGCCGAAGTGGGTCAGTCGCATGGGTTCGAGTATGCGCCGGTAAACTGCCTGTTGCCCGGCGGATCATTCCCGGGCGGTACCCGGAGCACCTAGCGAGGAGCAGCACGTGGCCCGTGTCGTTGTCGATGTCATGCCCAAGGCCGAGATTCTCGATCCGCAAGGGCAGGCCATTGTCGGCGCCCTGCCCCGACTCGGGTTCACCGGAGTGTCGGATGTTCGCCAGGGCAAGCGTTTCGAGCTCGAGGTCGACGACAGCGTCGACGACGCCGAGTTGGAGAAGATCGCCGAGTCGCTGCTGTGCAACACGGTGATCGAGGACTGGAAGGTCACCCGAGTCCAGTGAGCGCCCGCATCGGAGTCATCACTTTCCCCGGCACCCTCGACGATGTCGACGCCGCCCGCGCCGTGAACCTGGCAGGCGGCGAGGCGGTCAGCCTCTGGCACGGCGACGCCGACCTCAAGGGTGTCGACGCGGTTGTCGTCCCCGGCGGCTTCTCGTACGGCGACTACCTGCGCTGCGGCGCCATCGCCCGGTTCGCACCGGTGATGGGAGAGGTCGTCAAGGCCGCGGCGGGCGGCATGCCGGTCCTGGGTATCTGCAACGGGTTCCAGGTGCTCTGCGAGGCCGGGCTGCTCCCCGGCGCACTGACGCGCAACGAGGGCTTGCACTTCATCTGCCGTGACCAGTGGCTGAAGGTGGAGTCCACCTCGACCGCGTGGTCGTCGCGCTACGAGTCCGGCGCCGAGATCCTGATCCCGCTCAAGTCCGGCGAGGGTCGCTACCAGGCATCCGAGAAGGTGCTCGACGAGCTCGAGGGCGAGGGCCGCGTGGTGTTCCGCTACTCCGGCGACAACCCGAACGGCTCGCAGCGCTCGATCGCCGGCATCGCCTCGGCCAACGGCCGGATCGTCGGACTGATGCCGCACCCCGAGCACGCCACCGAGTCGCTCACCGGACCGAGCGACGACGGGCTCGGCCTGTTCTACTCGGCGCTCGACGCGGTCCTCACCGCCTGAACGCCACCCGAGCTCTCAGCCGAAAGGGCGGACCGGATCAGCCGGTCCGCCCTTTTGCTACGGTCCGCCCATGATCTCGACGATCGTGTGGGGCAGTGGCGGTATCGCGCGTGACGCGATCCGCGCCGTCGACGCGGATCCGGCGCTCGAACTGACCGCGGTCCTCGCATCCGACCCGGACCAGGTCGGCCGCGACGCCGGAGACTTCGCCGGTCTCGACCGCCCCCTCGGGGTCACCGTCACCGCCGACTCCGGGGCGGTCCTCGCCTGCCGCCCGCGGGCCGTCGTCTACGCCGGGTCGGGGACCACCAGGTCCGTCGATGCGCGTGCCGACGTCCTCGCCGCCCTGCACACCGGGGCGGTCGTGGTCACGCCGCCCATCGCCCCGCTGTACGACCACCGCGGCTCCCGGCCCGAGGTCGGCGCACCCCTTCGGGCCGCGGTCGCGGCCGGTGGCGGTTCCCTGGTCGTGTGCGACGTCGACCCGGACTGGGCGGACCACGTGTTGCCTCTGGTACTCGGCGGCCTGGACGCCGGCGCCACGACGATCCGCTGCCGGGAGATCGTCGACTACTCCGGCTACGACCTGCCCGGATCGGTGCGCTATCTGATGGGGATGGGCGAGCCGCTGAGCTACCTGCCGCCGATGCTCGCGCCGTGCATGCCGACGATGGTCTGGGGAGATCGGGTCCGGTTGCTGGCGCGCGCACTCGGTGTCGAGCTCGACGAGATCCGCGAAACGATGGAACGGGTGCCGCTCGAGGTCACCGTCGAGACCGACCTGATGGGCAAGTTCGAGTCCGGGGGCCAGGGCGCCGTGCGTTTCGAGGTGCAGGGCGTCGTGGACGGCTCGCCGCGCATCGTGATCGAGCACGTGGGCCGCGTGCATCCCGACTGTGCACCCGACTGGCCGACCGCCCCTGCCCCGGAACCGGGACGGCCGGGTGGATCGGCGCACTGGATACTCGTCGAGGGTGCGGCGCGCGTCGAGGCGACCGTCGAACCGGGAACCGAGGACGGCGCGTCGAGCGCGGTCACACGACTGGTCGGTGCCATCGCATGGGTGGCGGGGCAGGAGTCCGGGCTCTACGACGCCCTCGACCTGGCGCGGCGGAGCCGAGTCGGGCCCAACGACTAGGTGCCCGGCCGGTCCGGATCACCCCGATCCTGCGGCGGTGCCGTGTCGAGCGATCGGAGGACATTTTCTGCAGCCCAGTGTGGCCGATCGGCCACGAGAACGTGTTCTATTTCGGTAGCGTCCGGGCCATGATATCCACCGTCGTCTGGGGTACCGGCAACGTGGGCCGTGCCTCCATCCGTGCCGTCGATGCGCATCCGGCACTGAAACTTTCCGCTGTACTCGTGAACAACCCCGACAAGGTCGGCAAGGACGCGGGCGTCCTGTGCGACCTGGACTGCGAACTGGGGGTCGAGGCGACGGGCGACATCGACGCCGTGCTGGCCACCAGCCCCGGCGCCGTCGTGTACGCGGCTTCCGGGGACATCCGGCCCGAGGAAGCCCTCGCCGACATCTGCAAGGCGATCCGCTCCGGCGCGGTCGTCGTCAGCCCCGCGCTGTATCCGCTCTACGACTACCGCAGCGCCCCGCCGGAACTGCGGGACCCGATTCTCGCGGCGATCGCGGAGGGCGGCGGATCGTTCTTCGCGTCCGGCATCGACCCCGGCTGGGGCAACGACGTCCTGCCGATCCTGCTCAGCGGGCTGGCCACCCGGATCGACGCGATCCGCTGCCAGGAGATCTTCGACTACTCCACCTACGACCAGCCCGACTCCGTCCGCTACCTGGTCGGCATGGGCCAGCCGATGGACTACCTGCCGCCGATGATCGCGCCGTCCATCCCGACCATGGTGTGGGGCGGCCAGGTGCGGATGATCGCGCGGGCGCTGGGCGTCGAACTCGACGAGATCCGCGAAACCCTCGACCGGCGAGCCCTCGACACCACCGTCACCACCGCGTCGATGGGCGACTTCGAGGCGGGCACCCAGGGCGCGGTGCGATTCGAGGTGCAGGGCATCGTCGACGGCGAGCCGCTGATCATCATCGAACACGTCACCCGCATCCACCCGACGTGCGCCACGGACTGGCCGATGCCGCCGGACGGCGACGGGGCGCACCGGGTGATCATCGAGGGACGCCCGCACATCGAGGTGTCCGTCGAGGCCACTGACGAGGGTGGCAGCCGATCCGCGGGCGGCAACGCCACCGCGGTCGGACGACTCGTCAGCGCGATCGACTGGCTCGTGGCGGCGGAACCCGGACTCTACGACGCGCTCGACATCCCGCTGCGACCCGCAGTCGGCAAACTCGGAAGGAAATAGATGATCATCGACATTCCGGAGGACAAGGACCCGATCGGATACGTGTGGGGCGAGATGGTCCCCGGCATCGGCATCGCGGCCTCGGCGTTCTCGCTTTCCGTCTACGAGCACTCCACCATCGACCTGCGCGCGTTCGAGGCGGCCCGGCTGCGGATCGCCCAGATCAACGGGTGCATCTTCTGCCAGGACTTCCGGACCGAGCGCGACGGCGAGAAGGTCGAACTCGGCTTCGACGACTCGGTCGTGGAGTGGCGCACCACCGACGCCTTCGACGATCGCACCCGACTGGCCGCCGAGTACGCCGAGCGGTACGCCGTCGACCATCACAACCTCGACGACGAGTTCTGGGCGCGGATGTTCGAGCACTACACCCAGACCGAGGTGGTGGAACTGTCCATGAGCATCGGGGCGTGGCTGGCGTTCGGCCGCCTCAACCACGTGATCGGTCTCGACAGCGTCTGCGTGCTGCCCGGGCACTGACCCGGACCGACTTCGGCAGGATCAGCCCCGGAAAGCGGGGCTGATCCTGCCGAATTCGTCGATGGTGGTTCAGCTCAGCGACTTGACCAGCTTGCTGACGGTCACGGCATCGTTGGTGTCGACCGTGCGATCCGCGTCCAGCAGTGTGAACGTGACGAAACCGGCGTCCAGTTCGGCGAAGTCGGTTCCGGCCTCCGGCGGCGCTGCAGCCCGGGCGGGCTTGATCTCGTAGGTGGTGTCGTCGATCCGGGAGTACCGGATGTCCGCAGCCGACGCCGACGACATCGGCGTGTACTTCATGCCCTTCGGGGCGGTGGCGCCGCCCTCGAGGAGCGGGTAGTTGATGTTGAGGACGGTGCCGGGGCCGGTGCGCGGGATCCCCATGCTGAGGATCTTCACGAGCAGATCCGCGGTCTGCGCGTAGGCGGGCACCACCTCCGGCTTGCGGCTGGTGGCCGTGCTGATCGCGATCGCCGGGATGCCGAAGCTGCCGCTCGCCATCACGGCCGCACCGACAGTGCCCGAGTAGTTGGTGTCGAAGCCGACGTTGGAGCCGACGTTGGTGCCGGACACCACCAGGTCGGGCTTGGCGTCCTTGAACACCTCGTTGATGCCGAACATCGCCGATCCGGCCGGGGTGGATGTCACCGAGTAGACCTTCGGGTCGCCGTTCGGATGGGTGACGGTCAGCTTGCCCTGGAAGTCGATCGCCGCGGACTTACCGCTCTGGTTCACCGCGGGGGCGACCAGCGTCACGTCGTGTCCGGCTGCGGTCAGGGCCTTATAGGTGGCGGTGATGCCCGGGGCTTCCCAGCCGTCGTCGTTGGTCAGCAGGATTCGCAGCGGTGCGCCTGCGGAATCGGCGGGCGGTGCCGTGTGGAGGCTTTCGATCGCGCCGGCACCGGCGGCGACGGCGAGTGCGGTCGTCGTCGCGACGGCGGCGACGATCAGCGGACGGGTGAATCGCACAGGGATGGTTCCCTTCTCGATGACAGTGGGACGCGTGAAGCTATCCGCCAGTGGCCTGCGGCACGTGATCCATGTCACTGAGTGGGATCGGAGGCCAGGGGCTGGACCCTGGCGTCAGCCCGCGGCAGGAGCCGCAGGCAGGTCGTCGAAGAAGTCGGCGCTCGGGGTGAAGAACGCCGATCCGGTCACCGCGGTCGAGAAGTCGAGCAGCCGATCGTAATTGCCGCGCGGGTCGCCGAGAAACATGTTCTCGAGCATTCGTTCGGTGATCGCGGGCGTGCGGCAGTAGCCGATGAAATAGGTGCCCATCTCGCCGTCGCCGACGCGGCCGAACGGCATGTTCGCTCGCAGGATCTCCAGCGACTGGCCGTTCTCGTCCTTGATCGCGTTGAGCGCGACATGCGAGTTCGCGGGCTTGACGTCGTCGGCCATCTCGATGTCCTCGAGCTTGGTCCGACCGATCACGTTCTCCTGCTCGGGAACCGGCAGCGCCTCCCAGTCGGCCATGCTGTGCAGGTACTTCTGCACGTGCACATAGGAGCCGCCCGCGAAGTCCTCGTCCTCGGCTCCGACGGTGACCGCGGCGACGGCCTTCCTGCCGGACGGGTTCTCGGTGCCGTCGACGAAGCCGATCAGGTCGCGGTTCTCGAAGTACTGGAAGCCGTGCACCTCGTCGACGACGGTGGCAGCCCCCGCGAGCCGCTTGGCGATCTGGTGTGCGAGTTCGAAGCAGGCATCCAGGCTCATCGCGCGGATGTGGAAGAGCAGGTCTCCCGGCGTGGACGGCGCCTGGTGCTTGCCGCCGCGCATCGCCGGGAACGGGTGCAGCTGCGCGGGCCGCGGCCCGGTGAACAGCCGGTCCCAGGCGGCCGAGCCGATGCTGACGATCAGCTCGAGTCCCGAGCCGGGAACCCGCAGCCCGACCGCGCGTCGCAGTCCGGCCGCGTCCGCGAGCAGCGCGCGGGTGGCCTGCTCGCCGCCCGCATCAACGGTGGCGACGAGGAAGATCGCGGCGGGGGTCAGCGGGCTCGCGACCGTCTGCGATTCGGGAGCCGTTGTGGGGCGCGGTGATTGGGTCATCGAGGGCTCCGGTCTGCGTCGGTCCTGGCTGTCGATCCTGTGCGCCAAACGGTAGTCGACGGCCCCGAACGTGCGAGTCAGCGCCGGATGTCGGCACCCGGCGGTAGCGTGCGGTCATGACTCTGACGCTGGGCATGATCACCTTCGACAGTGCCGATCCGAGCCCGCTCGCCGCGTGGTGGGCGGAGCAGACCGGTGGCCGGATCGAGCAGGAGAATGACGGCTGGTTCTACGTGGTCGCAGTGCCGGGCGGCGGGCCCAAACTGGCGTTCCAGAAGGTCCCGGACCCGACGCCGGGCAAGAACCGTGTGCACCTGGACCTGGGCGCGCCGGACCTCGACGCGGAGGTCACGCGGCTGGTCGCCGCGGGCGCACGCGAGTACGAGCGGCACGACATGGACGGTTTCCGGTGGGTGACCCTGACCGATCCGGACGGTAATCGTTTCTGCGTCACCGGAGGTGGGCACTGAGCGGGTCACGAGGGTCGGCCATGTCCGGTGTCAGTCATAGGATCGCTGCATGCCTTCGCTGACCGACGCCACCGCATCCGGGCTCTGCTCGTTCGTCGATTCCTCGCCGTCTCCGTTCCACGTGTGCGCCTCGGTCGCCGCGGAGCTGACCGCGGCCGGGTTCGTGGAGCTGCGCGAGACCGACGGCTGGCCCGCCGCGCCCGGCCGGTACTTCCTGGTGCGGGGCGGTTCCCTGGTGGCCTGGAGCACCGAGGCGTCGGGACGGGAGGCCGCGCCGTTCCGGATCGTCGGCGGACACACCGACAGCCCGAACCTGCGGGTCAAGCAGCACCCCGACCTCGAGTCCGCGGGCTGGCAGCTGGTCGGGCTGGAGCCGTACGGCGGCGCCTGGCTGAACTCCTGGCTCGACCGCGACCTCGGTGTCTCCGGCCGGCTCAGCGTTCGCGACGGAAACACCCTGCGCGACACGCTGATCCGGGTGGATCGGCCGATCCTGCGGGTGCCGCAGCTGGCGATTCACCTGTCCGAGGACCGCAAGGGCGTGCAACTCGACCCGCAGCGGCACGTGAACGCGATCTGGGGTGTCGGATCGTCGCCGCGGCGGTTCCTCGACTTCCTCGCCGAGGAGGCTGGCGTCGACCCGGACGCGGTGCTCGGCTGGGAGCTGATGACCCACGACCTGGCTCCGAGCGCCGTGGTGGGGCTGCACGACGAGCTGGTCAGCGCGCCGCGGCTGGACAACCAGGGCACCTGCTACGCGGGCAGCCGGGCGCTGATCGCGGCGGTGGAGGACCCGGCCGAGGCGATTCCGGTGCTGGCCCTGTTCGACCACGAGGAGGTCGGCAGCATGTCCGACCGCGGCGCCTTCTCGGACCTGTTGAACTCGGTGCTCGAGCGGATCGTGCTGGCCCGCGGCGGCGGCCGGGAGGACTTCCTGCGCGCGATGGCCGGCTCCGTGTGCGCGTCCGGGGACATGGCGCACGCCACCCACCCGAACTACCCGGACCGGCACGAGCCCGCGCACCGGATCCAGATCAACGGCGGCCCGGTGCTCAAGGTCAACCAGAACCTGCGTTACGCCACCGACGCGGCCGGTGCGGGAGCCTTCGCGCTGGCCTGCGACCAGGCCGGGGTGCCCTTGCAGCGCTACGTGCACCGCGCGGACCTGCCGTGCGGTTCCACCATCGGCCCGATCACCGCGTCGCGGACGGGGCTGTCCACCGTCGACGTCGGCGCCGCGCAGCTGGGGATGCACTCGGCGCGGGAGCTGATGGGCGCGGCCGACGTGACCTCGTACGCAGACGCGCTGGCCGCCTTCCTGACGCCGGTCGCCTAGGGCATGTCTCCCAATCCCCATTTCGGCGCCCCTGACGTCCAATCGCCGCCCTGCGGCGTTGTCGTCGTCACCGATACAACAGCGGTATCGGCTCCTCCTCCGCGCAAGAGCGGAGCCCGCGGAGCGACTCCTAGGCTTGCCGGACGACGATTGTCTCGTCAGGTGCATCCGAGAGGGATTAGGAGACATGCCCTAGGACTGCTCGGCGAGGGCGTTTGTTGACGATTGATAACAATTGTCACTTCAGGCACTGCAGTAACAGCTCTCTCGTGTTTGGCTGGGCCTCACGCCCGCTGAGCTCCCGTGTGAATCCGAGAGGACCTGTCTGTGCACCCTGTGAATCGGTCTTGGCCTGCGGCGTTGTCCGCTACGGTGGTCGCGATCGCCCTCTCGGCGTCGGCGGTCGCGCCTGCCTCGGCGGCGGGCGGGCCATGCGGGCAGGGTGGATCAGGCAGTTCCGGCAGCGCCACCGGCTCACTCGGCAGCGTCACGGGCTCGATCGGCCAGGCCCTGCCGTGGCTCGTCGGCCCGCCGGACGGCGCCCTGCCGCAGCTGACCGGTCGCACCAAGGCGATCGAGATGGTGACCGGGCCCGGTAGCCCGAATGACACCATCGACCGTTTCAGCGTCTCCGGCACCGACCTCGGCATCATGTGGGACAACGGACTGCCCGGCGCACAGCACAACACGCTGATCGCGTTCGGCGACACGGTGGGCAAGTGCGGCGTCGACGAAGACGACTGGCGCAGCAATGTGCTGTTCCGCAGTTCCGACACCTCACTCGCCAACGGCATGCGGATCGACAGCTCGCCCCTCGACCGGCCGAACCACTCCAAGGAGATCATCGAGGGTTTCAAGATCCCTGGCGAGTACACCACCATCCCCACCGGAGCGGTGTCCTTCGGCGGCACCCAATACGTCCGCTACATGTCGGTGCGATCCTGGGACACCCCGGGCAACTGGACCACCAACTACTCGGCCATCGCCACCTCGACCGACAACGGCGAGACCTGGGTCAACCAGGCCGGCACGGTGCGGGCCAACACCGGGCTCGGCATTCCCGGTATCCCCGCCGTCGCGCCCACCAACAAGGACTGGCAGCAGAGCGCCTACCTGACGGGGCGGGGCGACGGCTACATCTACGAGTACGGGACGCCGTCCGGTCGGTTCGGGGACGCGCTGTTGGCCCGGGTCCGCGGCGAGAAGCTGCTCGACCCGACGGCCTACGAGTACTGGAACGGCACCGGCTGGGTGCCGGATCAGGCGGCGGCCAAGGCCGTCATGCCTGCGCCGGTCAGCGAGCTGTCGGTGCAGTGGAACGACTTCCTCGGCAAGTACGTCGCCATGTACACCGACCTGAGCGGTCTGGTCATCCGGCAGGCCGACAACCCGCAAGGCCCCTGGAGCGGCACTCAGACCATCATCAGCGACGTGCTGCTGCCCTCCGTGTACGGCGGCTTCATGCACCCGTGGGCGAGCGGGCGCTACCTGGAGTCCGTGGTCACCACCTGGGACCGGTACAACGTCATCTACATGCGCACCGACCTGAACGGATTGCAGATGGCGGCCACCGACCAGGTCGACCGGCCGGACCCGGCGACCACGGGAGAGGCGCAGCGGATCGGTACCGAGTTCCCCGAGGATGCTCCGGCGGAGGCACCTGCGGATACACCCGCGGAGAAGTGACGTACCGACAGAGCTGACATGACGCGGCCCGCTCCCGTTTCGACGGGGCGGGCCGCGCTCGTCTCTGCCAGTGCGGCCGGTCCCGGTGCACCCGGTTAGACTTTGCCCAGGCAGCGCGCCGCCAGCGGTGCCGATTCGATTCCTCCAGGGAAGGGACCCGACTCCCCGTGTCTTCAGAGACGAGCACCGTGCAGGTCGACACCGTCACCAAGGCCGCAGCGACCCCGGACGTCGCCCAGCCCTTCAAGGAACTGGGACTCAAGGAAGACGAGTACGCCCGGATCAAGGAGATCCTCGGGCGGCGCCCGACCGACGCCGAGCTCGCGATGTACTCGGTGATGTGGAGCGAGCACTGCTCCTACAAGTCCTCCAAGGTGCACCTGAAGTACTTCGGTGAGACCACCACCGACGAGATGCGCTCCTCGATGCTCGCGGGCATCGGCGAGAACGCGGGCGTCGTCGACATCGGCGACGGCTGGGCGGTCACCTTCAAGGTGGAGTCGCACAACCACCCCTCCTACATCGAGCCCTACCAGGGCGCAGCGACCGGTGTCGGCGGCATCGTCCGCGACATCATGGCGATGGGCGCGCGCCCGATCGCGGTGATGGATCAGCTCCGCTTCGGTGCCGCGGACGCGCCCGACACCCGCCGGGTCGTCGACGGCGTGGTGCGCGGCGTCGGCGGGTACGGCAACTCGCTCGGCCTCCCGAACGTCGGCGGCGAGACCGTCTTCGACGCGTCCTACGCGGGCAACCCGCTGGTGAACGCGCTCTGCGCGGGTGTGATGCGGGTCGAGGACCTGCACCTGGCCTTCGCCTCCGGCGCGGGCAACAAGATCATCCTGTTCGGCGCGCGCACCGGCCTCGACGGCATCGGCGGCGTGTCCGTGCTCGCCTCGGAGACCTTCGACGAGTCCTCCGGCGGCCGCCCCAAGAAGCTGCCCGCCGTGCAGGTCGGCGACCCGTTCACCGAGAAGGTGCTCATCGAGTGCTGCCTCGACCTGTACGCGGCGAAGCTGGTCGTCGGCATCCAGGACCTCGGCGGCGCCGGGCTGTCCTGCGCCACGTCCGAGCTCGCGGCGGCAGGCGACGGCGGCATGCACATCGACCTGGACAAGGTGCCGACCCGCGCGACCGGCATGACCGCCGCGGAGATCCTCTCCAGCGAGTCGCAGGAGCGAATGTGCGCCGTGGTCACCCCCGAGAACGTGGACGCGTTCATGGAGGTCTGCCGCAAGTGGGACGTGCTCGCCACCGTCATCGGTGAGGTCACCGACGGCGACCGCCTGACCATCGACTGGCACGGCGAGAACGTGGTCGACGTGCCGCCGCGCACCGTCGCGCACGAGGGCCCGGTCTACGAGCGTCCCGTGCAGCGGCCCGCCAGCCAGGACGCGCTCGTGGCCGACACCACCGCCGCCCTCAAGCGCCCGACCACTCCGGACGAGCTGAAGACGACGCTGCTGAACATGGTCGCGTCACCGCAGCTGTGCAGCCGCAAGTGGATCACCGAGCAGTACGACCGCTACGTGCGCGGCAACACCGTGCTCGCCGAGCAGGCCGACGCGGGCGTCCTCCGGATCGACGAGCAGACCGGCCGCGGCATCGCGCTGGCCACCGACGCCTCCGGCCGCTACACCGCGCTCGACCCGTACACCGGCGCCCAGCTCGCGCTGGCCGAGGCGTTCCGCAACGTCGCGGTCACCGGCGCCACCCCGAAGGCCGTCAGCAACTGCCTCAACTTCGGTTCGCCGGAGGACCCGGGCGTGATGTGGCAGTTCCAGCAGGCCGTGCGCGGCCTCGCGGACGGCTGCGCCACCCTCGGCATCCCGGTCACCGGCGGCAACGTCAGCTTCTACAACCAGACCGGCGCGACGGCGATCCTGCCCACCCCGGTGGTCGCCGTGCTCGGCGTGATCGACGACGTGCACCGCCGCATCCCGACCGGCCTCGGTCTGGAGCCGGGCGAGACCCTGATCCTGCTCGGCGAGACCCACGACGAGCTGGACGGCTCGATCTGGGCCCAGGTCGAGCACGATCACCTCGGCGGCGTGCCCCCGAAGGTCGACCTGGCACGCGAGCAGCTGCTCGCCGACATCCTGCTGGCAGGCTCGCGCGACGGACTGATCAGCGCCGCGCACGACCTGTCCGAGGGCGGCCTCGCGCAGGCGGTCGTCGAGGCCGCGCTGGCAGGCGAGACCGGCTGCCGGATCCTGCTCCCCGAGGGCGCGGACCCGTTCGTCACGCTCTTCTCCGAGTCGGCCGGACGCGTGCTGGTCGCGGTCCCGCGCACCGAGGAGACCCGTTTCACCGGCATGTGCACCGCGCGCGGGCTGCCGTGGGTGCGGATCGGCGTCGTCGACGAGGGCTCGGATTCGCTCGAGGTCCAGGGCCAGTTCTCGGTGACCATGGCCGAGCTGCGCGAACTGTCGGAGGCGACGCTCCCCGAACTCTTCGGCTGAGTCATTGACCGGGGGGGAGGTCGGGACGACGCAGTCCGGGGCGGAGGTCGGGACGACGCAGTCCGGGGCCGAGGCCGGGACGAAGCAGACCGGGGGAGCGGTCGACGCGACGCACGTGCAGTCGAGCTGGGTCGAGGTTCTGGCCTCTCCGGAGGCGCTGCGGGAACGGCACCCGTTCGTCGGGTGGGCCTGGGGCCTGCTGCGGCTGGACTACACCGGCATCGCGTTCGCGGCACTGTTCTTCTGCTGGTCGCTGACGCCGTCGTTGCTTCCCCGTGACTGGCTCTTCCAGGGCCTGATCGGCGGCATCACCGCGGCCATCGGCTACGGCGTCGGAACCGCCGTCGGGTGGGCGGTCAACCGGTTCCTGCTGTCGAAGCAGGGCTGGTGGCCGCCGCCGGCCAGGGTCCAGTTGGCGGTCAAGATCGCGGTGCCGACCCTCTCGCTCCTGGTGTCGGTCGGCATGCTGATCGCCGCGGCGGCCTGGCAGCGGGAACTCGCCGCGCTGACCGACGCGGAGGGCACGACCACCACCGGCTATCTCCGGACGCTGCTGCTGAGCATGCTGATCGCGGCACTGACGATCTCGCTGTGGCGGGTGCTGCGGGATCTGGTCAGGCTGATCGCCCGCTACCTGAACCGGTGGCTGAAGGTGCCGCGGTCCGCGGCCGCGCCGATCGGGGTGGTCCTGGTCGCGTTCCTGGCCTACACGATGGTGACCGATGTGCTGTTCAATGCGGCATATGCGGTCATGAACTCGGCGTTCAGCCTGCAGAACGACACCACCCGCGACGGAGCCGTGGAACCCACCGGCGCCGAACGGTCCGGCAGCCCCGACTCGTACGCGAGCTGGGAATCGCTCGGCTTCGAGGGCCGCAACTTCGTCTCCCGCGGCATGCACGCCGACGAGCTGGCCGCGGCGAACGGAAGGCCGGCGCTCGAACCGATCCGGGTGTACGCCGGGCTGGCGACCGCGGAGGACACCGACGCCCGGTTGGACGTCATCATCTCCGAACTCGAGCGCACCGGCGCCTTCGAGCGCAGCGTGCTGGTCGTCATCCCGACCACCGGCACCGGCTGGGTCAATCCGACCGCGGCCGAGGCGATCGAGCTCGTGCATGGCGGTGACAGCGCGCTGGTGGCCAGTCAGTACTCCTACCTGCCCAGCTGGATCTCGTTCCTCGCGGACCGGGACAAGGCCGCCGAGGCCGGTCGTGCGCTGATCGGCCGCGTGCACGAGCGCTGGCTGCGCGAACCCGTGGAGACCCGACCCAAGCTGCTGGTCTACGGCGAGAGCCTGGGAACGCAGGCCGGTGAGGCGGCCTTCGAGGGTCTCGGCGACATCCGGGAGACCGTCGACGGGGTGCTGTGGGTGGGGCCGCCGAACTCGAACACCCTGTGGAGTCAGCTCGTCGCGCGGCGGGACCCGGGGAGCCCGCAGGTCGAACCGGTGTACTCCGACGGCCTGGTGGTGCGCTTCGCAAACGATGCCGCCTCGATCGGGAATCCGCCCTCGCCGTGGATGGATCCCCGGGTGCTCTACATCCAGCACCCCTCCGATCCGGTGGTGTGGTGGAGCCCCGACCTGATCTTCAACCGCCCCGACTGGCTGTCGGAAGCGCCCGGCTCGGACCGCCTGCCGAGCATGCGCTGGTTCCCGTTCGTGACGTTCTGGCAGGTCGCGGCCGACCTCGCCAACGCCGCGGGCGTGCCAGACGGTCACGGCCACAACTACGGCACCACCGTGCTCGACGGCTGGGTCGCGGTGGCGCACCCCGACGGCTGGACCGTCGACGACACCGAGCGGGCGCGCGCCGCGATCGAGGCGAAGGCGAAGGCCGGGACCGAGGGGCCGGAGAAGTGACCGCGCGCAAGAAGATCGACCCCGCCGAGCTGCGGGCGGCGCTGCTCGCGGTCCGGGACTGGCTGGCCGACGCGGACGCCCCCGCGCCCAGCAGGACCGAACTGGCGGCCGCCGTCCGGCTGAGCGCGCGGACCCTCGAGAACACCGCGCCGGGGTCCTCGGTGGAGGTGCGGGTGCCGCCGTTCGTGGCGGTGCAGTGCATCGCCGGTCCGCGGCACACCCGCGGCACCCCACCGAACGTCGTCGAGACCGACCCGCGGAGCTGGCTGCTGCTGGTGACCGGGGGACTGACCTTCGACGCTGCGTCGGCGGCGGGCACGCTGACGGCGTCGGGCACCAGGGCGGGCGAGATCGGGCACTGGCTGCCGCTGCTCCGCTTCTGAGAGCGCGCCCCCGGGCGCCCGGATTGTGACCCGCGCGACAACTTGCGGGGCCGCGGCACCTGTGGTTAAGGCACTCGCGCCGAACCCGTAGAATGGCCTTGCCCCCCATCCCACCCCCTAGGGAGCATCCCCGGTGACTCAAGCCGAATTGTCGGTCAACAGCCCGAATCTCTTCGCACCCGCAGACCTGTCGGATCAGGACGAGCAGCCTCCCCGCGAGGAGTGTGGCGTCTTCGGCGTCTGGGCTCCGGGCGAGGATGTGGCGAAGCTCACCTATTACGGCCTCTACGCACTGCAGCATCGCGGTCAGGAGGCGGCAGGCATCGCCGTCGCCGACGGCTCACAGGTGCTGGTGTTCAAGGATCTCGGCCTGGTCAGTCAGGTCTTCGACGAGCAGACCCTCGGCGCGATGCCGGGGCACGTCGCCGTCGGGCACTGTCGATACTCGACCACCGGATCCACCACCTGGGAGAACGCCCAGCCGATCTTCCGTACCACCGCCGCGGGCACCGGCATCGCGCTCGGCCACAACGGCAACCTGGTCAACACCGCTGAGCTGGCGACCAGGGCACGCGAGGCCGGCCTGATCAACGACAAGCGTCCCGGCGGCGCCACCTCGGACTCCGACATCGTCGGCGCCCTGCTCGCGCACGCGGCGGCCGACCGCACCATCGAGCAGGCCGCGATGGAACTGCTGCCGACCCTGCGTGGCGCGTTCTGCCTGACCTTCATGGACGAGCACACCCTGTACGCGGCCCGCGACCCGCACGGCGTCCGCCCGCTGTGCCTCGGCCGGCTCGACCGC
Organism: Rhodococcus sp. NPDC059179; assembly: GCF_042754885.1. Taxonomy (NCBI): domain Bacteria; kingdom Bacillati; phylum Actinomycetota; class Actinomycetes; order Mycobacteriales; family Nocardiaceae; genus Rhodococcus; species Rhodococcus sp. NPDC059179. The sequence goes on along the minus strand of NZ_JBHZBV010000012.1, from coordinate 103,586 downwards.
GGCTGGGTCGTCGCCAGCGAGACCGCCGCGCTCGACATCGTCGGCGCCTCGTTCGTCCGCGAGATCGAGCCGGGCGAGCTGCTCGCCATCGACGCGGACGGCGTCCGCTCCTCGCGCTTCGCCGCACCCACGCCCAAGGGCTGCGTGTTCGAGTTCGTCTACCTGGCTCGCCCGGACAGCACCATCAGCGGCCGGTCGGTGCACGCCACCCGCGTCGAGATCGGTCGCCGGTTGGCGAAGGAACACCCGATCGACGGCGACCTGGTGATCCCCGTTCCCGAGTCAGGCACCCCCGCCGCGGTCGGTTACGCGCAGGGTTCCGGCATCCCCTACGGCCAGGGCCTGATGAAGAACGCCTATGTCGGCCGCACCTTCATCCAGCCGTCGCAGACCATTCGTCAGCTCGGCATCCGGCTCAAGCTCAACCCACTCAAAGAGGTCATCCGCGGCAAGCGCCTGATCGTCGTGGACGACTCCATCGTCCGCGGCAACACCCAGCGTGCGCTGATCCGGATGCTCCGCGAGGCGGGCGCGTTGGAGATCCACGTGCGGATCGCCTCCCCGCCGGTCAAGTGGCCGTGCTTCTACGGCATCGACTTCGCCTCTCCCGCGGAGCTGATCGCCAACGGGGCGGGGGCCAGCGAGGCCGACGGCGTGACCGGGCACAGCATGGACGAGATGCTCGAGGGCGTCCGCCGCTCGATCGGCGCCGACACCCTCGGCTACGTCTCGATCGAGGGCATGATCGCGGCCACCGAGCAGCCCGCGTCGCGACTGTGCTCGGCCTGCTTCGACGGCAATTACCCGATTGCCCTGCCCACCGAGACCTCGATGGGTAAGAACGTGCTCGAGGGAATGTTGGAGAGCACCGCGGGAGCCGCGGCCAAGCAGGACAACGACAACGCCAGCGCGCTGAGTCGACCGTAGGCGCGTTGCGTCGCACGTAGATCACAATGCGGTGCCCCAAGGTGCCGCCGAGAAGATGGCTGGAGCAGCGAATCCGATGACCGACGACAACGACCGCCCCACCGGCGCCTCCTATGCGGCGGCGGGGGTGGACATCGAGGCAGGCGACAGGGCCGTCGAGCTGTTCGCGCCGCTCGCCAAGAAGGCGAGCCGCCCCGAGGTGATCGGCGGCCTGGGCGGGTTCGCCGGGCTGTTCGCGCTCAAGGGCGGATACAAGGAGCCGCTGCTCGCGGCGTCCACCGACGGCGTCGGCACGAAGATCGCCGTCGCGCAGGCCATGGACAAGCACGACACCCTCGGCCTCGACCTGGTCGCGATGGTCGTCGACGACCTCGTGGTGTGCGGCGCCGAGCCGCTGTTCCTGCAGGACTACATCGCCGTCGGGCGGGTCGTGCCGGAGCGGGTCGCGGAACTGGTCAAGGGCATCGCCGACGGCTGCATCATCGCCGGCTGCGCGCTGCTCGGCGGCGAGACCGCTGAGCACCCCGGACTGATGGCGGACGGCGACTACGACCTCTCCGCAACCGGCGTCGGCGTCGTCGAGGCGGATGCCGTGCTCGGCCCGCAGCGGGTGCGCCCGGGCGACGTGGTGATCGGTATGGGTTCGTCGGGTCTGCACTCGAACGGTTACTCGCTGGCCCGCAAGGTGCTGCTCGAGATCGACCGGATGTCGCTGGGCGGCCACGTCGAGGAGTTCGGCCGGACCCTCGGCGAGGAGCTGCTCGAGCCGACCAAGATCTACGCCAAGGACTGCCTGGCCCTGATCGCCGAGACCGATGTGCGCACCTTCTGCCACGTCACCGGCGGCGGACTGGCGAACAACCTCGCCCGCGTCATGCCGAAGGGACTCGTCGCCGAGCTCGATCGCGGCACCTGGAGCCCGGCGCCGGTGTTCGCGATGATCGCTCAGCGCGGCCGGGTGGAGCGCGCCGAGATGGAGCAGACGTTCAACATGGGCGTCGGCATGGTCGCCATCGTGGCGCCCGAGGACGTCGACCGCGCGCTCGCGGTGCTGACCGCCCGCCACATCGACTGCTGGACGCTCGGCACCGTCGCCAAGGCGTCGGACAAGCAGGACGGATCCGACCTGGTTCGCCTGGTCGGGGATCACCCGCGCTTCTGAGCCCACGGCGGCTCGACAGACACACCGAACGGACCGTTCAGACCCTCAGGGGCTGAACGGTCCGTTCGCTTTTGTGTGGATTAGCTCCGGTGCCGCACATGCGGAAATGAGGGGGAGCCCGGTGGGCTCCCCCTCATTTCGCAGCGTTCAGTCAGCGGCGCCAGTCGTCGGAGTCGTCGTCATCCCATCGGGAGACGCCGTCCTGGTCGGAACGCGGTTCGGAGAGCACCCCGTTCCTGGGAGAGCTGTCCGACAGTTCCTTTTGCAGGCTGTCGAAATTGGTGGACGGCGAGCTGTACTTGAGCTCGCGTGCAACCTTGGTCTGCTTTGCCTTAGCCCGGCCGCGGCCCATGGCCAACCCCCTCGCGCTTCCGCGGGGCGGCCTGGGAATTTTTGGCGGCCCCGTTTGAGTGTGTATTTCTTCCTGACACACACTCTAGCCTGAGAACTCGGCGGGCGCTCCCACCCCTGGCCGCGTTCGGTGTCTGATTTATCTCAAAACGCCCGGAATGGCCCGAATGGTGCCGACCCGGACACCCCCACCCAGTACCGGTGGCGAGGCGAGTTCCGCAAGATCCTCGGTCCAGACGACCCCGAGCCGGTGCAGCAGGGCCGCCGTGAGCGGCAGGCGGGCGCGCTCGCCACCGTCGTCGATCTTGAGTGCGAAAGAGGTGCCGTCGGGCAGCGCGCCTGCGTGCACCCCGTCGGCGCCCACCTTGCAGACCAGCCCCGGCACGGCACTCATCAGCAGGAGGTCGTCGTGCCCGGTGCCCGACATCAGCCACGGATGCTCCCGGACGGCGTCGGCCACCGCGCGCTCCTGGCTGCCGACGTCGGCGGTGACCAGCGCGGCGAATCCGCGCGCGAGGGCGGTCAGGGAGAGCGGCACGATCGGCAACCCGCAGCTGTCGATGCCCAGCTCCAAGTCGGTTTCGCCCGCCAGCTCGGCGATGGTGTCGACGACGGCGAGTTGCACGGGGTGCGCGGGTTCGAGGTAGCTCTCCAGCGGCCAGTCCCTGCTCGCGCAGGCCGCGAGCATCGCCGCGTGCTTGCCGGAGCAGTTCATGAAGATCCGCCGCGGCAGCGCGCCGGAGGCGAGGACCCTGGCCCTTGCGGTCTCGTTCGACGGCAGGTCGGGCGGGCAGCGCAGCTGGTTCTCCGCGAACCCGTTGCGGGTGAGCAGCCGGTGCACCACCGCGACGTGCTCGGGTTCGCCCTCGTGCGACGCGGCGGCGATGGCGAGTTCGCGGCTGTCGGCCGGGGTGAATCCGCTGCGGAGCAGGGCCACGGCCTGCATGAGTTTGTTCGACGAACGGGGGTAGATCGGGGTGTGTACCTCGCCGAGGGCCAGGATCACCTCACCGTCGGGGTCCAGCACGACCACCGAGCCGCGGTGCACGCACTCGCGGAAACCGGAGCGATCCACTTCGACCAGTTCGACGCTCAATACTCCACCTGCACCTTCCGTCCGGCGATCCGTCGGCGTGCCTTGTCTGCGACAGTAGGCGACAGGTCGGGCTGCTGTTCGAGCAACGCGACCAGACTTTCCGGGTCCCGCCCGGTGAACAGGTCGCGGACCGTCACGCCGTGTTCGGGGATGTGCACGCGGTGGATGGCGTCGCCAGCGGCGACCAGGCCACCGCGCACCACCCGCAGGTAGGCGCCGGTGTCGGCGCGTTCGGCGAACCGTTTGACCCAGTGCGGCTCCTGCGACCACACGCCGAAGGTGCCGCACGGGGTCCGCGGGCCGGTCACCTCCAGTTCGGCGGCGAGGTCCCCGTCGCCCAGGCGCCAGCGCTCGCCGATCACCGCGTCGCTCGCGGAGATCCCGCTGACCCGCAGGTTCTCGCCGAACCAGCCGGCGGGCAGCGGGCGCCCCAGCTCCGACTCCCAGCGCTGCGCCTCGTCCTGCTGATACGCGTACACCGCCTTGAACGGGCCGCCGTGGAACTCGGTGTCGCACACGCGGTCGCCGTCGAGGCCTGCCGGTCCGATCCGCACAGGTCCGCCGCATGGGCGCTTGTCGATCGCGGTGCGCGGCACCCGCTTGGTGCCGCTGTCGCGGTCGGCGTGCACCACACAGACGGCCTCCACCCTGCCGGTGGCGGCGCGCTCGGTGCCGCTCACCGGCCGCGCAACCGGTCGACGGCGGCGCGGCCCGCCTGCACGGCGTCGTAGCTGGGCACCGAGTCGGCGTCGATCGACGCGGCCACCGAGCCGGCGAGCAGCGCGGTGTCCGTCGGCACGGTCCGCTTGACCAGGGCCAGCGCGATCGGGCCGAGCTCGTGGTGGTCGACGACGGTTCCCAGGTGCCCGACGGTCCTGCCGTCCGCGGTGACCGGGTCGCCGGGCTCCGGGCGGGTGTCCGCGGAACCGTCGAGGTGCAGCAGCACCAGGTGTCGCGGCGGCTTGCCGAGGTTGTGCACCCGGGCGACGGTCTCCTGGCCGCGGTAACAGCCCTTGTCGAGGTGCACGGCCCCGTGTTCGGCGATGCCACCGATCCAGCGGGCCTCGTGCGGGATGGTGCGCTCGTCGGTGTCCACCCCGATCCGGGGTCGCACCGCGGCCACCCGCAGGGCCTCGAAGGCCCAGCTGCCCGCGGGCGCGGCGCCTGCGGCGGTGAGCGCTTCCCACCAGCGGGCGAGCTGGTCGCGGGGCACGACCAGGTCGAAGGCGTGCTCGCCGGGCCATGGCATCGAGCGGAGGAAGCCGCCGCCCGGCAGCGCGACCGCGCCGTAGACCGGGGGGAGCGAGGCGATCCCGAGCGCCGCAAGGAGTTTCGGCCGCCGCACGTCGGGTCCGAGCAGGCTCAGGACGGCCATGTCGGGCGCAGCGGCCGGCTCGGCCTTCGCCCAGAACACCATCTTCTGCAGGAACGCCAGCAGGCCGGCGCCGTAGGCGGGTTCGGTGTCGATCCAGGTGACCCCGTCCAGATCGGTCAGCACGAAGTGCTGCTCGACGCGGCCGTTCACGTCGAGGCTCAGGTTCTCGGCGGAACCGCCGTCGGGCAGCTGCGCGATGTGCTGGCTGGAGATGGTGTGCAGCCAGGTCAGGCGTTCGGGGCCGCCGATCGAGAGCACGAATCGGTTCGAGCGGTCCACCACGGCTGCGCCGCTCTCGGCGCTGCGCTGCTCGCGCAGCGGGTCGCCGTAGTGCCAGGCCACGCCGGCGTCGAGGGAATCGTCCGGCCCCGCGATGGCACCGGGGGAGGACAGCAGCGGACTGGGAGTGATGCGCAGCGACTCGGACACAGTCCCATAGTAGGAGCGTTCGGCCTCGGCCGGTCGTTCGTCCTAGGGTGGTGCCATGGCCCCGCGCGTACTGGTGACCCTCGACGGCAAGGTGCATGATCCCGACGAGCCGCTGCTCTACGCAGACGACCTGGCGGCCGTGCGCGGTGACGGGGTGTTCGAGACCGTGCTGGTGCGGGGCGGTTCCCCGTGCACCATCGAACTGCACCTGGAACGGCTGAACTCGTCCGCCGCCGCGATGGACCTGCCCGAGCAGGATCTGGACCGCTGGCGCGCCGCGGTGGGCACCGCGCTGGCGGAGTGGGACGCCGATGGGGAGGGGCTGATGCGGCTGGTGCTCAGCCGCGGCCGCGAGATCGGGGGCGGGCCAACCGGTTATCTCACGATCGGCCAGGTCGACGAGCGGGTCTCGGCCGCCCGGCGCGACGGCATCGCGGTGGTCACCCTGCCCCGCGGGTTCTCGGTGGATCTCGCTGCGCTCGCGCCCTGGCAGCTGCTGGGCGCGAAGACGCTGTCCTACGCGACCAACATGGCGGCGCTGCGCCACGCGAACACGCTGGGCGCCGACGACGTGATCTTCACCAGCAGCGAGGGTCTCGTGCTCGAGGGTCCCCGTTCGACCGTCGTCATCGCCCGCGGGCGCACGCTGATCACGCCACCGGTGGACCAGGGGATCCTGCCAGGGACCACCCAGCGGGCGCTGTTCGCGGTCGCGGGGGAGCACGGGTTCCGCACCGAGGTGGCGTCGTTGCGGCCTGCGGATCTCATTCTGGCGGACGGTGTCTGGCTGCTCTCGAGTGTGACTCTCGCCGCACGGGTGCGGATGTTGAACGGTCGGGTGACGGCGGTGCCGGAGATCGCCGCGGAGCTGTCCGCGCTGGTGGACCTGTCCGCGGAGACGGTCGGGGCGTCGCCGGACGCCGCCTGACGGCGGACCGCGTCGGGCGCGGACAACTTGACTCCACTACTACTGTCGGTAGTAGATAAAGGCCTGCGGCAACGGGTCGCAGGCCGTACCTTTTGAAGCGGGACTGAGGCGTCAGCCCACGACTCGGCCCCGGTCAAGCCTGTCCGACGGGCACTGCATGGGAGAAGCCATGGACGCACTGGACGTATCTCGGTGGCAATTCGGAATCACCACCGTCTACCACTTCATTCTCGTCCCGCTGACGATCGGGCTCGCCCCGCTCATCGCGATCATGCAGACGATGTGGGTGATCACCAAGAAGGACCACTGGTACCGGCTCACCAAGTTCTTCGGCAAGTTCTTCCTCATCAACTTCGCGCTCGGCGTCGCCACCGGCATCGTGCAGGAGTTCCAGTTCGGGATGAACTGGAGCGAGTACTCCCGCTTCGTCGGCGACGTGTTCGGCGCACCGCTGGCGCTCGAGGGGCTGGTCGCCTTCTTCCTCGAGTCCACGTTCCTCGGCCTGTGGATCTTCGGCTGGGGTCGGCTGCCGAAACTCGTTCACCTGGCGACGATCTGGCTGGTCGCGATCGGTGTGAACGCGTCCGCCTTCTTCATCATCGCCGCGAACTCCTTCATGCAGCACCCGGTCGGCGCGCGCTACAACGAGGAACGCGGTCGCGCGGAGCTCACCAGCATCTGGGAGTTGCTCACCAACAACACCGCGCTGGCCGCCTTCCCACACGTGGTGGCGGGCGCTCTCCTCACCGCGGGCACCTTCGTCGCGGGCATCGGCGGCTGGTGGATGGTGCGCAGCATGCGCAAGGCCAAGGAGGCCACGGACCCCGCGGTCGCGGCCGCGCACAAGGACACCGGCCGGACGATGTTCCGCCCGGTCACGATCCTCGCGCTCTGGGTGATGGTGGCCTCCGGCGTCGGCCTCGTGATCACCGGTGACATCCAGGCCAAGCTGATGTTCGAGCAGCAGCCGATGAAGATGGCCTCCGCGGAATCGTTGTGCCACACCGAGACCGGCGCCGACTTCTCTGTCCTGACCGTCGGCACCCAGAACAACTGCGAGAACATCACCCAGCTCATCAGCATCCCCGGCCTGACCTCGTTTCTGGCCGACGGCGACTTCAACTCCACCATCATGGGCGTCACCGAACTGCAGGAGCAGTACGAGCAGCAGTTCGGGCCGGGCAACTACAAGCCGAACCTGTTCGTCACCTACTGGACCTTCCGCGCGATGATCGGCTGGGCGGCGGGCTCGGCCCTGCTCGCGGTGGTCGGGCTCTGGATGACCCGCGGCGGACGGGTCCCGGACCAGAAGTGGTTCGGCTGGCTGTCCATCCTGGCCATCCCCACCCCCTTCCTCGGTAACAGCGCCGGGTGGGTGTTCACTGAAATGGGCCGCCAGCCCTGGGTGGTGCACCCGAATCCGACCGGGGTGGACCAGATCCGGTTGACCGTCGACCAGGGCGTGTCCGATCACCCGACCGGCCTGGTGGTCTTCTCGCTGATCGTCTTCACCCTGGTCTACGCCGCACTCGGCGTCGTGTGGTTCATGTTGATCCGGCGGTACGCGATCGCGGGACCGTCGGCGCACGACATGCATCCGCCGGGCGACGAGCAGGAGCCCGAGGAACCGGGCGAGCCCAAACAACTGTCGTTCGCGTACTGAGGCGGGAGGAAGACCATGGGACTTCAGGAATTCTGGTTCGTTCTCATCGCGGTACTCTTCGTCGGCTACTTCGTGCTGGAGGGCTTCGACTTCGGCGTCGGCATGCTGTTCCCGGTGCTCGGGCGAACCGACACCCGGCGACGGGTGATGCTCAACACCATCGGCCCGGTCTGGGACGGGAACGAAGTCTGGCTGATCACCGGCGGCGGCGCGTTGTTCGCGGCCTTCCCGGAGTGGTACGCCACCCTGTTCTCGGGCTTCTACCTCCCGCTGCTGTTGATCCTCGTCGCGTTGATCCTGCGGGTCTGTGCGATCGAATGGCGCGGAAAGATCGATGACCCGACGTGGCGGGCGCGCTGCGACCTCGGCATCATGATCGGATCGTGGGTCCCGGCGGTGCTGTGGGGCGTCGCCTTCGCGAACATCGTGCGGGGCGTCGCGATCGACGAGAACAAGCAGGTGACCTCCGGCTTCTTCGCGCTGCTCAACCCGTACGCACTGCTCGGCGGGGCGACCACCGCGCTGGTGTTCGCGCTGCACGGTGCGGTCTTTCTCGCGCTCAAGACCGCCGACGAGGTTCGTGAGGACTCGGTGAAACTCGCTGCACGACTGTCTGTCCCGACGGTCGTGGTCGCCGGCGCCTTCGTCCTGTGGACCCAGTTGGCCCACGGCAAGGGATGGACCTGGATCCTGGTCGCCGTCGCGGCGGCCGCCCTGCTCGGCGTGGTCGCGCTGACCGCGGTCGAGCGTGAGGGGTGGGCGTTCGTGCTGACCTCCGTCGCCGTGATCGCCACCGTGGCACTGCTGTTCGGCTCCCTGTTCCCGAACGTCATGCCCTCGACGATCTCCGAGGCCTACAACCTCACCATCGACAACGCGTCGTCGAGCCACTACACGCTCAAGGTGATGACGTGGGCAGCGGTGATCATGACGCCGGTGGTGCTGATCTACCAGGGCTGGACGTATTGGGTATTCCGCCAGCGGATCTCGACCAAGCACATCCCGCCCTCGATCGGGCTACCCCTGAAGTCGCGCTAGATGTCGATCGACGCACCGGCCGCGCCCACGGAGCAACCCCGCACGCGCGGCCCGGTGGATCCCAGGCTGTGGCGCTACTCGAGGTCGGCCCGCGGTTACCTGGTGCTCACGGTGGCACTGTCCCTGGTCACCGCGGCGACGGTGATCGCGTCGGCGCTGATGATCGGGACGGTGCTGGCAGGCGTGATCACCGACCCGGCGGCTCGGTCGATTGGCGCCTGGCGAACCGAGCTGGCGGTGCTGGCCGCGGCCATCGCGGTGCGGACCGTATCCACGTGGGCGCATGCACGATTCGCGCATCGTTCGGCGTCGAGGGTGATCGGGGAGCTCCGGGGTGAGGTGCTCGCCGCGGCCGCAGAGCTGCCGCCGCGCGAGCTGGATCCACGTCGCGACGAGCTGGCCACCGTCCTCACCCGCGGGATCGAGGGCCTGCGCGCGTATCTCACCGGCTACCTGCCCGCCCTGCTGCTCGCGGTCACGGTCACCCCGCTCACGCTGCTGGTGATCCTGTTCGCCGACCGCACCTCCGCGGTGATCATCGCGCTGACGCTGCCGCTGGTGCCGATCTTCATGATCCTGATCGGCCTGCTGACCAAGGGCAAGGCGGCCGCCTCGTTGGCGACGATGACCACGCTGTCCGCGCAGCTGCTCGACCTGCTCGCGGGACTGCCAACGCTGCGGGCGCTCGGCCGTGAACGCGGTCCGGCGGCCCGGGTCCGTGACCTCGGCGACGCACACCGGCACACCACCATGTCGGCGCTGCGGATCGCGTTCCTGTCCGCGATGGTGCTCGAACTGCTGGCCACCCTCTGCGTGGCGCTGGTCGCGGTCAGCATCGGCCTGCGGCTGGTGTTCGGGGACATGGAACTGCGCGGGGGCGTGATCGCGCTGATCCTCGCGGCCGAGGTGTACCTGCCGCTGCGGATGGTCGGCGCGCAGTTCCATGCCGCGGAGGACGGAATGGCGGCCGCCGAGAAGGCCTTCGGGGTGCTGGACGGCAGGGAACCGGTGGTGGCGGGGGAGGGTGCGCGCGCCGTGCCCCGCGGCCCGATCGTGTTGCGCGGGGTGGGGATGCGGGCCCGTGGGCACTGGGCGCCCCGCGGACTCGACGCGACGCTGGAGCCCGGCCGGGTCACCGTGCTCACCGGAGCCAACGGATCCGGCAAGTCCACGGCGCTGCACCTGATCCTCGGCCTCGCCGACCCCGACGCGGGTGAGGTGTCGGTCGGCGGGACCCCCGTTCGAGCACTCGATGCCGAGCAGTGGTGGCGTGAGGTGGCGTGGCTTCCGCAGCACCCGGTGCTGATACCAGGCACGCTCCGCGAAAACCTCGAACTCACCGGTCCGGTGAATGCCGATGCGGAGGAGCTCGACAGGGCGTGCACGGCAACGGGATTCGACCTGGTGCTGGCCGAGCTTCCGGACCGCTGGGAGACCCGGGTCGGGGTGGGTGGCCTGGGTCTGTCCCTTGGGCAGCGCCAGCGTCTCGCGCTGACCCGGGTGCTGCTCTCCGAGGCCCGGGTGGTGCTGCTCGACGAGCCGACCGCGCACCTCGACCCCGCGACCGAGGCGACGGTGCTCCGGTCGGTGTGCGGGCTGGCCGCTCGCGGTCGCACCGTGGTGATGGTCGGGCACCGGGACGCGGTGCTGCGGGCGGGCGACGAGGTGGTGCTGGTCGAGGGTGCAGGCGGCGCGGTGGATACCGATGGTGCGGACCGGGACTCGGGGGTGTCGGCATGAGTCGCGATCCGCTGCTGCGCGCCCTCCGGCTGCTGGACCTGCGGCCGGGCCGGATACTGTCCGCCGTCGCGGCGGGCGTGGCGACCCTCGGTAGTGCCCTCGCGCTGGCCGCGATCTCCGCCTGGCTGATCACAAGGGCCTGGCAGATGCCGCCGGTGCTCGATCTCACGGTCGCCGTCGTTTCGGTTCGGGCCCTTGGTATCTCGCGCGGGGTGTTCCGGTACATCGAACGGCTCGCCACCCACGACGCCGCGCTGCGCGGCACCACCGCTGCCCGCGAACGGATCTACCGCAGGCTCTCAACCGGGGACCCGGCCGCGCCTGCCGGGCTGCGCCGCGGCGACCTGCTCGCGCGCACAGGGGCGGACGTCGACACGCTCGGCGACGTGGTGGTCCGGGCGCTCATCCCGATGGCCGTGGCCGCGGTGCTGGCGGTCGCCGCGACCGTCGGGCTCGCGCTGATCTCACCCGCCGCGGCGCTGGTCCTGGCCGTCGCGCTCGCGGTCTCGGGGGTACTCGCCCCGGTGCTGTCCGCCAGGGCCGCGCGGATGGCGGAGGCGGACGGGGCGGTCGCGTCGGCGCGATACAGCGAGACCGCGGTGCTGGCGCTCGACCACGCGGCCGAGCTCCGCGTCGCGGGCCGACTCGAGGAGACGGTCCTGGCGGCGGACGGCTGGGAGTCCGGCGCGATCCGGGCCACCGACCGGGCCGCGGTGCCGTCCGCCTTCGCCGCGGCCGCGACCCCGCTCGCCATCGGGGCGAGTGTGCTGGGATCGCTGCTGATCGGCATCGCGCTGTACGGCCCTGGCGGCGGGACCGCGGGCGGCATGACCCCGATGGCGCTGGCGATCCTGGTGCTGGTCCCGCTTGCCGCGTTCGAGGGCACGGCCGCGCTGCCCGCGGCGGCGGTCGCGCTGACCAGGGCGCGACTGGCGTCGGCGCGCATCATGGACCTGCTCGACCGGGCCGGGGAACCCGCGCCTGCCGGGGGTGTACCCGTCGAGGGGCCGGTGCACCTGCGCACCGAGGGCCTGCGCTGCGGGTGGCCAGGTGGATCGGTGACCGAGCCGTTGGATCTGCACCTGGCGCCGGGCGCGCGGGTGGTGATCGTCGGGCCCAGCGGCGCGGGGAAGACCACGATGCTGATGACCCTGGCCGGTCTGCTCGCACCCGCGGCCGGATCCCTGACGGTGAACGGAAGCCCGATCGCGGCGGTGGACTCCGACTCGCTGCGCCGCGCGGTGGGGTTCTTCGCCGAGGACGCCCACCTGTTCGACACCTCGCTGCTCGAGAACCTGCGGGTCGCCGACGGCGCCCTCGACGAGGCCGGGGCGCGGGCGGTCCTGGAGAAGGTCGGGCTCGCGTCCTGGGTGGCCGGGCTTCGCGGCGGCGTGCACACCTCGCTGGCGTCGGGCGGCCGGTCGGTGTCCGGTGGCCAGCGCAGGCGGCTGCTGCTGGCCAGGGCCATCGCGTCGCCCGCACGGGTGCTGCTGCTGGACGAGCCGACCGAGCACCTCGACGCGGAGGCGGGCGCGGCGCTGCTGCGGGGCCTGCTCGACCGCGGCGCCGGGGTGGTGGATCCCGGACGGACTGTTGTCGTGGTGACCCACCAGTTGCCCGCCGACACGGGAGCCGACCTGCTGATCGCGGTCGGGAGCGAGTCGGCATCCGCGCAGGAAGAGGCGGCGATTTAATCGATTGCGAGGCCCTCGTGGCGGGCGTACCTTCGTCCGTACACGAGGAAGGAGGTGGTCTGAAGTTGAAGAACTACAGGACGCGTGAGGTGGCTGTCAGCTAGCCGCTACCGCTGACGGTGGGGTTCCATCAACCGCGCATGCGGCCGGCGAATCCCAGGCAGCTACCCGGCCCCCGAGCCCCCGGTCGAGTCCGACCGGGACCCGTGCGAGACAAGCGTCCGCGCACGGGTACGGCCCGGGGGCCGCTTTCCGGCGCCAGCCGCTAGCCGATGTAGCGGGCGAGGCGGGCCGAGAGGTGCGGCTTCAGGGGGCCGTCGGCGAGGATGCGTTCCTCGACGTAGGCGAGATCGCCGCCCTCCACGATGCCGTACAGGCGCTTGGCGCCGCCGACCAGTGCGCCCTGCTTGCTGCGGATGACCACATCGGTCGCGAGTTCCCAGCTGGACTGGGTGAGGGCCTGACCGTAGTAGAGCTCGACGACGCCGGAGCTGTGCGTGAGCAGCAGCTCGACGACCTCCTCGTCGACGCTCCCGGGGATGCCGTCACCCGCGACCCGCCAGTACCCGCTCTCGCGCAGGTCCGGTCGGACGTACTCGCCGTCGGTGTCGAGAACCCAGGACTGCGATTCCCAGTGCAGGTAGTTCCCGCCGTCGTGCGACACCACGATCTGCTGGCCGAAGCGGTACTCGCCGTCCTCGGGGTTGTTGGCCTCGCCCTCGCCGCGCCAGACGCCGACCAGCGGGAGCAGTGCGAGCATGCCCGGGTTCAGGTCGGGGCCGAGGCGGAGGTTGGCGGTGTCCTCGGGGATGGGGAGTCCGGGCAGCACCGGCAGGTTGCGCGCACTGGTTTCCTTGGCGCGCTCCTCGGCTGCGGCTACGGCCCTGTCGCCGCTGCCCCGCTGCACGGATGCGACATCAGACGGCGCGTCCTCGCCCGCGTGGGGCGGCACACCGTCGTCCGGGCCGGACGTCTGGCTCACGACTCGTCGGTCACCAGGCGGTACACGACATACAGCGAGAACCAAGCAATCAGCACGCAGGCGAAGGCGAGTAGAACCTCGAAGAAGATGACCACGGCAACAGTGTAAACCGATGCGTCGCAGGCGCATGCCGTGGGTGCCGACTACGTCGGGAGGGCGGGTACGACGGGGCGTGAAACGTAAAGCGGCGCCCCGCCCCGGGGGGGGGGCGGGGGCGCGGCGGCCCACAATGGGGGGTGGGCCCCCCGGGGGGGGGTAAAAAACGCCCCGGCGCCCGGGGGGGGAAAATGTGGGGGGGGTTTGGAACGG
>NZ_JBHZBV010000012.1:0-89882 GCF_042754885.1 Rhodococcus sp. NPDC059179 | reverse complement strand
AAGTTAAACCCGCTGGCGCCCCGGCCCCGGCGGGGCGGGCCCTAGACCGGGGGGGGGGGGGTTGCGCGGGGGCTTAAACCCAACCCCCCCCCCCCCGGGGGGGGGGGGGGGGGGCCCCCGCGGCCGAACTGTGCGCGATCGGCACCCTGGTGGGGTGAAAATCGCGCACGGGCGCCGGAGGTGCTACTTGCTGACGGTGATGTCCACGTTGTGGACGCCGTTGCCCTCGGGGGTGACGGTGGTGTCGCCGTTGCCGGTGCTGGACAGTGCGCGCACGGTCCAGGTGCCGGGGGCGGCGAAGAACCGGAAGTCGCCGGTGCCCGAGGCCACGACCTCGGCGGTGAACTCGCCGGTGCCGTCGAGCAGGCGGACGAACGCGCCGCCGACCGGCTGGCCGTCAGCGGCCAGCACGCGGCCGGTGATGACGGTCTCCTTCTCGACGTCGACGCCTGCGGGCAGGGTCTGACCCTGAACAGGTGCTCCACACATAACTAGGCTCCCAACTCGATCGGTGCACCCACGAGGGAGCCGTACTCAACCCAGCTGCCGTCGTAGTTCTTGACATTGTTCTTGCCGAGGATCTCCTGCAGCACGAACCAGGTGTGGCTCGAGCGCTCGCCGATCCGGCAGTAGGCGATGGTTTCCTTGCTGTCGTCGAAGCCCTTGGCCGCGTACAGAGCGGTCAGGTCGTCGTCCGACTTGAAGGTGCCGTCCTCGTTGGCGGTGGTGCTCCACGGGATGTTGATGGCGCCGGGGACGTGGCCACGCTGCTGCGCCTGCTCCTGCGGCAGGTGCGCGGGCGCGAGGATCTTGCCGGAGAACTCGTCGGGCGAACGCACGTCGACCAGGTTCTTGCTGCCGATCGAGTTGATGACCTCGTCGCGGAACGCGCGGATCGAGGTGTCCGGCTCGGCGGCCTTGTACTCGGTGACCGGGCGGGTGACCTCGGCTGCCGACAGCGGGCGCCCGTCGAGCTCCCACTTCTTGCGGCCGCCGTCGATCAGCTTGATGTCCTGGTGGCCGTACAGCTTGAAGTACCAGTACGCGTACGCGGCGAACCAGTTGTTGTTGCCGCCGTAGAGGACGACGGTGTCGTCGTTCGAGATGCCCTTGGCGGACAGCAGCTCGGAGAACTGCTCGCGGTTGAGGAAATCGCGACGGACGGCGTCCTGCAGATCCTTGCGCCAGTCGAGCTTGACTGCACCCTCGATGTGGCCGCCGTCGTAGGCCGAGGCGTCTTCATCGACCTCGACGAAGACGGTCTTCGGTGCGGTGAGGTTCTGCTCGGCCCAGTCGGCAGAGACCAGGACGTCGGAGCGAGCCATGGTTTTCCTTTCGATACTTCTTGCGTGGGTATGTGGGGGTGGTGCGGCCTAGGCCGGGTGGATCGGGCGGCTACGCCGCGGTGATCGATGTCGACCTGCGGAAGCGGGCCACGAGTGGGTAGATCTGGCAGCCGAGGCAGAACGCGAAGGCCGCGTTCAGCAGTGCGGCGAAGAGGGCGAACCCGGTGGCGACGGTGCCGACGACCGTGAGCCCGGTCAGGAACCCGACCACGCCGACGACGGCGAAGGCGAGCCCGACGAGCTGGGCGAACCGCAGTGGGGCGACCGGCTCACGCTCGGTGGTGGGGGACAGCCGCGGCGCGACGAATCGGGCGAACACCTGGCCGTACGGGCTGTTGCGGGGGCCGCGGGCGGCGCCGAGCCCGAACACCACGGCCTGCGCCGCGAGCAGCAGACCTGCTGCGACCAGTGAGAACGTCGAGAGGACGAGGACGGCGACGAGGACACCGGTGGTGATCCAGGCCGCGAACCGCGGACCGCGGACGTCGACCTGGTCGGGGAGTCCCGTGCCGGACCGGGGGGTGGTGGCGGTGGTGGACATTGGAGAATGCTCCTGCGCTTGAACGGATGCCTTGACGTGCGGAGATGAACCGCGGGTATTCCGGAAAAGTGATCACGGCGCGGTGCTCAGGCAGAAGGTGCCGGATGAGCGGAAAGCGTCAGCCGTGGAATCAGCAGCAGGTACAGCAACAACCGCCGAGGCGGCACAGGTCAACCGTGCGGCGTCGGGTGAGCATGAGCTCCTGGCTGGTTTGCACGTGAGCAGCTTACCCGTTTCCGGGCGAGTGTGAATCCCCGGGTGCGCACAGGGGCAGCAGCGCCGCCCGCAGATCGGCGGCCGTCGGCACCCCGGACACCCGGTACCGCTGCGCACCCGCGGCGTCGAAGATGAATGTGGTGGGCAGCGACAGAACGCCCAGTTCGGCTGCGAGCGCGGTGTTCTCGTCGATGTCGACCTCGATCTCGACGGCCCGCGTCGAGGTCGGGTCGAGCTCCTCGTCGAGGGACTCGAGGACCTGGCCGATCACCCGTCGGACGGCCGCGCACGGCCCGCACCAGTCGGCGGAGAAGTGCAGGACGGCCGGTCCGGCGCCCGCGACCCCCGCCTCGGCGAGCAGCGCCCGGCGGGTGTCGGTGCCGGAATCGGACGGTGCGGTGGCGCGCACGGCGCCCGACCTGGCCCGCAGCACCAGCCCGACCGCCACGGCCGCGACGAGGACCAGCGCGAGCACCAGCAGCCCGGTCATACCGGTCACGGCGTCTGCAGATCGTCGAGGTTGATCACCACGTTGTCGCCGGAGCCCTCGATCACGACCTGCGAGCCCTCCGCGTAGACCTTGGTGGGCAGCACGCCGAAGGGCAGCCGCTGCGCGTCGACGGTGCGGGTGAAGAGTCCGAGCACGGCGGGCTTGAGCGGCCCGGGGACGGTGAAGTCCGCGTTGCCCTCGGGGCCGAAGTAGAGGTCGGTCGCGACGATCTTGACGTTCTCGCCGTCGAGCAGGAGGTCGGCCTGCACGCTGATGGAGGCCCGCAGCGGTCCGATCGGAACGGTGCCGGTCAGCACCACGCCCCCGGTGGTGGTCATCCCGGAGCCGCCCGAACCGCCGGTGCCGTCGGACTTGTCGGCGGGCGGCGCGGACACCTGCAGGTCCGGGATGCCGAGGAACTGGCCGAGTGCAGTGGCGTCGATCAGGACCCGCCCGTCGAGCTGGTCGACCGGGACGGTCTTGACGCTGCCGTTGACCAGGTCGGATGCCGGGATGCTGACCCCGCGCAGGTTCGCCTCGATGGTGACCTCGCCGAGGACCTGGCTGTCGACACCCCTGGCGCGGATCTCCACGTCCTTGTACTTGCCGTTCGCGGCCTGGGTGAGGAACGGGAAGCCGCCGATGGTCACGTCGGGATCCGAGTTCAGCTCGCCGCCCTCGCGCAGGCTCCGCGAAACCCGATATTCGGAGTAGGCGGCCGCGCCGAAGTCGACGACCACGGCGAGCGCCACCAGCAACACCAGGCTGAGAATCAGTTTCCGCACCGCACCATTGTCGCTGACCGCAACGGGGCTGTGTGCGGTGCCCACCGGGCACGGCACGTTAGTCTGTTCGAGTATCGCGTCACTGTCGGCCGTGCCCGGGCACATGAAACGGCGAGAAGGGGAGGCCGCGTGGAGCTGCTCCTGCTGACCTCGGATCCACACCCTGAGTCGGTGCTGCCCTCACTCGCGCTCCTGGCACACACCGTGCGACCTGCCCCGACCGAGGTTGCGTCGCTCCTCGAGGCCGGTTCTGCCGATATCGCGCTGGTCGATGCCCGGACCGATCTGGCGGCCGCCCGTGGCCTGTGTCGGCTGCTCGGCAGCACCGGCTCAGCGGTTCCCGTCGTCGCCGTCCTGACCGAGGGCGGACTGGTCGCGGTGAACGCGGACTGGGGTCTCGACGACATCCTGCTGCCCGGCACCGGGCCCGCCGAGCTCGACGCCCGGCTTCGGCTCCTGGTCGGGCGCAGCGGCGGCATCGCCAGCCCGGAGAACTCCGGCAAGATCACGCTCGGCGAACTGGTGATCGACGAGGGCACCTACACGGCCCGGCTGCGTGGACGCCCCCTCGACCTCACCTACAAGGAGTTCGAGCTGCTCAAGTACCTCGCACAGCACGCGGGCCGGGTGTTCACCCGCGCGCAGCTGCTGCAGGAGGTCTGGGGTTACGACTTCTTCGGCGGCACCCGCACGGTGGACGTGCACGTGCGACGGCTGCGCGCCAAGCTCGGACCCGAGTACGAGGCCCTTATCGGGACCGTGCGCAACGTCGGCTACAAGGCCGTTCGGCCCAGCCGCAAGTCCGGCGCCGCGCAGCAGCCGGCCGATGACCAGGGCGACGACGACGGTGGCGCCGTCGACGATGCGGAGCTGACCCCGGCCAACGGCACGGTTTTGTAGTGCCCGAAGCAGCGATGAGCTGGTTCTCCCTGCTCGACGACGACCAGGTCGCGCAGGTGCACGGAATGCTGGACCGGGCGCTGGCCGCGGACGGGACCGCACCGCTCTCCGAGCAGGCGGTGCACCACATCGTCGGACGCTCGGAATCCCGGCACCTGCTGTGGACCCTCGACGACGTGATCGTCGGTTACGCGGGCCTCGAACCGCCGCATGCGGAGCATCCGGCGATGGTGGAGGCGGTCGTGGAGCCGGCCAATCGGGGCAACGGGATCGGCCGCGCGCTGGTCGCCGAGGCCGTGTCGCACGGCGGCGAGGGCGCCCGGGTCTGGGCGCACGGCGACCTGCCCGCCGCCCGCGCGGTCGCCGCACACCTCGGCCTGCGCCCGATCCGCGAGCTGCTGCAGCTGCGCCGCCCGCTGGACCGACCCGAGCTGCCGGACGTCGCGGTGCCCGACGGCGTGATCCTGCGGACCTACGCCGGGCCGCAGGACGACGCCGAGCTGCTCCGGGTCAACGCCGCGGCCTTCGACTGGCATCCCGAGCAGGGGTCCTGGACGGAACGGGAGATCGCCGAGCGACGCGCGGAGCCCTGGTTCGACCCCGCGGGCCTGTTCGTCGCGGCCGACGCGGAGACCGGCGCCTTCCTCGGGTTCCACTGGACGAAGGTGCACCAGGCGACGTCGGAATCCGCCGAGCTCGGCGAGGTGTACGTGGTGGCGATCGACCCGGGGGCGCAGGGCAGGGGCCTCGGCCGGCTGCTCACCGTCGCCGGACTGCGGTATCTGCGCGAGCGCGGGCTGGGAACGGTGCTGCTGTACACCGAGGCGGACAACGTCGCGGCGCTGCACACCTACGAGCGGCTCGGGTTCGAGCGGTTTCACGTGGATGTCGCCTACGCCTGAGGGCGGTCCGCCCTGGCCGGGGGTGATATTTGCCTCACCGGCGATGAGTTCACCCTCCGTTCACCATTCTGGGACGCTCTGTCCACCACCTACCCCTACCTTTCTCGTTGGGCGGCGCCGTGCTGCCTGGTGCAACGTTCATGCGAACTGCGCCACGGAACACCGCCCGACACGGGCGTGAAGTTGAGCCTCCCGGAGGAAATAGCGTGAACCTCAAGCGCAGTGCTGCGATGTTCGGTGTGCTGGCCGCAGGTGCCATGACCCTGGCCGCGTGCGGTAGCGACGACAACTCCGCCTCGGGCACGTCGGTGGACACGTCCACCTCGAACGCCGCCTGCGAGGGCAAGGGCACGCTGTCCGGCGCCGGTTCCTCCGCGCAGAAGAACGCGATGGACGCCTTCACCGCCACGTACATCGCGGTGTGCAAGGACAAGGGCAAGACCGTCAACCTGGCCTACAACCCCAGCGGTTCCGGCGACGGCCGCACCCAGTTCATCGCCAAGCAGATCGACTTCGCCGGCTCCGACTCCGCCATCAAGGGCGACCAGGCCGCCGCGGCCAAGGAGCGCTGTGCAGGCAACGACGCATGGAACCTTCCGCTCGTGTTCGGTCCCGTCGCGATCGCCTACAACCTCGACGGTGTCGACGACCTGACGCTCAACGGGGAGGTCATCGCGAAGATCTTCAACGGCGGCATCAAGAAGTGGAACGACCCGGCGATCGCCGCGCTCAACAGCGGCGCGACGCTGCCGGACCTGGACATCACCGCGATCGTCCGCTCCGACTCCTCGGGCACCACCGACAACTTCCAGCAGTACCTGACCACCGCCTCGAAGGGCGCGTGGACCCAGGGCGCGGGCTCCGACTTCACCGGCGGCATCGGCGAGGGCGCGAAGGGTTCGGCAGGCGTCGCGCAGGCCGTCGCGGGCGCGCCCGGCTCGATCACCTACGTCGAGAAGTCCTTCGCGGACCAGAACAAGCTCAAGTCTGCCCAGATCGACAGCGGCGCGGGCGCGGTGGCGCTGACCGAGGAGTCGGCCGCCAAGGCCATCAGCGGCGCCGCCTTCAAGACCGAGGGCGTCGGCGACCTCACGCTGGACCTGAAGTCGATCTACGGCACCACCGAGGCGGGCGCGTACCCGCTGGTCCTGGCGACCTACGAGATCGTCTGCTCCAAGGGCTACGACGCCGACACCTCCGCGGCCGTCAAGTCCTTCCTGACCAGCGCAGCCAACGAGGGCCAGGCCGAGCTGTCCGAGCAGGGCTACGTGCCGCTGCCCGCCACGGTCAAGGACAAGCTGAACGCGTCCATCTCGGCCATCGGCTGAGTGTTCCGACCGGTCCACGCTCTATATTCATACGAAGAAGATTGCGAGCGCAGATGAGCGACGCGCCCACCCAATCGGCACCTCGCACCCCCACCCCCGGTGATGTCGGGACCGGGGTGGGCGGTCCGCTCGGAACACCGGAGGCACCGATCACGCCAACACCTGCAGCCTCGTCCAAGACGGTGACGCGCCCGGGCGACCGGGTCTTCACCTCGATGGCGACCGGGTCGGCCGTGTTCATCACGGTGCTGATCGCAGCGATCGGTGCCTTCTTGGTCTGGCGGGCGGTGCCCGCACTCGCCCGCAACGAGGTGAACTTCCTCACCAGTTCCAAGTGGGACACCCAGGACATCAACGAGATGGCGTTCGGCGTCCTGGACCTGTTCCAGGTCACCGTGCTGGTGTCGGTGTTCGCCCTGCTGCTGGCCATGCCGGTGGCGCTTGGCATCGCGATCTTCCTCACCGAATACTCGCCGAAGCGGCTCGCGCGGCCGCTGGCGTACGTGATCGACCTGCTGGCCGCGGTGCCGTCCATCGTGTACGGCCTGTGGGGCCTGCTGATCTTCGCCCCCGCGATTAAGCCGCTGGCCGTCTGGCTGAACGAGAATCTCTCGTGGTTCCCGTTGTTCGCCACCGGCTCGGGTTCGATCGCGGGCGGCGGCACGATCTTCACCGCGGGCATCGTGCTCGCCGTGATGATCCTGCCGATCATCACCGCGGTCACCCGCGAGGTGTTCGTGCAGACCCCGACCGCCCAGATCGAGGCGGCTCTCGCGCTCGGCGCCACCAAGTGGGAGGTCGTCAAGACCACCGTCATCCCGTTCGGAAAGTCCGGCTACATCAGCGGTTCCATGCTCGGCCTCGGCCGGGCGCTCGGCGAGACGATGGCCCTCTACATGATCCTGCGCACCACCTCGAAGGCGTTCGGCTGGTCGCTGTTCGACAGCGGCTCCACGATCGCCTCGAAGATCGCCCTCGGTTACGCGGAGTTCAACAACGACATCCAGGCCGGCGCCTACATCGCGGTGGGCCTGGTGCTGTTCATCCTGACCTTCGTGGTCAACGCCGCGGCCCGCGCCGCGATCGCCGGAAAGAGGGACTGACATGACGGTGACCCTCGATCGTCCCGTCAAGAAGCCGACCTTTCAGGGGGTCAGCGGGCGGCGACGCTTCGCCGATCTGACGGCGGCGGTGCTCGTGACCCTCGCGGTGCTGGTGGCGCTGGTGCCGCTGGTGTGGGTGCTCGTCACCGTGATCGCCCGCGGACTGCCCGCGCTGACCAGCGCTACGTGGTTCACGCACTCGTTGAGCGGCCTGTCCGCGTCCGCCACCGGCGGCGGCATCTATCACGCCCTGATCGGAACCCTGATCCAGGGATTGGTGTGTGCGGCGCTGTCCATCCCGCTCGGACTGTTCGTCGCCATCTACCTGGTGGAGTACGCGGGCAGGTCAAAGCTGGGCCGGCTGACCACGTTCATGGTCGACATCCTCAGCGGCGTCCCGTCCATCGTGGCCGCGCTGTTCATCTACGCCCTGTGGATCGCGACCTTCGGCTTCCCCAAGTCGGCGTTCGCGGTGTCGCTGGCCCTCGTGCTGCTGATGGTCCCCGTCGTCGTCCGGAGCACCGAGGAGATGCTCCGGATCGTGCCGCAGGACCTGCGGGAGGCGTCCTACGCGCTCGGCGTGCCGAAGTGGAAGACGATCATGCGGATCGTGGTCCCCACCGCGCTGCCGGGCATCATCACCGGCGTCATGCTGGCCCTGGCCCGTGTGCTCGGCGAGACCGCGCCGCTGCTGATCCTGGTCGGCTACGCACCCTTCATCAACTTCGACATGTTCAACGGTGAGATGGGGTCGCTGCCCGGCGTCATGGTCGCCGAGATGAACAACCCGACCGACGCAGGCGCCAGCCGCATCTGGGGTGCGGCGCTCACGCTGATCGTGCTGATCGCGGTGCTGAACATCGCGGCGAAGGCGATCGGTCACCTCTCCCGGGTCCGGAGCAAGTGACCCCCAGGGCAGGAGCGAAGCCTGCGCAGCGACCAGATCTCAGTACCAGAATGCTCACACAACCCCGAGGGAGCCACCATGGCCAAGCGTCTTGATCTCAAGGACGTCAACATCTACTACGGCAAGTTCCACGCCGTCGCGGATGTGGGTCTGTCCGTGCCCCCGCGCAATGTGACCGCCTTCATCGGCCCCTCGGGTTGTGGCAAGTCGACGGTGCTGCGCTCGCTCAACCGCATGCACGAGGTCACCCCCGGTGCCCGGGTCGAGGGTGCCATCCTGCTCGACGGCGAGGACATCTACGGCTCGCAGGTCGATCCCGTCGGCGTCCGCCGCACCATCGGCATGGTGTTCCAGCGTCCGAACCCGTTCCCCACCATGTCGATTCGGGACAACGTGGTGGCCGGGCTGAAGCTGCAGGGCGTGCGCAACAAGAAGCAGCTCGACGAGGTCGCCGAGCAGTCGCTGCGGGGCGCCAACCTGTGGAACGAGGTCAAGGACCGTCTCGACAAGCCCGGCGGCGGGCTCTCCGGCGGCCAGCAGCAGCGTCTGTGCATCGCCCGCGCGATCGCGGTCTCGCCCGACGTGCTGCTGATGGACGAGCCGTGTTCGGCGCTCGACCCGATCTCGACGCTGGCGATCGAGGACCTGATCACGGAGCTGAAGAAGGACTTCACCATCGTGATCGTCACGCACAACATGCAGCAGGCCGCGCGGGTCAGCGACCAGACCGCGTTCTTCAACCTCGAGGCCACCGGCAAGCCGGGCAGGCTCGTCGAGATCGACGACACCGAGAAGATCTTCTCCAACCCCACCCAGAAGGCCACCGAGGACTACATCTCGGGCCGGTTCGGATAACCGCTCTTTCCGAACGGGCTGTTGTCGGGCGTCGCTCTCGGGCGATGTCCCGAGAACAGCCCGTTCGTCGTTCGGCGCCTGCCGCACTAAAACGCCCCGACCGGAACTCCGGTCGGGGCGTTGCTGGTTGTCGGGGTCAGGACTCGAGCGAGGTGGTCTCGTCCGGGTCGACCGGCATCTTGCCGGTGACGAGGAAGATGACCCGCCTGGCGACCTCGACCGCATGATCGGCGAAGCGCTCGTAGAACCGGCCCAGGAGTGTCACGTCGACGGCCGCGGCCACGCCGTGCTTCCACTCCCGGTCCATCAGCACGCTGAAGAGGTGACGGTGCAGGTCGTCCATCGCGTCGTCCTCCTCGCGGAGCTTCGCAGCCCGCTCGGGGTCGCGGGTCTCGAGGACCTCGCGCGCGCCTGCGCCCAGTGCGACCGCGATCCGGCCCATCTCGGCGAAGTAGCCGTTGACCTCCTCGGGCAGCACGTGGTTCGGATGTCGGCGGCGGGCGATCTTGGCGACGTGCAGCGCCAGTGCCCCCATCCGGTCGATGTCCGCGACGATCTGGATTCCGCTGACCACCGACCGGAGGTCACCGGCGACCGGCGCCTGCAGGGCCAGCAGGGCGAACGCCCGCTCCTCGCAGGAGACGCTGAGCTCGGTGATCTGGTCGTGATCGCTGATGACCTGTTCGGCGAGCGACAGGTCGGCCTGGAGCAGCGACTGGGTCGCCCGCTCCATCGCCGCGCCTGCCAGGCCCGCCATCTCGCCGAGCATGTCGGCAAGCTCGGTCATCTGTTCGTTGTAAGCCACGCGCATGGGATCCAAGCCTACGGCGTGTGGGGTACCAAGTCACGGTCGTTGGGTTAACGAGGCATGAATGACAGTGCACGTCAGGACGGCAAAAGCCGGCTATCCGCAGGAATCGTCCGCCGCGTTGGTGAACGCCAGATCGGCTGGCAGGGCGTCGGAGGCGGTGCCGTCCGAGGAGGTGCTCTTCGGGGCCAGCGTCGGGGTGAGCGCGGTGCCCTCGGGCTCCGGCTGGGCGACCGTGCCGGAGAAGCTCGACCCGAGCACCACCTCGACGATGCCGCCGAGGTCGGAGGACTCCTGCAGCACCGCACCGGGCAGCGAGGACGCCACCGTGGCGGCCTCCGCCTCGAGCCCGGGGGAGTAGCGGACCAGCGTGTTCGTGCTGGTGCCGGTGTAGTTGCCGACGCTGTAGATCTGGAATCCGTGGGCGCCGAGATCGTCGGCGGCGGTCGCGGCGAGTCCGGTCACACCCGATCCGTTGGACACCTGCAGCGAGACCGACAGCGGGCTGACCGCCTCCAGCCGCGGCTGCGCGGGCGCCACCGGCTTCGGGGCGGTCGCCGCCGCCGACGGAGCCGGTTCCTTGCGCTCCTCACCGGGGAGCGGCTCGTCGTCGATGATCGCCTCGAAGATCGCGTCGATGTCGTCCAGGCGCGGGATCTCGTTGCCCAGCTCGTTGGTGCCCGCGGTGGGGACGGTGAGGAAGGTGACCGCACCCGCATCGACGTTCTGCAGCGACCGGCCGAGCATCACCAGCGACTTGGTGTCGATGTTCTGCACGAACGTGTCCCGGGTG
Source organism: Rhodococcus sp. NPDC059179 (assembly GCF_042754885.1). Taxonomy (NCBI): domain Bacteria; kingdom Bacillati; phylum Actinomycetota; class Actinomycetes; order Mycobacteriales; family Nocardiaceae; genus Rhodococcus; species Rhodococcus sp. NPDC059179. Next base: position 78,908 of record NZ_JBHZBV010000012.1, on the reverse strand, counting down.
AAGGCGTTGATGAAGCCGTTGAGCTTGCCCGGGTCGAACAGCACCTTGTTGGACAGCGCGCCGCGCAGCAGGGATGACAGGAAGACCTGCTGGCGCTTGATCCGGCCGTAGTCGCCGTTGCCCTCGGCCTCGACCTTGCGGGCCCGAACGTAATTCAGCGCGGTGGCGCCGTCGATCGTCTGCGTGCCCGCGTTCGGAAGGACGGTGCCGAGTTCCCCGTCGATCAGGGGCGTGGTGGTGCAGATCTGCACCCCGCCGACCTGGTTGACCATCGATTCGAAGCCGGAGAAGTCCATGCCGACGAAGTGGCCGATCTTGAGGCCCGACATCTTCTGGATCACCTTCACCAGGCACTTGGGCCCGCCGTACGCGTAGGCCGAGTTGAGCTTGTCGTTGTCCGCGGGCGGGTTCATCGCGGTCGAGTACTGGCCCTTGTCGTTGTCCCAGTCCGCGCAGCTGGGCCGAGCGATGTCCAGGTCGCGCGGGAAGGAGACCGCGACCACCCGGCTGCGGTCGGCGGGGATGTTGACCAGGATCACCGTGTCGGCGCGGGCGCCCTCCGCGTCGGCGACCGAACCGGCGCCGACGCCGCCGTTCGCGCCCGCCCTGGTGTCGGTGCCCACGATCAGATAGGTCTCGTCGCCGGTCTGTCCGCCCGGGTCGACGACGTCGGTGCTGTCGAGGTCGAGCGCGGCCACCTGGCTGAAGCCGTTGTCGGTGGCGCGCAGGTAGCCCCACGCGACGCCGGTGATTCCGACGGAGGCCGCCGCGGCCAACGCGACTGCGCCGCGGCCAAGTACCCGCCAGCGTTTCTGCTTGCGGCTCTTGCTGGCGGCGAGCCGGGTCTCGCCGGGGGCGCCAACCCGGGCGGGCTCGCCCGCTGCGGGGCCGACGTGCTCGGGGGTCGCGCGGTGCAGCCAACCGGTGGTCGGCGGCGGAGGGGCGGGGGTCGGATCATGCCGCGGGCGGGCAGGCGGCAGCGGCGACATCGCGGGCGTCTTCATCCGGCCGGTGTCGGACGGGGGCGGGGTGACGCGGTTCATCAGGTCGGCGACGGAGAGTCGCTCGGTGTGCTCGCCCGGTTCGCCGCGTCGGCGTCCGGTCGACTCGATCCGGCCGCTGTCGGTCCACTGCTGGTCGGGCGGTGCCGGGGCGGGGTGCTGCGGCTCTGGTCGGTACTGGGGCCGGCTCACCTGCGAGAGCGGTCGTTCCCAGGGTGCGCGACCTTCAGGCACGGGGCCCGGAGTCTGATCGTCGCCCACCTACTTCAACCCTGCCTCTCGCGTCCGAAATCTCCGCCACCCCGGACGGTCCCAACATGATACTGATCGGGACCGCTGGTTCCAGTCGGGTCAGCCGCCCGAGTGCATCAGGTCGGCGCCCGCGGGCACGAGACAGTCCTCCGGATCGTCGAGCCAGCCCTCGGGCAGGGAGACCTTGCCCGGCGACCCCTGGCGTCCGCGCGGTCCCTCGGCGTCCTTGGGGAACGGCACCGTCGGGTCGAGTTGGACGAGCAGGTCGTCGAGTTCGGTGAGGGTGGACACCATCGCCATCGCCACCCGCATCTCCGACCCGGCTGGGAATCCGCGGAGATACCACGCGACGTGTTTGCGCAGTTCCCGCAGGCCCTTGTCCTCGCCGTGGTGGTCTGCCAGGAGTTCGGCGTGCCGCCGGATGATCGTGGCGACCTCGCCGAGGTTGGGCGGCGTTGGTTCCGGGGTGCCCGCGAGCGCGGCGCTCAGCTCGGCGAACAGCCAGGGCCTGCCGAGGCAGCCGCGGCCGACGACGACGCCGTCGCACCCGGTCTCCGCCATCATCCGGACCGCGTCCTCCGCGGCGAAGATGTCGCCGTTGCCGAGAACCGGGACGTCGGTGACATGTTCCTTGAGCCGGGCGATCTCGTTCCAGTCCGCGGTGCCCGAGTATCGCTGCGCGGCGGTGCGCGCGTGCAGGGCCACCGCGGCTGCGCCCTCGCCGGCGGCGATGCGTCCCGCGTCCAGGTGGGTGTGGTGGTCGGCGTCGATACCGACCCGGAACTTCACCGTGACCGGGATGTCGGTGCCCTCGGTCGCGCGGACCGCGGCCGCGACGATCTGGCCGAACAGGGTGCGCTTGTAGGGCAGGGCGGCGCCGCCGCCCTTGCTGGTGACCTTGGGCACCGGGCAGCCGAAGTTCATGTCGATGTGGTCGGCCATGTTCTCGTCGACGATCATCTTCGCGGCGGCATAGGTGGTGGCCGGGTCCACGGTGTACAGCTGCAGCGAACGCGGCGTCTCGGTGGGCCCGAACGTCGTCATGTGCAGGGTGGCGGGCTGGCGCTCGACCAGTGCCCGCGCGGTCACCATCTCGCAGACGTACAGCCCCGAGGTGCTGCCGGAACGGGCCAGCTCCAGCTCGCGGCACAGGGTGCGGAACGCGACGTTCGTGATGCCCGCCATCGGGGCGAGCACGACGGGGCTGCGCAGCTCCAGTGAGCCGATTCGGAGTGTAGACATCTGATACCTCGATAGAAATGGCTGTGCCCGGCACCTTGTTTCGGTACCGGGCACAGGATAGCTGGCGCTGTCAGCGCCGCTGTTGGCTCCGCTGTTGGTTCAGGAAGCCTGCTGCTCGCGCTTGGCCGCCTCGCGGGCAAGCATGCGGTCGCGCTGCTCCTCGAACTTTACGGCCTGCGCCTCGAGGTTCTCGAGGAACTTGGCCAGGTCCTCGCGAATCTGCTCGCCCTCGGCGGTGAAGTCGGTGCGCTCGAAGATGTTCCACTTGCGGAGCACCGGCATCACCACCTCCTCGAGGTGCTGACGCAGGTCGTAGATGCCGTGCTTGGCCATCAGCACGCCATTGCGACGGAAGTTGGGCATGCCTGCCCCGGGCATCTGGAAGTTCTGGACGATCTCGTTGATCGATCGCAGCGCCTGGTCCGGCGCCAGGTCGAGGGCCGCGGCGCAGACGTTGCGGTAGAAGATCATGTGCAGGTTCTCGTCCGCGGCGATGCGCTGCAGCATCTTGTCGGCGATGGGCTCGTTGCAGGCCTTGCCGGTGTTGCGGTGCGAGACGCGGGTCGCGAGTTCCTGGAATGTCACGTAGGCGACGGAGTGCAGCAGGCCTGCCGCGCCGCCGTCGGGCAGCGAGGAGTAGCCGTTGGTCATGTGCTCCATGCGGAAGCGCTCGAGCTCGACGGGGTCGACGGCGCGGGTCACGACGAGGTAGTCGCGCATCACGATGCCGTGCCGGTTCTCCTCGGCGGTCCAGCGACCGACCCAGGTGCCCCAGGCGTGGTCCATCGAGAAGTTCTCGGCGATCTCGCGGTGGTAGGACGGCAGGTTGTCCTCGGTGAGGAGGTTGGTGATCATGGCGGCGCGCGCGACCTCGTCGAGCTGAGACTGCTCGATGTCCCAGTCGTCGCCGCCCATGGCGGCGAAGTTGCGGCCCTCGTCCCACGGCACATAGTCGTGGGGATGCCATTCCTTGGCCATGGAGATGTGCCGATTCACGTTGTCCTCGGCGACCTGCGCCAGCTCCTGAAGCAGTTCGAGTTGGGTCAGATCCCTGGCCATACGCATGCCCTCCAAAATGTCGTCTGAAATCGGCTCAACGTAGCCTACGGGACCGTAACCACGTTGTGAATCGTTTCGAACTGGTCACAGCCCTGGGAAGTTACTGCCGGGTACAGGCCAACCCCCCTCCAGCACATCGGCCCAGCGCGGCCGTTCGTTACAGCGCGGCGTGGGGGAATTCCGGTGAAAGCCGCCGACAGAAAAGGCGGCGCCCCGATATTCGGGACGCCGCCATTCGGCAGGGCTGTGCGTCGGACTACTTGCGTCCGCCGCCGAGGAGGCCGCCGAGCAGATCACCGAGGCCGCCGGCCGCGCCGCCGCCCGACGCGCCGCCGAGGAGGCTGCCGAGGACGTTGCCGAGGCCGCCTGCCGACTGCCCGCCGCCGCCGAGGAGGCCGCCCAGCAGGTCGCCGATGCCGCCGCCGCTTGCCTGGGCCTGCGCGGGTGCGGCCGCGCCGCCACCGGAAAACTGCTTGGCGACGAACGCCAACACGATGGGCGCGAGGATCGGGAGCAGCTTGCCGACGAGGTTGCTGCCGCCGGCACCGCCCGTGCCGCCCAGCGCGCTGATGACCTGGTTGGTGTTGTCGCCGAACACATTGTTGACGATCTTCTCGCCGTCGGCCTGGTCGACCTGGTCGATGTCGACGCCGCCGGTGAGCAGGGCGGGGTCGGCGTGCTGTGCGAGCGCGTTCTCGAGCGAGGCGGCGCCCGCCGGGTCCTGAGCGTTCGCTTCGAGGCCACCGACCAGGGTCGGGATGGCCGTCTTCACGGCAGCGGTCGCGGTCTGCTCGTCGACCCCGAGCTTCGCGGCGATCTGGCTGATGGGGATCTGGGACAAAAGGTCGTCAAGTGATGCCATGAGAGCCCGCCTCTTCGTGGACGCTCTTTTCTCGAGTGTCCGGTGCATCCGAGACTAGTGACCGTCGCGACGGGTTGGGCAGATTCGGCGCGCGAACCGGCGCGTCGGTCTAGACGGTCACGGCGGACTTCTCCCGCGGCACGAGGCACGCGAGCAGCGCCACGACGAGACCGCCCGCCACCAGGTTGAGGCCCGTCTGGTTGCTCAGCAGGTTCGACGCCTGGTCGCGGAACTGGTCGCCGAATCGTTCGTCAACTCGAAAGAAGAACGCGCCCAAGGTGATCGCTCCGGCGAGGATGCCCAGCCAGCCGAGGATCCGGGAGCCGGTGAGCGCGCTGAGCAGGATGAGCGCGGCCGCGATCAGCAGTAGCAGCGCCATCGACTTGTAGAAGGTCACCGACTGATCGCCGAGCTGCTCGAGGGCCCAGCCGGCGGGGAATCCGTTGCGGAGGTCGTCGATCTCGACATTGGTGGGTTCGGTGCCTCGCATGATCGGCAAGAAGGCACCGATTCCGATCGCGATGCCGCACAAGAGCAGAACGAAGTGGACCCAGGTTCGCATGGCGTTCTCCCTCAGGATCGAATTCGGGTGTCACGCGTGCATGACTCACGGTAACAATCCGGCCGCTCTGTCGCGCGGAAGTGGTCCGATGGGCGCAGGATTCAGCGAAGGGCCACGGACGTCAGGTACCCAGGAGGACGGCAGCATGACCGAGAGCAATGCGGCAACCGGCGCGGCGCCCCCCGAGAAGGGCGGCCTGCCCGGCTGGGCGAAGAAGGTGATCGCCGGGCTGATCCTCGTTGTCGTCCTGGTCATCACGTACTTCATCCTGGCGGCCTTCCTGCCGCGGTGGTGGGCGCAGCAGGCCGGAGCGTTGTCGTCGGGCAGCTTCACCAAGGGCATCGCCTGGGGGCTGATGTACGGAGTCCTCTGTACGGCGGTGCCGCTGTTGTTGTTCTTCCTGGCCTGGCGGGTCCGCGGCAAGAAGCACAGCCGGGTGGTGCAGGTGGTTGCGGTGGTCCTGGGAATCGTTGCGGCGCTGCCGAACCTGCTGACCCTGACCGTGGTGTTCGGGGGAAACGCCGCAGCGCACGCGGGGGAGCGGATCCTCGACGTCGACGCGCCCGGATTCCGGGGCGCGTCGGTCGTCGGCGCGATCATCGGGGCGCTCGCCTTCGCGGTGTTCGTGGCGCGCAGCATGTCCTACCGGCGTCGCGGGGCCGAGCTGAGCAGAATGCGTGAGGATGCCAAGGCTCGCGAGGAGGCGGCCACGCCCGACGCGGGCGGGGCGAACCCCGACCGGCACGGCTGAGCCCTCGCCCGATGATGCTGCGGACGAAGCGAGGTCAGGCGTGCTGACGTGCGCTGGTCAGCGGCAGGGTCTCCGGCTGCCGACCCACCAGGCCGAGTGCGCCCGCCACCGCCACGATTGCCCCGGCCACCACGGTGACGGTGGCCGCGGTGGTGGTGCCGCTCGGGAAGTCCATCGCCAGCGGTGTGGCAAGCAGGAAGAGTCCGAGTGCGATGAGACCCCAATGGCTCAACCGCGATTCGGTGGACATCGCCCACAGTCCGGCGGAGTAGGCGAGCAGGCCGAGGATGAGGATGGCGCCGGTGATCTGCCGGTAGCCCTGGTCCGGCACCCACATACTCAGGAGCACGAGGGCGATTCCGGTCACGACGACGATCATGTCGCGGCGTACCTCGCGGACGTGTTCGGAATCTCTCATGGCGGCCTCCCTGGTGGTTCGCCGTCACGCTCATGGCTTCAGGGATCGGAGCGTGACGTCACTCGCTTCCGATGTCACCATTCTGGACCGGAGGTGGGAGGGTGTCGAGCCTCGAATCGGCTTCGGTGACCACTCAGTCCAGGCCGACGTTGCCCTGCGTCGGGCTGCTGAAGCGGGGCTGCGGGGCGGGCGCGGCGCTCGGCGTCGCGGCCGAGTCCGTGAGACTGGTGGTTTCGGGGTGGCTGAAGAGCGGGCCCGAGGGATCGATCATGTGTTCCATTGGGTGAGCATGCTCCAATCTGGCGCGGAAGGCCATCGACGCGGCTGCGGCGCGTCGCGGCGGCCTCGGATACGAAATCGCCCCACCAGGCGATGGCCTGGTGGGGCCTGTGGTGCCCCCAGTAGGGCTCGAACCTACGACCTGCGGATTAAAAGTCCGTAGCTCTACCAACTGAGCTATAGGGGCGCGGTGCAGAAGTCTAGTGGCTTCACCGTGTCCGCGAGGACGGGACCCCGGCAATGGGAAGTGCGCCGATCTCGGCCACGTCGGCACCCGTTCGTGGGTGGGTGCGCGATGATGACGGGGAGGTCAAGGGAGGGCCGATGGAGAAGCCACGAATCGACCCGGTTCAGGTGTCGTGCAAGGTCCGAAACCGGCTCTACCGCAAGGCGGTGCTGGCAGGCTCGGATCTGCCGCTGGACGAAATCGCCTCGCACCGCTCCGACGACGACGCGCTCATCTGGGTCGATCTGCTGGCCCCCACGGTCGGCGACATCGTCGCGTTGTCCCCGTTGATCGGCGGCGCGGTGGCGCTGCACCCGTTGGCCGTCGAGGGGGCGATCACCGGACATCAACGACCCCGACTGGTCAGGTTCCGGGATCACAGCATGTTGCACACGCGCGCTGTGCGTTTCGATGCGACGAGCGGCCAGCTCAGCTCAACGGACATCTCGATATTCATCCTCGACCGTGCGCTGATCACCATCCGGTCCGATGACGGTTTCGCGGTCGATCCGATCCTCGGGGACTGGGACGACAACCCTGATCTCGCGGGATACGGTGTCGGATTCCTGCTGCACACGTTCCTCGACGAGATCGTGGACGGGTACTTCGTGGCCCTCGACGCCCTCGACGAGGAGATCCAGGGCCTGGAGGACGAGCTGCTGATCGAGGACGGTGCGCAGAGCGCGGGACGGTCGAAGAATGCGGTGCAGTTGGAGAGCTTCAGGCTTCGCAAGTCCGTCGTGCGGCTGTCGCGGGCGGTGCTGCCGATGAACGAGGCCTTCAGTGCGCTGCTCCGGCAGGGCGCGCACGTGCTCCAAGCCGAGATGACGCCCTACTACCAGGACATCTACGACCACTCCCTGCGTGCGACCGAGCGAATCGACGGCCTGCGAGACACCATCGAGTCCATCCTCGCGACCCACCTTGCGATGCAGGGCAATTCGCTGAACGAGATCATGAAGAAGCTCACCGCATGGGCCGCGATCATCGCCATTCCCACCGGGGTGACGGGCTACTTCGGCCAGAACATCCCGTTTCCCGGTTTCGGTCAGGCGGAGGGGTTCTGGCTGAGTGCGGTCCTGCTCGTCGGGCTCGCGTTCGGGCTCTGGCTGAGTTTCAAGCGCCGAGACTGGCTGTGAGGCCGCGAACTGGAGCGGCGCGAACACGAACGGCTCGGGTGCGCACCCCCTGCGCCGCACCCGAGCCGTATTAAATCATACCACCCGGTGTGTTCTGCGGTTTGGACACCTTACCCGCAGGTAGGCGGATAACGCGGGAGGTTGACGCGAAATTGTCCGAATTAGGGCTATGGTGACAACGAGGTCGTCTGGTGGCCTGTCGGGGCACGGGATAGAGCTGCACGGTTTCGGAGGCGACTGGCTCACATGGCACGTCAACAGGAACGCGCGCGCAGGACGCGCGCCGCGATTGTCGAAGCTGCGGCGGTGGAGTTCGCCCGCCGGGGTTATGCCGCGGCGTCCGTGAACACGATTCTGGAGGGGTCGCACGCCACGAAGGGCGCGATGTACTTCCATTTCGAATCGAAGGAGGAGCTGGCCCGGGCCGTCCTCTCCTCGGCGCTCGAGCGCTACACGGAGACCACCGATCGCTGGAAGGCCGTCGAGGCCGACCCGTTCCAGGTGCTGCACGCGATCATCGTGGACCTGGCGGAGCGGTTCGCCAACGACGTCATCGTCCAGGCGGAGTTCCGTCTGATCATCGAGCCCGAGTTCTATGCCGAGGTGCGGTCGGGCGGTTCTCAGGTGTGGGGTCACACGGCGGTCGAACTCGTGCAGCGCGCGCAGGCCGACGGGCAGCTCCGGCCGGGCGCAGACCCCGATACGTTCACCCGCGTCCTCGGTGCAGCGCTGGCCGGCCAGCGGTACATGCTCGACCTGACCACCGACAGCACGCCGCTGCGCGATCGATTCGAGGAAGCGCTCGCGGTTGTGCTCGAGGCGCTGGCGTCGCAGGAGTGGCTCGAGGGCTGGCGACGCACCGGTTGGCTGGATCTGAGTGCCGATGCGGCGGTCGTGACCCCCGAAAACGGGCCAGAAACCGGCTCTGACCATTCGATTTGAGTTTTTCCGAATCCGTGTCTTAAGCTATCCCAGCTCCCAACGGAAAGCCGTTGAGGGAATTGCCGGAGAGATCCGGTGGGCCCCCTTCGTTTAGCGGCCTAGGACGCCGCCCTTTCAAGGCGGTAGCGCGGGTTCGAATCCCGTAGGGGGTACGTTAGACCAGTAAGATCAAGTGTTGTTGACACCAACACTTTGCAAGGCCCTGTGGCGCAGTTGGTTAGCGCGCCGCCCTGTCACGGCGGAGGTCGCGGGTTCGAGTCCCGTCAGGGTCGCAAGGTGCCGTTCATTCGGCACAGTGCGATAGGCATTCGGTTCGGGTGCCACCCGGCCAGGTAGCTCAGTTGGTACGAGCGTCCGCCTGAAAAGCGGAAGGTCGCCGGTTCGATCCCGGCCCTGGCCACCACGAGTGGTACATCAACTCCGGCTTCGAGTTCAACTCGAGGTCGGAGTTTTTCGTTTCAGGCGCGCATCGCCAGTTTCCGTCGGGCAACCACGTGATCTCCCCAATGTCACAGTGATTCGGCTCAGTCGAATCACTGTGACATTGGGGAGATGGTGGACTAGCTGGCCGAGGCCCAGCTGTCCGGGCCGAACACCTCGTAGTGGATGTGGTCGGCCGGGACCTGACGCGCGATCAGCGTCTCGCGGACGGAGAGCATGAAGGGCAGCGGCCCGCACAGGTATACCTGGGTGCCCGATTCGATCTGGAGGTCGGACAGGTCCGCCCGGCCGAGGTGCGTGGTCTCGCCTGCCGCCCGCGTGCCCAGGTCCTCGTACCACCGATGCATCACCGCGAACGGCATCCGCTGTACCAGTTCGGTCAGCTCCGCCCGGTGTGCGTGCTGGGCGGGGGAGCGGTCCGCGTGCAGCACGGAGACCTGGCGCGGGTCACCGGTGGCGGCGAGGTGGTTGAGCATGCCGATCATCGGCGTGCAGCCGATCCCGGCGGACACGAGCAGCAACGGAGCGTCGTCGTCCTCGAGGACCAGGTCGCCGAACGGCAGCGACACGGATACCTCGTCGCCCTCGAACAGGTTTCGGTACAGGTGATTCGAGACCTCGCCGGCCGGAACCGTCGACCCGTCGGGCCTGCCCTCCGCCGGGACGGCCTTGATGCTGATCTGCCACTCGGACTCGGACGGCGCGCCGACCAGGCTGTACTGCCTGATCTGGCGGGCGCCATCCGGCAGTTGGACGCCGATGGAGACATACTGTCCCGGCCGGTACGCGGGCAGGGGTTCGCCGTCGGCCGGGCTCAGGATGAAGGTGACGGTGTCCGCGGACTGGAGGACGCGCCTGCCCACCACCATCTGGCGCCAGACGTCACCGGCTCGGACCCCGGACGAGGAGTAGAGGTCCGCCTCGAGTCCGATCAGGGTGTTGGCCATCAGCCAGTAGACCTCGTCCCACGCGGCCGCGACCTCCGGGGTGACGGCGTCGCCCAGGACCTCCACGATCGCCTCGAACAGGTACTTGTGCACGATCAGATACTGATCCGCGGTGATGCCAAGCGAGGCGTGCTTGTTCGCGATCCGCGACATGATCAGTTCGGTGCGCGGGGCGTCGGGGCTGACCTGCAGCGCCGCGAACGCCGCGATCGCGCCGGCGAGGGCCTTCTGCTGCTGGCCCTGCTTCTGGTTCCCCCGATTGAACAGATCGCGTTCGAGTTCGGGGTGGGCGGCGAACATCTTCGGGTAGAAGAGCGCGGTGATGTCCTCGATGGCAGCTCCCACGGCGGGGAGGGTCGCCTTGATGACTTCGGTCGATGCTGGAGAGAGGGTCATGACCCGACGGTATTAAACTTGCATATGAGATGCCAGTATTGTGACGCACTCCACTACATTGCGTAGTAGGCCGTCTACCTGTGGGTTCGCCGAAATCTCAGGCCGCGTCCGGCAGGTCTGTGGGGCGGGCCGCGGCGTGAGCGGCCAGGAACAGCTCGGCGTCGTCGCCGCGGCCGGTGGTCGCCAGCAGTTCGGCGAGGGTGTGCGCCTGGCGCAGGGTGGCGGCGCGTGCGACGGCCTCGAGGAAGCCGCGGTCTGCGAAGAGGTCCGCGGTGTCACCCGCGCGCTGGAGGATCATGCCGATGTCGTTCATCTCGGGCTCCAATCGGTGTGCGGATCCGCTGGGCGCATCCGGCGGTCGGGTTGTTCCGATGTACCGATGGTGACGGCGATCTGTGAGTGCACGGTGTGCGCTCCTTGGCATTTCGCTAAGGGTTGGGTGGGCCGGATGGCTCCCATGCGGACAGGCGTCGTCCGCTCACGAAGCGTCTCGGTTCGCCGGTGTGGGGGTCGGTGAACGCGACCGAACGCGCCAGCAGCTGCAGCGGATTCGAGTAGTCGTCCGGCGCAACGTCATACAGTCGCGGATAGAAGTTGTCGCCGAGGATCGGTATGCCGAGCGAGTTCAGGTGCACCCGTAACTGATGCATCTTCCCGGTCCGCGGGAGCAGTCGGTAGCGCGCCAGCCCACCGCGGGCCTCGAGTAGCTCGATGTCGGTGTGCGCGTTGGGTTCTCCCGGGGCCTCGGTGCACTGCAGCATTCCGCGTTCCTTCACGATGCGGCTGTGGACGGTCCGGGGCAGGGTCAGTGACGGGTCGAATCCGGCGATCGCCTCGTACTCCTTGGTCACCAGTCGCCGTTCGAACAGCAGCTGGTACGCCCGCCGCGCCTCCTGCCGGACCGTGAACACCAGCACGCCTGCCGTCACCCGGTCCAGGCGATGCGCGGGTGTGAGCGCGGGAAGGTCCAGGTCACGGCGCAGGCGGACCAGCGCCGACTCCACGATGTGCCTGCCGCGTGGGGTGCTGGCCAGAAAGTGCGGCTTGTCCACCACCAACAAATCCCGGTCGCGGTGCAGTATCTCGATCTCGAACGGCACCCGCGTCTCGACAGGTGGGTCGCGATAGAGATACACGAAAGAGCGCGGGGCGAAGGCGGACTCGGCGGTGACCGGTACCCCGTCCCCGCCCACCACCTCGGCCAGCGCGACCTTCTCCCGGAGCCGAACCGCGTCGTCGGGGAACCGGGCCAGCAGATACTCCAGCACCGTGGTCCAGGGGCCGCGTTCGGGCAGCCTCAGCCGGGTGGGGTTGAGGCCGTCTCGGACGGGGAGCGGGGAGGCGGGCACTCTCGCCAGACTAGGCGAGGGCCCGGCCGCCCCCATACCGTCTAAACGGTCTCGACCCGCACGGACCGCCCCTCGCGCGCCGAGCGGCGAATCGCGTCCAGCACGGCCTGCCCCGCGACGCCGTCGCGGAAGGTCGCCGCCACCGGCTCGTTCGGATCCGGGGTCTGGCCGAGGATGCGCCTGCGGAACGCGTCGGCGAGCCGGGTGTACGGGGCGCGGTCCAGGCCGGTCGAGTGCATCCAGTCGTAGGTGGTCTGGAAGAGGTCGTGCGGTGGCGGCTGCGGGGCCGGGTTGGCCAGGTCCTCCGGTATCGGCACCTCGCGCTCCCCGGCCGCGTCGGCGTGACACACCGTGTCGCCGTTGATCCAGAGAGTGCCGTGGGTGCCCGCGACCCGGGTGGTCATCATCAGTGGCCCCCACGCGCCGACCGTGCTCTGCAGCACCCCATCGACGCCGGTGGTCGTGCGGAAGTGCACGGTGAAGGAGTCCTCGGCACTCTGCCCGCGGTCCGCGACGACCGGAAGTCCGGCGCTCACCGTGTCGAATTCGCCCAGGGTGCTGCGAATCTGGTCGATCATGTGGGTGCCCTGGGCGCCGAGCCAGCCGCCGCCGCTGCTCGCGTCGGTCCACCATCCCGGCGCCTCGCTGCCCTTGGCCGCGAACAGCGGGAGGTGCATCAGGAAGGTGGCCAGTCGCGGGTCGCCGATCGCGCCGTCCCGAATCTGCCTGGCCAACAACGCCTGCGGGGTCGAGTAGCGGAACTCGGTGCCGACCATGTGGACGATGTCGGACTTCTCGGCGGCGGACAGCATCGCGCGTGCCTCGTCCAGGTCGGCCGCGAACGGCTTCTCGCACACCACGTGCAGACCGCGTTCGGCGGCCTCGACGGCCAGTGCGGCGTGGGTGTGCGGCGGGGTCGCGATGGTCACCGCGTCGATGTCGGCGGCCGAGAGGGCCTCGTCCAGCGAGGTCGCCGCGTGCGGGATTCCCATGCGTTCGGCGCGGTCCGCGGTGCGTGCCCGGTCGCGGCCGATCAGTGCGCGCACCTCGAACCCGGCATCCCTGAAGGCTGGCACGTGGGTGATGCAGCCGAACCCGGTGCCGATCACGGCGAGCCCAAGTCTCTTGTCCGTCATGTTTCCTGCCTGAAGTTCGGTAGTCATCCGATGTGACTACTGCGGTACTCGCAGCATGGCATGCCTGGTGGTGGGCCGCGGCAAACCCCTGTGTGAGGAGATTGGATCGCGTGCAGCGTAGCGATATTCGCAAAATCAGCGTGCGCGATTGACGGCTGGTATAGCGTCCCGCGCATCAAGAGCCGGTGCCGATGTAGGCGCCGGATACGACCACAACGGAGTTTGGGAATGAACAGGCGTTTTGTTGCGAGTCTCATGTTCGTCGCTGCGGGTGTATTGGCGGTACCCGCGACTGCACACGCCACGCCGACCACGGCGGACGAGACTTGCTCGACCACGAACCAGACGAACGACAACGAGGACTGCGCGAGCGGCGGATCCAGCATCCTCGACCTCGCCGAGCTACTGAAGTCCTTCTCCGGTGGGGCTGTCAGCGGCCTCGGCTGAGTCGTATCGCCGAACATCGGATGCGGCCGCAGATCCCATCGGATCTGCGGCCGCACTCGTCGTAAGCTGAGCCGGTGACGACATGGACCGCCCGCGACATCGCCGACCAGCACGGCCGTACCTTCGTGGTGACCGGCGCGAACAGCGGGTTGGGGGAGGTGGCGGCGCGCGCCCTCGGGGCATCGGGCGCGTCCGTGATCCTGGCCTGCCGCAACGTCGACAAGGGCGGCGCCGTCGCGGCTCAGATCGGCGACAACGCCGAGGTGCGGCGCCTCGATCTGGCTGACCTGGCGTCGGTGCGTGAGTTCGCCGCCGGGATCGAGAAGGTCGATGTGCTGATCAACAACGCGGGCGTGATGGCCGTGCCGCGGGGGACCACCGTCGACGGGTTCGAGACGCAGTTCGGTACCAATCACCTCGGCCACTTCGCGCTGACCGGTCTGCTCCTCGACCGGATCGCCGACCGGGTGGTCACCCTCTCCAGCGGTATCCACCGGATGGGGACGATGAACCTGGACGATCCGAACTGGGAACGCAGGCGGTACAGCCGCTGGCTGGCCTACGGGCAGTCGAAGCTGGCGAACCTGCTGTTCGCCTACGAGCTGGACCGCCGCCTGTCCGCGGCCGGTTCCGAGGTCAAGTCCATGGCCGCGCATCCCGGTTACGCGTCGACGAATCTGCAGTCGCACACCGCCTCGGTCTGGGACAAGCTGATGCTGGTCGGGAACCTGGCCGCGCAGAGCGCCGAGATGGGCGCGTTGCCCGAGCTGTACGCCGCCACCGTCGACACCGTCGCGTCCGGCACCTACATCGGCCCGGACGGCCCCTTCGAGCAGCGCGGCTACCCGAAGGTGGTGGGCTCGAACGCCAAGTCCCGCGACCGGACGGTGGCAGCGGGCCTGTGGGGCGAGTCCGAGCGGCTCACCGGCGTCACCTACTCGTTCGGAAAGTGAGCGCGCACATGCCGATTCGCCGACTCAACCACGCCGTGCTGTTCGTGGCCGACCTCGAGCGCAGCCTGGCGTTCTACCGGGACGTGCTCGGATTCCGTCCGCTTCCTGGAGGGTTTCCTGGCGCGGCCTTCCTGCAGGCCGCGAACTCGGCCAACGATCACGACCTCGGCCTGTTCCAGAGCCCGAGCGGGCCGAGTCGTGCCAGGCGGGGCGACGTCGGGCTCTATCACCTGGCGTGGGAGGTGGACACCCTCACCGACCTGGCGTCGATGTGCGAAAAGCTCATCGAGGCAGGGGCATTGACCGGAGCGAGCAACCACGGGTCGACCAAGGCCCTGTACGCACGGGACCCGGACGGCATCGAGTTCGAGGTGTGCTGGCTGGTACCCGACGGTCGGGTGGAGGAGGAGCTGGTGCCGGGTATGCCGCCGACCCGTCCCCTCGACATCGACGGTGAGATCGAGAGGTACGGGCCGGACACGCCGAGCGGTCCGCGCACGGATCCTGCTGTGTGGGAGCGAATCTTTTCCGGCCGCTGAGGGTTCAGTCCTCGGCGTCGGTGACCAGGACGGTCACGTCAATGTTGCCGCGGGTGGCGTTCGAGTAGGGGCACACCTGGTGCGCCTTGTCGGCGAGTTCTTGAGCCTGCTCGCGCGACAGGTGCGGCAGGGTCACCTCCAGGGTCACCTCGAGGCCGAAGCCGCCGCCTTCGGTCGGGCCGATGCCGACACGGGCGCCCACCGCGGAGTCGGTGACGTCGGCGCCTGCCTGGCGGGCGACCATCCGCAGCGCCGAGTGGTAGCAGGCCGCGTAGCCGATCGCGAACAGCTGCTCCGGGTTGGTGCCGTTGCCGCTGCCGCCCATTTCCACGGGGAGTGCAAGGTCCAGGTCGAGGCGGCCGTCGGAACTGCGGCCGTGCCCGTCGCGGCCCTCGCCGGTGACGAGTGCTTCGGCGGTGTAGATGACGCTCATGTATTTCTCCTTGTGGTGGTGGGTGATTCGGCCGCGTCAGGGACCCGGACCGCATTGCGTAGTTCGTGCGTGAGTCGTTCGAGGGTCGAGCGCAGTGCGATGAGTTCCTCCGGTGGCAGCCCCGCGCACCCCGCCAGTTGCCGCGGAATGCCCAGTGCTCGCTCGCGCAGGCCCCTGCCGGTGTCGGTCAGGTGGATCTGGACGCGGCGCTCGTCCTCCGGCAGTCGGCGACGCTCGACGAGGCCGAGGATCTCGAGCCGCTTGAGCAGTGGGGAGAGGGTGCCGGTGTCGAGGTCGAGTTCGTCGCCGATCTCGCGCACGCCCCGACCGTCGCGTTCCCACAGCACCAGCAGCACCAGGTACTGCGGATAGGTGACGCCGAGTTCGTCGAGCATCGGGCGGTAGACCGCGGTCGTGGCCCGCGACGCCGCATACAGCGCGAAGCACAGTTGCTGGTCGAGGGCGAGTTCGTCGGTCACACGATTGAAGGTAGTGCACGGTTTAGTTGTGCACAACCTAGTGTGTCGGGGCTCAAACAAATCAGTGGCCGCGCTCGATGCCGTTCCGGTAGCGTTCGCGGTTCCAGTAGTCGTTCGACCGAGGAGGTGAGACCGGTGTTCGTTTTGGCAACCCGGGTGCTCTCACCGTTGCGGTCCGACTGAGGTAGGTGACCGCGAGAGCGCCCGATCGGCATTCCCCGAAAGGCGTTCCCATGTCAGCTTTCCCGTCGCTGTGCCCGCAATCCCTTGTCGTCGCCCGGCTCCGCGCCGCCGGGTGTGTCTTCGCCGAGGACGAGGCGCATTTGCTCGCCTCCGCGGCCCGGACCCCGGACCATCTCGCGGCCATGGTGGATCGGCGGGTGGCAGGACTGCCCCTCGAACAGATCCTCGGCTGGGCGGAGTTCTGCGGCCTGCGGATTGCGGTGGATCCCGGTGTCTTCGTGCCCCGCCGCCGCACCGAGTTCCTCGCGAACCAGGCGACTGCCGTCGCTCGCCATCGGGCGGTCGTCCTCGACCTCTGCTGTGGGTCGGGTGCGGTGGGCGCCGCCCTGACCGCCGTCAAGAG
This sequence comes from Rhodococcus sp. NPDC059179, assembly GCF_042754885.1. Lineage (NCBI taxonomy): Bacteria > Bacillati > Actinomycetota > Actinomycetes > Mycobacteriales > Nocardiaceae > Rhodococcus > Rhodococcus sp. NPDC059179. The sequence continues at coordinate 62,469 of NZ_JBHZBV010000012.1, read as the reverse complement.
CGAGGTGGAGTTGCACGCCGTCGACGTCGACCCGGCGGCGGTCCGCTGCGCGCGTCGCAATACCGCGGCCGCTCGGGTGTACGAGGGCGATCTCTACGATCCGCTGCCCCGGTCCCTGCGTGGTCGGGTCGACGTCCTGGTGGCCAACGCGCCCTACGTGCCCACCGGGTCGATCGGGATGTTGCCGCCGGAAGCCCGCGACCACGAGCCGCGGGTGGCGCTCGACGGCGGTGCGGACGGCGTCGACATCCAGCGCAAGGTCGCGGCCGAAGCCACTCGGTGGCTGGCGCCGGGCGGCCACCTGTTGATCGAGACGAGCGAACGGCAGGCGCCGCTGACGGTCGACGCCTTCGCCCGCGGCGGGCTGGTCCCGTGGGTCGCGCGTTCCGACGAGCACGGCGCCACCGTCGTGATCGGAACCAGGCGACCCGACTGAGTGCCGGGCAGCGCCTGCGGGCGTCGAGGCAACCGCGCCGCGGTGTCGCCGCTGTCCCAGAGCGCGCGCCGATCTGGATCGCCGAGATGGTGAGCCGTCAGAAAGAGAGGTAGAACGGTTCGAGATCACGCCCGCCGCGGGGCGCTGCTACAGTGGCGGCCATGCAGCGCGCGTATTTCTGGTTTAGCAGGCTGGCCCCGGGTGGGCCGGTCGGCGTAACCACGCGCTGACCTCCTCCGCCCCGAGCCGCTATCGACCGGCTCGCGGGTGTGCACGCATTCTCCTGGGTCGGCCTGAACGAACAGGACACCCATGACCCTCACTCTTGACACCGATGCGCTTGGCCTTGACGACCAGCGCACCGTCTCCATCAGCCCGCTGGCCGCCCCGGCCGAGCTGCGGCGCGAGCACGCGATCGACGCCGCCGTCGCCGCGACGGTGCGCGGCGGCCGGGACGCGACCATCGACATCCTCGACGGCCGTGACGACCGGCTGATCGTCGTGGTCGGGCCGTGCTCCGTGCACGACACGAACGCCGCGATGGACTACGCCAACAGGCTTGCCGAGAAGGCCGAGCAGCATCGCGACAACCTGCACATCGTCATGCGGGTGTACTTCGAGAAGCCGCGCACCACGCTGGGGTGGAAGGGGCTGGTCAACGACCCGCACCTCGACGGCAGCTTCGACATCAACACCGGACTGCGGATGGGACGCAAACTGCTGCTCGACATCTCGTCGTTGGGCCTGCCGGTCGGCTGCGAGTTCCTCGACCCGATCACACCGCAGTACATCGCGGACCTGGTGAGCTACGGCGCGATCGGCGCCAGGACCGCCGCCAGCCAGGTGCACCGCCAGCTCTGCAGCGCGCTGTCCATGCCGGTCGGGATCAAGAACTCGACCGAGGGCGACGTGCAGGTGGCGGTCGACGGGACCAGGGCCGCGGCAGCCAGCCACGTCTTCCCCGGCACCGACCTCAACGGCCTGTCCGCGCTGATCCGCACGGCGGGCAACCCGGACTGCCACGTCATCCTGCGTGGCGGCACCGACGGGCCGAACTACGACGCCGCGACCGTCGCCGACACCATGGCGAGACTGGCGAAGGCGGGCCTGCCCGAGCGGGTCGTCGTCGACGCCAGCCACGGCAACAGCCGCAAGGACCACAACAAGCAGGTCGACGTCGTCACCGATGTCGCCGAGCGGATCGAGGCGGGTGAGCGCGGCGTGGTCGGGCTGATGCTGGAGAGCTTCCTCGTCGCGGGCCGTCAGGACCTGACCCTCGGCCGGGCGGACGAGCTCACCTACGGGCAGTCGATCACCGACGCGTGCCTGGACTGGGACACCACCGCCGCGCAGCTGGACCGGCTCGCGGGCGCGGTCAGCGCACGCCGCGGGGCCGGAACTGCACGCTGATCCGCGGCCCGGTGGGGCGGGTGGTCTTGGGGACGGCGTGCTCCCAGGTCCGCTGGCAGGACCCGCCCATGACCAGCAGGTCGCCGTGGCCGAGCGAGTACCGAATGGAGTCGCCGCCGCCGCTGCGGCGGCGCCGCTCATCAGCGCGGGGCCGCAGCGCGAGAGTCCGTGCGGCGCCGAGGGAAACGATCGCCACCATGGTGTCCTCGGTGGCGCCGCGTCCGATGGTGTCGCCGTGCCAGGCGACACTGTCGGCGCCGTCGCGGTAGTAACACAGTCCTGCAGTGGCGAACGGCTCGCCGATCTCGCGTCGGTAGTGCCGGTCGAGGGCGGCCCTGGCCTCGGTGAGCAGCGGGTCGGGGAGCGGGGCGTCCTCTGCGTAGAAGCTCACCAGCCGCGGCACGTCGACCACGCGGTCGTACATCTGCCTGCGTTCGGCCCGCCACGGGACCGCGTCGACGAGATCGGCGAACAGCTGCTCGGATCCCTGTAGCCAGCCGGGGCGCACGTCGATCCAGGCACCCGCGGTCAGCACCCGCCTGCGCAGGCAGCTGTCGAGCGGCTCGAGTCGAGCGCCCCCGGTCGGATCGTCGAACAGCGACGCCTGTACCGCGATGTCCACGACCCGCATCCTACGCCTGTATCGAACAGGTGTTCCCTGGGTTGGGTGTCGATCTGCAGAGCAGGGAAACGCCGCCGACTCGGCATCGCTCACGGTGTTGACGCCGAGAAAACCGTGCCTCTCGCACGGTGCCTCTGAAACAATGCAGGTCCAAGCGCTCGAGGGGGAGACAACATGGGGAGTTTCGTCGACGACCGGTACGCCCCGGTTCGGCGAGAACTGGTCGAACGCGATCTCGACGTTCGCGGCGTGATCCCCGAGTGGCTTGACGGGCGATACCTCCGGAACGGACCCAATCCCGTCGCGGACGTCGCGCCCGACGAGTACAACTGGTTCACCGGAGACGGGATGGTTCACGGCATTCGACTGTGCGACGGTGATGCCCTCTGGTACCGCAATCGCTGGGTCGACTCGGAAGTGACTTCGCGACTGCTGGATCGGACGAGCCCGGACGAGCGGGGCAGGTCGGCACTGCACGGTCCTTCCGCGAACACGAACGTGATCGGGTTCGCGGGCCGGACGTTGGCACTGGTCGAAGGAGGGACTGCCTGTGCGGAGTTGTCGAGTGACCTCGAGACGCTCGATGTCTGTGACTTCGGCGGAACCGTACGAGGGGGCTACACCGGCCACCCGGTGCTCGATCCGAACACCGGAGAGCTGCACGCCGTTTCGTATCACTTCGGCCGGGGGAACACAGTCCAGTACACCATAATCGGGCCAGATGGATGTCTTCGGCGCAAGATGGCTGTCCCGGTCCAGGGCAGCCCGATGATGCATGCATTCTCCCTGACTCGTGACTACGTTGTCCTGTACGACCTACCCGTCACCTTCGATCCTCGGTCAGCGGTGCATGTCGGTGTCCCCAGGCCGCTGCGTCCGCTCGCCCAGCTGGCGCTGAGTTCGATCGTCGGTAGGGTCCGCATTCCTCCGATGATCATGAATCGCGTGCCGCGAATACCTGCCGGCCGCTTCCCCTATCGATGGAACCCGGACTACCCAGCACGCGTTGGCCTGTTGCCACGGTCCTCCCACGACCCGATAGCGGTGACGTGGATAGAACTCGACCAGCCCTGCTATGTGTTCCACCCGATGAACGCCCACAATGACGATCGCGGGCTCGAGATCGACCTGGTGGTCCACGAACGAGTTTTCGACGCCGACCCCCTCGGACCAACGGATGGGCGGCCCAGGCTGGAACGGTGGCGAATCGATCTGCGAACCGGATCGCTCCGGCGTGAAGCTCTCGCCGATGAACACATGGAGTTCCCCCGGATCGACGACCGACGCGTCACCAGCACCTATCAGCACGGGTGGGCCGTAGGTGGCACCGACGATGTGTCCGGAGAACACCGACTTCTTCGAACGAACGCCACCGCTGGCATTGCGGCTCAACGCGACTTCGGAAACCACTCTGCGGTCGGTGAATTCAGCTTCGCCCCGTCCTCTCCCTCGGCGCCGGAGGGCGACGGTGTGGTGATGGGGTTGGTAACCGACCTGGCCGAGAACACCACTGAACTACGGATTCTGGACGCCCAGAGCCTTGAGGACGTTGCAGCTGTGCGTCTACCTCAACGCGTTCCAGCCGGCTTTCACGGCAATTGGATCCAGCAACCACAATGAAGGATCCGGTGGGACCGCGCCACTTTCAGCCGCCGGGCGAGTGAGCCACGTCGAGCCGTAGGTCTTGTTGGGCGATCAGCGGCGGGCGAGGGCGTTCAGTGCGCGGTCGACGTCGTCCGCGCCGTTGTGCAGGTGGAACGCGAACCGCAGGGCCCCGCCCCGTGATGTGGCGATCACCCCGGCCGCGGCCAGCCGATCCGCGCGGTCGGATGCTCCCGGGATGGCGACGATGGGGGAGCGGCCGGGCACGGCACACAGGCCCAGGTCGATCAGTCCGGAGCGGAACCGGTCGGCGAGCGCCAGGTCGTGCGCGCCGATCGTGTCGACCGTCAGTTCGTCGATCAGTTCCAGCCCGGCCGCGGCGGCGACCACGCCCAGCCAGTCCGGTGTGTGGTCGAAGCGGCGCGCGGTGTCGGCCAACCGCTGCGGCACATACATTTCCGCCCGCTTGTCGGCGGCCGCGTACCAGCCGGGCGAGACCGGACGAACCGTATTCGCCGCCTCCGGGTTCGCCGCGAACAGGCTGACGCTGCGTGCGCCGAGCAGCCATTTGAACGTGGCGCACACCCAGAAGTCCGCGTCGGAGAATCGCAGCGGCAGCCAGCCGGCCGCCTGGGTGGCGTCGAACAGAAGTCGCGCACCGTGCGCTCGGGTCGCCGCTCGCAGTTCCACCGGGTCGATGGTGCGCCCGTCCGAGGATTGCACGACGCTCACCGCGACCAGCGCCGTCTCCGGCCGCACCTCGGCGGCCAGCCGGTCCAGCGGCACCGTGCGCACGAACAGGTCCCCGCGGTACCGGAACGGATTCGGCACCGAGGCGAAATCGCCCTCGGCCACAAGGACTTCCGCGCCGGTCGGGAGGGCGGTCGCGACCGGAGCGATCAGCGCGCCGACGCTGCCGCCCACGGCCACGTCATCGGGGGTGGCGCCGGGCAGCAGCCGGGCGAACGCCGCCCGGAGCCCGTCCACCTTGGGATCGTGGACGGCAGGCGCACCCCGCCCTGCGGCCCAGTCATCGGTGACGGCGCGGACGGCCGACAGTCCGCGGGCGGGTGGCAGGCCGTAGGAAGCGGTGTCGAGATACGCAGTTTCGGTGGCGAATTCGCCGGGCGCCAAGGATTCCATGGTCGCAGTCTCGCGTCGTGGTGGGCCCGCGTCCATAGCCACCGGCCACGGCCTGGACTGATCTTGCGATAACCAGTGCCGCTCAACTGGCCCTCGACGTCGCTCCGTTGCCCGTGTGAACCTCGTGGTCATGATCTCCGGCGCGGCAATCCTCGGGGTCTCGGCGGTGGCGCTCGGCATGGTGCTCACCCCCGGGCCGAACATGATGTACCTCGTCTCGCGCAGCATCACCCAGGGCAGGCGGGCCGGGCTGATCTCGCTCGGCGGCGTCGCGGTCGGCTTCGCCTGCTATTTGGCGGCGGCCGCCGCGGGTCTGACCGCGGTGTTCATTGCGGTGCCGCAGCTCTACGTCGCGGTGAAGCTCGCGGGTGCGTGCTACCTCGGCTGGCTGGCCTGGCAGGCGGTTCGTCCGGGTGGGACCTCGGTGTTCGCGCCCCGGCGGCTGCCCGCCGATTCCGCGGCGCGGCTGTTCGCGATGGGCCTGGTCACCAACCTGCTCAACCCGAAGATCGCGATCATGTACCTGGCGCTGATCCCACAGTTCATCGATCCCGGTGCGGGCCGGGTGTGGTTGCAGAGTCTCGGGCTCGGTGGTGTCCAGATCGCGGTCGCGCTGACCGTCAACGCCGCGATTGTCGTCGCGGCGGGCGCTGTGTCGGGCCTTCTCGTCGCGCGACCGGGCTGGCTCAAGGCGCAGCGATACGTGATGGGCTCGGTGCTCGGCGGGCTGGCGGTCGTCCTCGCCACCGACCGCTCCCGGCCCGCCGTCGGCTGATCGCCTCGTTGCATCGCGGTTTCCTCGTCCGTTGATGGTCGGCAGGGCTTTGCGCTGCCTATGATCAACAGGCACGGCGGTTGCCGACAGCGGATGGATCGGGGTGTCCAGATGCAGATAGCGGATGTGTTGCGGAACAAGGGTCCGGCGGTGGCGACGGTCGACCCGGGGATCACGGTCAGCGTGCTGATCGGCGAACTCGCCAGGCACAACGTGGGCGCCCTCGTCGTGGTCGAGAACGACCAGGTGATCGGCATCGTGACCGAGCGCGACGTGGTGCGCCGCATCCACGAGCGCGGCGCCGAGCTGCTGAACTCGCGGGTCGCGGACATCATGACCACCGCCCTGTTCACCTGCCTGCCGACCGACAGCGTGGACAGCCTCGCCGAGACCATGACCGAGCGCCGGATCCGGCACCTGCCGGTCGTGGTGGAAGGCCGCCTGGTCGGCATCGTCAGCATCGGCGACGTGGTGAAGAGCCGGATCGGCGAACTGCAGGGCGAACGTGACCAGCTCGAGGCCTACATCGAACACGGCTGAGGGGAGTGGTTCGGTCCCTGAATCCCGGCAGCGGAGCATGTTCTCCGAGTGCCGGGATGGCATCGGCACCGTGCGGCTTCATCACGAATGACGCGGAGACCTCGGCCAGGCCGGCCGCGGCGCCGGGACCCTGAGCTGATCAGGGACAGCCGCCGGCCGCCAACGGAAAGCCTCATTCGAGTACGGAATGAAAAGGTACAGACTGCCAACTCTGTACAGACTGCCAACTCTGCACAGACTGCCAACTCTGTACAGACTGCCAACTCTGTACAGACTGCCAACTCTGTACAGACTGGCCGATCGGTACAGAATCGGCGTTTTGTACACAATGCGCGAGTTGTACCTTTTGATTTCGTGTGGACTTGCAGTGTCGTGGACGGGTGCAGGCATCGCAGGCGACCTGCGGTGGACAGCACCGCCCAGACAGGAGGAGTCCCGCCTGCGATCAGGGTTCCGAGTTACCGAGCAGGGAGACGGATTCTACGGGCGGGGCCCCGAGTGAACACTCAGCTCTCGGGAATCGCGCTGCGTTCCAGCCGGCGGCTTCGTTCGGTTGGCGCCCTCGCCCAATCTAAATGTCGGTGCCCGGTCGTAGTGTCGCTGCATGGGATACGAATTTCAGGTGACAGTGGACGCCGCCGATCCGCACACGCAGGCCAAGTGGTGGGCGCAGACCCTCGGTTGGCGGGTGGAGCCGAGCGATGAGGACTTCATCCGTGGGCTGGTCGCGGCCGGGCACGCAGCCGAGGAGGACACCCAGGTATTCGAGGGCGTCCTGGTCTGGAAGCTGGGGGCCGCGATCAGCGACCCCGAGCACCCGGACCGTCCACGGGTGCTGTTCCAGGTGGTGCCGGAGTCGAAGTCGGTGAAGAACCGGCTGCACTTCGACGTCCGGGTCGGCGAGGAGAAGCAGTCGGTGGCCGATGCCCTCGTCGCCCGCGGTGCGACGATCCTGCATCGCGGCCAGGTGGGTCCGCAGTGGTGGATCACCATGGCGGACCCCGAGGGCAACGAGTTCTGCGTCAGCTGAGCGTGGTCTGCGCCTACCGGTACGCGCCCGGGGTTTCCCCGGTCCACCGCTTGAAGGCCCGCCGGAACGCGCTCGGCTCGGAGAACCCCAGCCTCGCCGACAGGTCGTCGACGGACTCGCCGCGGCCGAGGCCGGAGATGGCCGCGTCGCGGAGCACCTCCTCGCGGAGCTGATTGAGCGAGGTGCCCTCCTGACGCAGCAGCCGGCGCAGGTGCGGGACGCTGATCGAGAGCATCTCCGCGATGTCGTCGGCGGTGGCGGTGCGGCCCTTGACCCCGGACTCGAGGACCTTGCGGACCTGTGCGGAGGCGGTGCTGTCGTAGTCCCGTTCGGAGAACAGCAGATTCGGCGACTCCCGCAGGTAGTCCTCCAGCGTCTCCTCGGTCTGGATGATCGGCGCGCGCAGCACGGCGTTGTCGAACTCGAGCGCGGCCGTCTCGGCGCCGAACGTGACCCGGACGCCGAAGATGACGTCATAGTTCTTGGCCAGCAACGGATCCGGAGCCGGATAGGGCAGCTCCACCGCGATCAGCTTGACCCGCCTGCCGACCAGCCAGGCCGCGAACCGGTGCAGGAGGATCAGTTCGAAATCGGTGAGCAGCCGGTCCGCGGCCTCCGCGGTCGCGACGGGCAGCGTGTCGTCCCGCCGTGGGATCACGACCTGGAGCCGGGTGGTGGACTCGCCGGTCCGGACCCGCAGCGGCGGCAGCCCCGGCAGTGCCCGGATCACGTCGGCCATCCGCTCGATCGCGCGGCCGAGGTCGGGCGAGTGGATCAGCGACAGACAGACCAGTTTGAAAGTGCCGCGCGGCACCGGCGCCGCACCGAGGCCGAACAGTTCGTCACTGGTCAGTTGCCAGGCCGCCTGGGTGAACAGCGTCAACTGCTTGGCGGTGAGCAGGGCCTTCTCGTCGCGGAGCGCGGGGAGCGAGATGCCGGCAGCCTCCAGGGGGATCGTCATGTCGAACCCGCCGTTCGCCGCCAGGGTAGCGGCCCTGCGCACGAAGTCCGCGGGCACGGTGCGCTGACTCATCGGTGCCTCACCACCGCCGTGCCAGGCGGAGCAGGCGTTCGGCGGCCTCGGCGAGCACCTCGTCGCGCTTACAGAAGGCGAAGCGGACCACGTGATTCCACGGTGTCTTGTGGTCCGCGAAGACGCTCACCGGGACCGCTGCCACCCCGATCCGCTCCGGCAGCGCCCGGCAGAACGCTTCGCCGTCGGTGGTGCCGAACGGGGTGATGTCCGCACACACGAAGTAGGTGCCGCCGCTCGAATACACCCCGAATCCCGCCTCGCGCAGCGCCGCGCTGAGCACGTCCCGCTTACGCTGCAGGTCCTCGCGCAGGCCCGCGACCCACTTCTGCTCGTGGCTCAGTGCGTGCGCGACCGCGGGCTGGAACGGACCGCCCGCGACGAAGGTCAGGAACTGCTTGGCCGATCGGACCGCGTCCACCAGTTCGGCTGGCCCGCACGCCCAGCCCGTCTTCCATCCGGTCACGCTGAAGGTCTTGCCCGCGCTGGACACGGTGACGGTCCGCTCCGCCATCCCGGGCAGCGCCGCCAGCGGGGTGTGGGTGGCACCGTCGAAGACCAGGTGCTCGTACACCTCGTCGCTGAGAACCAGCAGGTCGCGCTCGACCGCGAGCTCGGCGACGGCCAACAGTTCCGCGTCGGTGAACACGGTGCCGGTCGGATTGTGCGGGGTGTTGAGCACCAGCATCCTGGTGTTCGGGCCGACCGCGGCGCGCAGCGCGTCGAGATCGAGGGCGAACCCATCGCCGTCCTGGACCAGGGACACGGTCCGGCGCACCCCGCCTGCCAGCGCGACGGCCGCCGCGTAGGAGTCGTAGTACGGCTCGATGAGCACCACCTCCTGGCCGGGCTCGACCAGCCCGAGCAGGGCGGCGCTGATCGCCTCGGTGGCGCCGACGGTCACCAGCACCTCGGTGTCCGGGTCGTACACCAGCCCGTACCTGGCCGCGCGGTCGGCGGCGATGGCCTCGCGCAGAACCGGCATCCCCGGTCCAGGCGGATACTGGTTGAGCCCGTCGGCGATCGCGGATCTGGCGGCCTCGAGCATGGAGTTCGGACCGTCGGTGTCGGGAAAGCCCTGGCCCAGGTTGATCGCTCCGGTCGCCGTCGCGAGCGCCGTCATCTCCGCGAAGATCGTGGAGCTGAACGGTTGTAAGCGCGAGACCGTCTGCGAATGGCGTGCTGCGGGCATCGTCACAGCCTATTCGCCATTCGGGCGAGCACCGACCCGGTGGTCGATGAACGACCGACACGACACTCGGCAAACCCCAGCCGGTCGTGGCCCGACCGTTCTACCGTCGAGGTATGAGTGCAGCCATCGACATCGCGAAGCTGGTCAAGACATTCGGTCAGACACGCGCCCTCGACGGTCTCGACCTCGAGGTGCGAACCGGGGAGGTGCACGGCTTCCTCGGGCCCAACGGTGCCGGGAAATCGACCACCATCCGGGTACTGCTCGGGCTGCTCCGTGCCGACCGCGGCGACGTGCGACTGCTCGGCGGCGACCCCTGGCGCGAGGCCGCCGAACTCCACAAGCGCCTCGCCTACGTCCCGGGAGATGTGAATCTGTGGCCGAACCTGACCGGCGGCGCGGTGATCGACCTGCTCGGCCGGTTGCGCGGCGGCCTCGACGAGCGGCGGCGCGCCGACCTGCTCGAGCGGTTCGACCTCGACCCGACGAAGAAGGGCCGGGCATATTCGAAGGGAAACCGGCAGAAGGTGGCACTCGTCGCCGCCCTGTCCTCCGACGTGGAACTGCTGATCCTGGACGAGCCCACCTCCGGGCTCGACCCGCTCATGGAGGCGGTGTTCCAGGAGTGCATCGACGAGGTCAGGGAGCAGGGGCGCACGGTCCTGCTGTCGAGTCACATCCTCGCCCAGGTCGAGGCCCTGTGCGACCGGGTCACGATCATCCGGCTCGGCAAGGCGGTCGAGACGGGCAGCCTGGCGGACCTGCGTCACCTCACCCGCACCTCCATCTCGTGTGAGACCACGACCCCTACGGGCGGACTGTCCGAGCTGGCGGGCGTGCACGACCTGGTGGTGGAGGGAAATCGGACCCGGTTCCAGGTGGACACGGTCGACCTGGACGCGGCGATCACGCATCTCACGCGGTTCGGTATCCGAACACTGACCAGCCAGCCGCCGACGCTGGAGGAGCTGTTCCTTCGGCACTACGGCGACGAGCTCGCGGCCGCAGGGGTGGAGGAGTCGTGACGGCGCTCGCGGGCACCGGGACGCTGACCCGATTCTGTTTCCGGCGTGAACGGTTCGCGCTGGTCCTGTGGATTCTGGGCGGGGTGTTCGTGTACTACTCGCAGGCCGTCGGCGTCGACGTCGCCTACCCGACCCAGGCGGAGCTCGACGCGGTCGCGGTCAGCATGGAGAACAACGCGGCGATGGTGGCGATGGCCGGACCGCCGCGCGTCCTCGACACCATCGGCGGTCAGGTGGCCTTTCAGGCCAGTGCCTTCGGCATGATCGTCGCGGCCCTGATGAGCATGTTCCTGATCGGGCGGCACACCCGTGCCAACGAGGAGACCGGCCGCGACGAGCTGATTCGATCCGCCGTCGTCGGGCGCCGAGCCCCGTTCGCCGCGGCGACGATCCTCGCGACGATCGCGAACCTGCTCTACGGCGGCGCGGTCGCGTTGAGCCTGATCTCCTATGGCCTGCCCGCGGCCGGATCGCTCGCCCTCGGCGTCGGGGCCACCTGTGCGGGCCTGGTGTCCATGGCGATCGCGTTGCTGGCCGCCCAGATCACCGAGAGCACCCGCACGGTCTACGGCATCACCGGCGCGGCGATCGGCGTCGCCTACGTGCTCAGGGCGGTGGGGGATGCGGGAAACGACGCGCTGTCCTGGCTGTCGCCGCTCGGTTGGGGCCAGGCGATGCGGCCGTACGACGGCGAGATCTGGTGGCCTGCGCTGCTGTCGCTGCTGGTTGCGGTGGCCGTCGGCCTCGGCGCGCTGCGCGTACTCGGCCACCGCGACACGGGGGCAGGAGTGTTTCCGTCGCGGCCGGGCCCGGCCAGGGCTCCCGTCTGGTTGCGGGGCGAATTCGGGCTCGCCTTGGGGCTGCAGAGGGGTTCGCTGATCGGGTGGTCGGTCGGGATGCTGCTGGCCGGAGTCGCTTTCGGGACGATCGGCAACGACGTCGGCGACCTGATGGGCGACATCGACATCGGCGAGCTGCTGGGGCAGGAGAACGCAGGCATGGTCGACGCCTTCTATGCGATGGCAGCCGCGATGCTGGCCATGATCGGCTCCGCGTTCACGATCTCCTCCGGGTTGCGGTTGCGTTCGGAAGAGGCCGCCGGGCGTGTCGAGCCGCTGCTCGCCACCCTGCTGACCCGTGTCCGGTGGGTCGCGAGCCATGCGGTCATCATGCTCGCCGGATCGGCGATCGTGCTCGTGTTCGCCGGACTCGGGATGGGGTTGATGTACGGGATCATCGCGAACGACATGTCGCAGGTGACGCGGATGCTCGGTGCCACCCTCGTGTATCTGCCTGCCATGTGGATCCTCGGCGGAATCACCTTGCTGCTCTTCGGCTTCCTGCCGATGGTTGCCTCCGCGGCCTGGCTGGGTCTGGCGTTCTGCTTCGTGGTGTTGATGTTCGGCACGACGCTGCGGTTCCCGGACTGGCTGATGAGTGTCTCGCCGTTCGACAATCTGCCGCTCGTGCCCGCGGTGGACTTCCGGTTGGCGCCGGTCCTCGTGACCGCACTGGTCTCCGCCGCCCTGTGCCTGCTGGGGACGGCGGGCTTCCGTGGGCGCGACGTGCAGACCAACTGACGGCCGCTGTCACATTTGGCGCGGCTGTCTCGTCCTAAAGACAGACGACCCGAACGGGTCGCGACACCGCGAAACAGGAGGGCATCATGACTCGAATCCAGCCGGTGGCACCGAAGGACGCAGGACTGCTGGTCAAGGTGGCCTACAAGTTCGCGGCCCGCAAGCTCGGTGAGGTGCCCGAACCCTTCGCCGTGCTCGCGAACCATCGCAAACTGTTCCTGGCGTCCGCCAGGCACGAGATGGCCGTGCAGAAGGCCTCGACCGTGCTGCCTGCCAACGTCCGTGAACTGGCCGTGTTCCGCACCGCGTGGACCGTCGGATGTTCCTGGTGCGTGGACTTCGGGTCCATGCTGATGCGCCTCGACGGGCTCGACATCGACCGGCTGAAGCAGATCGGCGATTACCAGACCTCCCCGCTCTACAGCGAGGACGAGCGCGCGGCGATCGCGTACGCGGACGCGATGACGGCGACCCCGACGGAGGTCACCGACGAGCAGGTCGCGGACCTGGAGCGCCGGTTCGGCCGGGACGGCGTCGTCGAGCTGACCTATCAGATCGCGCTGGAGAATCAGCGGTCCCGGATGAACTCCGCACTCGGGATCACCGATCAGGGGTTCAACTCGGGGGAGGCGTGCCGGGTTCCGTGGGCCGATCAGCCGTCGGAGTCCGGTCGGGGAGCCTGATTCCTGCGAACTTCTCCGGGTTGGCAATGTCGTAGGCGGCGCACACCTTGCCGTCGCGGACGGTGAAGCCGCCGACCCGTGACGGGAAGCCCGGGTGCGTCGCGTCCCCGGGCGACCCGTGCGAGAAGAACCCGAGCTGGCCGTTGACAAGGGCCGGTTCGATCGCCAGGAATGCCTGTGGCCCATAGCGTTTCAAAAGGCCCAGGAAGAACCGGGCGAAGTTGTCGGCGCCGTGGATCACGTTCACGGCGGTGCGGGTGGTGCCGTTCGCGTCGCCCATCACCAGGGCATCCGGGTGCAGCGCGTCCAGCACGGCCTGCAGGTCGCCGCTCGCCATCGCGGCCATCAGCCGGCCCACCGCCTCTGCGTGCTCGTCGTCCGGCGTCGGCTTGTCGACAGCTGCCACGGCGCGGCGCCCGCGCGAGGCCAGCTGCCGTGTCGCGGCCGTCGAGGTGCCGAGGATTTCCGCGATCTCGTCGAACGGGACGCCGAACCCGTCGTGCAGCACGAACGCAGTCCGCTGATCCGGGCCGAGGGTGTCGAGTATCACCATCGCCGCCAGCCGTGCATCCTCCTCGCGCACAACGGCTTCCAGCGGATCGATCGAGACCGGCGATTCGAGCGGCATCACGATCGGCTCGGGAAGCCACTGCCCGACATAGCTTTCGCGCCGGACGGCCGCGCTGCGCAGGTGGTCGAGGCAGATCCGCCCGACCACGGTGGTCAGCCAGGCGCGCAGGTCGCGGACGGAATCGGGGTCGGTCTCGCTCAGCCGGAGCCACGCCTCCTGCACGGCGTCCTCGGCATCGGACACACAGCCGGTCATCCGGTAGCCGACCGACAGCAGGTGTCTGCGGTGGGTCTCGAAGGTCTCGGCGAGTGCGACGGTTCCCATGCGGTCGATCCTTCTACAACCACCGCCGCTGGTCACCCTGAGTAGGATCACCCTCATGCGTTTCGGGATGTTCGTACCGCAGGGCTGGCGTCTGGACCTGGTGGGCATCGACCCCGCCGATCAGTGGGACGTGATGAAGTCGCTCACCCTGCGGGCCGAGTCCGGACCGTGGGAGTCGGTCTGGGTCTACGACCATTTCCACACCGTGCCCGCGCCCACCGAGGAGGCCACTCACGAGGCCTGGTCGCTGATGTCCGCGCTCGGTGCGGTGACCTCGACCATCCGCCTCGGTCAGATGTGCACCTCGATCGGCTATCGCAACCCCGCCTACCTGGCAAAGATCGCCGCGACCGCGGACCTCATCTCGGGCGGCCGCATCGAGATGGGTATCGGTGCGGGTTGGTATGAACACGAATGGCGCGCCTACGGTTACGGATTCCCCTCCGCCGGTGAGCGTCTGGCCCGGCTCGACGAGGGCGTGCAGATCCTGAGCCAGGCCTGGACCGCCGGGTCCGCGACGCTGGACGGAAAGCACTTCCAGGTCGACGGCGCCATCGTGCGCCCGCTGCCGCTGCAGGAGGGCGGCATCCCGCTGTGGATCGCGGGTGGTGGCGAGAAGGTCACCCTCAAGATCGCGGCGAAATACGCCCAGTACACCAACTTCGACGGCACCCTCGAGGGCTTCACCCAGAAGTCGGCCGTGCTCAAGGGGCACTGCGCGGCGGTCGGCACCGACTTCGACGCGATCGTGCGCTCGGCCAACTACAACATCGCCATCGGTGCCACCGAGGCCGAGGTGCAGGACCGACTGGCCGAGACGAAGGCCAGGATGGCGAGGTACGTGGGTGAGGATCTCGCGGAGGCGTCGATGTCCGCGTTCCGCGGGATGCCAGGGGTGGGGACGCCCGAGCAGATCGTGGAGAACCTGACCGCGCTGCGCGATCAGGGCCTGAATTACGGGATCTGCTATTTCCCCGAGGCCGCGTACGACACCTCGGGCATCGAATTGTTCGAACGCGAGGTCATCCCCGCACTGGCCGGTTAGGCAGGTAACGACATGCTCGTCGAATCACTCTCCACCCCAGGTCTCTGGCTGACGCCGCCCCTGCACGGCGACATCGAGTCCATCACGAGGTGCTGCCTCGACGAAGCGGTGGAGGAGTGGACCACGCTGCCCGTTCCGTACACACAGGACGACGCGCGACGGTTCGTCGAGCGGGTGGTGCCCGTCGGCTGGGCGGACCGCAGCCCCACCTGGGCGATGCGGCACACGCCCGAGGGTGCGGTGGTCGGGATGATCGGTCTCGCCGGCCGCGATGACTCCGCCGCGGACCTCGGCTTCTGGCTGAACCAGGCGGTCCGCGGCCGGGGGCTGATGGCCAGGGCGGTGAACTTGGTGTGTGACTTCGGCTTCCGCCCGGACGGGATGGCGCTGGAGCGGATCGAGTGGCGCGCGTACGTCGGGAACAAGCAGTCCGCGTCCGTGGCCCGACGGGTGGGCTTCCGGTTCGAGGGCACGCTACGGGCGGGCGGTCTGCAGCGTGGGCGCAGGCGCGACGAATGGGTCGCGGGGTTGCTCTACGAGGATCCTCGGGAGCCGGCGGAGGGCTGGCCGGAGATCTAGCGCAGGTCGGCCGGGTCGACGGGGATCTGCTGGTTCTCGGCGTGCGGCACCTGATCGGCCAGCGGAATCGACTTCGCCAGCAGCTTCCACTCGGCGCCGCTGATCGAGTCCGCCGCCCGCCGGATCACCTTCGGGTCCTTGGTGCCCCAGGCGATCGGCATCGGGCTGACCATCTGCCAGGTGTCCGACGTGGACTTGGTGCTGCGGTCGGAGAGGACCGCGATCGAGGGCACCCGCTCGCCGACGTTGGTCAGTGAATGCCCGGGCAGCGCCCGGACGGTGCGGGTGACCAGCGCGTAGTGCGGGCCATCCGCGGACGGCTTGGCCACGTCCACGAGCGCCAGCAGCGTGGCCCCGCGCGGCCTGGCCACCGCCACCACCGCGGGCACCAGCGGGCCCTTGGCGTAGAGGTCCTCGACCGAGCCGACCTTCTTCGGGGCCCAGAACGCCACCCACACCGACGTGACGGCCAGCAGGGCGGCCACCGCGCCCACGATGTAGGACCAGGGATGCGCCAGGTAGATCAGCCAGGCCGCGAGACCGGCCAGAAGCAGTGCCGTGACGATCGCCGAGACCCGGAGGCGCCTGACGTCGCCGACGGTCTCGTTGACGGAGTTGGCGTGGGAGTGATCGACGGGAAACTCGAAACTGCGCACGGTCCCATTTCTACCCGATGACAGGGCCTACCCGATGGTCGGGCCGAGCAGGTCGTCAGCATCGGTGATCCGGTACGCGTATCCCTGCTCGGCGAGGAAACGCTGGCGGTGCGCGGCGTACTCGGCGTCGAGGGTGTCGCGGGAGACGACCGAGTAGAAATGCGCCTGGCCGCCGTCCTGCTTCGGGCGCAGCAGTCGCCCGAGCCGCTGCGCTTCCTCCTGCCGGGATCCGAAGGTCCCCGAGACCTGCACCGCGACCGAGGCCTCGGGCAGGTCGATGGAGAAGTTCGCGACCTTGCTCACCACCAGGGTCCGGATCTCACCGCGCCGGAACGCGTCGAACAGGGCCTCGCGTTCCTTGTTCTTCGTCGAGCCCTGGATGACCGGCGCGTTCAACGCCTCGCCGAGTTCCTCGAGTTGGTCGAGGTAGGCGCCGATGACCAGCGTCGGCGAATCAGGATGCCGGTCCAGGATCGACTTCACCACCGCGATCTTGGTGTGCGCGGTCGAGCACAGCTTGTACCGCTCCTCGGGCTCCGCGGTGGCGTACGCCATCCGCTCGGCGTCGGTCAGCGTCACCCGGACCTCGATGCAGTCCGCGGGCGCGATCCAGCCCTGCGCCTCGATGTCCTTCCACGGCGCGTCATACCGCTTGGGGCCGATCAGCGAGAACACGTCGCCCTCGCGGCCGTCCTCGCGGACCAGGGTGGCGGTCAGGCCCAGGCGCCGCCTCGACTGCAGGTCCGCGGTCATCCGGAAGACCGGCGCGGGCAGCAGGTGCACCTCGTCGTAGATCACCAGTCCCCAGTCGCGGGAGTCGAACAGCTCCAGGTGCTTGTATTCGCCCTTGGTGCGGCGGGTGATCACCTGGTAGGTGGCGATGGTGACCGGCCGGATCTCCTTGCGCTCGCCCGAGTACTCGCCGATCTCTTCCTCGGTGAGGGAGGTCCTGGCGATCAGCTCCCGCTTCCACTGCCTGCCCGCGACGGTGTTGGTCACCAGGATCAGGGTGGTGGCCTTGGCCTTGGCCATCGCCGCCGCGCCGACCATCGTCTTGCCCGCGCCACAGGGCAGCACGACGACGCCGGAGCCGCCGGCCCAGAACGAGTCGGCGGCCATCTGCTGGTAGTCGCGCAGCTCCCAGTGCCCCTCCTCGAACGCGAGGTCGATCGGGTGCGCCTCGCCGTCCACGTAGCCGGCCAGGTCCTCGGCCGGCCAGCCGATCTTGAGCAGCATCTGCTTGAGGTGGCCGCGCTCGCTGGGGTGCACGACGACGGTGGCGTCGTCGACCATGGCGCCGAGCATCGGCGAGATCTTCTTGTGCCGCATCACCTCGGTGAGCACCGCGCGGTCCAGGCTGATCAGGATCAGGCCGTGCACCGGACTCTTCACCAGCTGCAGCCTGCCGTACCTGGCCATGGTGTCGACGATGTCGACCAGCAGCGGCTGCGGGACCGCGTACCGGGAGAACCTGACGAGCGCGTCCACCACCTGCTCGGCGTCGTGACCGGCGGCGCGCGCGTTCCACAGCGCCAGCGGGGTCACCCGGTAGGTGTGTACGTGCTCGGGCGCGCGCTCGAGCTCGGCGAACGGGGCGATCGCCTGCCGGGCCTGGCCTGCGAGCTCGTGGTCGACCTCCAGGAGCAGGGTCTTGTCGGACTGGACGATCAATGGTCCGTCGGTCACGCGTCCTCCTCAGTCGGGCGTAGCCACCCCATTGTCCACGTCCCGACGGTGGGCGGTCGCCCGCGCGAGCCCGCGGCGCCGGGTCGGGTGCACGGGTCCATTCGCACAAAAAGGTAGGACTTCCCGAAACAGGGGAAGTCCTACCTTTTCCGTTCACTTTATCTCTGTGTAGCGATCGACTTTCTCGTGTCTATCACCTGGACCGGAGACTCGGAAATTTCGGAGCGGTATCCATGCTGACGTTCACTGTTTCCGATGATCGAGTCGAGCTCGCTTACCAGGCGTCCCCGGATTTCATCCAATGCGAGCAGCGTCAGCTTCATCACGAGCCATCGGCGTCCAGGTCAACGGAGGTCAGTGGCCCTTTCTTTTCCGGACGAACTCCATTGACTCGAGGGACTTCTCCCTCTTTTCCGCGCGCTTCTCCTTGATGGACAGTGCGGGCTTTTTCAGTGTTCTACCCGAGTTTCGGTCGGCCATTGTCTCTCCTCGAAATGCGAAGTGGCAATCACTTGTCCGCGACCATACGTCATTCTGTGGAAAATGCCAGCTGTGCAGGCAGCGGGCGTTTATTTTCGGGTGCGACGTCAGTCGACCAGGTCGACGGACGTGATCCGGTGCAGGGTGAACCGTCGAACCGCGCCGGTGGCCGGGTCCAGCGCGTCGAGCTGCCCGCCGCCGACGCTGACCGGATCGACGACACGCTCCATCGCCACGCCCTGCGCGTCCACGTAGCCGATCGTCACGCTGCGCCGCACCTTCGCCGCGAGCTGCAGCAGCGCCATCGTCGCTGCGCCGCCCGCTCTGGTGCCGTCCGAACGCACGCCCTGACCGCGCCTGGCTGTGGCCGCCCGCTCGCCCGCGCGGAGTTGGCCGACCAGGGACCGGAGCTGGTCGTCGTTGGGGACGGCTGGCATCCGTAGCTGGGAACGTGTCCGGCGCCGCAGCACCCGAGCGCCGCGCGGGCGCAGGTCCACGATCGTGCCGGAGGAGTCCTCCCCGGCCGGGGCGAACCCGGCCGTCCGGAGCCGGTCGAGCACCTCACTCAGCGGTGCCTGCGAGATCGCGACGGTCGGGGCAAGGGCACGCAGCGCAAGCGGCTCGGCCGCCGCGGAGGCCAGCACCTCGGCGAGCAGGGTCGGGTCCTCGCAGCGGATGAAGGCGGACGCCACCCCGGCCCGCAGCCGGCCGTGCCTGCGCGCAACGTCGTCGATGAGATAGGTCAGGGCCTGGGGCACCGGCGTCTTCGAGCGCTTCTCGAACAGTGCGTGCAGCTCCGAGGCGCTCTGCCCGGCGTCGAGCGCCCGCCGCACGCTGTCCTCGCGGATCCGGTACATGGTGGCCGCGCCAGCCGATTCGATGTCCGCGACCAGGGTGATCTGCTCCTGCAGCTCCGGGACGAGCGGGCCGGGCGCCATCACCGTCAGGTCCGCCTGCACCAGGACATAGTCGAGGGGCGCGGGCAGGCTCGCGGTCATCTCCGCGATCACCGCCTCCGTGGTGGCCCCGTGGAGCAGTCCGCGGCCGGGGGAGGAGAGCGCGCCGCGGCCGATCAGCCCGACCGCCGCCGCCTCGGCAACGGTGTGCTCGACGGCGCCGGCCCCGAACCGGGCGGACCAGCGCGGGCGACGCCATGCCACCAGAGCGGCGAGCTCGGAGGTCGTCGCGCCCTGCCCGGCGGCGAGCTCGCCGAGCAGTTCCAGCACGAATCGTCGGTCGCGGGGTGCGCCCGAGGCGCGCACCTCCTCGGACAGCGCGACGATCGCCTTGTCGTTGGGATCGCGCAGCCCGATCACCCAGGGCCTGCGCGGCATCTCCAGCCAGGCGTGGGCGAGGGTGTGCCATCGCTGGGCGGCGCTGGTATTGAGCCAGGCGTCCGCGGCCACGGTCGGCGCCCAGTAGTCGTCGCCGGTGTCGGCGGCGGGGGCCGGGTCGGGGGCACCGCTCGCGATCAGGCCCGCGGCGGACAGCAGTTCCACGATCAGGCTCACCCGCGCCTCGTCGACGCCCGCGGTCTTCGCCAGGCGCCGCGTCTCGCGGACCCCGAGCCCGCCCGCCTTCAGGGTCGGCGCGGGCTGGTCGCCGAGGGCCGAGATCAGGTCCTCACAGTGCCGGATCAGCTCGAGCGCCTCGCCGGCCGCGACGGCGTTCACGTCGGCGACCTTCTGCTTGTGGGTACGGATCGGCGGAGGGGTGAGCGCCGTCGGGTCGGTGACGGTTTCGCCGCGCAGCGCCTGACCGACCTGGTGCGGCAGCTCGACGGTCTGCTCGTCCACCCAGTTCAGCAGGCCGAGCGACAGCAGCCGCTGCACGGGTCGGTCCGGCGGTGTGCCGGGCGCGGCGTCGCGGGTGCGCCCGATCGGGGAGCTGGTGGCCAGGGTTTCGAGCAGCCTGCGTTCGGCTTCGGTGACGGTCGCGAGGCCCGCGATGATCTGTGCGGCGGTCATCGACTCCGGCTTCCGGTCGACCCGCCAGGTGACGGCGTCGTTCGCGGCCGCGACGACCCGCAGCACCTTCGTGCCCCAGACCAGGGCGCGGGCGCGCAGCGACTGCAGCGCCCTGTCGACGGACCTGACCGGCGCCCGGCCTGCCAGCGCCTCCGCGAGGATCTCGCGGGGAACTCCCACCTCGGCGCCACGTTCGAGCGAGAGCACGCCGATCACGGTGAGCTCGAGTACGTTGAGGTCGTCGGCGACCCGCAGGACCGATGCGCGCTGTTCGGCGCGGGCGGCAAGCACCGCGAGGTTCGCGGGTGGCGGCACCGCGAGATCCGGGCGCAGCCGGAGCAGCTCCGCCAGCTCCGTGTCGGTCCTCGCGGTCAGCCAGGTGACCAGGCTGTCGGGCACCGCGGTGTCGCCGCCACGGGTTTCGTCGGCGGGGGAAGTACCTTCGGTGTCGGTCATCGAAGGTTTGGCGCGGATACGCCCCCGTTCGCCGGGGAGAGGAAGCGCCATCCTCCTTCCTGAGTTTGTGTTGACTGGATCTGTCGGTGGCCGTCTCTAGGCTCTTCGGCATGGAGGAAGTCGTCCGCTACAACTACCGGCTGCGTCCTGGTACGCAGGCGGAGAGCGCTCTGACCGCCGAGTGGCATCGTTGCCGGTTCCTGTGGAACGAGGCTGTGCACCAGCAGAGGTCGGGGAACAGGCCGACGTTCGGGAAGCTCTCGAAGCTCCTCACACAGGCGCGCTCGCGCAGCGCGTGGCTGCGGGAGGGTTCGCAGGTCGCGCAGCAGCAGAGTTTGCATACGTACGCGCAGGCCCTGGGGCATTCGTTCAAGGTGAAGGGGCGTGGGCGGCCGACATTCAATCCGCGCAAGACGACGCTGCCCTCGTTGGAGTTCACACGCCGCGGGTTCAAGATTCACGACGGCCGCCTGGTCTTGCCGAAGGGGATCAGCGTTCCGGTGGTCTGGTCGCGGGTGTTGCCGTCCGACCCGACCAGTGTCCGTATCACCCGGGATTCGCTCGGGCATTGGTACGCGTCGTTCGTCGTCCGCCGCGCGATCGCACCGGCACCGGAGGCCGCGGGTGGGATCGGTGTCGACTGGGGTGTGAGCACGACGGCCACGACCACAGATCAGGTCTTCGACCTGCCGTATCTCGGGCATCGGAAGCGTTGCGCAGCGGAGCTGGCCAAGGCGCAACGAAAGATGGCCCGCCGCCGCAGCGGGAAACGCGGACCACGGTCGGGTGGATACCAGCGGGCCGCCCGCGAAGCGGCGAAGCTGCACAAGAAAGCCGCCCGCCAAACCCAACACGACAGCCGAGTGTGGGCGAAACGTGTTGTCGCCAACCATGACCTGATAGCGGTGGAGGACTTCACTCCGAAGTTCTTGGCGAAGTCCACGATGGCCCGCAAAGCTGCGGACGCGGCTATCGGCGGGGCGAAGCGGGAGCTGATCGAGCGCGGCACGCGGGCTGGCCGAAAGGTGGTGTTGGTGCAGCCCGCCTACACGAGCATGACGTGTTCGAGTTGCTTCGCGAGAGCCAAGCAGCGACTCGGACTCGCACAACGAACCTTCCGGTGCCATGCCTGCGGTCACACCGACGGCAGGGACCGGAACGCTGCCAGAGTGATTCTGGCTGTGGCAGAACGCGGCCACACAAGTGTTGACGACGTGAGACATGTGCGGCCCTCCTCCGGGTCGGTTGTGTGTGCGGTCTGAGCTTGAAATCTCCTACCAACAGGGCAGGAGAAGCGTTAACAACTATCAGATTAGATACCTGGGGTGTACCACGGCGCCGGCTCCTGCCAAAATGGGTTCGTGGCTAACAATTCGAGCAAGCGATACGTAGATCCAGGCTGGCCGGCACCGGAGCTCCAGGACGGCGACCATGCCGTCACGGAGCTCTCGTCGAGTCGCTCCGGTGGACTGTCCCCCTTCGGGGAGGACACCGAGTTTCCGTTGCCCGCATCGGAACTGCCCTACACCCATCCGCACACGGTCATCAATCGCTGACCTCGGATACCGAACGTGAAAGGCCCCGCACCTCGAAGGTGCGGGGCCTTTCACGTGAACGGGGAACCTTGGCGATGGGGAGTGCCCTAGCGGGGCAGCAGACCCGAGTTCGCCTTCAGGAAATCGATGACCTGCGGGTTCAGCTTGGCCTGCTCGTAGAGCGCCTCGATCTGCGGGTCGAGAGCGATGCCCTTGGCCTGGACCGCCGCGAGGGCGCTGTCGAGGCTGTCGAGCACGTCGGCCGCGCCGTCGGTGGTCGGGAGGCTGGTCAGGGAGGGCAGCTCGGCCGCGGGTGCAGGCGCGGGCGCCTCGGCGGCGGGCGCGGAGCGCGGGGTCGAGCCGCTGGTCAGGCCGAGGCTCGAGGAGCAGGACGGCCAGGCGCCCCAGCCCTGCGACGCGAGCACCTTCTCGGCGACCGCGATCTGCTGCGCGCGGCTGGCCTGGTTGGCGGTGGCGGCGTACTGCCCGCCGCCGTGGGCGGTCCAGGTGCTGGGGGAGAACTGCAGTCCGCCGTGGTAGCCGTTGCCGGTGTTGATGCCCCAGTTGCCGCCTGCTTCGCACTGCGCGAGGCGGTCCCAGTCGGAATCGGGGGCTGCGTTGGCCGGGGCCGCGAAGGCCGCGCCGGCTGCGCCCAACACTGCGCCGGTCACGACGACCTTGGCTGCGTTGCGGCGGGTGTTCGTGGGCTTGCGATGGCGTCCAGTGCTCATGCGGGTTTTCCTCTCCTCACGCGCCTGCGAGGTCAGCTGTCGGGTTCGGGCTGAGAGGTCGCCCGGCCTCGCCGCTCCTGGATGGTGCGGGTCTGGCTTCACCCCAAGAGGAATGCGCTGGCGCTTTCCTCGGTGTCCACTGGGGACGTGGGTCCCCCGTCCTCGTCCCTGGGTAACTCGTGGGAATCCGGTTCCGCGGGACGAGGTTTGGCGCGGCGGATCGGATCTGGCCGGACTTCTCCGGCCGCTGATGACCGTACGTGGCCGATGGCGTGTAGTCATCTGTTACCTGAATTTCGAGTCCCTCGGCGTTTCGCTCGAAATTTCAAGCATATTTGCAGGTCAGAATGGGTTGTCGTTGCCCGAGACCGTCCTGTTACGTTACCGTGATGTGAGGTAGATCACAGTTTCGATCGGTGCCGACCTCGGGTTCCGGTCGGGGGCGGCGCGGGCGCAGCGCCACCAACGTGACGACGGCGATCACGACGAACATCAGCGGGTACACCGCGGCGAAGAAGGGTGCCAGGAGGTCTGAGGTGGGGACCATGAACAGCCCGATCGCCTGCACGCCACCGGGGAACTCGTGGCTCCAGCAGAGCAGCGGCAGCGCGATCGCCACGGGTAGTAGCCACGCGGTCGCGCGCCCGGCGTTCAGCGCCCGGTGCATCGCCAGAATCAGCAGCGGCACGAACCACACCCAGTGGTGACCCCAGGAGAAGGGCGAGACCGTCGCCGCGGTCAGTCCGCACAGGGTGGTGGCCAGCAGTGCCTGACCCCGCCGGTGGGCCAGCCAGGAGGCGCCGAGCCCGAGCGCGGTCAGCCCGGCCGCGCAGAGCAGCCACAGCATCAGCGGTGGCTCCGCGACGTCCAGCCAGCGCGCCAGCACCCCGGAGGCGGACTGGTTGGCGGGCCACGCGGTCTCGCCGATTCGCGTCGAGTGCAGGATGACGGCGGTCCAGTAGGACCAGGAGTCGGAGAAGATCACCACGAATCCGACGACGACGGTCGCGAGGAAGCCTGCGATCGCGGTCACCGCCGCGCGCCACTGCCGGGTGACGAGCAGTTCGACGATGAACAGCCCGGGCGTCAGCTTGATCCCGGTCGCGATCCCGACACCGATGCCGCGCAGCCTGCTGCCCTCGGGGCGACCCAGGTCCCAGACGATCAGCAGCATCAGCAGCAGATTGACCTGCCCCAGCCAGATGGTGGTGCGGACCGGCTCGAGCCAGGTGAAGATCACCGTCAGCAGCCCGGTGACCACGTACAGCCGTCGGTCTGTCCGATACCCGAGTTGCCGCCAGCACAGCAGGACCACGAGGTAGAGGATCCCGAAGTTCGCCAGGTAACCGAGGACGGTGGTCAGATCGGCGGAGACGGCATTGAGCGGGGCGAACACCACGGCCGAGAACGGCGGGTAGGTGAACCACATGCCGCCGTGCAGCGCGTGGTCGTAGAGCCCGACGGGCAGCAGCACGGTGGCGCCGCCGCTGCGGTACACCAGCAGGTCGAGGCCGTTCTGGAACAGGCCCCACAGCGGGTATCCCATCGGGACCACCCGGTCGTGCGCGGCGATCACGGCGATGGCCAGGGCGGCGAGCGAGCCGACGAACAGTGGGTGGGAGGGGAGTGCGCGCCCCGCGGCCGGGGTGGCACGGGGCTGCGGCGTCACGCCGGGTAGCTCGCTGTCGTCGGGGCCGCCGAGCCGACGTCGACGATCTCCTTGCCGAGCGGCATCAGAGAGATCGGGATCATCTTCAGGTTTGCGATGGCCAGCGGGATCCCGATGATCGTGATCGCCATCGCGATCGCGCTCACCACATGTCCGATCGCCAACCAGACGCCGGCCACGATCAGCCAGATCACATTGCCGATCAGCGAGCCGATCCCCGACGTCGGCTTGTCGATGACGGTCTTGCCGAACGGCCACAGGGCGTAGACGCCGATCCGGAACGACGCGATCCCGAAGGGGATGGTGATGATGAGGATGCAGCAGATGATGCCGGCGACGAAGTAGCCGAGCGCCAACCAGAGGCCGCCGAAGATCAGCCAGATGATGTTGAGCAGGATTCTCATTGCTGTCCCTCTCGTCGGACGCGGCGCCCGGACCGCAGCGCGAACACGATGCCGAGCAGGAACCCGACCGGGCAGGCGAGGGCGGTCAGGTACAGCGCCAGCCCCGGCTCGCGACCGGTCGCCGCCACCACGAAGATCGCGACGATGGCGAGCACCCCGACGAAGAAGAACACGAGTGCGGCACGCAGGAGAGCAGTGTCGCGGGGAGAGGATTGGCTGACCACCTGCCAACCGTATCTCGCCGAAACCCCGGTGCCCGCGAGGGGCACGCGGGGGTAGACTTCGCTTCATCGCGTCCCGCAAACGGTGGGGCGCGTTCATTTATGTAGATGAGCAGGTGAACGCAGTGCCTACCGGCAAGGTCAAGTGGTACGACGTTGAAAAAGGCTTCGGCTTTCTCTCCCAGGAAGAGGGGGAGGACGTCTACGTCCGTTCGTCTGCGCTGCCCGACGGTGTCGAGGGACTGAAGGCGGGTCAACGCGTCGAGTTCGGGATGGCCGCTGGGCGTCGCGGCCCGCAGGCGCTGAGCCTCAAGGTGCTCGATCCCGCGCCGTCGATCCGGCAGGGCGGCGGCGCCCGCAAGGACGACGTGGCACGCAAGCACACGCCCGACGAGCTGCACGGCATGGTCGAGGACATGATCACCCTGCTCGAGGCCAAGGTGCAGCCCGACCTGCGGAAGGGCAAGTACCCGGACCGCAAGACCGCGCAGCGCATCTCCGAGGTCGTGCGCGCCGTCGCCCGCGAGCTCGACAGCTAGGTCTCACCAACGCCAACGCCGAGGGGCACCGTCACGCGACGGTGCCCCTCGGCGTTTGTGTACCCGGATCAGGCGGTCTTGATCGCCCAGGTCGCGTGCACCAGCGGTTGGCCCTGTTCGTTGACGACGGCGGACGGCAGCTGGATCTCGATGCCGTTGAGCTGCATGCCGTCAGGCGTCTCGACGGTGATGGCGGCGGATTCTCCCGGCTCGTGGTACCGCTCGTCGAGCCCGACGGTGCCGTCGTCGAGCTGATAGACCATCACCACTCGCCACAGCCCGTCGGAGATGTCGCTTGGCACCGAGATCTGCAGCGGCTTGCCGCGGGGGACCGAGAGCTCGGCGACCGGGCTTTCGACGCAGTCCTCCAGGTAGAGGTTGCAGTACTGGGCCGGTGCCACCTCGAGGGACTTTCCGCCCGCGAACGCGGTGATCTGTGGAGGCCGCTCGTCGGCGCCGCGCACCAGCGCGGTGACGACGGCGGCGAACCCGGCGAGCGCGATCACCAGCCCCAGGGTCACTACGAGTGCGATCTTCTTTGTCTTGGTCACGACGTTCGGTTCCCTGCGTTCACGGAGATCGGTCGAGTGATCTCCTGGTTGGCCACATTCGGGCGTTTGCCACCGAGGCCGGGGAGCAGCGTCGAACCCCGGTAGGTGAGGAAGGTTTGCGCGAGGCCGATCACGAGCAGCACCGACACCACCGAGAACCCGATCCAGTACTCGGTGGGCAGCAGCACGCCTAGTGCCCCGCCGATGACCCAGCTCAGCTGCAACACCGTCTCGGAGCGCCCGAAGCCGGACGCGATGGATTCCTCGGGCAGGTCGTGCTGCAGCGAGGCGTCCAGCGACACCTTGGCGAGCGCGCTCGCGCCCGACGCGACCAGGGTGGCGATCGCCGCGGTGAGCAGGCTGTCGGTGAACGCCGCGATGATCGCGATCGCGGTGACCGCGGCCGTGCAGCGCAGCACGATCACCGGGGGCCTGCCGAGCTTGAGCCGCGCGCCGGTGGCGTTGCCGGAGAAGTTGCCGATCGCGGCCGCGGCGCCGACCAGTCCGAGCATCGCCGCCTGCGCCATCGGTTCGTGCTCGGTGCGGGACTTCGCGACGAACGCGATGTAGAGGGTGAGGAACCCGGTGAGCACCCGGATCGTGCTGTTGCCCCAGAGCCCGGTGATGACCGCGCGGCCGAGCGGCTGGCGTCGCTTGCTCGCCTTCACCGTCTCGCGGGCGTCTCTGCTGATCGCCTCGGTGCGCGCGTCGTCGCCGTGATAGGTCAGCGTCGCGGGCACCTCGCCCTCGGTGACCTCCACCCAGGCCGGGATGCGCATGCTCAGGTAGGCGCCGAGCGCGGCGATGGCGGCGGCGAACCACAACGGCCCGCTGGACGACCCGAGGATGAGGGCGAGCGCGCCCGCGAGCGCGCCCGCGCCGATGGTGCCGCCGATCAGGCCGAAGACGGTCAGTCGCGAGTTCACTCGGACCAGGTCGATCTCCGGCGGCAGCACGCGCGGGGTGACAGCGCTCTTGAGCACCGAGAACGACTTGCTCAGCACCAGCATCGCGAGCGCGGCCGGATACAGGCCCCAGCTGTCGAAGTTGAAGACCAGCACCACCGCCAGCACGGTGCGCAGCGCGAAGGAGGAGGCGAGGGCGATCCGGCGTCCGTGTTGCAGCCGGTCCAGCATCGGGCCGATCAGCGGAGCGATGACCGCGAACGGGGCGATGGTGATCAGCAGGTACAGCGCGACCTTGGTTTTGTCCTCGCCGGTGGCCGCGGAGAAGAACAGCGTGTTCGCCAGCGCCACCGCGATGGCCGCGTCGGTGGCGAAGTTGGCCATCACCGCATACGTCAGCGCCGTCAGGCCCGACTTCTCCGCGCCGTCCGCCTTGGCCGCCCGGTGAAAGGTGGCGATGCCCCGGTTGGTCAGCTCGCGACTGCGCATCGCCGCCACCCGGGTGACGGTGAGCTTGCGGGGGATCGGCGGCGGCTTCGGCGCGCTGGAACCCTGTCGGGTGTCACCGACCGGGTGCAGCGGGGGCAGCGGTGCGCGACGGGCCGAGGTCCGGCGCGTGGGCGGGTAGTTCTCGAATCCCGGATGGCTCTGGCCCGGTCCGCGGTCGCCGGGGTCCCGACTCCCGTCGGGGTCGTTGGGCAGGCGTGGTCCGGTCACGGGTCAATTCTGTCCTAGATCGCCGACAAACGACCACGCGCCTCGCGCAGCGCGGTGCTCAGGAGACAAACCGGACCTCGAACAGGCGTGGGTAGTACTTGCCGGTGATCAGGAACCGGTCGGTGCCGGGCACTTCCGCGATCCCGTTGAGCACGTCCACCGAGCGGCTCTCCTCGTCGGTGAGCAGGCCGGACGCATCGATCACCGCGGTGACGCGGCCGGAATCCGGATCGATCCGCACGATCTGCTGGGTCTGCCACACGTTCGCGTAAACCTCTGTGTCCCCGACACATTCGAGCTCGTTCAACCGGTCCAGCGGTTGCCCGTCCAGGGTGACCGCGACGGTGCCGCGCGGCTCGAAGGTGCCCGGGTCGCGGAAGGTGAGGGTGTTCGATCCGTCGCTCATCACCAGCCGGTCCGACTGCGCGCACAGGCCCCACCCCTCGCCCTCGTACCCGGCGCGGGAGCGTTCGGCGAGGGTGTCGCGGTCACGCGCGATCGCCACGCCGTCGCGCCAGGTGATCTGCCAGACGGTGTCCCCCGCGACGGTGATGCCCTCGCCGAACAGGTCGTCGGGCAACGGCACCCGGAGCCGCTCGACGCCGGTCGCGAGCGAGGCGGCGCGCAGGTCGGACCGTCCGGCCAGCCCGGTGCCCTCGAGCAGTTCGCCGTCGGACACCTCGAGGCCCTGGGTGAAGGCGCCGCGGTCGTGCGGGCGTTCGCCCACGACCTCGACGCGAAGGTGTTCGACGCGGTCCGAGTCGGAGTTCGCGTCCGAATTCGTGGCTGCGTTCGCGCAGCCGGCAAGCATCAAGGCGGCCACTGCGGCCGCGATCTGGGGTAGCCGTCGCCCGGTCATCGGACCAGCATGGCAGCCCGTTGCGCCGATGATTTGCTGCGATACGGCAAAATGGGGGTGTGAGTGCCCAATCTGCCCCCGAGCTTGCCCCCGTGCGCCCCGTCCTGGCCGATGCCGTGGACCTGGCCCGTCAGGCGTTGATCGACCTCGGTGAGGGGGAAGTCGGTGCGCACCTGGGCGTCACCTCCGAGGGCGAGTGCGCCGCGACTCATCGGTTCGTCGCGCAGCTACCCGGCTACCGCGGCTGGCAGTGGGCTGTGGTGCTCGCGGCCGATCCGGAGTCCGACCGGGCGACCGTCAGCGAGCTCGCCCTGCTGCCAGGACCCGACGCGCTGACCGCACCGGACTGGCTGCCGTGGGATGAGCGGATCCGCCCCGGCGACCTGTCGCCCGGTGACCTGCTGGCTCCGCTGCCGGGTGACCCGCGGCTGGTGCCCGGCTACGTCGCGAGCGGCGACCCCGAGGTCGACGACGTGGCGCGCGAGGTCGGGCTCGGTCGTAAGCAGGTGATGAGCCTGGAGGGCAGGCTGGACGCCGCGGAGCGTTGGCGCGACGGCGACTACGGCCCCGACTCCGAGATGGCGAAGTCCGCGCCGTCCACCTGCGAGCTGTGCGGGTTCTATCTGCCGCTGGCCGGTTCGCTGCGGGTGGCGTTCGGGGTGTGCGGCAACGAGCTGGCCGCGGACGGTCACGTCGTCTACGCCGAGTACGGTTGCGGCGCGCACTCGGACACCACGTTGCCCACCGGCGCGGGCAGCCCGCAGTTCGACGCCTACGACGACGGCGCGGTGGAAGTGGTGGAGTTGCCTGAGCGCACGGAACCGGCATCGACGGACTGACGACCGCCGACCCCTTCGGCGCCGATGCGCTGAGGGAATCGACGCTGCTCGCGTGGCGTTCCTCGCCGACCAGGCTCCGCGAGGACACCGCCACCGAGGCGGATCTCGCGGTCGCGGGGTATCGCGACCGGTTGCTCACCGAACTGGCCCAGAACGCCGCGGACGCCGCCGCCCGCGCCGGGGTGCCCGGTGCGATGCGGATCCGGCTCGACGGCACCCGGCTGCACGTCGCGAACACCGGCGCCCCGCTCGATCGGGCGGGGGTGCAGGCCCTGGCCGCGCTGCGGGTCTCGGGCAAGGACACCGACGGCGGGCCCGGGGTCGGTAGGTTCGGCGTCGGCTTCACCGCAGTGCTCTCGGTGAGCGACGAGATCGAGCTGCGGTCGACCACCGGCTCGATCGCCTTCTCCGCCAACCGGACCCGCGACGAGCTCGGCAACGCCGGGCTGGAGGAACCCGAGCGGGGGCTGCCGGTGCTGCGACTGGTGTGGCCCATCGACGCCCGGCCCGCACCGGGATTCGACTCGGAGGTGGTGCTGGCACTGCGACCGGGTGTGGACGGCGACCGGCTGCTGCGGCAACTGGCCGCCGACGCCCCCGACCTGTTGCTGGAACTGCCCGCGCTGACCTCGATCGAGCTGGCCGACGAATCGTTCACCCGATCCGAGAAGCCGCTGGCCGACGGGCTGACCGAACTCTGTGTCCGGGTCGCTCCGCAGGCTCCGCTCCTGCCCATCGACGGCCGCACCTGGTGGCAGTACTCGACAGGGCCGTCCGCCCGCTGGCTGGTGCCGGTCGAAGACGGCCGGGTCCGCCCGGTCACCGCCGACGTGTTGCGCGCGCCGACCAGGTCCGACGAGGAGCTGTCGCTGCCCGCGATCCTGATCGCCGACGCGGCGCTGCAGCCCGACCGCAGGCGGCTGATGCCCGGCGCGGCCCTCGCCCACCTGTCCGACGGATACGCCGATTTCGTTGCCGCGCTTCCGGAGTCGCAACGACTGCGGCTGGTGCCGGTGCCCGGGTTCGCCCGAGGCGAGGTGGACGCCGTGCTGCGGGAGGCGGTGCTCCGTGAGCTGACCGCCAACCCCTGGCTGCCGGGCGCCGACGGGCGGTCCCTGGTGCCGAGCTCCGCCGTCGTGCTGCCGGGGCTGACGGCGGAGCTCGCCGACCTGCTGCTGGACGTGATCCCCGGGCTGCTCGGCCCCGGGCTGTCCACCGAGCGCGACGCCCAGCCCCTGTCCGTGGTCGGGGCGCACCGGATCGGGCTGGCGCACCTGACCGAACTGCTCGCCGGGATCCATCGCGAACCGGACTGGTGGGGAAGGCTGTACGCGGCGCTGGAGCCGCTGGTCGTGGACTCGGTGGCGGCCGAGGAGCTGGCCGCGATCCCGGTGCCGCTGACCGACGGCCGCACCGTGACGGGACCCAGGACGGTCGTGCTCGGTCACGACCTCGGCACCGATGTGCACGGCATCGGGTGGATGCGGCTGGTGCATCCAGGCGCCGCGCACCGGCTGCTGGCCCGGCTCGGGGCGGGCAACGCGACGGCACTCGACGTCCTCTCCGATCCCGCGCTGCTGTCGGCGATCGAGGAGGTCGACCTCGACGACCACACCGCCGCACACGAACTCGCGGACTCGGTGCTGCCGCTGGCCGCAGCGGTGAGCGCGACTGGTGAGCTGCCCGGCTGGCTCGGCCGGCTACCGCTGCCCGATGCGGACGGAACGCTGCGCGGCGCGGACGAGCTGCTGCTGCCCGGCGCCCCCCTCTCAGGTGTGCTCGCGGCCGACTCCCCGTTCGGGACCGTGTCGTCGGCGTTGGTCGAGCGGTACGGCGAGGCCGCGTTGCGTGGCATCGGGGTGGGCTGGGGGTTCACCGTGCTGCGGTCGGAGCTGCCGACCGGACCCGAACAGGACCTCGACGACGAGGACGCCTGGTGGTCGACGCTCGCCGACGATCCGGAGGTGCTGCTGGCCGTCCGAGATCTCGACCTGGTGGATTCCGACGCCTGGCCGGACGCGCTCGGCCTGCTGGCCGCGGAGCCGTCGACGGCGGCGCTGCTCGCGGACCGGAACGGGTACACGGCCTGGTGGCTGCGCAGGCATGCCCGCCTGGGCGGGGTCCGGCTGGGGGCCCTGCGCCGGTCGGACGATCGCACCTTCGAGGGCCTGCTCGACGTGCTCGACCACCGCGACGCCGCCGCGTTGTCCGGGGTGCTCGCCACCGACCGGGTCGACGGCGTGGAGATGGCGGAGCTGCTGCTGGACCGGCTGGCCGACCGGGACCGGGACCCGAGCCCGGCGGTGGTCGCGCGCACGCACCGATTGCTGGCGGAGGCGACCGCGTCGGGCGTCCTCGACCTGGACGAGCTCTCGCCGCCAGCCGCGGTCCGGACGCTGTCAGGGACGCTGGCGGACCCAGCCGAGGCGGTCGTGCTGGATCGGGCCTGGATGGCGGCGGCCGTTCCGCCGGAGCTGCTGGTGGTGGGGGACCTGCCGAGCGCGGCCGGGTTGGCGGAGCTGCTCGACCTGCCGCCCGCGTCGGAGGTGATTCGCGGCGAGGTGCTCGGTGCCGGTCGCCGGGTCAGCGCCTGGGACCGCGAGCCGGCCGCTGTGCTGGCGCACGTCGCTCTCGGGCTGCCGCTGCCCGACGGCACGCTTGTGGTGCACGACCGGCTGACGGTGCGGCTGAGCGGGGCAGTGCAGCGCGACGTCGAGCTGCCCTGGTGGGTGGACGAGGACGGGCGCACGCACTGCACCGAGAACGGCTTCATCCCCGCGATCGACCCGTCCGGCGGAAGGGAACGCCCCGGTGCCGATTGACCGGTCCGTGCTCGACGCCATGCTCGACCTGCGCACACCCTGGCTCACCGACGTCGTCACGGTGATCACGAATCTCGGTGGCACGGTGGCCTCCTGGGTGATCACCTCGGTGATCGTGCTCGCGCTGCTGGCGCGACGGCATCGGGCGGAGGCGCTGCTGGTCGGTGGCGCCATGTTCACCGGCCAGCTGGTGATGTCCCTGCTGAAGCTGGCGTTCGGTCGGGCCCGCCCGCCGTTTCCCGAGCGGCTGGTGGACGAGCTCACGCATTCGTTCCCGTCCGGACACGCGATGATGTCGGCGATCCTGGTGTGCGTCGTGGCCGCGGTGATCGTGCGGCTCGCCGGGGTGCGATGGCGGACCCCGGTGGTGTTCACGGGGCTGGCGTTGTGGGCGGGTGCGATCGGGCTGTCCCGGGTGTACCTCGGCGCGCACTGGCTCACGGACGTGATCGCGGGCTGGTTGTTCGGGGCGGTGTGGGCGGGCCTGTGGATCTGGGCGGTCGGCAAATATGCGCGAAACGCCGCGAGTGCGCGCCTTCTTCCCTAAGGTGACCGCTTTGGACGATCGTCCAGCATGCGGTTACGAGAAGAGGCCAGACCATGGCGGCAGCAGCCACCCCGGGCGTTCCCGACCAGCCCACGCGTCGAGTGCACCTCAGTCGCGCGGTGCTCGCCGCGATCGTGATCGCACCGCTGGCGCTCATCGGCTTCTACATGTGGGCGCTGTTCAACCCCGGTGACACCCTGGACCGTCTGCCCGTGGCGATCGTCAACAACGATGCGGGCGCCGACATGGACGGCACCCGGCTCGAGGCGGGCAAGGAGGTGGCCGCCTCGCTGGTCGAGAGCGGCGACGTCGCGTGGCATGAGGTCGACCTGGCACAGGCGACCGCAGGCGTCGAGGACGGGGAGTACTACTTCTCGCTGGTGATCCCGCAGGACTTCAGCGCCGACATCGCGAGCGCCGGATCGGGCGAGGGACGCAAGGCGCGGCTCGAGGTGGTCTACAACGATCACAACAGTCTGGTCGCGACGCCGGTCGGCGAGGGCCTGATGGCCCAGGTGCGTGCCGCGGTGTCCGAGTCGATCGGCGAGCAGTCGGTGGACCAGGTGCTCGTCGGGCTGGGCGACGTCGGCAAGGGGCTCGACGAGGCCGCCTCCGGTGCTCGCCAGCTCTCGGCAGGCACCGGCGAGGCACTGTCCGGCACCACCCAACTCGCGGACGGCAGCGTCGAGCTCTCGGCAGGTCTGGGCGAGGCGTACGCGGGCAGCGGCGAGCTCTCGAACGGCGCCTCGCAGCTGGCCGCAGGCAGCGACGAGGCCGCGGCGGGCGCAGCCGAACTGGCGAACGGCCTCGCGCAGCTGGTCTCCGGCACAGACGAGCTCGGCGCAGGCGCGAAGCAGATCAGCGAGGTGATCGACACGGTCGTCGGTCCGCTGGTCGAGACGATGGCCGCCGCAGGACTGCCTGCAGGCGACGAGGACGTGGCCGGTCAGCTCAAGCAGCTGCGGGACGGCGCGCGGGAGCTCGCCTTCCAGCTCTCCGATCCGGCGGCGGACTACCGCGGGGGTCTCCAGTCGGCGGCGGCGGGTGCGGCCGAATTGTCCGGTGGCCTGGGTCAATTGGCCGACGGCGCGCACCAGCTCGACGCCGGCGCCGGGGAGCTGCATTCCGGACTGGGCCAGCTCGACGCGGGCGGAGTCCAGTTGCGGGACGGACTCGGCGAGCTGCAGGTGGGCGTCGGACAGCTCGACGACGGCAGTGCGGAGCTCGCCAAGGGCCTCGCCGACGGCGCCGCGCAGGTGCCCGCGTTCACGGCGGAGGAGCGCAAGGCCACCGCCGCGGTGCTCGCGTCGCCGGTGAGCCTGAGCCCGCAGAACATCAACGTGGCGGCCGGGTTCGGTCCCGGCGCCGTGCCGGTCGTGATGTCGGTGGCGCTGTTCCTGCTCGGGATCCTCATCTGGTTCGCGGCCAGGCCGGGCAGGCGCGACGGGCTCCGTCGCTACCGGGTGCCCGCCGCGATCATGGTCGGCGGCGTCATCGCGGCCTCGATCGCGTCGCTCACGCTGGCAGGCGCGGAGCCGCCGAGCGTGATGATGATGGCCGCGGTGATGCTGCTGATCGGTGCGGCGGGCCTTGCGCTCGGCCGGATGTTCACCATCGTCTTCGGCGCGGTCAACGGCACCTTCATCGCCCTTGGCCTGCTGATGGTCCAGCTCTTCTCGTTCGGCGGCGTGTTCCCGATCGAGCAGATGCCGCAACCGTTCCGGTGGCTACACGCGCTGATGCCGCTCACCTACGCGAAGAACGCCCTCCGGATGACGCTCAGCGGCTACTACGGGCCGAGGTTCTGGTTCGCGGTCGTGGTGCTGCTGGCGTTGGTGGCCGGCGCCGTCGCGGTGACGATCTGGTGGCGCCGCCACACGGCCGTGACGGCGGCCACGACCGGCGAGACGTACGACGACGGACTGGATGAGTTGGACGGGTTGGAGTCTGGCGAGGACCCGACGCTCGAGCCGATCCGGCTCTAGGGCATGTCTCCCAATCCCCATTTCGGCGCCCCTGGCGTCCAATCGCCGCCCTGCGGCGTTGTCGTCGTCGCCGATACAACAGCGGTATCGGCTCCTCCTCCGCCTTGCCGGACGACGATTGTCTCGCCAGGTGCATCCGAGAGGGATTAGGAGACACGCCCTAGCCCAGACCGCGCTGCGCGGTCCGGCTGCCGCGTCGCGCGGCGCCGCGCTGGGCCAGGAATAGGGCGAATCCCAGTAGCCCGACGGCCAATCCGGCGTAACAGATCGGCAGAGCCGCCTGCCAGCGGTCGCCCGAGACGAGCACCACGACGGTGGCCACCAGCCAGGCGAGGGCGCCGATCGCGACCACCGGACGGGGGTCGGTGAGCCTGCGCGGGATCAACGGGTCATCGCGGGTCTCGGTCACATAATTAAGCTACCCGTTCCCTTTTGCCCTAATCTCCCAGGTGCGACGCGCACCTTCGGCGATTGGGACATGGGACGTTATGGCTGGAACCTCGAGGCTCCTGGACAACTACTTCAAGATCACGGAACGTGGATCCACGGTCAGCAACGAGGTCCGCGGCGGTCTGGTCACCTTCGTGGCGATGGCGTACATCGTGGTGCTCAACCCGCTGATCCTCGGTAGCTTCTCCGCCGACGACGCGGCCGCGAAGACCGATGTGCTCGGCAACATCCTGCCGGTCACCCAGGTGGCGGCGGTGACCGCACTGGTCGCGGGCGTGATGAGCATCGCCTTCGGAATCATCGCGAACTACCCGTTCGGCATCGCGGCCGGCCTGGGCATCAACGCGCTGCTCGCGGTCACGATCGCGCCCCAGGTCACCTGGCCGGAGGCGATGGGCCTGGTGGTGATCGACGGCATCATCATCGTGGTACTGGCGATCTCGGGCTTCCGGACCGCCGTGTTCAACGCGGTGCCCGACGCCCTCAAGTCGGCCATCGTCGCGGGCATCGGCATGTTCATCGCCTTCATCGGCTTCGTCGATGCCGGCTTCGTCCGGCGCATCCCCGATGTCGCGGGCACCACCGTCCCGGTCGGACTTGGCATCAGCGGGTCGATCTCCAGTTGGCCGACGGTCATCTTCGCCTTCGGTGTGCTGCTGATGGGAATCCTGGTGGCGCGCAAGGTTCGCGGCGGCCTGCTCATCGGCATCGTCGTGACCACGGTGCTGGCCGCCGTCCTGGAGGCGGTCTTCGACATCGGCGCGTCGAAGGGCGTCGACCCCAAGGGCTGGAACCTCAGCGTCCCGGCGATGCCCGACGTGCTCGCGCAGATGCCGGACCTGAGCCTGGTCGGCGACGTGAACCTGTTCGGGGCGTTCACCCGGATCGGCGTGCTCGCCGCCAGCCTTCTCGTCTTCACGCTGGTGCTCGCCAACTTCTTCGATGCGATGGGCACCATGACCGGCCTCGGCAAGGAGGCAGGGCTGACCGATGAGCACGGCAACCTGCCGGGGATCGGGAAGGCCTTCGTCGTGGAGGGCGCGGGCGCGATCGTCGGCGGCGGCGCGTCCGCGTCGTCCAACACGGTGTTCGTCGAATCCGCCTCGGGAATCGCCGAGGGGGCGCGCACCGGGCTGGCGAATGTGGTGACCGGACTGCTGTTCCTCGCCGCGATGTTCCTGACCCCGCTGTATTCGGTGGTGCCGATCGAGGCCGCGGCGCCCGCGCTCGTGGTGGTCGGCGCGCTGATGATCGGGCAGGTCCGCGACATCGATTTCACCAAGTTCGACATCGCGCTGCCGGCCTTCCTCACCATCGTCGTGATGCCCTTCACCTACTCGATCGCGAACGGCATCGGCGTCGGCTTCATCGCGTGGGTCGTCATCGGTGCGGCCAGCGGCAAGGCCAAGCACATCCACCCGCTGTTGTGGGTGGTAGCAGGCCTTTTTGTGGCGTACTTCGCAGTCGGGCCCATCACGGACGCGATTACCTGAACCGCTTGTCAGGTAGTGCCGTATCCTCCGGAGGGTGACATTGGATACTCGCACTCTGGCCAGTGATCTTTCGTTGGCCGTCGTGCGTCTCACGCGACATCTCCGCGGGCGGCGCACGGATTCTCAGGTGTCGTTGACGCAGCTGTCCGCGCTCGCCAGTCTCTCCGCGGACGGGCCGATGACGCCGGGTGCGCTTGCGGCCAAGGAGAGGGTGCAGCCGCCGTCGATGACCCGGGTCATCGCCTCGCTCGCCGACCTGGGTCTGGTCGTGCGGACCCCGCACCCGACCGACGGCCGTCAGATCATCGTGTCGCTTTCGGGGCCCGGCGAGGCGCTGGTGACGGACGAGACCAGCGCCAGGGAGAAGTGGATGAACGAGCGGCTGGCTGCGCTCGACGAGGCACAGATCGCCGTGCTGCGCGAGTCGGTGGAGATCATCAGCTCGATGGTCAGCGACTCGGAGTAGCGTTTCTCCGCAGGCTCCGCTCCTGACCACCTAGAAGTGCCAGCCGGCGAACGGTTCTCGGTCGGTGCCGAAGGCGATGTCCAGCCGGTCCAGGACCTGCTCGTCCCGGGTCCACAGCCGCCCCGCCCGCGCGAACGACCGGGCCCGGTGGCCGCCGAGGTAGAGGCTGCCGAGAACGTCGAGATCGAGGCGGGCCTGCGGTGGCTCATCGGTTCGGGTCACCGTGGCCCGACCGTCCGCAACCCGCAGCGAGAAGGTGCCGCCCGCGTCGAGGAACGGGTCGCGTACCTCGATGACCACGTCCAGGTCGACGGCGAAGCTGCGCGCGGTGAGCGCGGCGGGCACGTCCATGATCCGCACCCAGACGGCGTCGTCGCGGGCGGTGGCCCGAGGCAACCGGGCGTCGGTTAGCAGCCACGGCAGCGGGTCGTCCGCGGTCTGGTCGACCCGGATCTCGCGCATCAGGTCCATGCCCGAGAGCACCCGCCATAGCGCCGCGTACGACTCGTCGGTCGCCGCGATCAGATCCTCGACGACAGCGACCATCCCCGTCGGCGTCTCCTTGCGCCGGTAGGTGGCATAGCCGTCGGCGTGCACCAGGTAGAACAGGGCCGAGGCGCCGCCGCGGCGGTGCTCGAGGTCCGCGAACATTCGGTCCCAGTACACCTGCGGCCGGGCCAGCGCCCCTGCCGTGCGCGCCTGCCAGCGGTCGTAGATTCCCGGCAGCGCGGGCCGGGCGGCGGCGGGCGGCACCAGGGCCACCCCGCCGGGATCGGCTGCGGTGTCGCGGATTCGGGCGGAGCGCCGGTCCACCGACACCGCGAGCTCACTGGTGGCGGGGCCGTAGCCGAATCGGCCGTAGATGGTGGCCTCGGTGGCGGTGAGGATCGACAACGGCGCACCCGCCGCGACGAAGCGCCGGTGCTGCTCGGTGAACAGCGCGCGCAGGATGCCGCGCCTGCGGTGGGTCGGGGCGACCGACACCCAGGAAACGCCTGGCAGTTCGAGTTGGGTGCCACCGGGGACGGTGATCCGCATCGCGAAGTTCATCACCACCGCGACCGGCCGGTCGTCGTCGGTGGCGAGAATGACGTCCTCGGTACGGGCGAACCGCCGGGTGAAGGCCATGTCCTCGTCGGTGGGGTGGAAGCCGAACGCGTGCGCATCGAGCAGCGCGACCGCGTCCCAGTCCGTCTCCGTTGCCGTCCTGATCGCGATCGCCGAGTCGCCCATCCCTCGAGGGTGGCACAGTCGCGGCGGTCGGCGCCTGGGAATTTCCGGTTCGCAATGGTGAATACGGCAGGATGGCCCCTGTGGTTCACGTAATCGATATCGACGATCCGGCCGACCCCCGCCTGGACGACTTCCGCGACCTGAACTCCTCGGATCGCCGCCCGGATCTGCCGGAGGGCAAGGGGCTGGTGATCGCCGAGGGCGTGCTGGTGGCGCAGCGGCTGCTCGCATCCCGGTTCGAACCGATCAGCCTGCTCGGCGTGGACCGGCGACTGGGCGAGCTGGCCGACGATCTCGTCGGCGTCGACGTGCCCTTCTACCGGACCTCCGCGGACGTGATGGCCGAGGTGGTCGGGTTCCACCTCAATCGCGGTGTGCTGGCCGCCGCGCACCGACCGCCCCCGCTGGAGTTGGAACAGGTGCTGCGCGGCGCTCGCACCGTCGCGGTGCTCGAGGGCGTGAACGACCACGAGAACATCGGCTCGATGTTCCGCAACGCCGCGGGGCTGGGCGTGGACGCGGTGCTCTTCGGCGGTAGCACCGCGGACCCGCTCTACCGGCGCGCCGTGCGGGTGTCGATGGGGCACGTGCTTCGGGTGCCATTCGCACGGGTACCGGAGTGGCCTCGCGGGCTGCATGTGCTCAGGGACAACGGTTTTCAGACCATTTCGCTGACCCCGAATCCGTCCGCGGTGACGCTGGCCGAGGCGATGACGGGGGAGAAGGTGGCGCTGCTGCTCGGGGCGGAGGGGCCGGGGCTGTCGGAGTACGCGATGCGGAACACCGACGTGCGTGCGCGGATCCCGATGGCGCCGGGAACCGACTCACTGAATGTGGCGACCGCGGCCGCGATGGCGTTCTATGAACGGGTCAGGACGGCCGGATGAGCGGTCCGGCCTGCGCTCCTACGCCGTGGGCCACCGGCTTGCTGGTGGCGGGGTTCGCGGCCGCGCCTGCCGGGGTCGGTGTTGCCGCCTGCGGGGCGGCGATGGCGGCCGTGCACCCACTGCTGGCGTTGGTGGTCAACCTGCTGGTCGCGGTCGGGGTGGCCCCGACGTTGTGGCAGTGGCGGGCGGTGCCGGTGTGGCGCTGGGCGGTGCTCGGCTGTGCCGCGGGTGTCGTCGCCGGGTGGATCGCGCTGCTGGCCGGGGCCGGCTGAGGCCGGGTCAGTTGAATCCGAAGCCGAACCACTGTCGGATCCCGCGGATCAGCCCGACCCGGGGCGGGTGGTCGGGCTTTGCCGCGACGACCGCGGGCGGTTCCTCGCCCTCCTTGTAGACCGCGAATCCGCAGACGCCGACCGCACCGGCGTCGATCTCGCCGTCGCGGACGGGGCCGGTGTAGCGGAACCCGAGCCATTCGGCGTTGGCGGCCTCGGCGAACTCGCCGGGGTGGAATGGCAGTGACTGCGGATCGGGCAACATGCCCACCGGGTAGGCCAGGGGATGTTCCCCGGCCCAGAACTCTCTCTCCCAGACCAGTGGCAACCCGAAGTCCTCGTAGATGTCGACCGGTGTCGCGCTGAACGAGCGGCGCAGCGCCCCGCGTTCCCAGTACGCGAAGGAGGCCCACGCGGTGTCCGGTTCGGTACACATCAGATACGTACGCTCGGAAGCCAGTGGGCGAGTCCAGGATTCGTCGAGCTTCGATGGCTCGTGCACCGTGAGGTTTGACCCGCAGACGACGGTGAGTCCGGGGTAGCTGCCGACGTACACGACCCCGGGCCGGACGCCTGCCGAGGTGGCGAGCGGGCCGGGTTCGAGTGGGGTGACGATCATTTCGGGGTAGAGCTTGCCGACCAGGGCCAGTGCCGCATCGGCGTCGGGTTCGGGGTGTTCGCGGAGCACGGCCATGGGATCGGGGGCGTCGACGTACCAGATCGTTGATGCTTTGGCCCCCACAGCCGGCACCTCCCTTTTCGTTGCTTACCTGAGAGGGTACGACCTGGGCGGCTGTTCGTGTGGGAGCGAAACCCGGACCTGTTGAGCGGCATACGCGTCCACATACTCCTGGTCGGAG
This sequence comes from Rhodococcus sp. NPDC059179, assembly GCF_042754885.1. Classification (NCBI taxonomy): domain Bacteria; kingdom Bacillati; phylum Actinomycetota; class Actinomycetes; order Mycobacteriales; family Nocardiaceae; genus Rhodococcus; species Rhodococcus sp. NPDC059179. Next base: position 21,649 of record NZ_JBHZBV010000012.1, on the reverse strand, counting down.
TTGGCGAGCAGGGTCCGCATCAGCGCGTCGGTCGCCTCGCGGACCGCCGGCTCGCTCGGGACGGCCGCGTGCAGGTGGGTCAGATCCAGCGGTGCGCACACGGTGATGTGCACCTTGCCGAACCGCCACATCCGTGAACCGATCGGATTGACGGCAGGCGTCCCGCACATCACCACGGGCACGACCGGCGCGCCGGTGGGCAGCGCGACCCGCATGACGCCGGTCTTGCCCCTGTGCAGTCGGCCGTCCGGTGAACGGCTGCCCTCGGGGTAGATGCCCCAGGCGCCGCCCGCCTCGACGATCCCCCTCGCGGTCGCCAACGCATCTCGCGCCGCATCCGCGCCGCTGCGGTCGATAGGGACCTGGCCCGTGCAGGTGAAGAACCAACGAGTCAGCCGGCCCCTGATTCCTGTGCCGGTGAAGTACTCGCTCTTCGCCACGAAGGTGATGCGGCGCCGCACCATGAGGACCAGGAAGAACGAGTCGGCGACCGTCAGGTGGTTGCTCGCCAGGATCACCGGCCCGGTTGGCGGAATGTGCTCGGCGCCCTCGATCGTCGGCCGGCCGAACAGGCGCAGGATGGGCCCGATCAGGACGTTCTTGAACAACCAGTACCACATGGTGTGAATACCCCCGAGGAGACCGAACGACGCGAGTAGACAGTGTCTACGATGGGTATCGATGATGCCATCCCGTGTTAGACAATGTCTACGTGGAGGACGAACCGCTTCGGGACAGGCTGGTCAGGTGTGGCGTCGAGCTGCTCGAGCGGGAGGGCATCGCCGGGGTGAGCCTGCGCGCGATCACCAGGGAGGCGGACGTGTCACACGGCGCCCCGCGTCGATACTTTCGCACGCACAAGGCGCTACTCGCGGCGATCGCCGGGGAAGGCCTGGCCGACCTGACGGCCGAGGTCCGATCGATCCTGGCGAGTGGAGATCCGTCCGCGCGGGACCGACTCGTGGCGCTCGGCCGGGTCTATGTGCGTTTTGCGGAGCGTCGGCGGGCGATGTTCGAGCTGATGTTCCGCCACGACCTGCTCGAGGGCTCGGGTGCGGACCTGCGGCGCACGAGCCTCCCGTTGTTCGATGTGCTCGTCGCGCTGGTGGACGAGGCCACCGCCGGGAGCGTGGATTCGCGGGAGCGGGCGCTGGCGATCTGGACGGGACTGCACGGGATGGCGGTCCTCGCGGCCGACCGCGCCCTCCAGGTCATCTCTGACCCGCGGGGCGCGGCGGCCCTCGTCGACCGGACGGTCGACGCGCATCTCACGTAGGTCAGACCAGTTGCGGCACAGCCTCGGTCAGGAAGTCGTCGATGTGCGCCCACGTGGTCTGCTTCGCGCCGGGACCGGCGACCAGTCCGAGGTGGCTGCCCGGCACGGCCTCGAACCGGACCGACTGGGACCCGGTCAGCACATCGGTGATCCGCCGCACCGACGCGACCGGGGCGATGACGTCGTCGGTGCCGCCGACCGCGAGCACCGGCGCGGACAGGGCGGCAAGCTCGACGGTGCGAGATCCGAGCCGGAAATTCCCTGCGGCCAGCGCGTTTCCGAGGATCAGCTGGGTGCACATCTGATGGAACAGGCGGGCGGGGTAGCCGGGCATGGCGGCCATGAACCTGTCGATGGACTCCATCCGGGCCAGCGTCTCGGTGTCGTGCAGGTTGCGCGCGATGAACCACGGCTTGGTCAGCTCGCGCTGCAGTGCCGTCACCCGGTAGCTGGCCTGCACGACGGGGGCGGGCAGGCCGCCCAGCGCCCAGGTGGCCGAGGTGAGCGGCTTGTCCCCGGTGAACCTGCCGATGACGCGCAGCGGCGCGATGTATCCGATCTCCTCGTAATCGATCGGGGTGCCGATCGCGGTGATCGACCGGATCGGGAGGTCGGCGTGTGCCGCCCCGGTCAGCAGCGAGATCGTCCCGCCCAGGCTCCACCCGATCAGGTCCACGGGTGCGCCGTCGTGCAGTTCGGAGACGCGGCGCATGGCCTCGGGGATGATGTCGTCGACCCAGGTCTCGAAGCCGAGGCCCCGGTCCGCCGAGGTCATGGTGCCGTAGTCGACGAGGTAGGGCGTGCGACCGTTTCCGAGCAGGTGTGCGGCGAGGCTCTGCCCTTGGCGCAGGTCGTAGCAGTGCGCGGGCACGGCGAGCGGGGGCACCAGCAGGACCGGATTGTCACCTGCCATGGCGCCGAATCGGTACAGGTCGCGGTGCGGGCCGTGGGCGATCCGCTCCGACGGGGTCGGCTCGGCGGGCTGGACTCCGCCCCCGAACGTCAGCCCCCAGGCGTTGCGGGTCAGCGTTTCCAGGCGCGGACGCCAGTCGAAGTCCAGCACAGTCTTCCCCCTGCTCAGGTCCGAATACTTAGTGTTACTCGAAGTAACTCTAAGTGATCCTGGCAGCAGGCGCAGGTCCGGGTGTCTTCAGCCGCGACCGCTGCTGCGCACGCCGAGCAGAACGTCGTCCCAGGACGGCAGTGCGGGCTTGCCGCGCTTGTCCTTGGCGCCCTGGTGCTGCGGCGCGGGCTTAGGCCGGTGATCGTCGTCGTCCTCGGGGGCCGTGTCCTCTTCGTGGAAAAGGGAATCCATGGCGCCCGGCTCGTCGAGCGACTCGTACTCGTCCGCTTCGACCTCGACCTCGGCCTCGATCACGGCGTCGAGCGCGGGGGCGTACGGATCCTCGACTGCGATCGGGGCGAGCCCGCGCAGTGGGCGTCCGAAATCGGGGTCGATCAGGTCGGTCGCGGCCGCGTCGAGCGGGGCGATGGTGCCGCCGTGCGAGTCCGGCTGGAAACGCCAGTGCGCGGCGTTGCGGGTGCGGCCTGCCTGCCATTCGAGTTGAGCGATCCAATGCCCCTCTTCGTCGCGCCACGCGTCCCACTCGGCCTCGTCGAGATTGTGGCCGCGGGCGCGGAAGGCGAGGCCGACGATCTCGGCGAGGGTCAGGACGGTTGGGCCGTTCTCGCGTACCGGGTGACCGGCCTGGGCCATCTCGGCGGCACGCGAGCGTTCGAGCAGGACCGGGTGCGCGAAGCTCTCGATCTTCTTGATCGACACACCGGCCTCGGTCGCCACCTGTTCGACGGTGGCGCCGGATCGGATGCGGGCCTGGATGTCGCGGGGTCGGATTCGGCTCTCGGTCTCGATTTCGATCTGCCCGAACCGGGCGACGTCGCCACGCGATGCGGCGCGAAGCTTGTCGTCGGCGGGGACGCGAAAGCGTTCACCGCTCTCGTTGTCGGCACACACGACGTGCGTTCCGTCGGGCTCAAGTCCGATCACTCGAAGTTCTCGCACCGTGACCTCCCTCATCGCGTAGCTCGCGATATCGCCCTTGCCGACTGTAATGGACCCGTGATCGGGGTGAGGTCAGGACACGCGTCGCCCGGTCGACCGGTTTGGTTTGTGGCGCGCTATTGTCTCTGGCCGAAATTCGGCCGGAGCGGGAGCCGCTCGGAGTTACCCTCAGGGGAATCTGGCTTGGTCGGACCGGGAGGGCAGCGGCGATGGTCGAGAAGGTTCCGGACACACAGACAGATTCGTCTCCCGTTCGCCGCGCGTGGAATGCGCTCGGGGCGATGCTCGACGGCCCCCTGACCGGACTGGCCCCGTGGATCGTGCTCGCGGTCGTGGAGGGGCCGGGACGCGTCGCCTGGGCGGCCGGGATCGCGCTGGCCATCTCTGTCGTGTTCATCGCCCTCGATCTGCTGCGCGGCCGTTCCCTGAAACTGCTCGGTGTGGTCGACGTCGTGTTCTTCGCGGCGCTGTTGGCGGTCCATTTCCTGCTCGACCAGGCGGGGCAGGACTGGATGGAGACGTGGGTCGGCGAGATCGCAAACATCACGCTGGTCGTCATCGCGGTCGGCTCGATGCTGGCCCGGGTGCCGTTCACCATCCAGTACGCGCGCGAGGAGGTCGACGAGCAGTACTGGCGGACGCCGACGTTTCTGAGGATCAACTACGTGATCACCGGTGTGTGGGCCGCGGCGTTCCTGGTCGCGGCGATCGCGGGCTTCTACGGGGATGCGGTACTGCGCGACAGCGACAATCTGTGGACGGGGTGGGTCATCCAGACCGCGGCGATTCTGTGCGCGTTGCAGTTCTCGGCCTGGTATCCGGAGGATCCGCGGCCGCCGCTGACCGCGTTGTTTGCCCCGTTGGCGGTGTGGCTTATCCCGCTCGGCATCCTGATCGTGACGATGGGTGACGGCCCGGACTGGTTGGGCTACACCGTCATCGCGGTCGGGGTGGGTACCCAGGCGTTGCTACGAAGGGAGAGTCATGGGTGACCTCGATGACGACGACCGCACGCACCTGCGCCGGGCGATCGAGCTCGCGAACGAGACCGGGTCGGCGGGCAACCGGCCGTTCGGTGCGGTGGCGGTCGGGGCGGACGGCGCGGTGATCAGCGAGGGCGCCAATTCCGTTGCCACCTCCGGTGACGTGACCGAGCACGCGGAACTCGACGCCATCACCACCGCCTGCGCCGAGGGCCGAACGGACGACCTGGTCGCCAGCACCGTGTACGCGAGCGGGGAGCCGTGCCCGATGTGCAGCGCCGCGATGGTGTGGGCGGGCGTGCGCCGGGTCGTGTTCGCGGCGTCGTCCGAGGAGTTCGGGCAGATTCTCGGCGGGGGGCCGCGGTTCGGCCTCGGCTGCGCGGAGGTGATCGCGTCCGCCGATGCCGACATCGCGGTGAGCGGCCCGCACCTCGGCGAGGAGGCGCTCGACCCGTTCCGGCGCTTCGTGGCGGCGAACCCGGACTGGCCTGCGGACGGCGATGCGGCGCCCTGACAGAATCAGCGCCATGTCGAATCGAAACAACATCTCGTCCGGCTCCGACTGGGAGTCGAAGATCGGTTACTCGCGGGCCGTCCGCATCGGCCAGCAGGTGTCGGTGTCCGGAACCACCGCGTCGGGTCCCGACGGTCCGGTCGGCGGCGACAGCCTCGCCGAGCAGACCCGCGAGGCCGTGCGCCGGATCGTGGCCGCCCTCGCCGAGGCGGGCGCGAAGCCCGAGGACGTGATCCGCACCCGGATCTACCTCACCGACATGAGCCGCTGGGAAGAGGCCGGGATCGCGCACGGCGAGGTCTTCGGCGAGATCCGTCCCGCCACCACCATTCTCGAGGTGAGCGCGCTCATCGATCCCGCGCTGTTGGTCGAGATCGAGGCCGACGCGATCATCGCGGAGTAGTCCAGGTGCAAAGTGTGGGATTCCTCTCGGATGGCGGGAGGAATCCCACACTTTCAACCGAGGGCAGCGGCTATCTGCCCAAGCACCTTGGCTGAGTCATGGCGCAGCTGGTGCCAGCTGAACCTGAGTACGTGCCAACCAGCGTTCACCAGTACGTTCTGTCTTTCGAGGTCGTGGTTGAACCGTTCGACGTCACGGTGCCATGCCCAGCCGTCCACCTCGATCGCGACTCGCGCGCGGACGAACGCGACATCGATCTCGTAGCCGCAACTGGTCAGGTGCGGCCGCCAGCCGGTGACACCAGCCTTGCGTAGCAGGCGGTGAAGCATCCGCTCGGCCTCCGACGCGCCGCCCTCGCCTGCCGAATGCAGGAGTCTCGCGGCGGCCACCGCGCCGCGCCGGCCGAGGTTCCGCTCGTGCACTGCCTGCAGGATTGGCAGAGTTGTGTGCCGCTGCAGCGCGCGGTCCATCATCACTGAACCGGCCCGCAGCTCGACCGCGGCCTCGAGCACGGTCAGTGGAAGTTCCGTGCACGGCAGCGACTTCACGTTCCCGACATCGGGCCATTCCAGGTCTCGGCGCCGAACGCGGACGTCCTTGCGGGACCGCACCGTTCGACGTTGTGGAACGTTCACGTCGCACCGAGTCGGAGGGTTCTCGATGAGTCCGAGCCACCAGGCCGCACTCGGACCGAACGCGACGGCGTCCGGCCCGCTGCCGTACACCGCCGCCCGCAATCGGACCGCCGCAGTGTGGGGCCGATCGGCGCGCAGGTAGACCCCGGTACACACCCGCCGCCATTCACCCGACGCGACACGTCGACTCACGGCGGAGTCGCTCATCCCCGATTCGAGCGACTGGTGCAGGGTGATCACACCGTCCTGCCTGGCCATCGTCGAGTGCACACGCTTCGGGGTCATGCACGGTTGGACGCACCGTCAGGGCTTCGGTTCCATCCATGGCAGAAAGTGTGGGATTTCTCCCGGATGCCGGGAGGAATCCCACACTTTCGACACGTGTTAGCTGAACTGCATGGCGTCGTCCTCGAGCCTGCCGTGCCGCAGCGTCACGAGGTCGTGTGCGTAGCTCATGCCGAGCTGCCACGGTGCCTTCGTGCCGGTCTTGGGGAACTCGTCGATCGAGCGCTGGACGTACCCGGCCGCGAAGTCGAGCAGCGGGCGGGTGGTGAGCGTCGGGTCGTCGTTGGTCGGGACGCACACGGTGTGACCCCGCTCGTCCATGTGCGTGAGCAGCCGGCACACGTAGTCGGCGACGAGGTCGGCCTTGAGGGTCCAGGATGCGTTGGTGTAGCCGACCGTGAACGCGAAGTTCGGGACGTCGCTGAGCATCATGCCCTTGTACGCCAGGGTGTCCGGCAGCGACACCTCACGGCCGTCGACGGCGAGTTCGATCCCGCCGAACGCGAGCAGGTTCAGGCCGGTCGCCGTCACGATCACGTCCGCTTCGAGAGCCGAGCCGGACTCGAGCTCGAGGCCGCGCTCGGTGAAGGTGGCGATCCGGTCGGTGACCACCGACGCCCTGCCGTGCCGGATTGCCCGGAACAGGTCACCATCAGGCACCAGACACATTCGCTGGTCCCACGGGTTGTAGCTCGGGGTGAAATGGGTGTCGATGTCGTAGCCCTTGGGCAGCGCCCGCTCCTGCGCCTTTCGGAGGAACGCCTTGACCAGGCGCGGCAGCCGCTGGCTGAGTTGGAACGTGACGGTGGAGAACGCGACGTTCTTCCAGCGGGCGATCGGGTAGGAGAGCTTGTCGCCGAGCAGTCGGCGCAGCCCGTTGGTGACCGGGTCCTTCGCGGGGAGGGCCGCGATGTAGGTGGGGGAGCGCTGCAGCATCGTCACGTGCTCGGCTCGGTCGGACATCGACGGCACCAGGGTCACGGCGGTGGCCCCGCTGCCGATGACCACGACCTTCTTGCCGGTGTAGTCGAGGTCCTCGGGCCAGTGCTGCGGATGCACGATCTGCCCCTGGAAGCGGTCGGTGCCCTCGAAGCTCGGCGTGAATCCCTCGTCGTAGCGGTAGTAGCCGCTGCAGACGTACAGGAAGCTGCAGGTGATAGTGACGGCGTCGTCGCCGTGTGCGGCTTCGACGGTCCACCGGGCGTCCTCGCTCGACCACTTGGCCCGCACGACGCGGTGGCCGAAGCGGATCTGCTTGTCGATGCCTGCCTCGCGCGCGGTGTCGCGGACGTACTTCAGGATCGCCGGGCCGTCCGCGATCGACTTCTCGTCCGTCCACGGACGGAAGCGGTAGCCGAGGGTCTGCATGTCGGAGTCCGATCGGATTCCGGGGTAGCGGAACAGGTCCCAGGTGCCGCCGATGGCGTCGCGGGATTCGAAGATCGCGAATGATCGGCCGGGGAAACCGGCCTGGATCTGGTGGGCGGCGCCGATCCCGGACAGTCCGGCACCGACGATCAGCACGTCGATGTGTTCGGTCACGACGGACCTCCTCAATGAACGAGATATAAGTGTGATTGACGGTACCGCATAGGTTCCCGTCCCGAAACGGCCGCCGTTAAGTACTGGACGGTCAATCAGTCGCTTACCAGCAGGTATGCGCCTGTGATTGCTGCCACATCTGTTGACTCGGGACCCCCGGCACGCCTTTACTGAGGCGGCCCTAACGAAGGGCAACCTAAGCTAAATCTGTCGCCTGGGTCGGGGGCGGCACCAATCGAAAAGGACACATCGAGTGGCTACCTCAATCAAGCGGCGCCTGGCGAGCGCGGGCGCCATCGCAGGACTCTCGACTCTCGCGTTGATCGCTGTCCCGGCGGTGGGTTCGGCGGCCGTCACCGGCGCCGCAACCGTGGTCGCGAACGCGGGAAAGGGCACCATCACGACCACGATCACCGGGCTGAACACCACGAAGGCGTTCGTCAAGTGTGAGGGCACCGTCTACCGTGCCGACGCCACGGTCCTGGACAAGACCACCAAGGTCGGCGAGAGCTACCTCGTCGTGGGCGAGTCGATGGTCGCCGGTCAGGTGCTGACCGACGCATCCGGCACCGGCACGTCGGCGACCTTCGCCGACGGCGAGTACCAGGTCCGGACCAAGTGCAAGGAAGAGGGCGACGTCGACTACCAGGATCCGATCGCCTCGGTCCGCGTCACCGTCACCGGCGGCGCCGCCACCGAAGCGGGAGGATCGAGCGATCTGGGCTCGATCCAGGCCCTGCTGAGCGGCCTGCTCGGCCAGTTCGGCAGCTAGTCACTCCGCGGTGGTCGGCGTTCGCACCGGCGAACGCCGACCGCCGCATCCGGATCGACAGTCTTTCTTCAGCCGCACCCTTCAGGATCTGTCTCCCATGTACGACATCTTCACCCTGGCCCGCGCCGCCGACGCGGTCGCCGACCTGTTCGACGACCCCGCCTTCCTCGCCGACATGGCCCGCCGCGCATCAACGGCCGAGGCCACCGCGTTCTCCGCGCTGCTCGAGGCGGCGGGCCGAGACGACATCAGGACGAGCTTCCTGGCCACGATCACTGCGCCATAGCCTCGGCTACCCGCCCGCGCCGTTGTTCGGGTTGGTGCAGATGGTGCCCTCGCACGGGACGGCCGTTCCGTCGCCGTTCGGGTTCTGCATCACCGCGCCCCCGTTCTGATGCGGGTCGGTCCCTGCCCCGTGGTCCGGGTTCGTGCAGATCGTGCCCTCGCATGGAACGTACTTTCCGCTGCCGTCGGGGTGCGGGATGGCGTCCGGTGCGACGTAGCTGCCGATGGGACATCCCGGATCCTGGTTGCGCGCACAGTATTCGGTGCTCAGATTGTTGCCGGTGGACCCGTCCGCTCCGACGGGCCCGGGCGCCGGGGGGATCACCACCGGCGGGAGCGAGACCGTCGCCGGTGGCACCACAGGAGCAAGTGACACGGGGCCAGGCGCCGGTACCAGCGATGCCGGGGTCGCAGGCACGGTCGCGGTCGTCGTCGACGTCGCAGCCGATGTTGTCGTCTTGGTCGTGTCCGAGGCGTCGTCGCTGCATCCCGCGGCGAACGCGGTCAGGGTCAGCGCGGCGAGGATGACGAAACTACGTTTGAACATGAACGATTCCCTCCCAATCGGTGTCAGTCGCTGCCGATCCTGTCACCTCCGGGCCGAAATGCGCGCCAACCCAATCGGACACAATCCGTGTCAAAAAAGTCAGCCCCCGGCACTGAAGTGCCGGGGGCTGACTGAACTGCCTGGTTGACTCAGAGCTGGCCGACCACCCAGTCGATGCTCTTGGTCAGCGCGGTGATGTCCTCGGGATCGATCGCCGGGAACATGCCGACGCGCAGCTGGTTGCGGCCCAGCTTGCGGTACGGCTCGGTGTCCACGATCCCGTTGGCGCGCAGGATCTTCGCCACCGCGGCGGCGTCGACCTTCTCGTCGAAGTCGATGGTGCCGACGACCTGCGAGCGGTGCGCCGGATCGGCGACGAACGGCGTCGCGTACTCGCTGGCCTCGGCCCAGTTGTACAGGCGCGAGGACGAATCGGCGGTGCGCTTGGTGGCCCAGTCCAGGCCGCCGTTGCCATTCATCCACTCGATCTGGTTCGCGAACAGCAGCAGGGTGGCCAGCGCCGGGGTGTTGTACGTCTGGTCCTTGGAGCTGTTGTCCACCGCGATCGGCAGCGACAGGAAGTCCGGGGTCCAGCGGCCCGAGGACTTGATCTCCTCGACGCGGGCAAGGGCGGCCGGGCTCATGATCGCGATCCACAGTCCGCCGTCGGAGGCGAAGCACTTCTGCGGGGCGAAGTAGTAGACGTCCGAGTCGGCGATGTTCACCGGCAGGCCGCCCGCACCGGAGGTGGCGTCGATCGCGATGAGCGCGTTCTCCGAGCCGGCCGGACGCGACACGGGGATCGCGACACCGGTGGAGGTCTCGTTGTGTGCCCAGCCGATGAGGTCCACCGACGGGTCCGACACGGGCGCGGGCGCGCTGCCCGGCTCGGCGGAGACGACGATGGGGTCACCGATGAACGGGTTAGCCTTGGCCACGGAGGCGAACTTGGAGCTGAACTCGCCGTTCGTCAGGTGCAGCGACTTCTCGCGGATCAGGCCGAACGCGGCCGCGTCCCAGAACGCGGTGGTGCCGCCGTTGCCGAGCACCACCTCGTAGCCCTCGGGGATCGAGAAGAGGTCGGCCAGGCCCGAGCGCACCCGGGCGACGACGTCCTTGACCGGCTTCTGGCGGTGGCTGGTGCCGAACACCGAGGCGCCCACGTCCACGAGCGACTGCAGCTGCTCGGGGCGGACCTTGGACGGTCCGCAACCGAATCGGCCATCGACGGGCTTGAGGTCGGCGGGAATGATCGGGGTGCTCATCGCGTCTTGACGTCCTTCTGTGTTGATGGTGACGAGGCCTGCACGGCCAGGGGGCGGGCCGAACTAGCCGGCGATCTGGTTCCAGCCCTCGACGGACTCGGGGGTGCGGGGCTCGGGTCCGGTGTAGATGGCGGCCGGGCGGACCAGCTTGCCGAGACGCTTCTGCTCCATGATGTGCGCGCACCAGCCGGCGGTGCGGCCGCAGGTGAACATCGCGGGCATCATGTGCGCCGGGACCTCGGCGAAGTCGAGGATGACCGCGGCCCAGAACTCGACGTTGGTCTCGATGGCGCGGTCCGGGCGGCGCTCACGCAGCTCGGCGAGGGCGGCCTGCTCGAGCGCGGCGGCGGCCTCATAGCGGGGCGCGTTCAGGCGCTTGGCGGTGGCGCGGAGCACGCGCGCGCGGGGGTCCTCGGCGCGGTACACGCGGTGCCCGAAGCCCATCAGCTTTTCCTTGCGGTCCAGGATGCCCTTGACCAGCGCGCGGGCGTCGCCGCTCTTCTCGGTCTCCTCGATCATCGGGAGCACGCGGGCAGGCGCGCCGCCGTGCAGCGGGCCGGACATCGCGCCGATGGCGCCGGAGAGCGAGGCCGCGACGTCGGCGCCGGTGGAGGCGATGACGCGGGCGGTGAACGTGGAGGCGTTCATGCCGTGCTCGGCGGCGGAGACCCAGTAGGCGTCGATGGCCTCGGTGTGTGCCGGGTCCGGGTCACCCTTCCATCGGGTCATGAAACGCGCGGTGACGGTGGGACATTCGTCGATGACCTTCTGCGGCACGGCGGGCTGGTAGACGCCGCGGGCCGACTGCGCCACATAGGACAGCGCCATCACCGAGGCGCGGGCGAGCTGCTCGCGGGCGGTCTCGTCATCGATGTCGAGCAGCGGCTGGTATCCCCAGATCGGGGCCAGCATCGCCAGTCCCGCCTGCACGTCGACGCGGACGTCGCCGGTGTGGATCGGCAGCGGGAACGGCTCGGCGGGCGGCAGCCCCTGGCCGAACTGGCCGTCGACGAGCAGGGCCCAGACGTCGCCGAAGGTGACACCGCGAGCGACCAGGTCCTCGATGTCGACTCCGCGGTAGCGCAGCGCGCCACCGTCCTTGTCAGGCTCGGCGATGTCGGTGGTGAAGGCGACGACGCCCTCGAGACCGCTGACAAAATCCTCGGGTACTGCCGCGCTCGCTGCCATTGCTCGTGGACTCTCCTCGTCGTCTTCGGTATTCGCCCGGTCGGGGCTGCTCCGCCTAAGTCATCGCCGTCGTGCGGGGCGCAGGCATGGTGTGCAGGCTCTGTGCCGCCGTGACTGGAAGCCCTGCGTCGCGGGAATCGCGGGTGCGATACACGGTCGACAGGGTGGGTCACGTCAAACTCTAGCCCGTTGCGTGGCGTGGGTGAGCGGCACGTACCCGGGAGTAACGTCAGCGGCTGTGTCGCCCGATTCCGAGCCCGAGTCCGCCGCGAACCCCGACCTCGCCGCGATGCGGGTCGGCTACGCCCACCAGGAGCCGAATCAGGCTGTGCCGGAGGGGAATCTGGGGGCCAGATCGCTGCGCGGAGGCTGGTTTCCGCTGCTGCGCCGGTGGCTGGACCAGGCCCGCTCGTCCGGCATCGCCGAACCCAACGCGATGGTGCTGGCCACGGTCGACGCGGAGGGCAGGCCGGCCTCGCGGACCGTGCTGTGCAAGGGGCTCTCCGAGGACGGGTTGGTGTTCTACACCAACTACGAGTCGAACAAGGCCCGCGAACTGGCGGGCTCGCCGTACGCATCGGCGACGTTTTCCTGGATCGCCTTCGCGCACCAGGTCACGGTCAGGGGATCGGTGACCCGCGTCGACCCGCAGGTGACCGAGGAGTACTGGCGCAGCAGGCCGCGAGGATCCCAGCTCGGGGCCTGGGCGTCGCACCAGTCGAGCCCCATCGGATCGCGGGCCGCGCTCGAGGCGCAACTGGCCGAGGTCACCGCCAGGTTTGACGAGGTCGACGACGTGCCGGTGCCGCCGAACTGGGGTGGCTTTCTGCTCCGGCCGGACAGTGTCGAGTTCTGGCAGGGCCGGGCGAATCGGATGCACAACCGGGTGAAGACGACCCTGGCGGACGGCGCCTGGACCGTGGAGCGATTGCAGCCGTGACCGAGGTCCGGACCCGTCGGCGCCTGCTCGCCGACACCACACCGCTGCGCAACGAGGACTTCCGTCGGCTCTGGGTGGCCGGAATCGTCACGGTGATCGGCGCCCAGATCAGCGTGGTGCTGGTGCCGCTTCAGGTCTATCAGATCACCCTGAGCTCGGCCTATGTCGGATTGACCGGCGTGTTCGGGCTGGTCCCGCTGGTCATCTTCGGGCTCTGGGGCGGCGCGCTCGCGGACGTGATGGACCGTCGCAGGCTGATGACGATCACCACCATCGGGCTCGCGGTCACCTCGGTGCTGTTCTGGGCTCAGGCCGCCGCAGGGGTGAACAACGTCTGGCTGGTGCTCGTGCTGTTCTCGCTGCAGCAGGCCTTCTTCGCGGTGAACTCGCCGACCCGAAACGCGATCATCCCGCGGCTGCTGCCCGGGCGGCAGTTGCCCGCGGCGAACTCGTTGAACATGACCGTCTTCCAGTTCGGCGCGATCGCGGGCCCGCTGCTGGCGGGCGTGCTCGTCCCGCTGACCGGGCTCGCGGTGCTCTACCTGGTCGATGCGATCGCGCTGATGGCGACGCTGTGGGCGGTGCTGCGACTGCCCGCGCTACCGCCGACCGGCGCCACCACCAAGGCCGGGTTCCGGGCGGTCCTCGACGGCTTCCGCTATCTGTCCACGCAGAAGGTGCTGCTCGCGTCGTTCGTGGTCGACATCATCGCGATGGTGTTCGGCATGCCGCGGGCGCTGTTCCCGGCGATCGCGCACGAGAGCTTCGGTGACCCGGTGAGCGGAGGCGTCGCGCTCGGACTGCTGTTCGCGGCGATGTCGGCGGGCGCGGTGATCGGCGGGGTGTTCTCCGGCTGGCTGCCGGGGGTCAGGTATCAGGGCCGAGCTGTGGTGGCCTGCATCGTGGCCTGGGGCCTGGCGATGGTGGGATTCGGCGTCGCGGTGGGGTTCGCCGACCCGGACGGCGGCCGGGTGCTGCTGTGGGTCGCCCTCGGCTTCCTCGCGTTCGGCGGCGCGGTGGACATGATCTCGGCCGCCTTCCGCAGCACCATGCTGCAGCAGGTGGCGACCGACGAGATGCGCGGACGGCTGCAGGGCGTGTTCATCGTGGTGGTCGCGGGCGGTCCCCGGATCGGCGACGTCCTGCACGGCGCGGCGGCCTTTGCGGTGGGAACCGCGGTCGCCGCCGCGGGCGGCGGGGTGCTCGTGGTGCTCGGTGTCGGGCTGGCCTGTCTCGGGTTCCCGATGTTCCTGCGGTACCGGGTGGGGCGCGGCTGACGATCGGTTCGGCGGCTTTGGCGGGATGGGTGCCGTCGCGCGCCGATTGGTGGACACTGTGTGCCATGTGTGAGTCGTGCCATGTCTGAGTCCGTCAACGGCGTCGTTCGACCTTCCGGTGTGCGGAGCCTCAAGATCGAGCACGGGGACTATCGAGCCGAGATCGTCTCCCGTGGGGCGGGTCTTCGGCTGCTCGAGTGCGGCGGTAGGCAGCTCACCGAGACGTCGCCCGCGGGGGAGAGGCCGCCGCTGTCGGCGGGACTGGTGCTCGCGCCCTGGCCGAACCGGATTCGCGACGGCTACTTCATCTTCGACGGCGTCGAGCATCAGCTGGCGATCACCGAGCCCGCCCGAAACAACGCCATCCACGGGCTCGTCCGGCGCGACGACTGGCAACTGGTGGAGCACACGGCCAACCGGGTGCAGCAGAGCATCCGGCTCGGCCTGCACAAGGGCTGGCCGTACCCGTTGCAGCTGACGGCCACGCACGAACTCGGCCAGGACGGCCTCACCGTCACGCACACGGCCACGAACATCGGGGCGATGCCCGCGCCGTTCGGGATGGGCGTGCACACCTTTGTCCGGGCGGGCGACACCCCACTCGACGAGTGCACCCTGCGGTTGACCGCAGGCACCAGATTGCCGCTGGACCAGGAGCGGATGCTGCCGATGGGCAATTCCGAGTCCGTGTACGGCACCGATTACGACTTCACAGCGCCGCGCTCGCTCGACGGGGTCTGGCTGGACACGCCGTTCAGTTCGATCGTGCCCGATCCGGACGGCCGTGCCCGGCACGAGTTGCGCGCCCCGGACGGTTCGGGGGCGGTGCTGTGGACCGACCGCCAGTTCGGCTGGATCCAGGTGTTCACGGCGGACCCGGAGCACGGCCAGGGCTATCCCGATCGCGGTCGCGCACTGGCAATCGAACCGATGACCTGCCCTCCGGACGCCTTCAACTCGGGCATCGGCCAGGTGGTGCTGCGGCCCGGGGAGACGTGGACAGGGACCTGGGGTCTCGGCGCGCTCTAGTGGCAAATCCCACTCGCCGTGGACCCTCCCTGGGCAAGCGGGCGTAACAGCGACTAGGTTCTATCCGACTGATAGTGCTACTCGCTGATCCGAGTTTGAGAGGGATCCTTCGTGCCCGCTGCCGATGACACCACACCCACGCTCAGCTACCCCGGTGGCGACCATGCGATGTCGATTGCCAAAGCCTCTGAGGGCAATGACGGCATCGAGCTGGGCAAGCTTCTGTCCGAGACCGGGTACACCACCCTGGATCCCGGATTCGTCAACACCGCCTCCACCAAGTCGGCGATCACCTACATCGACGGCGAAAAGGGAATCCTGCGTTACCGCGGCTACCCGATCGAACAGCTCGCGGAGGGCTCGACCTTCCTCGAGGTCAGCTACCTGCTGATCTACGGCGAGCTGCCCTCGGTTGACGAGCTGGCCGCCTTCACCACCCGCATCCAGCGGCATACGCTGCTGCACGAGGACCTGAAGCGGTTCTTCGACGGCTTCCCGCGCAACGCGCACCCGATGCCGGTGCTCTCCTCCGCGGTGAACGCCCTGTCGGCGTACTACCAGGACTCGCTCGACCCCGACGATCCCGAGCAGGTGGAGCTGTCCACCACGCGACTGCTCGCGAAGATGCCGACCATCGCGGCCTACGCCTACAAGAAGTCCGTGGGCCAGCCGTTCCTGTACCCGGACAACTCGCTGTCGCTGGTGGAGAACTTCCTCCGGATGACGTTCGGCTTCCCGGCGGAGCCCTACGAGGTCGATCCGGAGATCGCCAAGGCGCTGGACATGCTGCTGATCCTGCATGCGGATCACGAGCAGAACTGTTCCACCTCGACGGTGCGCATGGTCGGTTCGTCCGACGCGAACCTGTTCACCTCGGTCTCCGCGGGCATCAACGCGCTGTGGGGCCCGCTGCACGGCGGCGCCAACCAGGCCGTGCTCGAGATGCTCGACGAGATCAAGGCCAACGGCGGCGACGCCAAGGAGTTCGTCCGCAAGGTCAAGAACAAGGAAGACGGCGTGAAGCTCATGGGCTTCGGGCACCGCGTCTACCGCAACTACGACCCGCGCGCAGCGCTGGTGAAGAAGGCCGCGGACACCATCCTGTCCAAGCTCGGCGGCGACGACGAGCTGCTCGACATCGCGAAGTCCCTCGAAGAGGCGGCCCTGACCGATGACTACTTCATCGAGCGCAAGCTGTACCCGAACGTCGACTTCTACACCGGCCTGATCTACCGGGCGATGGGCTTCCCGACGCGCATGTTCACCGTGCTGTTCGCGATGGGCCGCCTGCCGGGCTGGATCGCGCACTGGCGTGAGATGCACGAGGACCCGGCCACCAAGATCGGCCGCCCGCGTCAGATCTACACCGGCTACACCGAGCGCAACTACATCGACCTGGGAAGCAGGTGATCGCATGAGCGACGAGCCCGTGATCGAGTTCCAGGACGGCCCCGCGCCGACCGAGCTCGTGATCAAGGACATCACCGTCGGCGACGGCGCGGAGGCCACCCCCGGCGCCAAGGTCGAGGTCCACTACCTCGGTGTCGAGTTCGACACCGGTGAGGAATTCGACTCCTCGTGGAGTCGCGGCGAGTCCATCAACTTCCCGCTGTCCGGCCTGATCGCCGGTTGGCAGGAGGGCATCCCCGGCATGAAGGTCGGCGGCCGCAGGCAGCTGACCATCCCGCCGGAGCTGGCCTACGGCCCGGCAGGCGCAGGCCACCAGCTTTCGGGCAAGACCCTGGTCTTCGTCATCGACCTGCTCGACGTGGTCGTTCCGCCCGCCGCACCGGTCATCGAGCCGGCGACCGGCCCGGCCCCCGCTGAGCTGGTGATCGAGGACATCACCGTCGGCGACGGCGCGGAGGCTCAGCCCGGTGGAGTCGTCGACGTGCACTACCACGGCGTCGAGTTCGACACGAACAAGGTGTTCGACTCCTCGTTCCAGCGCGGCGAGTCCGTGAAGTTCCCGCTCCCGCGGCTGATTCCCGGCTGGCAGGAGGGCATCCCCGGAATGAAGGTGGGCGGTCGCCGCAAGCTGACCGTCCCGCCGGAGCTCGCCTACGGTCCGGCCGGCTCGGGTCACCCGCTCGGCGGCAAGACCCTGGTCTTCGTCATCGATCTGCTGGGCACCTAGTAGATCTTTTGTTGAAAGGCCCCGTATCGCGTTGCGGTACGGGGCCTTTCGCGCAATCAGGGCTCGAGAACAAACGGTACGTTCAGGACGCAGGTGATGACGGGAACCGTTGTCAGCTGATAGCTGCCGGCGACGCGTCCGATTCCGAATCCGCCCGCGGCCGGGCCGGTCGTGACGATGATGGTCTTGATGTCTCCGGGATCGAGACTGACCGATGTGGCGGGTCCACCCATCGGGAACTGGAAGAAGTTCGTCACGATGATGCCGTTGAGGCCCGTGGGGACCTGCGCGTTGCGGATCTTGAAGGACCCGGACGGACCCGGCTCGACCGGTCCGCAGGCCGGATCGGGCCCGACTTGAGCGCCGAATGGCGTGGCGGCGCTTGCAGCCGGCGCGGCAAACAGCGCGCCCGCGGCGGCTCCAGCGATCAGCAGCGCGGCGGGCGCACGGACGTTTCTCCTGGTGAACATGGTTTTCCCTTCGCGAGTCGTCTAGGGATGGCGACCGCCCGGTCGACGGCGTGCCGCCCACCATCGTTACTCGCTCAGGGGCGATTGCACATCCCCCGGCTCACGTCCGGTACGGGAACTCCAGCACCAACCGCGCCCCTCCTAAGTCGCTGACCTGGAAGTATGCGCGGCCGCCGTGCAGCTGCGCCTGCTGTGCGACCAACGCCAGGCCGAGGCCGGAGCCGCCCTTGCTGGCGCCTGTTCCGCGGTAGAAGCGCTCGAAAACGGCGTCGCGCTCGGACTCGGGCACCCCGGTGCCGTCGTCGTCGATCGTGATGGTGACGGTGCTCGGGGAAACCCGGCGGGCGGCGAGGACCACCTTCGAGGCGCCGCCGTGGCGGATCGCGTTGGCGATGGCGTTGTCCAGTGCCAGCCGCAGACCGGCGGGCAGCCCGCGGATCACCAGCGAGGGTTCGGATTCGACGCGGACCTGCACGTCCGGGTGGTGGCGCCTGGCGTCCTGGGCGGCGAGGTCGCACAATTCGACGACGTCGGTGGGGACGTGGTCCTTGTCGCTGGACAGTTCCCCCGACGCGAGGCGTTCGAGCGCGGACAGCGTCGCTTCGACGCGGCCCTGGGTGCGGGCCAGGTCGGCAAGGATCTCGGCCTTCTGCGGTTCGTCGAGTTCGAGGGTGCTCAGCACCTCGATGTCGGTGCGCATCGCGGTGAGCGGGGTGCGCAGCTCGTGTGCGGAGGCGGCCGCGAAATCGCGGGCGGTGTCGAGGGCGGCGGCGGTCTGGGACTGGGCCTCGGCGATGCGCTGCAACATCAGCTCGACGGCGTCGGCCAGTTCCTCGGCCTCGCGGACTCCGGACACCTTCGGCGGCGGGCCCTCTGGCGGCGGTCCGTCGCCGATCTGGTGGGTCAGCTGCACGATCGGGCGGACGGCGCGGCCGCCGAAGATCCAGCCGAGCCCGGCCGCGGCGGCGATCGCGAGCAGGCCGGCCACCAGCACCCATTGCTGCTGGTCCGTGGTGATGTCCTTGGCCTCGGCGGCCGGCACCGCCAGCGACACCGTTGTGCCGGTGCCCGCCACCGCCGTGGTGTTCACCCGGTACGCGGTGTCGTCGACGTCCACGGTGGCTGCGCCGACGGGCAGCTCGGGGAGCTGGGTGGGCGTGCTGGCGGCGAGCGTGCCGTCGTTGCGGATCGTGACGGCGAACGCGCCCGCATCGCCGAACCGGGGCAGGAACATCGAGGCGGTGCCGATGTTGACGATGAGCACCCGCGAGGCGGTTTCCAGCCGGCGGTCGAGCTGGCTCAGGTTGTTGCGCGAGATCGCGAGTGCCACGAAGACGCCGAGCAGCGCGACGATGATGGTCGCGCCGAGGGCGGTGGCGGCCGCGACCCGGGCCCGCAGTGAGTAGGAATGCTTTCCCCTCACGGCATCTCCCGGAGCACGAACCCGACACCGCGGATGGTGTGCAGGAGTCGGGGCGAGCCGTTCGATTCGAGCTTGCGCCGCAGGTAGCCGACGAACACGTCGACGACGTTGGTGTCTGCGACGAAGTCGTAGCCCCACACCAACTCGAGCAGTCGCTCCCGGCTCAGCACGACGCCGCTGTTGCGGGCGAGAATGGCCAGCAACTCGAATTCCCTTTTGGTGAGCTCGATTTCGCGGTCGCCATCGTGTGCTCGGCGTCCCAGCAGGTCGACGGTCAGCGACCCGACGGTGATCGAGCCCTGCGGTGCGGCCGCGGCGGGAGGCGTCGTTCTGCGGCGCAGCATCGCGCGGATGCGCGCGACCAGTTCTGCGAGCACGAACGGTTTGACCAGGTAGTCGTCGGCGCCCGCCTCGAGTCCGGACACCCGGTCGTCGACCGAGGCGCGGGCGCTGAGCACACAGATGGGGATGTCATTGCCCATCGCGCGCAGCGCCGTGACGACACTCGCGCCGTCGAGGACCGGCATGTTCATGTCGAGAACGATGGCATCGGGGGAGCGGTCGGCGACGACGCTGAGCGCCTCCGCCCCGTCGGAGGCGGTGAGGATCGTGAACCCGGACAGGCGCAGCCCACGTCGCAGGGAGACGAGCACGTCCTCGTCGTCATCGACGACGAGCACGGTGGCGTTGGCGGATTCGGTCACGCAGCCATTGTGCCCGGAATGGTCGTGGAATTTCCGTGGTGGGGCGATGTCAATCTGTGGTGACGCCCAAATCGGTCGGCACCCATCCCGGCATCGCAACTGTGTCGCTGCGGGCGGGGGTGTCCCTATCGTCTGGTCCTACCGGTAGCTCATCAAATCAGGAGGCTTGCCAGGGTTGTTGATCAGCCACCCTGGTCAAGTGGATGCGGAGGGCATCAGCAACGATTTCGGGGTTCTCGAGCATCGGAATGTGGCCGACGCCCGAGAGGGTCACCTCTTCGACGTGGTCGGGCAGTTCATCGATCAGTCGCCGCATGCATTTGTTCCGGGTGAGGAAGGTGTCGAACTCGGACAGCATCAACGATGTCGGCGCGGTGACACGACGGATGTCCTGGTCTGTAAGTGGTCCATCGCGGAGATACGCCAGTTGCATTGGCAGGTAGATGGGACAGTGAGAGACTGCGCGGATCGTATTTGCCGCGTCAGCGGGGGTGACCGCAGTCATGTCACTGACGCAGTTTCGGATGATCGGGCGTTGAAAGATCTCGCGAGTTGTCATTCGATCACCGAATACGCGGGCAGCAGCGGCGAGTGGAAACTGTGCGATAAATACCAAGCCAAGGTGAAACTCTGTGTAGGAGAACCGTTTCCACCCTCCACTGGGGTTGATCGCAGCGAGGGATCTTGCGCGGCCGCGGCGCTCGAGTTCGAATCCGATCTCTCCGCCCAGTGAGCTTCCGGCTATATGGCAGGTTTCCCAACCGAGCTTGTCGAGTTCACGTTCGACGCCATCGGCGATCCCGCGGACCCCTACATCGCGCAGTCGCAGCCGAGGTCCGTCCCAATGTCCTGGCATCGTCATCGCGAGGACGTCGTAGTCGTTCGAGAGGTTGTCGACAACTCTGTGCCATGAATGATGGGACAAGGTGTATCCGTGTAGCAGCAGTACAGGCTCACCCGATCCAGCCCGGTTCATATGGTTCACAAGTCCCCCTCGCGCCCTTGACTACTCAGTAGTAGCAAAGATGGTCTGGAGGTGTCTAGCGCTGGGAACCGTGTTGCTCAGGACGGAATGCTGACGACAGGACCGGTCGGCGCCTTGTGTCACGCCACCGTCGCCGACAATGGGCCTCGGTAGAACTCCTTGTTGGGAGCATGGCGTGCAACACGTCGCAGCGTCTGCGGGATAGGCAGATGAGCCCGGCATTGCGCCTCTTGCCCTCCGGTGTGTCGATGCCCGGCAACATCACCCCTCCGGATCATGCGAGCGGCAGGGGAAGTAGTCATACCGGGCCTGGTGACCGTGACCCACGGAAGGGGTCGCGAAGAAGGTAACGGGGGCTCGTGAGGATGCGTGGGAATCGCGCTCCGTCGGGCGGCTCGGAACGCCCAGTGTGCAGGCCGGATACAGCACATCAGTGGTGTGCGCGCCCGGTCGGTATTTCGATCCTCGTCGGGCTGACGGCGGCCGCGGTCGCGCGGGCCCGGTAGTTCAGGTGGGGCCACTCCCTCAATGCTCGTCGGTATCGGTTGTGTCAGTGCAGGTTTCGGGCAACGGTGCGGCTTCGTCAGGTTTGGGAGCTGTTCCGGTCTTGCGATCGCGAGCGGGTTCGCCTGGTTGGCCGCCCTGCCGGTCCGGGGCGTGGGGCTGGTCATTTGGGGCTACGGCGGAGCGGTAGCGAGTCGACCGCATCGGACTGATGTCCTCCGCCCAGAATTCTGTTGTCGGACCCTGGCGCCTGTCGGACCTGAGGCGTACTATCGAATGCATGTTCGAATCGCGTGGTGAGGTCAGGGACAGCGAGGTGAGGTCCGGCGCCGAGGCGGGGGCCTTTTCGCTGCTCGATGATGTTGCCGCGTTGGAGGATGTCGGGTTGTCGTGTGTGGCCGAGAATCGTTTCGCGGCGCGGAAGGTGTTGGCGGCGGGTCGGTTCTGGGAGTCGTGGATCGA
>NZ_JBHZBV010000011.1:0-139596 GCF_042754885.1 Rhodococcus sp. NPDC059179 | reverse complement strand
TGCGTCGCACCCCGACACACGAGCCGAAACAACTTCCGATTACGCGCCAATCCCACCGGCCGACCCCCTCATGATCAGTTGTTGCTCTGACCATATGAATCTGCGTCGGCCGATGCCCCAGCAACTGCACGCTCGGCGGCAAGCTGCGCTCAGGCCTCCGACAGGTGCGGCTCCAGCGCCCGCATGATCGCGGCGCGAGGCTTGGCGCCCACCACCGTCGTGACCAGTTCGCCGCCGACGAACAGCGCCATGGTCGGCATGCCCTTCACCTGGTACTCCTTGGCCGTCGCGGGGTTCTCGTCGACGTCGATCGCGACGACCGCGAGGCGGCCCGCCTCGTCCGCGGCGATCTGCTCGAGCACCGGCGCGACCATCTTGCACGGGCCGCACCAGGCCGCGCCGAATTCGACGAGGACCGGCGTCCCGGACGAGAGCACGTCCGCGGCGAACGCGGCGTCGGTGGTGGTTACGAGAGACATGGAGCACTCCTTTGTCTGAGTCCAGCCGGCCTGAGCACAGCTGCCTGAGCGTTCAACGATTGACCTGGGCGATGACGCGTTCGTGTGCATCGGCGTCGCCGCCGCACTCACACACCAACCGTGCGGTCACCCGGCCGCCGCAACCGGTGTGCCGGTAGACGACCTCGGGCTGGGCCCCTCCCGCGAGATGCTTCTCCCCCCAGTCGGAGAATGCGGCGAGCACCGGCAACAGGTCCAGGCCCGCCTCCGTGAGGGTGTACTCCGACCGCGCCCGGCTACCGGGAACCTGGTAGTCCCTGGTGGCCAGTACCCCCGCGGCGATGAGTCGCTGTAGGCGGTCGGACAGCACCCCGCGCGGCGCGCCGGTCGCGGCTCGGAGCTCGTCGAAGCGGCGCAGACCGAGCGCGACCTCGCGAACGATCAGCAATGCCCAGCGCTCGCCGATCACGGCCAGCGTCTCCGAAAGGGTGCAAGTCACGGTGCTGAGTCTAGACCTAGGACTTAGCTCAGGCGCCACTACTGTGCGGCGATATAGTGACAGCAGATGTGATCCGCATCACATCGAGGGCCGAGCGGGGCCGGTCCGCAGCGCGTCGTCCGGAGGAACCGCCATGCCCTTCTATCGCCAGGTCGGCCAGGTGCCACCGAAGCGGCACACACAGTTCCGCGCGCCCGACGGCGGCCTCTACGGTGAGGAACTCATGGGCGAGGAGGGCTTCTCGTCCGATTCCGCCCTGCTCTACCACCGCGGCACCCCGTCGGCGATCGTCGACGCAACGACCTGGGAACCCCCCGACCAGACGCTGACCCCCAACCACCCGCTCCGATGCAGGCACCTCAAGCTGCACGAACTGCTCGGAACCCCCATGGACACCGACGCCGTGACCGGTCGGCGACTCATCCTCGGCAACGACGACGTCCGAATCTCCTACGTTGCGGCGCAGCAGGATTCACCCCTTTACCGAAACGCGGTCGGCGACGAGTGCGTGTTCGTCGAGGCCGGATCCGCCACCGTCGAGACCGTGTTCGGCGCGCTCGGCGCCCGCCGCGGCGACTATGTCCTGCTCCCCCGCGGCACCACACATCGATGGCTGCCGGACCCCGGTGAACCGTTGCGCGCGTACGTAATCGAATCGAGCAGCCACATCGGGCCGGCCCGCCGGTACCTGTCGCGATTCGGCCAGCTGCTCGAGCAGGCGCCCTACTGCGAGCGCGACCTGCGCGGGCCGACCGAGCCGCAGTTGCGCGACGCCATCGACGTCGAGGTGCTGGTCAAGCACCGTGGCGCCACCGGACCCGTCGGCACCCGTCTGGTCTTCGCCACCCACCCGTTCGACGTGGTCGGCTGGGACGGCTGCCTGTATCCGTACACCTTCAACGTCGCGGACTTCGAACCGATCACCGGCCGGGTCCACCAGCCCCCGCCCGCCCATCAGGTGTTCGAGGGCACGGGGTTCGTGATCTGTAACTTCGTGCCGCGCAAGGTCGACTATCACCCCCTGGCAATCCCGGTGCCGTATCACCACTCCAACGTCGATTCCGACGAGGTGATGTTCTACGTCGACGGCGACTATCAGGCACGCAAGGGGTCGGGCATCGACCGCGGCTCGGTCTCCCTGCACCCGGGCGGAATCGCGCACGGGGCTCAGCCTGGCGCGGTCGAGGCCAGCCTCGGGGCGGAGTTCTTCGACGAGCTCGCGGTCATGGTCGACACCTTCCGGCCGCTCGCGCTCGGCGAGGGCGGACTGTCCGTCGAGGATCCCGCCTACGCCTGGTCCTGGTCTGGCCGAGGGCCGTCGTCATGACCGCGCTGCTCGCGCACCTGGTCGACGACGCCGGCCTGTTCGAACCCGGCGCGCTTGACATGGCGGCCGCGGTGTCGCGCCATCGCCGCGACACCGCGTCGGGGCAACCGATGCTCACGAACCGGTTCGTGTGCCCCGCGTCGAGAGTGCCCGAACTGCTCACGCATCTCGACGCCGACGA
Source organism: Rhodococcus sp. NPDC059179 (assembly GCF_042754885.1). Taxonomy (NCBI): domain Bacteria; kingdom Bacillati; phylum Actinomycetota; class Actinomycetes; order Mycobacteriales; family Nocardiaceae; genus Rhodococcus; species Rhodococcus sp. NPDC059179. The sequence continues at coordinate 137,131 of NZ_JBHZBV010000011.1, read as the reverse complement.
CCGGTTCGCCGTGCTCGTCACCGTCGACGCGGCTGCGCTCGCGGACACCGTCGCGGCGCTGCGTCGCTCACCCTGCGCCGAGTTGGTCGGAATCGAGGCGGCGCTGCCCGCGGGACCGGACGAGACTGCAGGCGCCCTCGCCACCCTGATCGACGCCGCCAAGGGCGCGGCGGTCCCCCTGTTCCTCGAGCCCGCGACGGTCACCGATGCCCCCACCCTGATCTCGGCGCTGGCCGAGCGCCGGGCCGAGGACGCGGCGGCGCTCGGGGTGAAGCTGCGCTGCGGCGGGAGCGGGCCCGAACTGTTTCCGACGCCGGTCGAACTGGCCTCCGCGCTGGTCGCGGCCGCGCGCTCGGGGATCCCCGCCAAGGCCACCGCCGGCCTGCACCACGCGATTCGGCGCACCGACCCGTCGACGGGGATCGCCCATCACGGCTTCCTGAATCTGGTCCTGGCCGCGGGTACCGCTCGATCCGGGTCCGTCGCGGACACCGCCGCGGTGCTGGCCGACGACGACCGGGACCGGCTGCGGTCGACCGCCCGCGCCCTGCACGACCCGGCTCCCGCGCGGGCCGTGCTGACCTGCTTCGGGTCGTGCGACACCGAAACCCCGATGCTCGAGGCGGTGCGTCTCGGCTTGGCACCCACCCGATCGGGCTGCGGCCCAGGAACTTTCGGGCTGGGAGGGGAACCGACATGACCTCTGGTGACGGTATTCCTACGAGCGACTACCCGATCGAGCCGCTGCCCTACGGCGTGTTCTCCACCGGCGCCCTGCACCGGCACATCGGCGTCGCGATCGGCGACCGGGTTCTCGACCTCACCTCCGTCGTCGACGAGGCCGCGCTGCGCTCGACCACCCTGAACGCCTTCCTGGCGCTCGGCCGCGAACGCTGGGCCCAGGTTCGGGCGGAGATCATCGATCTGGTGACCAATCCCGACCATCGGCAGCGGGTCCGGCCCTACCTGCACCCAGTCCACGAAGTCAGCATGCACCTGCCGTTCGACGTCGCGGACTACGTCGACTTCTACGCATCCGAGCAGCACGCGAGCAACGTCGGTCGCCTGTTCCGGCCGGACGGCCCGCCGCTGACCCCGAACTGGAAGCACCTGCCGATCGGCTATCACTGCCGCGCAGGCACGGTGGTGCCGTCGGGCACCGACATCGTGCGGCCCACCGGCCAACGCAAGGCGCAGGAGGAGGCCTCACCCACCGACGGCCCGAGCCGCAGGCTCGACATCGAGGCGGAGCTCGGCTTCGTGGTCGGCACCCCCAGCGCCCTCGGAACCTGCGTCCCCACCGCAGATTTCGCGGATCATGTCTTCGGCGTCGTCCTGCTCAACGACTGGTCGGCCCGCGACCTGCAGGCCTGGGAGTACGTACCGCTCGGCCCCTTCCTCGGCAAGTCCTTCGCCACCTCGATCTCGCCGTGGGTGGTGCCCCTGGCCGCGCTCGAGGCGGCGAGACTGCCCAGCCGTGTGCAGGACCCGGAACCGCTCGATTACCTGAGGGATAGCGAGAACTGGGGACTGGACATCGAATTCGAGGTGACACTCAACGGGCACGTCGTCTCCCGACCGCCCTACCGCGGGATGTACTGGTCACCGGCGCAGATGCTCGCGCACCTGACCTCGAACGGTGCGGGCCTGCGGACCGGGGACCTGTTTGCGTCTGGCACCGTCTCCGGTCCCGAGCCCGATCGGGTCGGCTCGCTGCTCGAGCTGACCACCGACGGCCGGGAACCGATCGCACTGCCGGACGGCAGCACCCGCGGCTACCTCGAGGACGGCGACGTGGTGACCATCTCGGCCACCGCACCCTCACCGTCCGGCGGCCGGTTCGGGCTCGGCAGCGTGACGGGAACGATCCGACCCGCGGTCCCGAGACACTGAGACACCCGGCGCCGCAGCGGCTACGGTCGGGACCATGGCCACCACAGCGGATCACCTGCGGACCACCCTCGACGGACAGTGGCAGGAGGTGCGCGAGAAGGTCCGTTCCGACCTGACCCGCCCCGAGTTCGCGCCGCATTTCACGCCCGACCTCGCCGCCGCCCGCGCCAAGGCGCTCGAGCAGATGCAGGCCCTCACCGCGGCTGGCTACGCCGCCAACGGTTTCAGCGCCGAGCACGGCGGCACCGGCGACGTGGGCGCCGCGGTCATCAGCATCGAGATGCTGGCCATGTCGGACCTGTCGCTGATGGTCAAGGCGGGCGTCCAGTGGGGCCTGTTCGGTGGCGCGATCGAAAACCTCGGCACCGCTCGCCATCACCAGGCCTACGTCAAGCCGCTGATCGATCTGGACCTGCTCGGTTGCTTCGCGATGACCGAGACCGGGCACGGCAGCGACGTGCAGGCCCTGGAGACCACCGCGACCTACGACCCCGCCACCGGGGAATTCGTGATCCACTCGCCGACGCCGTCCTCACGCAAGGACTACATCGGCGGCGCAGCCCAGCACGCCCGGATGGCGACGGTGTTCGCGCAGCTGATCACCGCGGCGCCCGGCGAGGAGCCCGAGTCTCGCGGGGTGCACTGCTTCGTGGTCCCGATCCGCGACGAGCGCGGCGACGACCTGCCCGGCATCACCACCTCCGACTGCGGTCACAAGGGGGGCCTGCCGGGCGTGGACAACGGCCGGATCCTCTTCGACCAGGTCCGGGTGCCGCGGGAGAACCTGCTCAACAAGTACGCCGACGTCGCCGAGGACGGCACGTACAGCTCGCCGATCGAGAACCCGAACCGGCGGTTCTTCACCATGGTCGGCACCCTGATCCGCGGCCGCGTCACGGTGGGCGGCGCGGCAGGCGCCGCGGCCCGGGTGGCGCTGAGCATCGCGACCCGGTACGCCCTGCAGCACAGGCAGTTCGACAAGCCCAGGTCCGAGGACGAGGTCCTGATCATGGACTACCTGGTGCACCAGCGCCGGCTGCTGCCGCTCATCGCGAAGTCGTACGCGCTGCACTTCGCACAGAACGAGCTGGTCTCCGCACTGCACGAGATCCAGAGCTCGTCCGAGGTGGACCCGCAGGAGCAGCGTGAGCTGGAGAGCCGGGCCGCCGGGCTCAAGGCCGCGAACACCTGGCATGCCACCCGCGCCATCCAGGAATGCCGCGAGGCCTGCGGTGGCGCCGGCTATCTCACCGAGAACCGGTTGGTCGCACTCAAGGCGGACACCGACGTGTTCACCACCTTCGAGGGCGACAACCACGTGCTCACCCAGCTGGTCGCGAAGGAGCTGCTCACCGGCTATGCGGACGAGGTCCGCGGCATGAGCCCGGTCGACTGGATGCGGTTCGCGGCGACCACCGTCGGCGATGTGGTGAAGAAGCGCACGGCCGCACAGCAGATCATCCAGACCATCCTCGACACCCGAAAGGACAACGAGGAGGAGGGCAGCCTCTTCAACCGCGGTACCCAGCTCAAGATGTTCGAGGACCGCGAGGAGTACCTGCTCTCCACCGCGGCCCGGCGGTTGCAGGGCGCGCAGAAGCGTGAGGCCGATCCGTTCGACGCCTTCAACTCCGTCCAGGACCACGTGCTGCGCGCGGCCGAGGCACACATCGACAGGGTGGTGCTCGAGGCGTTCGTCGCGGGTATCGACTCGTGCGCCGACGACGCCACCACCGACCTGCTCGGAGACCTCTGTGATCTCTACGCGCTCACCGTGATCGAGGAGGACAAGGCCTGGTTCATGGAGCACCGGCACCTGTCGGTGGAGCGGGCGAAGGCCGTGACGCGCGGCGTCAACGAGCGGTGTCGCACCCTGCGCCCGCACGCCCTCGCGCTGATCGAGGGGTTCGCGGTGCCGGAGTCGACCCTGGGTGCGGCGATGCTGGAGGGGTGAGTCACCCCGCGGCGTGTGTGAGCACCTCGTGGTCGCCGCGGTTCACCCGTCGCGTCCGGAGCCAGTACTGCCACGAGAAACCGGGCCAGACGGAGTTGTTGACGCCGCGCGCGTCCACGTACCAGCTCCGGCACCCGCCGGTGCTCCACACCCCGCCTGCGAGCCGCGCGTGCAGGTCGCGTCGAAACGCGTCCTGCACGTCCGGGCGGACTTCCAGCGCGGTCGCGGCCTCGCGGTCCACCAGCTCCATCGCCCTCAGCGCGTACCTCACCTGGGCCTCGATCATGAACACGACGGAGTTGTGTCCGAGTCCGGTATTCGGTCCGGTCAGGAAGAAGGCGTTGGGAAGGCCGGACACCGAGATCCCGAGGTGGGCCGCGATCCCGTCCCGCTGCCATCGCTCCTGCAGGCTGACGCCGTCGCGTCCGACCAGAGGCAGCCGGGCCAACGACCCCGCGACCCGGAAGCCGGTGGCATAGACGATGACGTCCGCCTCCCGTCGCGTGCCGTCGGCCGCGACGATGACATCCGGTCCGATCTCGGCGACCCGCTCGGTGATCACCTCGGTCGTCGGGCTGTTCAGCACGGGGTAGTACTCATTGGAGCGCAGGATCCGCTTGCAACCGATGCGATAGGTCGGGGTGAGGGCCTCGCGGAGGGCGGGGTCCTGGATCTGCCGCCTCAGGTGCCGCATCGCCCTTCGCTCGAGCCGCCGGGTGAGCGCGGTGCGCCCGTTGAGGCCGAGGGCCCGTAGCTCGAATGCCCAGTAGGTCAGGGTCCTGGCGATCAGCCGCACCGGGGGAAGCCGAGCGGCTTGCCGCCATCCCGGCAGGGAATCCCGGCGCGGCAGCACCCACGGCGGAGTGCGCTGGTACAGCTGGACGGAGTGGGCCATCGCGGCGAGCTCGGGCACCAGTTGGACCGCGCTGGCGCCGGTTCCGATGACCGCCACCCGCTTGCCCGCGAGATCGACGGCGTGGTCCCACCGCGCCGAGTGAAACGCCGCACCCTCAAAGGAGGCGGCCCCGGGAATCGTCGGCACCTTGGGCAGGTGGAGCGCGCCGGTTCCGACCACCAGGAACTGGGCCACGAACTCGTGGCCGCCGGTGGTGAACAGATGCCAGCGGCCGTCGACGTCGTCCCAGTGGCCGCGCTCGACCTCCGCGCCGAACTCGATCTTGTCCCGGACGCGATACTTCGCGCTCACCCGCCGCAGGTAGCGGAGGATCTCGGGCTGCGACGCGCGGAGGCCACTCCACGCCTGCTGCTCGAAGGAATACGAGTACAGGGCGGACGGCACGTCGCATTCGCAACCGGGATAGGTGTTCTCCCGCCAGGTTCCGCCGACGTCCTCGCCCTTCTCCAGCACGATGAAGTCGTCGTGGCCCGCTCGGGTCAGACCGATCGCCATCCCGAGGCCGGCGAAACCCGCCCCGATCACGAGGACACGGGTATGGCGGACCCCGTCACGGACGGTCCCTGCTTGCGTCATCGATCTCCCTGCCCTCACATCAACTTGAACAGTGTTCAAGTCGATGTGGCTTCGCGCAAATCGGCCGTGCGAACCGCTACCGGAACCGTCGCGCCGCAGGCCGTCCGCCGATCCGAGCCGCGCTCTGGTGACGGCCGGGGCGCTGCTGTCTAATTGAGCTATAGATCCCCCAGGTCCGGAGGCGGTGATCGGGCGGCATGGATGCCAACGTGATGCCGGAAGAACTCCGCAGATGACGGGCGATCTCACCCGACGTCTGATCGACACGGATGTCTGGACCGACGACATGGTTGCCGAGTCCGGCATACCCGTCGTCGAGGTCCCGTTTGTCACGGTCGGCAGTGGCATCGGATCGTTCGTCACGTTCGACACCCTGCGGATCTACGGCGTGCCCGCGGAATCGATGGCCGTCCTCGGGCCTCAGGACGTCCCGTGGTCCAGCTACGAGTACCTCACCAAGGTGTCCCAGATTCCCCGGCACGAGCGGCTGCGGTCGGATTCGGCGTCGACGCCGGACAACATCTGGGGCTTTCCCTCCTACGCCATCCGAGAAGCGCTGAGCGCCAATACCATCAGCGGTTTCGTCAAACCGCTGTGGCAGGTGTTCGTCGAACCCGTCTTCGCCGACTTCTACACCCCCCGCGCGGGCCAGGCGTTCGAATCGATGGAGCGCGAGTTCCACCGGATCGGCTATGCCCGATCGCTCCGCAACGGTCAGGTCCGAATGGTCCGGCGACGCGGCAACGGCGGCTACTTCACCATCCTCACACCGCGCACCGGGGCCACCCCGACCAAGCGGATCGCGTTCCGCAGCAGGTATGTGCACGTGGCGGTCGGGTATCCGGGCCTGAAGATGCTGGACGACCTCCAGGAGTACCGGTCGAAGTATCGGGACCCGTCGCGGGTGGTCAACCCATACGAGCCGCACGAGCACGTCTACCAGGCGTTACAGAAGAAGCCCGCCACCGTGATGATCAGGGGGAGCGGCATCGTCGCCTCGCGGGTCCTGCAGCGGCTCATCGACGATCGCGACCGGCTCGGGTTACAGACCCGGATCCTGCACCTCTTCCGCACCTACGTCGACAAGCCGCACGGACCGAACATCTTCATGCGCCGCAAGGGAAAAGACGGCTGGGCGTATCAGGGGTTCAACTATCCGAAGTCGGTGTGGGGCGGCCAACTCAAGGCTCGGATGCGCAGGCTGGAGGGCGATGCCCGCAAGCGCGCGTACGAGGAGATGGGCGGGACCAACACACCGGTGCGGAAGAACTGGCAGGAACAGCTCGCCAGGGGGCGCGCGGAAGGCTGGTACCAGGTGATGGCGGGCTCGGCCGAGAACCTACGGCCGGAGCCAGGTGGCCACGGTGTGGTGACGACGATCGTGCCCGATCCGACCGCGCCGCTGCCGTTCCCGCCGCCGACGCAGCCGTACGACGCCCGGGTCGACTACGTGATCGACTGCACCGGCCTCGAAGCGGACATCAGGGAGCATCGCCTCCTCGCGGACCTTCTCGCCCACACCGGCGCGGGACGAAATCCGGTCGGGAGACTCGACGTGGACCGAACGTTCGAGCTGATCGGCACCCGCAGCGGCACCGGCCGCCTCTACGCCTCCGGCAGCGCCACGCTCGGCGGGTATTTCCCCGGGGTCGACACCTTCCTGGGGTTGCAGATCGCCGCCCAGGAGATCGCGGACGACCTTGCCGCGAACGGCTTCTGCCGCCGAATGGGTCCCGGTCGGTCCGCCCGGCAGTGGTGGTCGTGGGTGCGGAACCGAGAGATCTGAGACGGCCATGCTGCCGACATTGAACGGGCGCATCCAGACCCGCATCCTGGGCCTCGGGGTGATCGGATTCGTCGTCGCCCTCCTGATCACGCCGTTTCTCCCGACCGGCGCCCTCGGCCAGGCGGACAGCTATCGGGTGACGTTCAGCGTGATGATCGGGGTGGTGCTCGTCGGCGTGCTGTGGGAACTGCTGTACCACTTTCTGCAACAGTTCCGGTGGGAGAAGGACTGGCCTACGCTTTTCGGGATGGTGGCGATCGTCAACGAAGGCGCGCTGATGTGGCTGCTGGTGGGCCACACCACCCTCGTGGTGCCCGACGACCTGCGACCGTCGCCGGTGGCATTCTCGATCCAGTTCGTGGTCACCTGGTTGGTGTTCTGGCTGGTGGTCAACGGGCCGATGCGGGTGCTCTTCCATCGCTGGCGGTTCGCCGGGGGGCGATTCCTGTGAGCGACCGTCAAGTCGAAGTGCTGTCCGGAACCCACCTGGTGGTGAGCACCGCGGGCGCGGTCGCGATCGTCGCGCACAGGGGTACGTCGCGGCCGTCGGCGGACTCGGCCGCCGCGAAGGCGGTGGAGGGTCTGCGGCGGTTGCTCCGGCAAGCGGTCGAGGCCGAACCCGGCCAACCCGGCCGGCTGTTCGCCAGGCTCGCGACCAGATGGATCATCGAGCAGGACGACGACGTCGAGTTCGGTGTCCTCACGCCGTCAGGCGCGCGGCTCGCCGTGTTCCTGCACGGAGACGTCACCGCGGTCCTGACAGGCGCCGACGGCGAGCCCGATCGGCTTTGCGGCACCGACGCGGGATTCACGGTGGACCGGGTGGTCGACGCGCCCGCCATGGCCGCGGCGCTGTTCGTCGATGCCGCCGATGCGGAGTGCGAGTTCCCGGTCGCGCGTGGCGTCGGGTCGCTGACCGAGGGCGTGGTTCCGGGCGCGGGGGTCGTGATCTGGTCGGGGCTGCCGCGCGGCGACCGCAGGCAGCCTGCCGACCCGTCGGAATCCGAAACCGCTGGCGTCGAACAGATCGTGGCCGCGCCCGATCCCCCTGCCCCGCTCGAATTGGCGGCGCCCCTGGTGTCCGACCGAATCGACGTGGCGGACGAGCAGGCACCGCCCAGACCCTCGCTACCTGTACCGATACCGGGCAGCCCGCCATCCGACGACCCGGGCCTGCTCCGGGACACCGAACTCGAGGCCACACCTGTTCGCGGACACAACTGCAAGAACATGCACCTGAACGATCCGCGGGCCGCCTTCTGCTGCGTGTGCGGAATCCGGATGGATCAGATGACCCAGGTGCTCACCGAGGGCGTTCGGCCGCCCCTCGGGTTCCTCGTCCTCGACGACGGCACGACCTATGTTCTCGACGGGGACTGCGTGCTCGGCCGCGACCCGGAGAAGTCCGAGCTCGCGGCGGAGGGTCTCCGCGCGATCAGGATCGACGATTCCTCCGGGGGCATGTCGCGGGCGCATGCGGCGGTGCGGTTGATGGACTGGGACGTCACGATCGTCGACCTGGATTCGACGAACGGCACGCACCTGCGTGCGCCCGGCGAACAGGACTGGATCCGGCTGCCCCCGAACACCCCGGTCACGCTCACCCCCGGAGCCGAGGTGCGGTTGGGCGACCGAGTGGCCACCTTCGATTCCCCGCACGGCAGGCTGTGAACCCCCGGCGGTCGGCGTTCACCGACGCCCCTTCGATACCGACGCCTTCACGAGCGCGGACACCTCCTCCCTCAGGTTGACGGCGGATCCGCGGGTGCGGTCGAGAACCCGGGCTGCCGCCACCACCTCCGCCGTCGCACGGCCGATGAACGCGGCCGATTCCCCGGAGGAGACGACCGCCGCCTCGATGCCGACGGAACCGAGCGGCGCCAGCGCGTTCGCGAGTCTGCGCAGGACCCGGCCGCCGCCGTCAGCCGCGATTGCCGTCAGCGGCGCCCCTGCGGCTGCGGCCGCGCGCGCGGCGATCAGCGCCGCACGGCTGCCATCGGGCGATTCGTCGGCGCACACCAGCACCCTTCCCTCGCTCGTCAAGGCCAGCGCCGCGGTCGCGCCGATTGTCGATTGCGCGGCGCGGCGCCAATCCGCGACGTCCGGGTAGCGGTGGTCGGCCACAACGAGAACCGTCACCGCGTCGAACGCGAGGAGGGCGTCGCCCCGGCGCTTCGCCCACTCCTCGCTGACCACAACGACTTCCGCCGACGACGCCTCGGCGAACCTGCGCAAGTCGGCCCCCGAATCCGAGCTGAACCGGCAGATCGCCTTGATCCGCGCCTCGGTGTCCGCGGTGGCCGCGTACGCCTCCAACTCCTCGACCGCCTGCGCCATGCCGGTGAGGTCGGGAAGCAGCAGGCCGGTCCCGATCTCGAGGCCGGTCCTGCCCTCGTTCGCCGCGGGCAGGAAGCGGCACAGCAGCAGCTCGGCCGGCTGCCGCCCCGCCGCCGCGACCCCGGCCGACCTCAGCATGCCGTCGACCTCGGGGCCAGGGGGGCCGTCGAGATTGATCAGCACGCGGTAGGTCCGCGCGGACCCGAAGCTCGCCCTTGCGGCCGCGGCGATGTCCCGCTCGATCGCCTTGTCCGGGTACACCAACCGCAGCAGCGGCTCGGTCAGCGCCGTCGTGATGAGGGCCATCAGCACCATCATCGTGAACAGTTCACCGTCGAGGACCCCCAGCTCCCGGCCGATCGACAGGATGACCAGCTCGGTGAGCCCGCGAGTATTCATCAACACCGCGATGGCCGCGCTCTGCTGAACAGGCATCCGCTGCAGGCGCGCCCCGCCGAACGCGCCGACGAACTTGCCCCCGATCGCGATCGACAGGATGAACAGCAGCTGCCACCAACCCGATCCGGTCAGACCGGCGATGTCCACCCCGAATCCCGTGACGACGAAGAAGATCGGCAGCAGCAACAGCACGCTGACCTGTTCGAGGCGCTCTAGAATCTCGCGGGTCAGGTCCTGCGCATTCTCGCGCGGGAGGACGGCGCCGAACACGAACGCACCGAAGATCGCGTGAATCCCGATCTGCTCGGTGACGTATGCGGACAAGAGAACACCGACGAGGATGACGGCCAGAATGTCCGGTGTCAGCCGTCCGGCCCTGCGGTACCACCCGAGCAGCCGCACCAACAGCGGGCGGGCGATTCCGAACATCATCGCCGCGAACACCACGGTGAGCGCAACGATGCGGACCACCTCGAACGGACTTCCGCCCTTGACCACCGCCACGACGAACGCAAGCAGCGTCCAGGCCAGCACGTCGTCGACCGCCGCAGAGGCGAGGGCGAGGACCCCGACCGTCGTCCGGTGCATCCCGCGGTCGGCCAGGATCCGTGCGAGTACCGGGAAGGCGGTGATCGACATCGCCACACCCATGAACAGCATGAGCGCAAACAGCGACACCTGCTCGCCGTCGACTTCGCCGTGCAGCGGGTGCAGAATCAGGGTCGAGGCCGCGCCAAGCGCGAACGGAACGACGATCGAGGCCAGCGAGATACTGCCGGCGATCCGTTCCCGTCCCCGGAGGAGCGCGACGTCGAGCTCGAGTCCGACGATGAACATGAACAGAACGAGACCGAGCTGCGCGAGGACCTTCAGGTAGGGCACGACGTCAGGGGGAAAGAGCTGACCGTCCAGATCGCCGGGAAGCGCTCCGAGCAGGCTCGGGCCGAGCGCGATGCCGGCAACTATTTCACCGACAACCGCGGGCTGTCGAAGTGCCCGCGCAGCCCGGCCGAACAGTCGTGCCACCACAATGATCACGGCGATGTCCAACAGGACGAACGCGAAGATCTCGGCGGCGCTGTGCCCCACCGTCCAAGTTCACCACGATCGACCCGCCAACTCCATGGCCCAGCCGACCGGCAGGAAGCGCAGGAGAAGCCGATGCCCGTCCAACAGAGCTCGAGTATCCCGGCCGCGATCGCCGACTACAGAATCGTCAGGCTGCTCGGCGAGGGCAATCACGGTCGCTTCTATCTGGCCGAAGCGCCCGCGCGGTTGGGGCTTTCGACCGACCTGGTCGCCGTGAAAGTGTTCGAGGGGCAGTACAGCGAGGATGCGTATCGCCGCGGGGTCCGCGAGCTGCGCGCGTTCGCGGCGGTACATTCGCCTCTCTTCGTCCGGATCTATGACGCGGCCCTCGAGGCAGACACGTTCCTGTACGCGATGGAGTACTTCCCGCTCGGATCGCTGGGGTCCCCAGCCAGGCAGATGGCTCGCAGCGAGATCCTCCGCGCGCTCGAGGATGCCGCCCGCGCAGTCCACTCATTGCACGAAGCCGGTAGCACGCACGGCGACATCAAACCGGCCAACATCATGGTCGATGACAACGGCGGAAGACTGTCCGACCTCGGCCTGGCCAGGGTGCTGAACGCAGGATCCCGCCTGACCGGCATGGCGCCCGCCACCTCCGTCGAATACATCGATCCCGCGATGCTGTTCGGTGTCGCGCCCTCACGGGCGACCGACATCTGGGCCCTCGGCGCGACGATCAACCGCGCCCTCACCGGCGAGGGCCTGTACGGCGAACTGCCGATCGACCAGCCGATGCTCGCGATCCGCGCGGTTCAGTCCGGCCGGCCGCGGATTTCGCCTGCCCTCGAGGCCCCCGAAGCAGCGCTGGTTCAGTCCTGCCTGGCCCCGACGGAGTCACGGCCGCCGACCGCCGAGGCCGTCGCCGATCGAATTGCCGCGATCCGGTCCCGGTAGTGGCTACCGAAACCTGCGCAACCGCAGACTGTTTCCCACCACGAACACCGAGGACAACGCCATCGCCGCGCCCGCGATCATCGGGTTGAGCAGCCCGAACGCGGCCAGCGGGAGCGCCGCCACGTTGTAGGCGAACGCCCAGAACAGGTTCGCCCTGATGGTCCCGAGGGTGGCCCGCGAGAGCCGGATCGCCTGCGGCACCGACCGCAGGTCACCGCGCACCAGGGTCAGGTCACCGGCCTCGATCGCGGCGTCCGTGCCCGTTCCCATCGCCAGCCCGACGTCCGCGGTCGCGAGCGCCGCCGCGTCGTTGACCCCGTCCCCGACCATCGCGACGACGGCGCCATCGCGCTGCAATTTCGCCACGTGTGCGACCTTGTCCTCCGGGAGCACCTCCGCGATCACCCGGCTGATCCCGACGCTCTGCCCAACGGCACGACCGACCTCGGCACGGTCACCGGTCAGCAACACGGGGGTCATGCCGAGCGCCACGATCTGCGCGACCGCCTCGGCGCTGGTGGGTTTGACGGCATCGGCCACGGTGATGGCGCCGCGGACCACGCCGTCCCAGGCCACCGCGACGGCGGTGCGACCGGTCGCGAACACCGACTGCAGCTCCGCGGGGATCGGCCCGTCCGGCCGCCCGACGCTGACCCGGACCCCGTCGACCAGCCCGACGACACCGACACCTGGCCGGTTCTCGAACTCCGTCACCGACAGCCCGGCACCGCCCGCTGCCGCGATCGCCCTGGCCACCGGATGCTCCGATGCGCGCTCCACCGCGGCCGCCAGTGCCAGGACACGAACCGGGTCCTCGCCGCGCGCCGGGACCACCTCGTCGAGCGCCATCCGCCCGGTGGTGACGGTGCCGGTCTTGTCCAGCACCACGGTGTCGATCCGCTTGGTCTGCTCGAGCACCTCGGGCCCCTTGATCAGGATGCCGAGCTGGGCGCCCCGGCCGGTGCCCACCAGAAGCGCAGTGGGCGTGGCCAATCCGAGCGCGCAGGGGCAGGCCACGATGAGCACCGCGACCGCGGCGGTGAAGGCCTCCGTCGCGGCCTGCCCGGCGAGCAGCCACCCGGCCAGCGTCAGCGCCGCGATCACCAGCACCACCGGCACGAACACCGACGACACCCGGTCCGCGAGCCGCGCCACCGCGGCCTTGCCGTTCTGCGCGTCGGTGACGAGCTTGGCGATGTGCGCCAGCTGGGTGTCCGCGCCGACCCGCTCCGCGAGCACCACCAGCTGCCCGTTGGTGTTCACGGTGCCGCCGACGACGGCGTCGCCCGCGGCCACCTCGATCGGCACCGACTCGCCGGTGATCATCGAAGCGTCCACCGCAGCGGCGCCCTCCAGCACGCGCCCGTCGGTGGCCACCTTCTCCCCCGGCCGCACCACGAATCGGTCGCCGACACTCAACTGGCCCACCGGGATTCGCCGTTCGCCCTCGCCGCGCAGCACCGCGACGTCCTTGGCCCCGACCTCGATCAGCGCCCGCAGCGCGGCGCCTGCCCGTCGCTTGGCCCGCGATTCCGCGTACCGGCCCGCGAGCAGGAAGACGGTCACCGCGGCGGAGACCTCCAGGTAGATCTGCCCCGACGGGTCGTGTGCGCCCAGCCGCAGCGTGAACTCGTGGGTCATCCCGATGTGCCCCGCGGTGCCGAACACCAACGCCCACAACGACCACCAGTAGGCGGCGAGGGTGCCGAGCGAGACGAGGGTGTCCATCGTCGAGCTGCCGTGCCTGGCGTTGATCAGCGCAGCCCGGTGGAACGGGTAGCCGCCCCAGAACACCACCAGGGTGGTCAGCGCGAGGGCGAACCACTGCCAGTAGTCGAACTGCAACGCCGGGATCATCGACAGCGCGACCACCGGGACGGCGGCGACGGCGGAGACCACCAGCCGACGGCCGAGCCCATCGGGCGCGGCGTCCGCCTCCGGCCGCGACGGCTCGGCGGTCTCCGCCGCCCTCGACACCGTCGCCGTGTAGCCCGCGGACTCGACCGCGGACACCAGGTCGACCGGGTCCACCCCAGCCGGGTACCGCACGTGGGCCCGCTCGGTGGCGAAGTTCACCGTCGCCGCGACGCCGTCGATCTTCGCCAGCTTGCGCTCGATCCGGTTCGCGCAGGACGCACAGGTCATCCCGCCGAGATCGAGGTCGAGCTCGTGGTCTGCGACGGCGCCAGGGGCGCCGCGGCCCGCGGCGGTGGTCATGGCACCAGCTCGTAGCCCGCCTCTTCGACCGCCTCCGCGACGGCCTTCGGGTCGAGCTCGGTCTCACTCGTGACGCTGACCGCCCCACTGGCCAGGTCCACCAGCACCTCGGTGACGCCGGGGATGGCGCCGACCTCCTCGGTGACCGAGGCGACGCAATGCTGGCAGGTCATGCCCGTGACGGTGTACGTGTTCTGCATCGGCGCTGCCCTCCTACGACCGGACGAGCCGGGCGATCGCGTCCGAGGCCTCTTTGACCTTGGCATCGGCCTCAGGGCCGCCCTTCTTGGCGGCCTCGACCACGCAATGCGCGAGGTGCTCGTCGAGCAGCTTGATCGAGACCGACTGCAGCGCCTTCGTCGCCGCCGACACCTGGGTCAGGATGTCGATGCAGTACCGGTCGTCGTCGACCATGCGGGAGATGCCCGCGACCTGGCCCTCGATCCGACGCAGTCGCTTGAGGAGATCGTCCTTCTCCGGGGAGTAACCGTTCATGCTCCTACCATACCCCCCATGGGTACTATCCGCCAGGTAGGGCAGCTGTTCGCCCGGTCACTGCGGACCGCCGCGTACCCGTCTCCGGACCGCATCGATCACCAACAACCCGGCCACGATCACCAGCAGGGTCGCGGCGCCGATCCAGGTGCCGGAGTAGTGCGTGCCGGTGAACTCCGGGGCGCCCTCCATGGCAGGCCCGAAGTCCGAGGTCTGCACTCCCCGGTTCCAGCACCAGACCGCCGCCCCGACCGCGAGCACCGCCAGAGCAAGCTCCACGATCCGCATCATCCGTTCGCTCACCGCTCACCGTCCTTCGCCTCGTCCACCGCGATCCGCTCGAGTTCGATCCGCAGGCCGTCGCCGTCCCGGGCCCACGCGCGCACCATCGACCCGTCGCGCAGTCGCAGTCCGATCGGGGTCCGACGACGCGGCACCCCGGACAACTCCCCGAGCGCAGGCGCGCTCTCCCACGGCTCCAGATCCATTGCGAACGGATCCGCCTCGGGCAGCACCTCGGCGATCTCTGCCACCGCGAGCGTCTCGGCGCCGTTGCGCAGCACGGTCGGGGTGAGCCGCACGCTCGCGTGCCTGCGCGCCGCCGTCACCTGCAGGGAGACCAGCCCCGCGAGCAGCACGGAGGCCAGCGCCAGCCCGAGCCAGTGCACGCCCGAACCGATGATCACCTCCGCGACCAGCACGACCAGGCACAGCGCCGGACCGAGCGCGACCAGTCGCCAGCGGCCACCCGGCTCCTCGAACAGGATCCGCTCGCCCACACCGGACGGCTCCGCCGCACGTGACGGCCCGACCTCACTCACCGGCAAACCACGCCGTCGCCGACTTCCGGTAGACCAGCGCGCTCGCCACCAGCGCCAGCACCGAGACCACCAGCACCGGCGCCTGGCCCAGCCCGGTCGCCATCAGCCCGAGCTGCAGGACGGCGAAAACCACCGACAGCGCGACGACAGCCCGCCGAAAGCGGGGATCCCCTGCCCTGGTCGGCCCCGCCATCAGGCCGAGGCCGAGGCCGGCGAGCAGGGAGACCGCGCCGGACCCCCGCAGCAGCACGATGAACCCGTCGACGCTGCCTGCACTCGCACCGCGCTCGAGCAGTTGCTCACGAATCGCGGAGCCGGGAGAGGTCAGGGCCAGCAGCCCGAAGAGCACCAGCAGCGCGGCGCCTGCCAGCCACAGCCAGTACGCGACGTCGACCGGGCGCGGACGGGCCTGCGCGTCACCCACGACGGCTACTGCGCCTTCATCCCGGGCAGGAAATACCGGTTCGATTCGCTTCGGTGCATCAAGACCACCGCGCCGACGGACAGCACGGCCTGCAGGATCCCGGCCCCGCCCGCCACCATCCCGGCCACGCCGCCGCCCGCGCTGAGCCCGAACAGCGCCGGGATGGCGAAGAAGACCATCGCCACGCCGATCATCGTCACCAGCATTCGGGCCCAGTTCCGGCCGCTGCGCATCTTGAACACGAACAGCAGATACACGGCCGTCAGCGCGAGCCCGAGCAGCGCGGTGACGCCCAGCCCCACCAGCAGCAGGCCCTCGGCCGCCGAGGCACTGATCTCCACCGACGGATCCTGGGCGTGCACGTCCTTGATCAACTGGTCGGCGAAGGTCTTCCGGTCGGCGGCCACCATCGCGAGGGTGGCGAGCAGGTTCACCACACCCAGCGCGGCGACCCCACACAGCAACTGGAAGGCGGTGCCCACGTCGACGGGCGGCGTCGGCCGCGCGTCCTGCGCGACGGGGCCGGTCGGGGGCGCTGGCGGCCAGGGGGCGGTCATGCCACCACCGTATCTGTCACAACCGGGCTGCGAACTCGGCAGCCCAATAGGTCAGCACGATGTCGGCACCCGCGCGCCGGATGCTGAGCAGCGACTCGAGCACTGCGGCGTCACGGTCGATCCACCCGTTCTGCGCGGCGGCGGTGATCATCGAGTACTCCCCCGAGATCTGGTAGGCCGCAACGGGAACCGTCGACATGTCGGCGACCTCCCGCAGCACATCGAGGTATGACATGGCCGGCTTCACCATCACCAGGTCCGCACCCTCGTCCAGGTCCAGATCGACCTCGCGCAGCGACTCGCGCCGGTTCGCGGCGTCCTGCTGATAGGTGCGGCGGTCCCCGGAGAGCGACGACCCGACGGCCTCACGGAAGGGTCCGTAGAACGCGGAGGCGTACTTGGCGGAGTAGGCCAGGATGCCCGCGTCCTGATGTCCGGCGTCGTCGAGCCCCTCACGGATCGCGGCGATCTGGCCGTCCATCATGCCGCTCGGTCCGAGCAGGTGCGCCCCGGACTCGGCCTGCGCGACCGCCATGTCCACGTAGCGGGTCAGCGTCGCGTCGTTGTCGACCCGGCCGTCCGCGGTGAGCACCCCGCAGTGGCCGTGATCGGTGAACTCGTCGAGGCAGGTGTCGGCCATGATCACGGTGGAGTCGCCGAGCTCGGCGCGGAGCACGCGCAGGGCCCGGTTCAGGATGCCGTCGGGATCGGTCGCACCGGAACCGTTGGCGTCCTTGTCCTCGGTCCTGGGGACGCCGAAGAGCATCAGCCCGCCGACGCCAGCCTCGACCGCCTCGGTGGCGGCGCGGGTCAGGGAGTCGAGGGTGTGCTGGAAGACGCCTGGCATCGAACTGATCTCGCGCGGCTCGTCGATGCCGTCCGCGACGAACATCGGCAGCACCAGATGCCGTGGCTCCAGCGAGGTCTCGGCGACGAGTCGACGCAGCGCCGGGGTGGCGCGCAGGCGACGGGGACGTTCGGCGGGAAAGATGGGAGGCCTCCCTTCGGTCGGCCTGTGCGCGGTTGACGGGTCTGTGGACCCGCTAACCGCGCACGGGCGCGTCAGCGCCTAGCGCCTGCGGGACTTCTTACGCGGGGGCGGCAGCGCACCCTCGGCGCGCAGGCGGGCGGCATGCTCGGCGAGCGCCTCCACCAGCGGGCCGACCTGTGCCGACTCGGGCTGCACGTCGACCCGCAGGCCGAACTCGATCGCGGTCTCCGCGGTCTTCGGCCCGATGCACGCCACCAGGGTGCGGGCGTGCGGCTTGCCCGCGATGCCGACCAGGTTGCGGACCGTCGAGGACGAGGTGAAGCAGACCGCATCGAACCCGCCGGTCTTGATCATCTCGCGGGTCTCGGCCGGCGGCGGCGCCGCCCGGACGGTGCGGTAGGCCGTGACGTCGTCGATCTCCCAGCCGCGCTGACGCAGACCCTCGGCCAGGGTCTCGGTGGCGATGTCGGCGCGGGGCAGCAGCACCCGGTTGACCGGATCGAACACGTCGTCGTACGGCGCGAACTCGGCCAGCAGGCCCTCGCTGGACTGCTCGCCGGACGGCACCAGCTCGGGGTTGATGCCGAACGAACGCACCTTGTCCGCGGTGGCCTCGCCGACGCAGGCGATCTTCACGCCGGAGAACGCGCGGGCGTCGAGCCCGAACTCCTCGAACTTCTCCCACACCGCGCGCACCGCGTTGGTGGAGGTGAAGACCACCCACTGGTAGCGGCCGTCGACCAGACCCTTGACCGAGCGCTCCATCTGCGCCGGGCTGCGCGGCGGCTCGACGGCGATGGTCGGCACCTCGATGGGGATGGCGCCGTGGGTGACGAGACGATCGCTCATCTCGCTGGCCTGCTCCTTGGTGCGCGGCACCAGGACGGTCCAGCCATACAGGGCCCGCGACTCCCACCAGGACATCTTGCTGCGCTGGCTGACCACCTTGCCGACGGTGACGATCAGCGAACCGACGAGTTCCGAACCCGCCTCGTTCAGCGTGGCCAGGGTGGCCTCGACGGTGCGCTGCTGGCAGGTGGTGCCGCGGACGGTGATCGCGGCCGGGGTCTGCGGCGCCAGTCCGTGCTCGACCAGTTCGCTCGCGGTCTCCGCGAGGTGGCCGGAGGTCGCGTGCAGCACCAGCGGTCCCGGCGCCGCGGCCAGCGCGGCCCAGTCGACCTCGCCGCGCACGTCGACCTCGGTGTGGCCGGAGCCGAGCGGCATGCCCGCGTAGCTCGGGACCGCGGAGCCCGCGGGCAGACCGGGCAGGATCTCGAACTGGACCTGGGTCCGCGCGACGGCGGTGACCTCGGCGATCACCGAATCGGTCGTGAGCGGATCGCCGGAGACCAGGCGGACCACGTCGTGCCCGTTCTTGGCCTCGGCGACGAGGGTCTTGGCGACCTCGGCCGGCTCGCCGAGCGCGGGGCGCACCTCGAACAGCGGGTTCTCGGGATCGAGCTCCTCACCCTTACCGAGCAGCCCGGTGCCGACCAGCGCCGTGACGCCCTTGTCGACGTCGGGGTCGGTGAACGCCAGGGTGGCGGCGGCGAGGACGTCCCGCGCGCGGACGGTGAGCAGCGCCGGGTCTCCTGGGCCGGAGCCCACGAACAGGATCCGTCCGGGGGTGTTCTTGCGGACTCGGCTCATCGGTTGTTCTCCAGTGCGTTCATGTGTCGAGCAGTGTCAGGGGCGGCGCTACAGAAAAGCGGGGGAAGGGCGCGCGGTTTCGAGGAGCGCGCCGACGGCAATGGCTCACTCATCGGTTGGGCCACCCTCCATCTCGCGTTCGGGCGCGGTGCCCATCAGGGCGCGGGCGCCCAGGTCCAGCAGCTCGCGGGCCACCTCGCGGCCGAGCTCCTCGGCGCGGTCGGGCGGCCCCACTATCGAGGCCCTGATCGAGTCGGAGCCGTCGAGCGCCGCCGCGCAGCCGCGGACCGACAGCTCGTCGAACACCCGGCCGTCGTCGTCGATGGACTCCACGATCTCCGCGATCGCGCCGACCGGGGCGGTGCAGCCGGCCTCGAGCTCGGCCAGCAGCGCGCGCTCCGCCGTGACGGCGGCCCGCGCACCCGCGTCGTCCAGTTCGGCGAGGATCGCGACCAGCGCGGCATCGCCCGCGCGGCATTCGACCGCCAGCGCGCCCTGCGCCGGGGCGGGCAGCATCTGCACCGGCTCCAGCGACTCGGTGATCACGTCGAGCCGGCCGATCCGCGAGAGCCCGGCCCTCGCGACCACCACCGCGTCGAGCTCGCCGTTCGCGACCTTGCCGATCCTGGTGTCGAGATTTCCGCGCAGCGGCTCGATGTCCAGGCCGAGGCCGAGTACCCGCAGCTGGGCGATGCGCCGCGGCGCGGAGGTCCCGATCTTCGAGCCCGCGGGCAGCTCACCGAGCACCAACCCGTCGCGCGCCACCAGGGCGTCGCGCGGATCCTCGCGTCCCGGCACGGCCGCGATGACGACGCGGTCGTCGGGAGCGGTGGGCAGGTCCTTGAACGAGTGCACGGCGATGTCCACGTGCCCCGCGGCCAGCTCCTCGCGCAGCGCGGCGGTGAACACGCCGACGCCGATCTTCTCGACCGGGCCGGAGAACTGGTCACCCGCCGTCTTGACGATCACCAGCTCCGCCGGGTGTCCCGCGGCGATCAGCGCGTCCCGCACGGTGCCGGCCTGGGTGGTCGCCAGCAGGCTGCCCCTCGTGCCGATGCGCAGGGTGGCCGCCGTGGCCCGCCCCGCGGTCGTGTCCTGGGTGGATGCGGCGGTTGCACTCATGACTGCATCCCCTTCCATGCGTCCATCACCTCGGCCTCGTGGCCTGCGGTGAAGTCGTCCGCGAGCTCAACGGCCCGGATCTCCATCGGTGTCGCGACGGCCTCGGCTGACCCGGGGGTCAGCTCGAACAGCTCGCGCAGCGCGGCCGCGTACGAGTCGCCGCCGGGTGTGCTGGCCAACTGCTTGACCCGCACGGTCGGCGCGTGCAGCAACTTGTCGACCACACGGCGCACGGTGCGGGCCACCTCGTCGCGCTGCGGATCCTCGAGCCCGGGCAGGCGCGAGTCCAGCCGCAGCAGCTCGGCCTCGACCACGTCGGCGGCGCGCTGGCGCAGCGCCGTCACGGTCGGGGTGACCTCGGCGAGGCGCTGCCCGGCCAGGTAGGTGGCGAGTTCGCCGGCGACGATCTCGCGGGCGGCGTCGGCGTCGGCGGCTGCGGCACCGGCCGCCGGATCGCGCTGCAGCGCGGCCATGTCGAGCAGGCTCACCCCTGGCAGCCCGGCCACCGCGGCCTCGACGTCGCGGGGCAGGCCGAGGTCGCAGATCACCAGCGGACGCTGCGCGGAGTCCCGCTTCGCCAACGCCAAGTGCGCGTCCGCGAGGGTCACCACGGCACCGACCGCGCCGGTACAGGTGACCATCACGTCCACCTCGGCGAGGGCGGCGGAGAGCTCGCCCAGCGCGACGGTGTCGGCGTCCACCCCGGAGGACCGCACGGTCTCGGCCAGGTGCTCGGCCCGCTCGAGGGTGCGGTTGGCGACGATGATGCGGCCGATCCCGGCCCTGGTCAGGTGCGCGACGGACAGCCCGCCCATCGACCCGGCGCCCACCACCATCGCGGTGCGCCCG
Source organism: Rhodococcus sp. NPDC059179 (assembly GCF_042754885.1). Classification (NCBI taxonomy): domain Bacteria; kingdom Bacillati; phylum Actinomycetota; class Actinomycetes; order Mycobacteriales; family Nocardiaceae; genus Rhodococcus; species Rhodococcus sp. NPDC059179. The sequence goes on along the minus strand of NZ_JBHZBV010000011.1, from coordinate 116,158 downwards.
GCGAGGCCGTCGCCGAGCAGGCCAGCGGCACGCTCGAGCGCGACCGACACCACCGAGGCGCCCGCCCGGTCGATGCCGGTCTCGGAGTGCACCCGCTTGCCGACCCGCAACGCCTGCTGGGCCAGCTCGTGCAGCACCCTGCCCACGGCCTGCTGGTTGTCGGAGGTGGCATAGGCGGTTCGGATCTGGCCGATGATCTGCTGCTCGCCGACCACCATCGAGTCGAGTCCGCTGGCGACCGCGAACAGGTGCTCGGCGGCCGCCTCGCTGTACCGCACGTACGCGTGCTTGGTGAGGTCCGCGAGGTCGAGGCCGGAATGCGCGGCGAGCAACTCCCCGACGTCGGCGAGCGCGCCGTGGAAGGCGTCGACGACCGCGTAGATCTCCACCCGGTTGCAGGTGGAGACGATCATGACCTCGGAGATGTGATCGGAGGCGACCATCTTGTCGATCAGCTTCGGCCGATCCGTGTCGCCGATGGCGACCCGCTCGAGGACGGAGACGGGAGCGCTGCGATGCGAGATCCCGACCAGGAGAACACTCACGGTGCCATCACCGATCCATTCGTTGTCGAATCCGAGCCTGTCGAAGCCGAGTTTGCCGAGCTGAGCCCAACCGCCGCCGAGGCCGCAGCCGGCTCGGATTCGGCGTTGCGGGCGCTGTGGAAGGACAGCACCTGCATCTCCACGGCGAGATCCACTCGGCGGATCTCGACGTGTTTCGGAACGTCGAGCGGCGAGGCCGCGAAACTCAGGATGCAGCGCACACCGGCCTTCACCAGCAGGTCGCACACCTCCTGGGCTGATTCGTCCGGCGTCGCGATGACCCCGATGGTGGCGTCGAGCTCGCGGCAGGCGGCCTCGAGCTCGGCGACGTCGCGAACGGTCAGCGCGTCGGCGGTACTGCCGATCCGGTCGGGATTGCGGTCGAACAGCCCAACCATCGTGAATCCGCGACGGCCGAACCCGCCGTACCTGGCGAGCGCCTGCCCCAGGCTGCCGACTCCGACCAGGACCACCTGGTGGCCGCGGTCGAGTCCGAGGGCGGCCTCGATTCGGGCGCGCAGCTTGGTGACGTCGTATCCGACGCCGCGGACCCCGTTGGGGCCGAGGAACGAGAGGTCCTTGCGGAGCTTCGCGGAGCCGACGCCTGCCGCGGTCGCGAGTTCCTCGCTGGAGACGATCAGGGTGCCGTCGTCTGCCATCACCCCGAGCACGCGCAGGTAGGTGGCGAGCCGGGTCACGGTGGCCTGCGGCAGGTCGCGCACGGTCGTGTCGGTCCCGGAACGGGCTGTGCCGTCGGTCCCGGAACTGGACGTGTTCTCAGCCCCTGCGACGCCACGGGCGGAGAACCCATGCGGCTGGTGCTGTTCGGTCACGTTGGTGGCTCCTCGTCCGGCCATGCACATGGCCGGTTCTCACGCTGATCCGGGGGGACTGTTCACACCACGGTAACTGCTTGTGAACCCATGCACAAAGTCGCCGGATTCCGGATTCACCCGCTGCGACCTGCGCGGGGTCCGGTTGCCGGGGCTGTCAGGTCGGCCTCAGATTGTCAAATCCGACCGCAGCCTAGGCTCGTCGACCTCCCAGTAACTGTGCTCACGGCCGTCGAGCAGCACGACGGGCAGCCGGTCGCCGTACTCGGCACGCAGCTCCGGATCGGTTGCCGCAGCCGAGTCGACGTCGACCGATTCGAGTTCGAGGCCGAATTCCTCACACAGCGTCGACAGCTGTGTGCGGGCTACGTCACAGGAGCCGCAGCCGGCCCGGGTCAGCAGGGTGATGGTGTGCGCGGCGGCGGTCATGGGTCCACTGTGCCACCGCCACCTGCGCCTTCCGCCGCCCGCCCGCGGAGACACAAGTCACAGCGGGCGGGCGGGCGGCGATCCACCCGGTGCGCCCTCGGTGCTGGGGATAGGGTGGGCCGAAGTTGGACGAACACGGGAGGTATGAGTGCCTGGTCGATCTGGTCCGACCGGCTCGGGAGTGGGCGCCGGATGGCTCGATGCCAGGCGTCCCCGCCGACGCGGCAGAAACCCCTTGGGGCCGAGCGATGCCCAGCTTCGCGCCAGCCTCGCGGGCGAGGCCAGCGCCGATGCCGCCATCGCGCTGCACGAGGCGGCCACGAGCGAGGCCGAGGCGGGTGCCGAACACGGCGGTGGCGAGGCCGAGGGCGGCGTACCGCTCGACCTGACCGCCGCGGCCTTCTTCGACGTGGACAACACCATGGTCCAGGGCGCCTCGATCATCCACTTCGCCCGTGGCCTCGCCGCCCGCAAATACATCTCCTACGGCGACATGGCCCGCTTCGGCTGGAAGCAGCTCAAGTTCCGGGTGACCGGCAAGGAGAACAGCGACGACGTCGCCAGCGGCAAGGAGAAGGCCCTCACCTTCATCGCGGGCCGCGAGACAGCGGAGTTCAGCCGACTCGGCGAGGAGATCTACGACCAGCTGATCGCCGACAAGATCTGGCCGGGCACCAGGGCGCTGGCCCAGATGCATCTCGATGCCGGCCAGCAGGTGTGGCTGGTCACCGCGACCCCGGTGGAGCTGGCCCAGGTCATCGCGAAGCGGCTCGGGCTGACCGGCGCGCTGGGGACCGTGGTCGAGAGCGAGGACGGCAAGTTCACCGGCCGACTGGTCGGCGACATCCTGCACGGCGCGGGCAAGGCGCACGCGGTCCGGACGCTGGCGGTGCGCGAGGGCCTGAACCTCAAGCGCTGCACGGCGTACTCGGACAGCCACAACGACGTGCCGATGCTCTCGCTCGTCGGCACCGCCGTGGCCATCAACCCGGACACCGATCTGAAGGAGCTGGCCAAAAACCGCGGCTGGGAGATCCGGGACTACCGGACCGGACGCAAGGCAGCCCGGATCGGGGTGCCGACCGCCCTGGTGATCGGCGCGGTGGGCGGCGCGCTTGCCGCCGTGATCAGCCGCCGCAAGCACTGACGCAACCGTGCGCGTGTTGTACCCCGGTCGGGGTGCAACACGCGCACGAGGCGTCAGCCCAGAAAGATGTTGCGGCGCTTGGCGAGCAGCCGGTACAGGGTCTGCTGAATGGTCTCCCGAACGTGGTCGGTCAGCTCGAAGAGCACCATCGGATCCTCCGCGCACACCGCGTCGTAGGAGTCGGTGGGGATCGGCTCGCCGAACTCGATGTACCACTTCGACGGCAACGGGATCAGCCCCAGCGGACCCAGGTGCGGGAAGAACGGCGTCACCGGGAAGTACGGCATCCCGAGCAGCCGCGCCAGCGACTTGAGGTCGCCGATCTTCGGGTAGATCTCCTCCGAGCCGACGATCGAGCACGGCACGATCGGGGCGCCGGTGCGCAACGCCGCGCTGACGAACCCGCCACGACCGAAGCGCTGCAGCTTGTACCGCTCGCTGAACGGCTTGCCGATCCCCTTGAAGCCCTCGGGAAAGACCGCCGCCACCTCGCCGGTCCGCAGCAGACGCTCGGCATCCGGGTTGCAGGCGAGGGTGTGCCCCGCCTTGCGCGCGATGTTGCCGACCACCGGCATGTCGAACGCGAGGTCGGCGGCGAGCATCCGCAGCGGGCGATGCGCCGGATGATGGTCGAACATCGCCACCGAGGTCATCAGCCCGTCGATGGGGATCACCCCGGCGTGGTTCGCGACGACCAGTGCCCCACCCTCGGCTGGCACGTTCTCGATTCCACGCACCTCCACGCGGAACCAGCTGTCGAACAGCGGCCGGAGGATCGGCAGCCAGACGTTCTCGGTGAAGTGCGGGTCGAAGCCGAACTCGTCGACCTGATAGTCGCCGGTGAGCCTGCGCCGAATGAACTCCGCGATCGCGACGACCGGGTCGGCGACGAGATCCCGGGCCGAGTCGAGCACCACCCCCGGCAGCGACGTCGACGTCACCGGCTGCGGCGCGTCGAACAGCTGCCGCGGGGCTGGCAGCGGTTCGGTGGTCTGCTGCCCGGCAGTGGCCGACCGAACCCGCCGCGCGGCCGCGTCGTGCAACGGGATCACCTTTGCCACATCACTCATCGCCGTTCTCCCCCGACTCCGACCAACCGCTGTACCCGTGATTCGACCGACCTCAGCCAGTCCTCGCTGATCACGGGGCTGATCCCGGCCCCGTTGATCAGATCGTCCAGTCCCTGCATCGTCGTCCAGCGAGGCTCGAAGCGCAGTTCCGCTCGCATGCGCCTGGTGTCGAACCCACACCCGAACTGGAAGTAGTCGAGCTGTTCCTTGGTGAAGTCGCGCATCGAAGGCCCCATCAGCGCCCGGCCGATGGTCCGGAACATCTGCGAGGGCACCGGCACCGCGATGCCACCGGCCCGCCTGACCGCCTGCGAGAGCATCACGACGCCGTCGGCCGCGACGTTGAAGGTGCCCGCGGGCCCGGAGACGGTGGCGAGCTCCAGCGCGGACAGCGCGTCCTCCTCGTGCAGCAGCTGCATCCGGGCATCCCGGCCGAGGACCGTCGGCACCACCGGCGAATTCAGGTATCGCGACACGGGACCGCTCATCCTCGGGCCGATCAGCGGCGCCATCCGCAGCATCGAGACGGCGATCTCCGGCCGCCTGCGCCCGAGGCTGCGCGCGTATCCCTCGACCTCGATGATGTCGCGCGCGTATGCGCCGCGCGGCGGCGTGCGGGCACTCATCTCCTCGGTGAACTTCGCCGGGTCCCGTGCGCTGCCGCCGTACACCGCACCCGACGAGCGCACCACCACCTTGCGCACGTCGGGAGACTTCTGGCACACCGCGAACAGCTGCATGGCGCCGAGGACATTCATGTCCTTCATCGCGGCCCTGCTGCCGGACTTCGGGGCCTTGGGGATCGCGGAGGCGTGCACGACGGTGTCGACCCTGGTGTTGCGGATCACCTTGCCGATGAGCGGGTTCCGGATGTCGGCCCGGACGAACTCCGCGCGCCCCATCCGTCGAAGCATGTCCTTGCTCGGTGACACTGCGTCGACGGCGATGACCCGCTCGATGTTCGGATTCTGCGCGAGCCGCGCAACCAGGTATCCCCCGAGGAATCGGCTGGCGCCGGTCACCAGTACGACACCCGGCGGCTGCACTCCGCGTTCGCTGACCTCCACACGTACCCCTGTCTGCTCGTCCCCTGCGAGCGTAGTCACACCGAGCGCAGACCGCACGGCATCTTAATGCGCCCGAAACACGCGGCTACCAGGTATTTCGTATTGCCCTATAACGAAGTTCGCCCGTCCGAAATCCTGGACATTCGCCCAGTCTTGGCCCGAACGCAGCGATGCCCGCCACCTTTCGGTGACGGGCATCGTCGGGGACCTGAGTCCCACACCTGCGAACTCGGCGATTTACTTACCGAGCTTCCTACGCTGCACTCGCGTCCTACGAAGCAGCTTGCGGTGCTTCTTCTTCGACATGCGCTTGCGTCGCTTCTTGATCACTGAACCCATGGCGGGTGTCCCTCACGTTCTTCTCTAGCGTTCCTGCGCACGCCGGTTACGTACGCGTGCGTTACGAATCTGGCGCTCGGCCTCGTATCTGCTAACCCAGCGCCTGATGACACCGGCTGGCTGGCACGACAAGTCATCATCGTACCGGTGCGGCCTCGCTCCGCAGAAACCGAGCTTCCGTTCTCCCCCGGATGCAGCATCCGAGGGGAACGTCCGGACCGGTCAGCCCGGCGTCGAGCTCGTCAGCCCGCGTCGAAATACGAGGTTTCCAGGTAGTCGTGCACCGCCTTCGCATGCACTCGAAATGACCGGCCCACCCGCACCGCGGGCAGCTCGCCGTTGTGCACCAACCGGTACACCGTCATCTTGGAGACCCGCATCAGCGTCGCCACCTCGGCGACGGTGAGAAACTGCGTGCCGCCGACCATGGGTTGACCGTCCGGGTTTGAGCCCTTCGACTTACTTGTAGACACCATTAATCCACTTACCTCCGGCACGTCTCGCGCCGCCGGCTTCCCCTCCGGCGGAACAGACACGCACGTGCTGCAATCAGCTTAGCGGGACAGATGGGGTTACAGCGACGGGTGTGGAGGACCAATATCTATTCGGGACCACCGCCGAGCACGGCGGATCGGCTCTTCGCCGCCACCAGCGCTTCGTAGAACGCGGTCCGGACCCCACCCCGCTCGAGCTCGCGCAGGGCCGCGGCGGTGGTGCCGCCCGGCGACGTCACGGCGGCCCGCAGGTCCGCCGCGGACTCGCCGGACCGGTCGAGCATGGCCGCCGAACCCAGCATCGTCTGCACGACCAGTTCGGTCGCGGTCGCCCGGGTCAGGCCGATCCCGACACCCGCGTCGACCATCGCCTCCGCGATCAGGAAGAAGTAGGCGGGCCCGGACCCTGACACCGCGGTGACCGCATCCATCTGCGACTCCTTGACCGCGACGACCTTGCCCACGGACGCGAGGATGTCGGTGACCAGCGCGAGGTGCTCCGCCTTCGCGTACCGCCCGCCCGCGATCGCGCTGGCCCCCTCGCCCACCAGCATCGGCGTGTTGGACATCACGCGCACCACCGGGAATCCTGCGGGCAGCTTGGCCTCGTAGCGAGAGGTCGGGAGACCGGCCGCCAGCGTGACAACCAGCTGCTCGCGGTCCCCGTCCAGGTCGATCGATGTCAGCTCGACCATCACGGCGTCGACGTCGTCCGGCTTGACCGCGATCACCACGACATCGGCACCCTCGGCGGCATCCGCGATCGTGGTCGCCCTGATCCCGAACAGCCCCGTCAATTCATCCGCCCGCGCGGCCGAGGACTCGGCGACGACCAGATCCTTCGGCGCCCGACCCGACTGGAGCAGACCCGCGATCAGCGCCTCGCCGATCCTGCCGCCACCGATCACTGCAATTCTCGTCATGGCCGCAAGCCTGCCATGCAGCCGTCGGCCGCCTGCGACAGAGGTCCGGCGGCTCAGCCCTTCGGGATCATGGCGAGCTGACGACTCTGCACCACGGCATGCCCCGCCTCGTCGAGGACGAGATGGTCCTCCTCGAACCAGGTGTCGCCGAGCACGGTGGCGCTGGCCATCACCCGCAGCCAGCCCGGCGCGGGGAGGCGTCGCAGGTAGGTGGTGAGCTGGACCGTCGGCGCCCAGCCGAACATGCCGCGGTTCATCGTGACCGGGGCGCTGATGTCGCCGGTCATCAGGGCGAACAGCACCGCGACGTCCGGATCGGCCTCGTCCTCGGCGAAGGGCCGCACCCACATCCGGTTCACCGGATCGCCCTGCTGCCCGGACAGGAACAGCGCGGCCGACGGATCGACGCGGAGGTCGCAGCCCTTCGCGACGTGCACGATCTGCCCCATCGGATGGTCGGGGGTGATGTGGATGGCGTCGGCGGGCGGCTCGGCGGGCAGCTCGGACAGCGCGAGCGACTCCTGGTGCCGCGGGTCGCCGACGTCCGGAACGCCGAGCGTCACGGCCGCGGACACCGCGACCCTGTCGCCCTGGATCAGGTCCACGTCCACCAGGCACACCTGCCTGCCACGCTTGCGGACGGTGGTGACCAGCCGCACCTCACCGGGATCGGGCGCGCTGAGGTAGCTGGCGCTCACCGAGATCGGCTGCATCGCGGCGGCATCGTCGCCGGAGGCCCGGATCACGTCGCGGGCCGCGGCCGCGCAGACGGCCATCATGCAACCGCCGTGCACCTTCGGGCCGATGGTCCAGATCGGGTCGATCAACGCTCCGAACGTGCCGCCGCCCAGGTCCGTCAGCGCGGTCAGGTCCGCGAACGGGCGGGTCGAGGTCAGGGTGGCGGTCTCGGTCATCGGGTTTCCTCTCGGGGGTCCTGCGGTGAAAAGTTTCTGGACGCGATGTCCTGGTGGGCGAGGCGTCGCATCGCGGCGATCACGGGTTCAAGGATTGCGGTGCCGAGCACCGCGTACTCGACGGCTGCCTGGGTGGATCCGGTCGGCATCAGCGCAAGGTCCACCTCCGCAATTCCCATGATGTGCCTGCCGTAGGCATCGATGCGTTCGTCGGTGATCGGGATGCCGACGTCCTCGACCGCCTTCAGTCCCCGCTCGAGCTGTCCGACCGCGGGGAAGGCGGGGTCGTAGACCTGCCCCAGCCGTTCGAGCACCCGGCGCGCGCGGGGAAAGTCGCGCTCCGGGTCGCCCTCGCGATCGTCGGAGTAGGGCGGCAGGGTAGCCACCGCCCGGCCCAGCGTGTCGTAGAGCCCGCCGACGGGCTCGTCGATCAGGCGAATGATCGCGCGGATTTTGTGGATCGGCAGCCCAGCCCCCGCCAGCGCCTTGATCAGCGCGAGGCGCCGCAGGTGCTGTTCGCCGTAGCTGGACTGGGTCGCACTGGTCGGTTCGCCCGACATCAGGACGCCCTCGCGCAGGTAGTACTTGATCGTCGCCAGCGGGAGACCCGACCGCTCGACGAGCTCGGAGACGCGCATCGACCCTCCCTGTTGACGGATAGATTAGATACTTCTACTATCCAACTCACTGGATAGTGTTGCTATCCGGGCACCCGAGAGTACCTCCCGACACAGGAGATTCGAAATGGACCCCATCCTCACGATCATCGTCGGCGTCACCCTCCTCACCGTTGTCGGGATCGCCTTCGGGGGCACGTTCATGCTCCGGATCGTCAGCGGGAAACAGGGCGCCAACGCCCTGCAGAAGACGATGTTCCGCGCCGGGCACGCGCACGCCGGGGTGCTCGTCACGCTGGGTCTCGTGGTCGCACTGCTCACCCAGGCCGCAGGCGTCTCGCCCGGGTGGTCGGCGGCCGGATCGATCCTCGTCCTCTCCTCGGCGATCTTCGTCCCGGCCGGGTTCTTCCTGTCCGTGATCGGCGCGGATCCCGCGCGCCCCAATTCCTGGATCCGCTCGGTGTGGATCGGGTTCGGGGTGCTCGTGGCCGGGCTGATCGTCTCCGGGATCGCGGTGATCGCCGCGGGCGTCGGGGCGCTCTGACCCTCTAGGACCGCGCGCCCACCGACAGGTGCTCGCGGGCGAAGGCCAGCGACTGCGCGAGCATCGACGACCGCTCGGCCTGGGTGCGCGCGTTCTGGGTGTTGATCTCCAGGACCGCCTGCCCGTCGAAGCCACTCTCGACGAGGTGCCTGCACACCTGCGCGCACGGCTGATTGCCGTGCCCGGGGATCAGGTGCTCGTCGACCGACGCACCCCGCCCGTCCGCGAGGTGCAGGTGGGTCAGACCCGAGCCCATCCGCCGTGCCAGCTCGAGCGCGTCCATGCCCGCCGTCGCGGTGTGTGACAGATCAAGCGTGTAGTGCGCATGATCGCTGTCGGTCGGGTCGTAGGAGGGCGCAAAGGCAGACACCCCTGGGCCTGGACCGCCCCGCTTCTCGAGCCGCTCTGCCGATTTCCCGCGCTTGCCCCAGAAGCGGTCGGCCCGCATCGGGAACATGTTCTCCACCGCGACCGCGACGTCGCTGCGCTCCTCGAGCTCGCGCACCTGGTCCGCGAAACCCTCGGAGTACTTGCGTTGCCAGCGAAACGGCGGATGCACGACCACCGTGCGCGCCCCGAGCACCTCGGCGGCGCGAACCGACCGCTCCAGCTTGGCGACCGGGTCCGCGCCCCACACCCGCTGCGAGATCAGCAGACACGGCGCGTGCACGGCCTGCACGGGGACCGCGTACTTGCGGACCAGCGCCTTTACCGCGTCCATGTCCTGGCTGACCGATTCCGCCCAGACCATCAACTCGATGCCGTCGTAACCCAGCTCGGCGGCGTACTCGAAGGCCGCCTCCGTGTTCTGCGGATAGACCGACGCCGTCGATAGTCCGACGAGTATCTTGCGTGTCCCGGTATGGGAGCCGTCCATCGCCACCCTCGGTCAGGTCGTGAGCAGAAAGGCCAGCGGACCGATCGTCACGAACACACCGACGATGATCGCGATCAGCAGGCTCACCAGGTCGTCGGTCTGCCGCAGGATCCGGACCACCGCGACCAGCCCGGCGATCACGAGCACCGCGAGGATCAGCGCCACCCAGGGCAGCACATCCCACAGCTTCTCGAAGCCCTTGAACAGCAGTGCACCGACCAGCAGCGCGACGACGCCCTGTCCGATCAGTACCGCCCACTCGCGGGCCGCCTGCCGGTCGGAGCCACCGGAGGTCGCATCTGCGGCCGCGACGGAGTCGACTGGCGCCTGATCCGCCGACTCCTCCGACCTGAGCGCCACGGCCTCGCGCGACGAATCCTCGGGAGCCGACCGGGTGAACGCCTGCTTCTCGACCGCGGGTTCCCTGAGTGCGGTGGTCCTCGGCACCACGACCCGCGGGATCTCACCGGTGACGTGCACCAGCGCCTTGGCCTCGTCCAGGGTCTCCCGACGGGAGGTCCCGGCGGCCCTGGCCTGGCGCATGAGGTCGCCCTCGACGGTGGACCCGGAGAGCAGCGCCGGCTCACGGATCGGGGTGTACGGCACGAAACCGGGGCGCGGGACATCCGCGGCCTGCATGGCCGCGGTCTTCGGCTGCTCCGCGATCGGAGCGCGCATCGAGGTCTCGGGCCTCACCTTGGGCGTGTCGGCCTGCGTGGGAAGGGAGCTCTCCAGGTCGAAGGCGCTCGAGCGCGACCGGTACTGCGGCGGCAGCGCGGGCACCGGTGTCGCGGGCGTGATGTCGGGTGTCGCGGCCGCCCGATACTGAGCGGGCGTCGCGGCGGCCGGTGTCGCCGGGGCCGGGGTTGCGGCGGCCGGGCGCGGGAAGGGGTCGGGAGCCGGGGTTACGGGGGTTGGCGCGGCGGCGACCCGTTCGACCTTCGGCGGCTCTACCTTCGGCGTCTCGACCTTCGGCTCCAACACCGGCGCGGCCGCGGGCCGCTCGCGTTCGGGGACGGTGTAGCGCGCGACGACCGGCGGTACCGCAGACCGGTCGGCGCGGCGGGTCCGGGGCGGGGTTGGCTGGGGATCGACGGCAGCGGGGGTGGGCTCCGGCGACCGGTCGGCGCGTCGGCTTCGGGGCGTCGCGGGCTGGGACGGGGCGGCCGGCGCGGACGACGCGACGGGCGCGGGCGGTGGGACGGGGACGGGAGGCGCGACGGGTTCGGGCGGGAGGACGGGCGCCTCGGGCATGTGCCGCGAATCCTCGACGGCCCTGATGACCGGGATCTCACCTGTCAGCTCGGCGACGCTGATCCCGCCACCCGACACGCCCTTGCGACGGCGTCCACCTCGCGACTCGACCTGCTGGCCGTTCCTGGCGAGCAGCTCGGCAACTGAGATCTGCCCGGTGTCCTCGGATCCTTCACTCATCGAGCACTCACCACCAGTTCTCCGCCCATCTCGGTATCCAGCTTCCGCAGGATCAGTCCCTCACGCAGCGCCCAGGGGCAGATCTCCAGCGACTCCACCGACAGTGCCCGCATGCTTGCCTCCGCGATCAGTGCGCCCGCCACGATCTGCTGCGACCGATCCGAGCTCACCCCCTCCAATTCTGCGCGGTCCGACGTCGTCATCCTAGAAATGAACGCGATCAGTTGACGCAGACCGCCCGCAGTCAGTGTCCTCTGCACCCGGGGTCCGGCGGCGGAGGGCGCTGCCCCGGTGAGTCGCGCCAGCGACCGAAACGTCTTGGACGTACCGACGACTCGGTCCGGCGCCCCGGCAGCACGCAGGGCCTTGGCCGGTTCGACCAGCTCGGCGTCGAGCCAATCCCGCAACACCGCCACCCTGCGCTTGCCGGGCGGGTCGGCCTGCAGCCAGTCCCGGGTCAACCGTCCGGCACCGAGCTGCAGCGAGAACGCGACGTCCGGGTCCTCGTCGCCGCCGGAGGTGAGCTCCAGCGAGCCGCCACCGATGTCGATGTTCAGGATCCGGCCGGCGCTCCAGCCGTACCAGCGCCGCACCGCGAGAAAGGTCAGCCGGGCCTCGTCGACGCCGGACAGCACCTCCAGCGCCACCCCCGTCTCGTCGCGGACGCGGGCCAGCACCGCCTCGGAGTTGTTGGCGTCGCGGACCGCCGAGGTGGCAAAGGCCATCAGCTCGCCGCACCCCGAGGTCGAGGCGATGCTCGCGAAATCCTGTACCGCCGCGACCAGCTTGTCGGCCCCCGGCCCAGTGATGTCGCCGCGGTCGTCGGTGTTCTCGGCGAGCCGCAGCGTCGACTTGGTGGAGCTCATCGGCGTCGGGTGAGCGCCCCTGTGGGCATCCACCACGAGTAGATGAACCGTGTTGCTTCCGACGTCGAGTACCCCTAACCGCACGTGACCACGGTACTGGGTCTACCGTCGGAACCTGTGACAGCAGGCAATACCGCGCCCCATCCGAAGATGGAGCCGACGCCGGAAGTCGGCCCCGACTTCCCCCGTGAATGGATCGAATTCGTCGACCCCGCCAACGCGGAACATCTCGTGGTGGCGGACCTGACCTGGCTGCTTTCGCGTTGGACCTGCGTGTTCGGCACCCCCGCGTGCCAGGGCACCGTGCCGGACCGTCCGGACGACGGCTGCTGCTCACACGGCGCCTTCCTCTCCGACGCGGACGACAAGGACAAGCTCGACCGGTCAGTGAAGCTGCTCACTCCGCAGGACTGGCAGTTCATGGAGAAGGGTCTGGGCAAGAAGGGGTATGTCGAGGAGGACGACCTCGACGACGAGCCCGCGCTGCGCACCAGGAGATATCGGGGTGCCTGCATCTTCCTCAACCGGCCCGGATTCGAGGGCGGGATCGGCTGTGCCCTGCACTCGATGGCCCTGCGTAAGGGCATCGAGCCGCTCGAGGTGAAGCCCGACGTCTGCTGGCAGCTGCCGGTCCGGCGCACCCAGGACTGGGTGGAGCGGCCGGACGGCTCGCAGATCCTCAAGACCGTCATCACCGAGTACGACCGGCGCGGATGGGGCGAGGGCGGCGAGGACCTGAACTGGTACTGCTCGGGCTCGCCCGACGCGCACGTCGGCTCGAAGCCGGTGTGGCAGAGCTATGCCCCCGAGTTGACCGAACTGCTCGGCAAGCCCGCCTACGAGGAGCTGGCCAAACACTGCCGCCGCCGCGCAGGCCTCGGCCTGATCGCCGTCCACCCGGCGACGACCGCGGCGCAGGCGTAGGCAGCTGCGCTGCCCGTGCGCGGTTAGCGGGTCCGTGGACCCGCAAACCGCGCACGGGCGCGGAGCGCCTACCCCTCGAGCTTGTAGCCCAGCCCGCGCACGGTGACGAGATGTTCCGGCTTGGCGGGGTCGGACTCGATCTTCGAGCGCAGCCGCTTGACGTGCACGTCGAGGGTCTTGGTGTCACCGACGTAGTCGGCGCCCCACACCCGGTCGATCAGCTGGCCGCGGGTGAGCACCCGGCCCGAGTTGCGCAGCAGGTACTCGAGCAGGTCGAACTCCTTGAGCGGGAGCATGACCGGGTTGCCGCTCACCTGGACGATGTGACGCTCGACGTCCATCCGCACCGGGCCCGCCTCGAGCACCCCGTCGGCGATCGAGTCGTCGGTGTCGTTGTCGGCGCCGCGCCGCAGCACCGCCCGGATCCGGGCGATCAGCTCGCGGGCCGAGTAGGGCTTGGTGACGTAGTCGTCGGCGCCCAGTTCCAGGCCGACGACCTTGTCGATCTCGCTGTCGCGGGCGGTCACCATGATCACCGGCACCCCCGACCGCGCCCGGAGTTGCTTGCACACATCGGTGCCGCTCATCCCTGGGAGCATCAGGTCGAGCAGGACGATGTCCGCTCCGGACCGGTCGAACTCGGCGAGGGCGGACGGCCCGTCCCCCACCACCGTCGCCTCAAACCCCTCCTTGCGGAGCAGGAACGCCAGCGGGTCGGCGAGCGACTCCTCGTCCTCCACGATCAACACATTCGTCACCGGTTTGCCTCCAAACTCGTCGCAGCCTCGTGCTGCGTCAATTCGTGATCGATCGATTCGGTCTTGTCCGCCGCTGATGCCGCATCCGGCGCCTGCGGTGCATCGGTGATCGGCACCGGAGTCGCGGACCGGATCGGAACGCTTGTTCCCGAGGTCGCGCTTCTCGCCGGTACCGCCTCCGTGTCGTCGGAGAGTTCTTCGTGCCCGGGAATGTGCAGCGTGAATGTGGATCCGGTGCCGAGCTTGCTCCACAGCGTGATCGAGCCGTGGTGGTTCGCCGCGACGTGCTTCGCGATCGCCAGGCCCAGCCCGGTGCCGCCGGTGGACCGGGACCGCGCCTTGTCCACCCGGAAGAAGCGCTCGAACACCCGCTCCTGGTCCTCGCTCGCGATGCCGATCCCGCGGTCGGTGACGGCGATCGCGACCTTGTCCCCGCGCCGCGACCGGCTCACCGACACCGGGGACCCCTGCGGCGAGTACGCGATCGCGTTCTCCACCAGGTTCGACAGCGCGGTGATGAGCAGGGTCCGGTCGCCGAGCACCTCGAGGCCGCTGGGCCGGTCGGCGGTGACCGTGATGGAGGCTGCCTCCGCGGTGAGCCTGGACCTGCGGATGGCCTCCTCGACCACCTCGTCCACGTCGACGACCTCGAGATCGGGCAGCTTCTCCGCGCCCTGCAGGCGGGAGAGCGCGATGAGTTCGGTGACCATGTTCCCCAGTCGCTTCGACTCGGACAGCACCCGCTCGCCGAAGTGCCGCACCGATTCCGGGTCGTCGGCCGATTCGAGCAGCGCCTCGGCCAACAGCCCCATCGCGCCGACCGGGGTCTTGAGTTCGTGGCTGACGTTCGCGACGAAGTCGCGGCGGGTGGCCTCCATCCGGACCTGCTCGGAGTCGTCGTCCGCGAAGAGCACCACGAACCGTCGGTCCTGCTCGCTGAGCAGCCGGGCGACCCCGCGCACCGCGATCTTGTTCCGGCCACGGGCCGGGTTCTTGATGCTGAGGTCCATCTCGACCGGCACTCCGGTGGTGAGCACCCGGTTTGCGGCCTCCCAGGCCCGTTGCTCGACGGTCCGGTTGCGCACCAGTCCCAGTTCCTCGGCGCGCGGATTGAACAGCACCACGTCGTGGAACCGGTCCACCACCGCGATGCCGCTGTGCGAGGCGAGCACGATGAGGTCGAGGACCTGGGACATGGTCAGGCCGGCCTGCTCGGCCTCACGTCTGGAGAACCGGTTCTTCAGGAAGGGGACCAGCACCCCGCCGACCAGGTATCCGCCCAGGGCGGCGACCACGGCCAGGAGCACGGCCTGAACAACACTCACAGCGCAATCGTACGGTCGCGTGAAGCCCGACGGACGCAGGGTGGAGGCATTTCACTGCACGTCATGGGCCCGCGGCGCCCCGTTTTCCGGCTGTTCACCAGAAGTTTGGGTCGCTCCGCCGGCTCCGCTCCGGCGTTGGCCCGGGTTGCCCGTCGTGGTGACGACGGGGACCCGGGCCGACATCGAAACTGCTACTTCGCGCCCTGGTTGGCCACCGCGGCGGCGCCGGCGGCAGCGGCCTCCGGGTCGAGGTAGGTGCCACCCCGGTTGAGCGGCGTGAGGCTGCCGTCCGCCGCGACCTCCAGGTCGTAGCGCAGCGGGATGCCGGTCGGGATGTTCAGCCCGGCGATGTCCTCGTCCGAGATGCCGTCCAGGTGCTTGACCAGGGCACGCAGCGAGTTGCCGTGCGCGGTGACCAGGACGTTCTTGCCCGCCTTGAGGTCCGCGGAGATCGTCTCCTCCCAGTACGGGATGAGGCGCTTGACCACGTCGAGCAGGCACTCGGTCAGCGGCACGTCCTCGAGGCCCGCGTAGCGCAGGTCGGCGTCCTGGCTGTACTCGCTGCCCGCCTCGATCGGCGGCGGCGGGGTGTCGTAGCTGCGGCGCCACAACATGAACTGGTCGTCGCCGTACTCGGCCTTGGTCTGCGCCTTGTTCTTGCCCTGCAGCGCGCCGTAGTGCCGCTCGTTCAGGCGCCAGTCCCGCACGACCGGGATCCAGTGCCGGTCGGCCTCGTCGAGGGCGATGTTCGCCGTGCTGATCGCCCGACGGAGCACCGAGGTGTACAGCACGTCGGGCAGCAGGTCATGCTCCTTGAGGAGCTTGCCGGCCCGCTTGCCCTCCCCGACGCCCTTGTCGGAGAGCGGCACGTCCACCCAGCCGGTGAACAGGTTCATGGCGTTCCATTCGCTCTCGCCGTGGCGGAGCAGCACAAGGGTTCCGGTACTCATGCGGACAATCCTGGCATGCGCGGCCCGTCGCCCGTGCCCGGGTCGGCTCGCCATGCCTGCCACACTCCGGCGCACCGGCACTCGAAATGTGCCAATTCTCACAATCAAATATGTAATATATGTGATCGTGAGGCGGGCATCCCCTCGATGCCCGCATTGGATGGGGGTCCAATGCATGAGGCCGGCGATCAACGGGAACGACGCGGCGGGGATCACAGGGGGATCACCCGGCGCTCGATACTGACGGGACTCGGCGCCGCCGGACTGTTGTCCGCCGCAGGCGGGGGCACAGCGGGAGCCTCGACGGCCGCCCGCCGAACCCCGATGCTGCGCACCGCAGGCGCGTCGGTCGCCGTCCTCGGGGGCGGCATGGCGGGGCTGGCCGCCGCCCACGAACTGATCGAACGCGGGTTCTCCGTGACGGTCTACGAGCCGACGGCCCTCGGCGGCAAGGCCCGCAGCATCCCCTCGCCCGGCACCGCGACGGGCGGGCGCAGCGATCTGCCCGGCGAACACGGCTTCCGCTTCTTCCCCGGCTTCTACCAACACATCCCGGAGACGATGAGGCGAATTCCGTTCCCCGGCAACCCGAACGGCGTGCTCGACAACCTGGTGGCCGGATCCGGCTTTCTCCTCGCGAGGCCGGGCGCGCCGGACCTGACCGCGCCTGCGTCCGCGGTCCCGCGACTGGACCTGTACGACGCGAACTCGCTGCGTACCTCCCTGGCTGCCATGTTCGACCTCGGCGGCTCGATCCCGCCACACGAGATGAACGTGTTCCTCGGTCAGCTCGTCCGCTTTCTCACCAGCAGCCTCGAGCGGCGCGACGGCGAGTGGGAACAGCGCACCTGGTCGCAGACCCTCGAGGTCGACGGCAAATCCGAGGCCTACCGAAATGTGCTGGTGTCCGCGCTCACCCGGCAGCTCGTGGCCGCCAGGCCCGCGACCGTCTCCACCCGCACGATCGGCATCATCGGCCAGGCCTTTGTCCTCAACGCCTCGGGGATGGTTCCCGAGTACGGGCACCTGGACCGGCTCCTCAACGCGCCGACCAACGAGGCCTGGATCGACCCATGGGCCGACCATCTGCGCGCCCTCGGGGTTCGGTTCGAGATGGGCCAGACGGCCGAGTCACTCGAGTTGAGTGGCGGTCGGGTCACCGCCGTGCGGCTCCGCGATTCCGCGGGCGCCCGCTCCACCGTCGAGGCGGACTGGTTCGTCGCGGCCATGCCGGTCGAGCGCGCGACCGCGCTGTGGACGCCGGAGATCCTCACCGCCGATCCGCGACTGGAGTTGATGAACAGGCTGACCGTCGACTGGATGGTCGGCATCCAGTACTTCCTGCGCCGCAGGATCCCGATCGCGAACGGCCACGTCGCGTACCTGGGGTCCCCGTGGGCCCTCACCTCGATCAGCCAGGCTCAGTTCTGGCGCGGCGATTTCGCCGCCAGGTACGGCGACGGCACGGTCGCGGACTGCCTGTCGGTGGACATCTCGGACTGGGACACGCCCGGCATCCTGTACGGCAGGCCCGCCAAGGCGTGCACCCGCGACGAGATCGCCCGGGAGGTCTGGGCACAGATGGCGTCGCAGCTGAACGACGGTGGCACGCCGGTCCTTCGCGACGCGGATCTGGCCTCCTGGTTCCTCGACCCGGGCATTGCCTGGGACCCCGCGCTGCAGGCCAACACCAACGCCACTCCCCTGCTGATCAACACGGTCGGGTCGCGTGCCAACCGTCCCGACGCGCGCACCGCGATCCCGAACCTGTTCCTCGCGGGCGATTACGTCAAGACCGACATCGACCTCGCGACAATGGAATCGGCGAACGAGTCCGCCCGCGCCGCGGTGAACGCGCTGCTCGAAGCGGCCGATTCGCCCGCCCGTCCGTGCGCGATGTTCCGGCTGCACGAACCCGCGGAGCTGGCCCCGATGCGGGCCCTCGACGCGCAGCGCTACGCCGCCGGACTTCCGCACATTCTGGCGACGTGAACGCCGCCGACCACGCGATTGCCTCCGCCAGCATCCCGGAACATGGCCACCTCCACGCTGATTCGGCAATCGAAACGTGCAACCTTCTCGAATGTGACATTTCGGTCTCAGAAGCGCGGCGGATCACAAGCTTTCGGTCTGCACGGTTTCACCCATGTGATCATTTCCGAACTGCACCGGTCCCTCTCCGAGGCCGGGCGTCGAGCCGAGGAGCGCTGCCATGTCCGTTCCCCCGCAAGATCCTCAACACCCAGGCCAGTACCCAGCGCCCGGCGGCGGCCAGGGAGGCCAACCCGGGCAGTTCCCGCCGCCCGGGCAATACCCGCCGCCCGGCTACTACCAGCAGCAGCCGCCGCCGGCCAAGCGCAAGAAGTGGCCGTGGATTCTCGGTGGCATTGTCCTGGTCTGCATTCTCGCGTTCGCGGGCTGCGCCGCGCTGCTCGGCGGCGCCGCCAACGAAATCGACAAGGAACTCAACGAAGTGGTCAGTGTCACCTACGAAGTGACCAGTGACGGTCCGACCGCCAGCAGCATCACTTACACCAGCGGCGATTCCGCGAACACGGCGCAGGACAACGGCGCCTCCCTACCGTGGAGCCGCAACGTGACGGTCTCCGGGCTGAAGATCGTGTCCCTCACCGCCCAGGCCGGCGAGTCCGCGACGACGATCACCTGCACCGTCCGCCAGGGCAGCACAGTGATCAGCGAGCAGACCTCAACGGGGCAGTTCGCGGTCGTGTCCTGTAGCGGGACTGCCGAGTAGGACCGACGTCCCAAGCGCACACTGAGGTGCATGGTCCGCGACCGCTGGGTGCTGCACGTCGACCTCGACCAGTTCGTCGCGGCGGTGGAGGTGCTGCGCCGACCCGAGCTGCGCGGGCGGCCGGTGATCGTCGGCGGTCGCGGCGATCCCACCGAGCGCGGTGTGGTGTCGACGGCGTCGTACGAGGCCAGGGAATTCGGCATCGGCTCCGGCATGCCGCTGCGAGTGGCGGCACGCAAGATCGCTGCCAGGGGCGTCACCGACGCGGTGTTCCTCCCCGTCGACGGCGAGGCGTACACCGCCGCATCCCGAACGGTGATGGACACTCTGCGCGGACTGGACGCGATCGTCGAGGTGCTGGGCTGGGACGAGGCGTTCCTCGGCGTGGCGACCGAGGACCCGGAGTCGTTCGCGCGGGCGGCACAGGCGGCGGTGTTCGCGGCGACCGCCCTGCACTGTTCGGTTGGCATCGGCGACAACAAGCTGCGCGCCAAGATCGCGACGGGTTTCGGCAAGCCGCAGGGCCTGTTCCGGCTCACCGCGGAGAACTGGTTCGAGGTGATGGGCGACCGCGACACACACGCGCTGTGGGGTGTCGGCAGCAAGACCGCGAAAAAGCTTGCCGCCCTGGGCATCAACTCGGTCCGGGAGCTGGCCGACGCCACGGATTCCGATCTCGCGGCGGCGCTGGGTCCGGCCACCGGACCGTGGCTGCACCGACTCGGACGCGGCCTCGGCGACGAGGTGGTCACCGCGGAACCCTGGGTGGCCCGCTCACACAGCCGGGAGATCACCTTCCAACACAACCTCGACGATCCGGCGTCGGTGGCCGACGAGGTCCGCCGCCTTGCGGTGCTCGTCACCGAGGACCTGCGGACCGAACAGCGGCCCGCGGTGCGGGTGACACTGAAGGTTCGCTACGCCCCCTTCGACACCCACACCACCGGCAGGCCGCTCGCGGAACCGACGCTCGACGTCGGGATCATCGCGGACGCCGCCGCCGCGCTGACCGAGCGTCTCGATCACGAACGGGAGGTGCGCCTGCTGGGTGTTCGCCTCGAGATGGCGCCGCGGTGAACGGCAGGCGTCACTGCGCCGGATACGGGTAGAACCCCTCCCCGGTGGCGACACCGAGCTTGCCCTTGTCGATGTAGTTCTCCTTGAGGTACTGCGCGAACCTCTGCTGGTCGGGCGAGCCCGCCATCGAGATGTTGTAGGCCGTGTTCAGTCCGACGATGTCGTAGATCTGGAACGGTCCGGCGGGCGCACCGGTGCCGATGCGCCAGGTTTTGTCGACCATCTCGGGCTCGGCGATCCCGTCCACCACCAGCTGTCCGGCCGCGGCGAGGAACGGCACCAGCAGCGAGTTCAACAGGTAGCCGGCCTTCTCCTTCTTCATCTCGATCGGCACCATGCCGATGGCGGAGGCGAAGTCGGCGACCCGGCGGTACACCTCGGGGTCGGTCTCGGCGGTGCCCATCACCTCGGCGGTGTTGTGCGCCCAGACGCGGTTCGCGAAGTGCAGCGCGAGGAACTTCTCGGGACGGCCGGTGAACCCCATCAGGTCACTCGGCAGCAGCGTCGAGGAGTTGGTCGCGAAGATCGTCTTCGCCGGAGCAACGTCACCGAGCTTGGAGTAGGTGTCGCGCTTGATGTCGATGTTCTCGGGGATCGCCTCGATGACCAGGTCGGCGTCGGAGACGGCATCGGCGAGGTCGGAGGAGTAACGGATCCGGCCAAGCGCGGCGTCGGCCTTGCCGTCGGCCGCCCCCGCGACCTCGGACTTGTAGGTGGCGGCGAGACCGGCAAAGCGCGTCTTGGCAGTCTCGAGGATCTCGTCGTTGATGTCGTACGCGACGACGTCGACGTCGTGGTACGCGCTCTGGTACGCGATCTGGGAGCCGAGGACGCCGGTTCCCAACACGGTCACCTTGGTGATGGCGGTCATTGATTTGTCCTTTCGGTTGGGGTTCTCAGTTGTGCGGGCCCGACGGGTGCCGGGTCAGATATCCGGTCACGATCAGCGCGACCTGTTCGCGGAGCGAGTCCGACGGGGTGGCGGCCGGGCGAGGCGCGCCGACCGGGTGGGCGATCTCCATGTGGACGACCGCGAAGACGGCGCGGGCCGCGGCCATCGCGGGCGAATCCGTGAGATCCGCGTCCGAGCGGAGTGCGGGGTCGAGTCCGCGGGCGATCAGGGTCTCGAGCCGGAGGACGATCGCCAGCCCCTTCGAACGGAACTGCTCGTCGGCGGGTCCGAACAGCAGGTCCCGCTGGTAGGCGACGGTGTTCTCGGACGCGACGTGCCCGGCCTCGAGCACCGGGGTCACGAGCGCGAGCACGCGCTCGATCGGCTCGTCGAGGGTCGCGGACACCGCCTCGCCCTCGGCGACGGCCGCGGCGAACACCTCGTTATAGACCATGAGCAGCAACTCCGCCTTGGTCGCGGCGTAACGGAACAGTGTCCCGATGGACACGTCCGCTCGATCCGCGATCTGCTGGGTCGTCACGGCCGCGTAGCCGTGCTCCTCGAACAGGTCCGCGGCTGCGCCGAAGATCCGGGTCTGCTTCAACGTCTTGCCGCGTTCCCGTCGGCCGACGGTGGCCGACGGAACCGGATCGACATCCGCGTGCACTGGAATCACTTCCCCAAATTCGGAACTCACTCATAAATGAGCGTACTCCGTTTTCCGGCCGGCGCACGGTACGTGGCGAGACTCACCACCGGAAACGGCCGAGGGGCACCTCGCGCGGCCGAAACCGCGCGAGGTGCCCCTCGGAACTGCTTTTGTCGGACTGCGCCTATCCCCGCGTCGCTTCGCTCGCGCTGCGCCTAACCCCGCGTCGCTTCGCTCGCACGAAGATCCTTGCGGAGGATCTTGCCCGCCGCCGACTTCGGCACCAGGTCGATGAACTCCACGATGCGGACCTTCTTGTGCGGCGAGACCCGCTCGGCGACGAACGCGATCACCTCGTCCTCGGTGAGCTCGGCCTCGGCCTGCCGGACGACGAACGCCTTGGGCACCTCCTCACCCTCCGCGTCGAGCACGCCGATGACGGCGGCGTCGGCGACCTTCGGGTGGGTGAGCAGCAGCGCCTCCAGCTCGGCGGGCGGCACCTGGTAGCCCTTGTACTTGATCAGCTCCTTGAGCCGGTCGACGATGTAGACGACGCCGTCCGCATCGACCGTGGCGATGTCGCCCGTGTGCAGGTAGCCGTCTGCGTCGAGGGTCTCGGCGGTCGCCGCGTCGTTGCCGAGGTAGCCGACCATCACGTTCGGGCCCTTGATCCACAGCTCGCCTGGCGCGCTGACGCCCTCGGCGGGGATGCCGATCTCCTCGCCGGTGGCCGGGTCGACGATCTTGTTCTCGGTATTCGCGACCGGCTTGCCCACCGAGCTGAGCCGGACATCGTCGTCCTCGAACGCGATCGCGTGACTGACCGGGCTGAGCTCGCTCATCCCGTAGCCCTGACGGACGCGGCAGTTCAGCCGGGCCGCGACGGCCTTGCCGAGCTCCTCGTCGAGCGGCGCGGCACCGGAGAAGATGGTGTGCACGCTCGACAGGTCGTACTGGTCGATCAGCGGGTGCTTGGCCAGCGCGACGGCCACCGGCGGCGCCACGAAGATGTAGGTGCACTTGCGCTCGGACACGTTGCCCAGGAACTCGACCAGGTCGAACTTCGGCATCGTGACCAGGCTCGCGCGCTCGTACAGCGCCGCGTTGAGCAGCACCGTCAGCCCGTAGATGTGGAAGAACGGCAGCACAGCCAGGATCCGGTCGTCGGCGCTGATGCCCATCCGCGGGCGGATCTGGCAGACGTTCGCCACCAGGTTCCGATGGGTCAGCATGACGCCCTTCGGGCGACCGGTGGTGCCCGACGAGTACGGCAGCACCGCGAGGTGGGTGGCCGGGTCGAAGCTGACCTCGGGGGCCGGGGCGCCCTGGGTGAGCAGGTCCCGCAGCGACGGGTGCCCCTCGGCGCCGTCGAGCACGATCACCCGGTCGGCGGGGATGCCGACCTGCTCGGCGGCAGCCTTGGCCTGCGGCAGCAGCGGCGAGACGGTGAAGAGGAAGGTCGCCTTGGAGTCGGTGAGCTGCTTGGCGATGTCCTCGGCGTTGTAGAGGGCGTTGATGGTGGTCGCGGTGCCGCCCGCGCGCAGGATGCCGTGCAGCACCGACGCGAACGCCGGGACGTTCGGCGAATGCAGCGCGGCGACGTCGCCGACGGCCAGCCCGCGGGCCGCAAGCGCGCCCGCGACGGCGTCGATCTGACCGATCAGCGCCCGATAGGTGGTCTCGGCGCCCGAGCCGCCGTCGATGAGCGCGGGTCGGTCCAGGTCGGCCTCCGAGACCTGGCCGAACAGGAAGTCATAGACGCTCAGGTTCGGGATCTCGACGTCAGGATAGGGGCTCTTGAAGCTCACGGGGGCCTCTCCTCGAGTGGTGCGGGCAGCGTTCGGCGAACCGAATAACTGTGACAGACAGGAACAGTTATATCACCCTGTGACAACGGTCACAGGATGGCCGAAACCCTACCCCGGCCCGCCGCGCCCCACCGCGTCAGTCGGTGCCGGCCGCGCGGAGCTGGTCGCCGGACATCAGGTGCTCGAACGCCTTGAGGTTCGCCAGCGACTCGCCGCGGGAGACCCGCCAATCCCATTCCCGCCGAATCGAAGCGGCGAACCCGAGCTCGAGCAGGGTGTTGAAGTCGTCGTCCGCGGCCTCGAGCACCTGCCCGAGCACCCGGTCCAGTTCCCCGCCGGTGACGGCGTGGGTGGCGATCTGGCCGAGCAGGTAGATGTCGCCGATCTTGTCGATCGTGTAGCTCACGCCGTACAGCCGACGGTTGCGACGGAGCAGGAATCTGTAGACGCCCTCGAAATTCTCGTCGGGTTTGCGACAGACGAACGCCTCGACCCGGACACCGTGCGCGCCGACGGTGAGCAGGCAGGTGGTCTTGAGCTTGCGTTCGCCGGGCAGTTCGACGACGAACTGGCCCTCGCCCTTACGGCTGTACTCGAGTTCCCGCTCGGTCAGCTCCGCGTCGATCAGCGTCGCGACATCGTTCACGCCCGCACTCCCCCCATTCGGCGCAGCTTCCACAGCCCGCGGCCGCGGCGCGGCGCATGCTCGGGCTGCCTGCGGTAGCTGGCGGCCGCCCGTTTGTAGCTCTCCAGCAGCCCGTCGGCGGTGTGCTCCCAGGAGAAGTCTTCCGCGTGCAGCGGCGCGCGGCGCGCCATCTCGGCCAGCCTGCCGGGGTCCGCGAGCAGCGAGTGCAGGGCATCGGCCCAGTCGTCGGTACGGTGCCCTGGCACCAGCAGCCCGGTCTCGCCGGACCGCACCGCAACGCCCAGCCCCCCGACGTCGGCCGCGACCACCGGCGTCCCGCAGGCCTGCGCCTCGATCGCCACCAGCCCGAAGGACTCCGAATAGCTCGGCACCGCAACCAGATCCGCGGCCCGGTACACCTGGGCAAGCCGCTCGGGCCGCTGCGGCGGCAGAAAGGTGACACGGGCGGTGATGCCCAGCGACGTTGCCAGTTCGATCAGCGAATCCGGCCGGTCCAGCCCGGTACCCGAGGGACCGCCGACGACCACGATCCGCAGCGGCAGCGCGGGCTCGCGCTCGATCAGGGCGGCCGCGGCGCGCAGCAGCACGTCCGGCGCCTTGAGCGGCTGGATCCGGCCGACGAACGTCACGATCAGCTCGTTCGGGTCCAGCCCCAGCTCGGACCGCGCAGCGGCGCGGTCCCCCGGGCGGTACCGGGACAGGTCGGCGCCGGGCGCCACCACGTCGATCTTGCCGGGGTCGGCGCCGTAGATCTCGATCAGCTGCTTGGACTCGTCGGCGGTGTTGGTGACCAGGCGGTCCGCCTCCGCCACCACCTGCTGCTCGCCTATCTGCCGCGCGGCAGGCTCCGGGGTGTCCCCGTCGGCGAGAGCGGCGTTCTTGACGGCGGCGAGGGTGTGCGCGGTGTGCACCAGCGGCACGCCCCACCGGTCGCGGGCCAGCCAGCCGACCTGACCGGAGAGCCAGTAGTGCGAGTGCACCAGGTCGTAGTGCCCGGGCTCGTGGTGCGCCTCCTCGCGCAGCACCCCCGCCGCAAACGCGCACAGCTGGGTGGGCAGGTCGTGCTTGTCCAGGCCCTCGAACGGGCCCGCGACGACGTTGCGGACCAGCACCCCCGGCGCGGCCTCGACCACCGGCGCGTCCGACGACGAGGTGGCCCTGGTGAAGATCTCCACCTCCACGCCGCGGCGGGCGAGCTGCAGCGCGGTCTGGAGCACGTAGACGTTCATTCCGCCCGCGTCACCGGTCCCCGGCTGCGCCAATGGAGAGGTGTGGACCGAGAGAACGGCCACCCTCCGCAACCGATGGTTCTGCGCTGGGGTCACGGCTCCATCTTGCCCTGCGGGGCCGCGACGCCAACAACCCCGCTCTCTGACCTGCCGTGTCGCGGGGTTCCTGGTGTGACGAGCGTCTCTCCGCGCCGCTGTCACATCTCCGGATCCCGCGGTGTCCTGGGTGATGAGATCGAAACGTCGAGAGGGGAAATGACATGAGTGAGCTCAGGCAGGTCGTCGTGGTCGGCGCGGGGTACGCGGGCGTGATGGCCGCGAATCGAATCCTGGCGGCGGGGCAGGACGGCGTGACCGTCACCGTGGTCAACCCCAGGGCCGACTTCGTCGAACGCATCCGGCTGCACCAGCGCGCCACGGACGGCGCCGAGGCCACTGTGCCACTGGCCGAGCTCCTGCATCCCGACGCGCGGCTGCATCTGGCGACCGTCGACCGAATCGGGGACCGGGCGGTGCTGCTCGACGGCGGGCAGAGCCTGCCGTACGACTACCTGGTCTACGCGGTGGGCAGCGTGGCGGACCGCGGCGGCAACCCCGCCGACAGCGTCCACACGGTGGGCGACCTCGAGGACGCGGATCGGCTGCGGGCCCGGCTGCGCGAGCTGCCAGGCGGCGCCGACGTCACCGTCGTGGGCGGCGGGCTGACCGGCATCGAGACCGCCGCCGAGGTCGCCGAGCGCCGCCCCGACCTGGCGGTGCGGCTGGTCTCCGCCGGCCCGCTCGCCGAGCACCTCCCCGCCGCGAGCCGGGCGTCGATCACCCGGACGCTCACCTCCCTCGGCATCGCGGTGCGCGAGGGCGCCCGGATCCGACGGGTCGCCGACGGCCGGGTCGAGCTCGACGACGGCAGCAGCCTCCCGAGCGACTGCACCGTCTGGGCGGGCGCGTTCGGGGTACCGGACCTCGCGCGCCGCAGCGGGCTCCCGGTCGACGAATCCGGCCGGCTGCGCACGGACGAGTCGCTGATCTGCCAGGGCCACCCGACCATCGTCGGCGTCGGCGACGCGGTGGCGCCGCCCGCGACGGTCGCCGGGCACGTCCGGATGAGCTGCCAGGCCGCCCTGCCGCTCGGTGCGCACGGCGCCGACACCGTGCTCGCGCTGCTGCGCGGCGAATCCCCCGACCGGTTGTCGCTGGGGTTCCTCGCGCAGTGCGTCAGCCTGGGCCGCCGGTCGGGCCTGTTCCAGCTGGTCCGGGCCGACGACAGCCCACGCCGGTTCGCGCTCCGCGGCCGGCTCGGGGCGTTCGTGAAGGAACAGATCTGCCGATCCACCGTGAAGTACGTCCGCGCCGGTTCGTACCCCGGCCCGGCGGGGCCGAAGCCGGTGCGGGAGCAGCCGAGCGTGTCGGCATGAGCACCGCCGCCGACGTCTTCACCGAGTACCGGCCGCTGCTGTTCACCGTCGCCTACGAGATCCTCGGTAGCGCCGCCGACGCGGAGGATGTGCTGCAGGACAGCTACCTTCGCTGGTCCGAGGTGGATCCGGCCACGGTCGACAACCCGCGCGGCTACCTCGCGCAGATCGTCACCAGGCAGTCGCTGAACCAGTTGCGTTCCTCGCAGCGCCGCCGCGAGGAGTACGTCGGGAGCTGGCTGCCCGAGCCGATCCGGACCGGGTCCGACGCGTCGGAGGACACGCTGCTCGCCGAGTCGGTGTCGATGGCGATGCTGCTGGTCCTCGAGACGCTCAGCCCGGACGAACGCGCGGTCTTCGTGATGCGCGAGGTGTTCGGGTTCAGCCACCGCGAGGTCGCGGACGCCGTCGGCAGATCCGAGGCGGCGGTCCGACAGACCGCGCACCGCGCCCGCGCGCACGTGCAGGCCCGTCGCAGGAGATTCGAGCCGACGTCGGCCGCCGCTCAGGAGGTCGCAGGGCAGTTTCTCAGCGCGGCGGTGACCGGCGACATCCAGGCGTTGATGGACCTGATGTCACCCGATGTCGTCGAGATCTCCGACGGCGGCGGGAAGGTCAACGCAGCCCGCGTGCCGATCGTCGGACCCGAGCGGGTCGCCCGGTTCATGGTGGGGCTCGGCCGGATCAGCCTGCCCGACATTCGGTTCGAGGTGGCGATGTTCAATTCGCTGCCGTCGGCGCTGATCTACTCGGGCGATCGGCTCGACACGGTGGCGATGTTCGAGGTCACCGACGGCCTGGTCTCCGCGGTGTACCTGGTGCGCAACCCGGACAAGCTGGCGTCGGCCGAGCTGGCCAAGGTCCTGGCCCGCTGAGCCGTCGAATTCGCACCCCGGCTATACCCCTCGCACCCGCGATCGCGCCCGCGACGCGTGCAACCGGGGTGCGGATCGAGTCCGGCGCCTACAGCCCGTCGACGAACCCGCTGACCTCGGCGACGAACCGCTGCGGGTCCTCGACGAACGGGCCGTGGTCGCAGCCCTCCCAGTACGAGGTGGTGTTGGCCGGGATCAGCCCGGCGGCGTGCCGGGCCGCGGAGACGTCGACGACGGTGTCGGCGGTGCCGTGCAGGATCAGCGCCGGGATGGTGAGCCCCGCGAGCAGGTCGTCGTGCCCGACCGCACGGGTGAACAGCGCGGCGCGCACCCGCGGCGGCGTCGACAGGCTGGCGCCGAACAGCGCCTGCGAGGCGACGCCCCTCCCCTCCAGAACGCTGCCGTCCGGCGGACCGGTCAGGGCGGTGCCGAAACTGCCGAGCGCGCGGATCGACTCGCGGGGGTCCTCCGACATCGCGGCCGGGATGGCCGCGCGCATCGTCGACCCGACGCGGCCGCCCTTCTGGCCGGGACCGATGCTGGTGATCGCGCCCACCAGCACGATCGCGTCGACCGCGGCGGAACCGAACTCCGCGAGGTAGTCACAGATCACCAGACCGCCGTAGGACCAGCCCAGCAGCACCGCGCCGGAGTCGACGTCCTCCGCCGCCAGCACCGCCTCGACGTCCGCTGCCCACACCTTCGGGTCGTCGTAGCCGGACTCGGGCGCCCCGGAATAGCCGTGGCCGCGCAGGTCGACGGCGATCACGCGGTACTTCGCGGCCAGCGCGTCGAGCACGTCGTCGCCCCAGCAGCGCAGCGACTGAGCCCAGCCGTGCAGCAGCACCAGCGGCCGCGCGGCGGCGTCACCCTCGACGCGGTAGACGATGGACGTGCCGTCGACGCTGACGGTTTCCCGGATAGCCATGCGAGCCATTCTGCGCCTCCGGCGACTGTGAGCGATTTTTACCCCAATCGGGTTGAATTTCACTCACAGGCGCGGAGCGCATACTCAGTACATGTGCCGCTTGTTCGGTATGACCAGCGCACCGTCACGGGTCAAGGCCACCTTCTGGCTCTTGGACGCCGCCGACAGCCTGGCCGCGCAGAGCCGACGGGAGCCGGACGGCACCGGCCTCGGCACCTTCACCGCCGACGGCGAAGCGCTCGTGGAGAAGCAACCACTGCCCGCCTATGCGGACGCGGACTTCGCGACGGAGGCGAGGGAACGCGAGTCCGCCACCTTCGTCGCCCACATCCGGCACGCCTCCACCGGGGGCCTGACCCCCGCCAACACCCACCCGTTCAGTCTCGGGGGACGCATCTTCGCGCACAACGGGGTGATCGAGGACCTGCCCCGGCTGGACGAGGAGCTCGGGCCGTACCGGTCCGCGGTGGCGGGCGACACCGACTCCGAGCGCTTCTTCGCGCTCATCACCAAGCACATCGACGTCCGCGGCGGCGACGTCACCGCCGGCCTCACCGACGCCGCCAGCTGGGTCGCCGAGCAGCTGCCGATCTTCGCCATCAACATCGTCCTGAGCACACCGACGGAGCTGTGGGCGCTGCGTTACCCCGACACCCACCAGCTGCTGGTGCTGGGCCGCGAGCCCGACACCGGCCGGCACCTCGAGCACGCCAGCCCGGCCGGCACCATCCGGGTGCGATCGGGCGAATTATCCTCCGCCCCAGCCGTTGTGGTGGCCAGCGAACAGATGGATGAGAACCCCGCATGGCGTCCGCTGGCGTCGGGCGAACTGCTGCACGTCGACGCGGAGCTGAACGTCGACACCGCCGTGATCCTCGATGGCCCGCCCGCACACCGGCTCAGCCTGTCCGACCTCGACGCCACCGCGGCCGCATCACAGTCCAGCCGCTGAGCCGAGATCGCGATCACCCCTGCTACCCCAGCCCCGCGACGATTTCCGCCGCGGTGGCGTGCACCGCGCCGATCCGCCCCGCCTCCTCGAGATGCCGATCGTCGACGCCCGAGATCGCGTCCGCCGCGATCAGCACCCGCAGGTCCCGCTCGCTCGCGTCGACGATGGTGGCCCGGGGGCAGTTCGGGTAGTTGCAGCCGGCCATCACCACCGTGTCGACACCGCGCTCGCGCAGGTGCGCCTCGAGCTCGGTCCGGTGGAACGCGCTCCAACGCGGCTTGAACAGGACGACCTCGGTCGGCGATACCTGCTGTACCCCGCCGCGCAGCAGCAGGACCGGGTCGAGGTCCGGGACGCCGAACTCGCGCACGATCTGCGATCCCGCGGTGCCTGGCCGTGCCATCGGCGCGCCCGCGGCGATGGCGGATCGCCGGACGAGGTCGACGTCGTCGCCGGCGTACAGCCGGACGATGTGAACGATCGGCAGGCGCGCGGCCCGGTAGGCGTCGAGCAGACGCGCGATCGCGGGCAGCACCTGCGAGGTGCCGGGGATCGGGCTCGATCCACCGTCCACGAAATCGCGTTGGGTGTCGACCACGAGCAGGGCGGATTCGGCCAGATGCGGCGCGATCCAGGGGTCGAGGCGCTCTCCTAGACTGCTCACCGCACCACCGTAACTCCCCGAAAACTGTGGACGGCGGGTCTAGCATCGAGCCATGGAGCTTGACGAGCTGCTGGCCACAATGCCGTTCGCGGTGAAGGCGGGAGTCGAGCTGGTCTCCGCGACCCCAGGTGAGGTCGTCGGCCGGCTGGCGTGGAGCGAAGACGTCACCACCGCGGACCACATCATGCACGGCGGGGCGCTGACCACCCTCGCGGACAGCGTCGGCGCCGTGTCGGCCTTTCTCAACATCCCGTCGGGGGCCGCGCGCGTGACGACGGCCTCGAACGCGGTGTTCGCGCGGCAGGTGCGCCGCGGCGTCGTCACCGCGGCCGCCCGCCCGTTGCACGTCGGCCGCAAGACGGTCCTCGTCTCGATCGACCTCACCGATGACGACGGCAGGCTCGTCTCCCAGGTGACGCAGTCGCACGCGGTCGTCGGCGACTTCGGTTTCTGACCCGCCGGGGGATGATGCCGGGCCGGCCCGGGCCGAGGCGGACCGGCGCGGCGCGGCCGATGCCACGGACGCGCCGCCGCTGTGACCGGCCCTAGGTCGCGGCCCTCCGCATCGCGGCGAGCGGATCGGAATAGAGGGAGCTGAGCGAGACCACCCCCGCGGCGAACTCCTGGACACGATTGCCGAACCCCGTGATCCGGATATCCTTGCGCGCCAACGTCGACGTGGTCGCGAACGCCTCCGCGACGTGCGGAATTCCCGCGGGGTACTCGGTGAAGGCCTGACCGCCGAGGATCACCCGATCGGGGTTGAACAGGTCCCGCAGCATGGCGACGGTGCGCCCGAGGACCCGGGCCCGCTCGACCAGGAGTTGGTGCGCGGGAAGCGATCCCGACGCCGCCGCGCGGTAGACCGCGGCGATGGCCGGTCGCTCGTCGGTGTCGGTGAGGATGCCTGCATCCCTCGCCGCGGCGATGGTGGCACGGTCGCTCACCGTGGCCTCGAGGCATCCCCTTGCGCCGCAGGAGCACAGCGCCGAGGAGCCGGTGGGCAGGTGCACGATCGAGCCGGGTCCGCTGGACGGCGTGTGCACCCGGCCGTCGATGGCGACGGCGACGCCCGCGGTCTCTCTGGCGTAGAAGTACAGGCTGGTCCCGGCGGTGTCCGGACCGCCAGGGCGCTGCGGCGCGAGCAGCAGCTCCGAGGCCGCCATGGCCTCGACGTGCGCGGCGACCGAGACCGGCAGGCCGAGCCCGTCGCCGATGATCGACGCCACCGGCGCGTCGGTCCACCCGAGTCGAGGGTGGTCCACCCGGCCGGTGGTCGCGTCGACGCGTCCACCCAGCGCGATGCCGACCCAGAGCGGCCGACGCCGGTGCCACCGGGACGCGAACAGCTGTGCGCTGCGGGTGATCTGCGCCAGTGCCGCCTCCTGCCGGCCAGCTGGCGTCGGGATCTCCACCGCACCAAGGATTTTGCCGCGAATATCGCTGGCGACGATGCCGGTCACCACGGCGCCGATGTGGATACCGAGCGTCAGGTAGGGCTCGTGGTTCGCCTCGAACGGCACCCGGGGCCGCCCGACCGCCCCGGAGGCGGTCAGGTCCGCCCGTTCGCGTAGCAGACCCACCGCGAGCAGGGCCGCGACCTGGCGGTTCACCGTGGCGGTGCTCAGACCTGTGGCCCTCGCGGCGGCGTCCCTGGCGATGGGCCCGCGGCTGCATGCGACCCGCAGCACGGCGGCAGCGGGCGCGTCGGCGACACGCAGTTCCGGCGGGACGACCTGGGTTCGCGGCAGCGGACGGGCGGCGGCGCGGGCCGATCGCGGCGAGCGAGCGGGTGCGGCGGACGGCGACAACGTAGAGGTGAGCACGCAGATTCCTTGCGTTTCGTCCCTGGCGGGGACAGGCCAACACGGATGAGAGCAGGCGCTGCCGGTGGGGACGCGGGCCATCAGGCCCTGATCCGCGACCCTAGGGACGACGAAAAATGGGTGATGACGTGCGAAGAGAGGGCAGCGCGATCAGCGACAGATACCGCGGGGGGAACAACACAGTTCCCGCGCCAAGGGCAGGCGAGAGCCCAACGCGGCGGTCACATAGGTGACGCGCAGGGCGTTGAGCCGGCCGGAAGACATGGCGCAAAGCTAGCACCTTGCGCCCGATTGTCCAATCAGGGACCAGCCGACGTCGTGCTATCTCGGTACGGAAAACCCTTGGCGCACTCCGCAGCTGGTGGTTCGGTATCCGAGAACAACCGCGCCACCCAGCACTACGCGATCGACGACTACGACGGCTGACGTCGACGGCTCGGCCGAATCACCCTGGCCGGCGACGTCCCGGTCAACATCCACGGCGAACGGAGTCGCGTCGTCACCGGCGACGCCTCGCACTACTCCGGCGTCGACGCCCCTGCCGGTCCGGCGTCCGAATCGCGCGGCACCGCAGCGCGGCGGTCTGGTCCTACGATGAGGTCATGATCATCTCGCCAGATGCAAACGTTGCCGTCGTCACCGGTGCGAGCTCCGGAATCGGGGAGGCAACCGCGCGAACCCTCGCCGCGCAAGGGTTTCACGTGGTTGTCGGCGCCCGCCGGATCGACCGGCTGGAGAAACTGGCCCAGGACATCGGCGGCACCGCACTCGAGCTCGACGTCACCGACGAGGACTCGGTGGATGCCTTCGCCGCCGTGCTGCCGAGGGTCGACGTGCTGGTCAACAACGCCGGCGGCGCCAAGGGCCTGGCCCCGGTGCTCGAGGCGGACCTGGACGACTGGCGCTGGATGTGGGAGACCAACGTCCTCGGCACCCTTCGGATCACCAAGGCGCTGCTGCCCAAGCTGATCGATTCCGGCGACGGCCTCATCGTCACCATCACCTCGGTGGCGGCGTTCGAGGCGTACGACAACGGCTCCGGCTACACCTCCGCCAAGCACGCGCAGGCGGTGCTGCACCGGACGCTGCGCGGCGAACTGCTCGGCAAGCCGGTACGGCTGACCGAGATCGCGCCCGGCGCGGTGGAGACCGAGTTCTCCCTGGTCCGCTTCCACGGCGACGAGGAACGCGCCAAGAAGGTCTACGAGGGCATCACCCCGCTGGTCGCCGCCGACGTGGCCGAGGTGATCGGGTTCGTCGCGTCCCGCCCGTCGCACGTGAACCTCGACCAGATCATCATCAAACCCCGCGATCAGGCCAGCCCCGGGCGCTTCTCTCGGACCTAGCCCTTCAGCCCGGCTCGAGGTGCCGGGTCCTCGTCGCGCGGCGCCGATCTCATCGACGGACGGCGGCGGTGTGCGCGACGCCGACGAGCCGCTGCACCTCCGCGGCGATGTCCTCACCGCGGGCGGGCAGCGCGCTCACGATGTCGGATCCCCGCACGAGGTAGCGGCCGTCGTCGGCGAAGTCCATCCAGTGGAAGCCCTGGCCGTCGCCGGTCGGCCGGTTGTCGTAGGCGGGGCCGGCGAAGACCGTGATCTCGCCCAGTCCGGTGCGCGGTCGCCGGAAGAATTCGTCCCGCTCCTCGTTGCCCCGTGCCCGGCTCGCCGGTTGCAGGATGGAGCCGTCGCTCACCGGCGCCACCGACCGGGGTACCGACACGCCCCGTCGTCGGCCCGCCGCGACGGGCGGAATCGATTGGGAAACAGCCGTTCCCACCTGGGTGACGGGAGCGGACGCCAGCAGGATGTCGGAGCCCGCGTGCGGGTCGGGACCCGGCAGCTGAACCGCCACGGCCGCAACGGAATTCCGGATCCCGGCGTGTAGCCGGATCGTCGACTCGAGCCGGGCCCCGCGAAACCCACACAGCTCGACCCGGACCGCGGGCTCGGCCAGGGCGACCAGCGCCTCGTACAGGCGCTCGTCGAGCATCGGTGCGACCTTCCGCGCGGCCGCCCGTCGATCGGCCCGGAAATCGTCGTCCGTCGCCGCGGTGCCACGGAACTGGAACGGGTACGGCAGCCTGTCCCGACCGAATCGCTCCCACAGGACCGTGAACTCGAGGGCGGTCAGCCGCCACCGACCGTCGCTCATCCGCCGATCACCGGCGGCGCGACCTTCGGAAGCGTGCCCACCAACTCGTTGCCGTTGTCGACATTGATGAGGTAGCTGGGGGTCCTGTGTTCCGTGTCGTCGTCTCCGTTCGCGCGGGCGCCGCCGGGCGCCATGCCGCCGCCCATCGCGCCCGGGCGGCCCGCGGCACCGGCCGCGCCGACGCCGGATCCACCCGCACCCGCCGCCGCACCTGCCCCGCCGGGCACGCCCATCCCGCCGCCGAGACCACCCGCGACACCGCCCGAAACGCCCAGGCCTGCACCTACACCTGCACCGCCGCCGGCCGATCCACCGCCCGGCGCGAACCCCGAGCCCGCCGAACCGTAGCCCCCCGAACCGTAGCCCCCGGAACCTGCGCTGGCGCCGAGCCCGCCGCCGCCCGCGCCGTCGGCACCTCCCGCGGCGGCCGGGGCTGTCCACGCGGAGGACGGATCGGTCTGCGTGAAAGGCGAATCCGTGGCATTGGCGCCGGAGCCGTCCGAAGACAGCGGATTCTGGCCGTAGGGCTCATCGCCGGGCGTTCCGGACGTCGGGTCGCTTCCGTCACCCTGCCGCATCGGGTCGGTCGGCGCGTCTCCCGCGTTCCCGGTCCTCGGGCCGGCGTACTCGGAGGGGCTGAAACCGGACGGCCCGCCTGGCCCTGGTCCGCCGGGGATCAGCCCGGGCCTGTCAATGGGTCCGTCGGTCCGATCCTGCGGCTTCGGAAACCTGGGGACGTTGGTGTCCGCCTGCACCATGACCGGCGTATAGACGGTCTTCATGATCTGGATCGCCTGCTGGCGGGCTTCGTCCGAGCCGTGCACCAGCTGCTTCACCATGCCGACCGAGGGCAGCGCGACGTTGACGAGCGTCTCGAGCGCGGAGGTCGCCTCGACCGCGGGCATGGTCGCCTTGACCTGGGAGATGCCCGTCGCCGCCTCGGCGACCTTGGTCCCCACTAGCCTGCCTGCCATGGCCAGCTGATCGGATTCGGCGACGTAGGTCGCGGTCGCCGCCAACGCGGCATTTGCGCCGATGCCCTCCCACTTGCCCTCGATCTCCGACGAGATGTAGGTCTTGAACTCGGTCAGGCCTTCCGCGAGCGAGGATCCGATCTGCTGCCATCCCTCGGCGCTGGCCCGGACCGGATCCGCGCTCATCGCGTCGACCGCGCCCTTGATCGCCTCGTGGGACATCGAATCGAAGCTGTCGGGGACCATCGACCGCGGCTCGAAGTCGGTGAGCCCAGGCGTGAGGACCGCCTGTTGGGTGTGGATCGCGGCGCGCTCAGCGTTGCCGATCGCCTGCTGAACCTCGACGCGGTCACCCTCGTCGATGTCGTAGCCGGACACCACATCGATGATCTTGTTGCCTGGGTCGCGCGCCAGATCGGACAGATCGTCGAAGGCGCCCGACGCCATGTCGCCGATCGACCCCTTCAGGTCATCCAGGCTGGGCAAAAACGACATCTCAGATCCCCCTCGTCATGCTGAAACTCATTCTCCGTGCCCGACGCCGCCGAACCGCTGCGCGCCGGACTGATCCGACGCGCTGTAGGCGGCATCGATCTTCTCGAATACCTGCTGCATCTCCTGCACGACGGTGATGTGGTCCGCGAGCGCCTGATCCATCGAGTAGTCGCCGCCGACGGCCTTCTTCCCGAATTTGGCGGCGAGCGCGACGCCGGATGGGAGGTCGCCGAACCCATCGATCGTCGCCAGCCCTCTCGCACCCAGCTGCATTCCCTTGAGCTCGACGATGAACTCTGCGCATCGCTGTGCACATCTACGCGCCACCCCTTGTTCGAGGTACACATGGCCGGCGTCGACAGCGGCCCCTACGCGCGCCCATGATTCAGTCATGTCAGACATCGCCAAGGCCCTTCTGTACAACGTGGAAAATCACGCCGGGATGTACGACTCGAGTTGGACCGCGGACCGGATCGCGACGGCGCACGGTTCCTCGACGATCGGATCGTTTCCAAGGTAGGAAATCGAAATGAGAACGGCACCCTCGTTGGACCCGACCGCGACGTCGCAGTTCCTTCGGCCCGTGTCGGCGACACCTCGGTACGAGGTGGCCTCTCGGCCGTTCAGATTCACTGCAGTGAACTCGTGATTGTTCTTGTTGGAGCGGACATCGTCCAGCGTGTAGACGGTGGCGAACACCGACAACGAATAGGCCGGACCTTGCCACATACAGACATTCCACCCGGGCTGTTTGACCCCGAGAATGTCCCGCGATTCCGTCACAACGTCGACACCCACTCCCCGTAGGGCATCGTCCGGAATGTCATCACACGGACT
Source organism: Rhodococcus sp. NPDC059179 (assembly GCF_042754885.1). NCBI lineage: Bacteria > Bacillati > Actinomycetota > Actinomycetes > Mycobacteriales > Nocardiaceae > Rhodococcus > Rhodococcus sp. NPDC059179. The sequence continues at coordinate 79,926 of NZ_JBHZBV010000011.1, read as the reverse complement.
GAACACCGGCTCCCCCGAGCCAGACGATGACCCCTCGGCTCCGGCCGTGCCCTCCACCGTCTCCGAGCCGCATCCGGCCAGTATCAGCGCACCACAGACCGCACCAACGGCGACCTGGCTCCCGACTCTCATCCGCACGCAACGCTCCCCCACTGGGCCCGACCGATATCGGTCCACCTTAGATAGACGCAGCACCGACCCCGCCGGTTCCACCCAGGCCAGAAAAACCCGGCGAGGCAGCTCACCCCTCCGCAGCTGCCTCGCCGGTCACCGTCTCGGAACTGAACCGAGCAGCATCAGCGCGCGGCAGGCCGCCGATCGGCAACCTGCGACCCAACCCCCCGTTCGCGCGCGATACTCCCGCCCCGCCCAGTCCTTACGGCTTACCTCTAATAGACGCGCAAGGACGCCTGCCGGTTCCGCGCTCTGCAGGCGAAGACCTTCGGACCGCGGAGCCAGGCTTTGGAAAGGATTGCCGAGGCACACTCTCCGGCAATCCCGATCCCGCCCGACTTTCGAACGCCATCATTTCTCAGAGATAGCGCGAAGCTTGGAAAGCAGAGCATCCACCCCACCATGAGAATCGAAGAGGTATAGGCACGCATCGTGCTCTGAACCGAAAACCTTTCGGTCATACTTGGATCCGCGCTCGCAGTAGAAGACCTCCCACTGACCGGCTGGGGTTTCGGAAACCGAGAACGAATCGTGCGTCATTCCATTGATTCCCACTGGAACACGAATGCCCGCCAGATCCAGGGCCTCGAGCAGCTCAGAACTCTTCACTTCCTACCTCTCTCAAGTAACCGCCATCTCCGTCAGCCCGGCAGATGGAGCTGTCGACCCACCGTGCGGAACAAGCTGATCAACTGTTCCGAGAGATCGATGGATTTGCTTGGTTGAGCGGCGATGCCTCCAGTTCCGCCTCCCGCGATCAGCTCATTTCGGCTGACGGAGCGTCTCGACGGTCGGATCCAGATTGATCCGAGCCACAGCGACGTTCTCGAGCTTCGCGAAATCCACGGCTCCGTCGCGCATCTGCGAATTGTCGATCACGTACGCGAGGTTCACCCACAGGTCCCTCATGTCCGGCGCCACCTGGGTCCCCTGAAACCGCGCACAGAACACGACCGCGTAGACCAGGACGACCGCGCTGCCGTCCGTGTCGGTCTGCAAGAAATCCGACTCCACGCGCGAGACATCAAATTCCGGACCCGGCTTGAACACGAGCCGCTTCTCGAGCAGGGCCAGGCAATAGTCCGGGCGATCGGGTCCCGGCAGCACCCGCACCAGCTCGGCGCGAACCGGCAGCTGCGCCGTCAATTCGGCGGGCCCGGAATCGACCTGGTCGAGAATCACCACTGGCATCGTCAAGCCCCCTTCGTTCGATCGATTGTTGCAAGAGTTCTCGTGGTGCCGCGCACATCAGCTCGGGTCGATCGGATCGAATGCCCAGAATGGGCGCATCACCCGCATGTTCGGGATTCCCTCGGTGAGGAGATCGTCCAACTCCTCGACATCGACCATCATGGCGCGACTGAACCAGTCGCGATCACCGATCGGCACCGTGCAGTGAGCGCCCGGATCCGCCTTCCTCACCAGCAGGACCCGATCGCCGTTCGGGAAGGCCTCGACTCCCTCATTCAGTCCGAGCTCCGACCATTCCGGACCCCGTGGCGCGAATCCTGCGTGCCTACGGAGGCGGTCACCGATCCGCACCGCGAGATACCGCTCGGCGTCATCAACCCTACTGAACGACAGTGGCATGCCGGCGTCGTCATCGTTCGCCCGCGCGAGCCCGAAATGCTCGCCCTCGACGAACACCTCGTACTCGGCCGATCCGTCCCGGACCGAAATGCCACCGCGCCTGGTCAGTGCACTGCCGACCTGACCGGGCATGCCCAACTTGTCGAACCGGTATCCCCAGCGCTGAAACCTCCAGAACAGCGCGCCATATCGACCCAGCCATCCCGCCAAATCGTCGGTGCGCATGACGCCCTCAGCCGCGTTCACCGTTCAATCCCCTCGATCAGCTGCGCATCGAGTTCCGCCATCGACATCATCATGATCTGGCTGGTGGCGGCCTGCTCAGACACCGGGACCTTGCACCAGACAGATGGATCGTCACGCAACGTCAGGACCGCCGCGTACATTTCTTCCTCGACCGAGACCGCGGGATGAACTCCCATCGCCCTCCAGTCGAGGTACTTGCGCGGCAGTTTCAGGTACGACCGGACCTTTTGTCCTTCGCTCTTCAGCAGCAGTTTCGCCGCGTCGTCGAATCGACTGAACTCGTCCCCAAAGGATTGCTGGCCTCGTTCGATCGTCAAATGAGCGAAATGGTCATCGACTATGACAACCCCCCGATGCAAGTCGGCCGCAGGGTAGACGAGTCCTCCGGAGAGGGTGATCGTCGGCGATCCGCTCGCCGGAACCCCAAGTCGCGCAGCCCGGTCACGCCAGAGTTCGAAGTATCGTGTCGCTTCGCCGTACCGGTCGAGTAACCCGGCCACATTGTCAGATCTCAACGAGGTAACCCGCATCTTCCAGTCGTTCGACAGAGGGTCGGCGTCCCGATTCGTCTACCAGCCGATACTGGATTCCACCGCCTGGTTGTCCGAATCCCGGCGCGATCACAGACGCCTCGATTCTCCAATGATCTGGCAACGGAACTCCCGTGACACGGTACTGGTGATAGGGCTTCCCGAGGCTTTCCGGAGGTAGCGCGCGATCGCTGAACGGAATGCCGTCTGGCGCCAAGTATGCGCCGTTTGAGTCACCGAACCGATCGATGACCGTCCCCTCCGGAAGGCGGATGTCAGGATCGAGGATCCGCAAGTCCCCATCGCCATCGAGGGCGATCCCATCGTTGTCCGGGTATCGCCACCACCCTGTGTCCGGGTCGTAGTACCGGGACGCGAACTCCTCCTCGGTCATCCCGCCGAATCTGTCGTACCCGTCGAGCATCTCGGGCGGCACCCCGTCCGGAATCTCGTCCGGGCCTCGCATGTCGTCGGGAAGAGGCTCCTCGGGGTATTGAGGCGGGAAGTCTGCGTTGTAATCGGGCTTCGTCGGATGATCCGTGGCGTCTGCACCACTCGAACCGTCCAGCCCGCCATTCAGCCCCGGCAGCGACGGCGTTGGAGCGGTCGGTGCTACAGCCGGCTGCGCCCCGCCCGCGGCCGACGGCTGCGCAACCCCCGTCCCCATGTTCAGCCCGCCCGGCCTCCCGACCGGGGCCGTCGCGGTGGTTCCGGCGCCGGCGCCCGCTGTCGGCTCCGAGATCCCCATGTTCAGTCCGCCGGTGCGGGGACCCGACCCCGTCGAGGGCGCATCCACGACCGGGCCAGGACGCACCCCGGCGTCGGCCGAGCTGGGCACCGTGCTCGCGGGGGACTCCGGCGCCGAGAAGCGGGGAGCGTCGCCCAGCGAGGTGGGCCGGGTGGACACGTCCGCCCCGCCGATGCCGCCGCCGATCGCACCCGAGGCGAGGTCCTGCAGGGACACGCCCTGACCCGACACCGCCGCACCGGCCGCGGACCCGGCCGCCCCGCCGATCGCCTCGGTGCCGATCTGCCCGAACGCCGAGCCGGAACCGAACCGGCCCACCCCACCGGAGACCGCTCCCTCGACGAAGCCCTCGATCGCGCCGGACGCCAAACTGCCCGTGTCCAGCCGGTCCCGGTTGCCCTGCAGGATCTGCAGCGACTGAATTGCGCCGTCCAGCAACACATTCTGCGCGGCGCTCAGCGCGGCGTGCTGGAGCAGCTTCATGATCAGCTGCCGCACCACCATCCGCACCGCGATCTGGGTGGCGATCTGGGCCGCGGGGATCGCCGCGGTGCTCGCGCCGAGCGTGGGGATGGCCGCCGCCGCGAGCGCCGCGATCTCGGCGGCCAGCAGCGCCAGCGCCGCAATGATCGTCAGCTTCGCGTACTCGACGTCGGTGGCGGTGGTGTCACACGATTCGGACAACTGATCGCAAAGCGCGATCAGGGACTGGAAGGCGCCGTCGGCACCGTCGAAGTTCTCCCAGTACTGCGCCATGGCCGTGTTGACGTCACCGAGCACGGCCTCCAGCGCCTTGCTCATCGCGGCGTCGCCGTCCTGGGCGATCAGTTCCATCGCCGAGGAGGCCGAGTCCCACGCGTCGGCCAGCCTGCGCAGCGACGTCTCGTCGGCCTCCGGCCAGTCCGCCCCGACCGCGATCGAGGCGACGCCGCGGAGCCATCCCGGGATCTGGATCCCCATCAGGCGGGTCCGCCGAGGCTGCCCGCGAATCCGCGGTCCGAGCCGTCGAAGGCGTCCGAGGTGTCGGTGGCGGTGCCGGCGATCGCCCGCATCGCCTCGGCGACCTTGAGCAGCCCGTCCAGCGCCGAATCGGCGCCCGGCACGTAGCCCTCGGCGAAGGCCGCGCCGGTCTCGTCGGATCCCCAGCTCGCGCCCTCGGCCTGCATTGCGGCGGCCAGCTGGGTCCGGGTGCGGTCCAGCGCGTCGGCGACCGCCTCGAACCGCGGCGCGGCGGACCGCAGCCCGTCCGGGTCGACCCACACCGGGCGGCTCATTCGTCGGCACCCCGCAGGACGGACGCGCCGGGTTCCCAGCCGGGCCCGTCCGGTCGTGACTCAGGGGCGAGCACCACGGGCACCAGGTCCCGCAGGCTCGGCGCGCCCGGGATCAGGTCCGGCAGGTCGGGCAGGTCGAAGTCGGTCCGCGACACCGGCGCCATCAGCTCCTGCACCCGCAGGCGCGCGGTCGCCGCGGCATCGCGCGCGGCCGCGGCGATCGCCTCGCCGAGCCGGGACGGCGTGGTCCTCGCGAACGCCTCGGGCGCGATGTCGACCTCGACGATCGCCCCGGCCGAATCGACGCTGACACGGGCCAGCCCGTCCGGCGTCCGCGTCTCGACTCGCAGCGCCGCGACCTCGGATTGCGCCCGGGACAGCAGATCTGACCGACGGTGGAGATCGTCGAGCATGTCGTCGATCTGAACCCGCAACGCCTCGTTGCGGGCGCGCAGTTCCTCGCGCGCACCCGGATCCTTCACCCGTATCCCCCACAGCCTCAGCAGGGCCGCAGCTTCAGCCCGTCACCCTTCTAGACGCGACGCGGTCGGGTTCGGTTCCATCGAGTCAACGGCGGAGCTCTGCGTTGAGCCGTGCGGCCTGACGCGTGAGGTGGTCGCGTTCGGGGAGGTTGGGCGCTGATCGGGCGGCTTCGGCGTAGAGCCGTGCCGCGGTCACCGGGTCCCCGTCGCGCTCGTGCAGGTACGCCGCGGCGGCGGCATAACGGGGCAGGGAGGGGTCGAGCCCCGCCAGGGCGGCCAGACCGGCCCGCGGGCCGTCCGCCTCGCCGACCGCGACGGCGCGGTTGAGGCGGGCCACCGGGTTGTCGGTGAGCCGCAGCAGTTCGTCGTACCACTCGACGATCTGCACCCAGTCGGTCTCCTCGGCCCGGCGGGCGTCGGCGTGGAGTGCGGCGATGGCGGCCTGAACCTGGAACTCCCCCAGTCGGTCTCGGGCGAGGGCGGCCTGGAGCACGTCGACGCCCTCAGCGATGAGTCGGGTGTCCCACAGGCCGCGGTCCTGCTCGGCGAGGGGCACGAGGCTGCCGTCGGCGCTGGTCCGTGCCGGGCGCCGCGCGTGGTGGAGAAGCATGAGCGCGAGCAGGCCCGCCACCTCCTCGTGCTCGGCCTTGGCCGCCAGTTGGCGGGTGAGCCGGATCGCCTCGACGGCGAGGTCGACGTCGCCGGAGTAGCCCTCGTTGAAGACCAGGTAGAGCACCCGCAGCACCGTGGCGACGTCACCGGGTTGGTCGAACCGGACGCCCGAAACGGTCCGCTTGGCCCGGCTGATGCGCTGGGCCATCGTCGCCTCCGGGACGAGGTAGGCCTGCGCGATCTGTTTCGTAGTGAGCCCGCCGACCGCACGCAGCGTCAGCGCGACGGCCGAGGCCGGTGTCAGAGATGGGTGCGCGCACAGGAAGTACAGCGCAAGCGTGTCGTCCACCGCCTCGCCCGGGCCGGGCGCGGGTTCGATCTCGACCAGCTCCTCGCGCCGCCGCCGAGAGGTATCCGCGCGGGCGGCGTCGAGAAACTTGCGCCAGGCAACGGCGATCAGCCAGCCCCGGGGTTCGCGTGGCGGATCATCCGGCCATACGCGTACCGCTTCGACCAGCGCCTCCTGCACGGCGTCCTCGGCCGCCGCGAAGTCGGCTCCGCGGCGGACGAGGATCCCGATGACGGTGGGGATCAGGGTCCGCAACAGGACCTCGTCCACCATGCGTCACTCCGTGACGGTCGGGGGCGCGGTCAGGAACGGGCGCAGTTCGAGCCACTCGTGGATCGGCTTCCCGCCCGCGCCCGGAGCCGCAGACAGCTCGCCTGCCAGCTCCAACGCCCGCTCGTATGTCTCGACGTCGATCACCATCCAGCCGGCGATCAGGTCCTTGGTCTCCGCGAACGGGCCGTCGGTGACGGGCGGCCTACCCTCGCCGTCGTAGCGGACGAACGTGCCGCCCGGGGAGAGCGCCTGCCCGTCGACGTACTCGCCGGTGCCCTCGAGCCTGGCGGCGAAGTCGTTCATGTACTGCACGTGGGCCGAGATCTCCTCCGGCGTCCACTGGTCCATCGGCACGTCGTTGACCGCGGCAGGCGCGCCGCGGTAGTGCTTGAGCAGCAGGTACTTGGCCATCATGTTCTCCTCGATGCGGTACGGACCATTGTGGCCGTATTCACCCCTGGGACGGAGCCGCGCTCGGGATCTCGACATCCCACCGCGAAATTTCCCGGCGATCATCGGCCGCGCCGGATCGCCGCTGCTCCGTCTGGCCTCCTGCCCATCGCGGTATCCTTCAGCGCAAGGTAGCCCCGCGCCCGATGGCGTCGCCCATCGGATCCTCGAGTGCGTGGGGTTTTGACGATGATCGCCGAATCGGCCAATCGCACTCTTGCTGTGTTCGTCCCTGGATGGGTTCTCGACGACGGATCGCTCGCACCACCCGCTCGCGATGACGTCATCGAAGTCGTGCTGACCTTCGACCCCGCCGACCCGACAGCACCAGGTGGGCAGACCGTGCGGGCAAACGTGCGGCCGGTGTTCGGACACACGCCGTACAGCCACCCGGAGGGCGGACTGCGGTGGCCGCTCGAGGTGATCGGTGACGGATGGTCCGCCGGATGGATGTCCGACCGGCCACTGGCGGGACGAGTCGAACTCACGGGACGACTGTTCGCCGACATCACCTGGACAGGGTCCGACGATCCCGTTCGGGTTCGGGGGCGGGTTCGACGGGTCCAGGTCGTCGAGCAACGCATCGACCGCACCGGCAGTGGGCTGCGCGCCGTCGACGGCACCGAGCGCCTGACCGAGGTCGAGTCAGCCCCGCACCGCTCCTGGTCGAACTGGGACACGCCCTCGACCGAGGACCACTTCCGGGGGACGGGAGTGCTGGTCGACCTGGACGTCGACGACGTACCGGCCACCGAGGCGGGGTTCGTCGCAGGCGCGGTCTCCGTCGACGGACCCGACGTGTGGGTGATGGACCGGTCGAATCCTGTCCTGCTGCACATCGATACGGCCGCGACGCCACCACGAGTCGTCGAGTATCTGCTGCCGTTGACGATCGAGTCGCCGAAGGACCAGTGGACCCGCAAGGTCCACGCCGACCGCGGCGGGTGCTGGATCACCTCCCGACACGAGGTGTTCCGCTGCGACCGCACCGGGGACGCGGCCGTGACCGTCGAACGCGTCTGTGCCGAGGGCGGTTTCAGCGTCGTCGTCGACGGGCGACTGTTCCTTGTCGGCTCCTCACGTCCGGCGCTGCATGTCGACCGCCGGTACGGCGTGGTGCGGGTCGATGCCGACGCCCACCCGGTGCGGATGCTCGACGACGAACGGCGGCTGGTCCCTGTCGATGATCCGGCTACCGTCGCCCGGGTGATGGGACATAGGCGACGTGCCGACAAGGCGCACGCCGCCGACGGCTCGGAGTGGATCGCCGTCGGCGACCTCACCACGCAGTCTCCGGACGGCACGCGCCGACGAGTCGATCTCGATGCGCGTACGCGTGGCACGGTGCACTGGATTCAGCCGGATCCGTATGCCGATCCGGCCAATGCGGACATCATGGCGCGGATCTCGGTGCGGATGCCGCGTCCGCGTCCGACGGACGAGGCGGCGGGCTCGTGACCCTGCGCCCCGGGCTCGCTGTCAGCCGACCGGCGCGGCCGCACCGCCGGCGGGCAGCGCCGACATCTCCTGCCACGCCGGCCAGTCGATCGCCCAGTCGTAGATGTCGCCGTCCGCCGCGGACAGCTGGATCCGGGTCCCGGTGACCTCGACCGGGTCGCCGTACAGCGCAGTGCCGAAGTACTCCTCGGCGTCGGTCAGCGACAGGTTGATGCAGCCGTTGGTCACGTTGGCCGCGCCCTGCACGCCGGTGGTCTCCGGGTTGGCGTGGATGAACTCGCCGTTGTTGGAGATCCGCACCGCCCACCGTTCGCGGACGTTCTCGTAGTAGGGCGGGTTCGACATGAGGAAGTCCTCGTGCTTCTCGCTGACCACGTGGACGCCGCTGCGGGTCACGTTGCGGTCCTCGTTGCCCTCGCCGTAGCTGACCGGGATGTCCATGATCGTGGCGCCGTCCCGCACCACCTGCATGCGGTGGCTCGGGGCGTCGGCCTTGACGATCTGGCTGCGCCCGATGGTGAAGTTCAGGCTCAGATCCTCGGCGCCGTACGCCCCGTCGCCGTAGTCGACGCCGTACAGCTTTGCCGCGAGGTTCACCGTCGTGCCGGGCGCCCAGTAGCTCTGCGGCCGCCAGTGCGCGCGGGAGCCGTTGTCGTCCGGCAGCCACGCCCAGGAACCCGGGGTCGGCGGGCTGGTGGTCACGGCGAGCGCCTTCTCCACCGCCGCCTTGTCCTCGACGTAGTCGCTGAACTTGAGGATGATCGGCGCCGCGATGCCGACCTGCTGGCCGTCCGCGATGTTGGTGTTCGCGGACGTGGTCGACTGCGGGGCCACCGTGGTGAGCGTGCCCTGCACCGGCACGGTCTGGCCGTCGGAGCCGATCGCGCCGCCGGACCAGGTGTAAGTCGCGCCGTAGCCGAGCGGTTCGGTGACGGTGAAGGTCGTCTTGTCCGCGGACAGCTGGCCCTGCACCGGCTTGCCCGCGGCATTGGTCAGCGCGACGCCCTGCAGGGTGCCGCGCGCCGCAGTCACGGAGACCGGCGCGGTCGGGCTGACGTCCTCGGCACCGGCCGCGGGGACCTGGGTGACCGCCGCGGTCGGTCCGTCCGCCGCCACCGGGTTTCCGCCGGTGCCGCCGCCGACGGTGCAGCCTGCGAGCACCGCGACGACCGCGAGCAGCACCGCGATCAACGAGAACCCGCGGGCCTGTCTTGTCCGAACACGCTGGATAACCACGCAGGCCACGGTACCTGCGCGGCCGATGTGGCCCACGCCTCGCCGACCGGGCACCCGCCAGAAGGCGCAGCTCAGATGGCGCAGCCCACCGTCACGGGCTCCGGTTCGAGGGTCACCCCGAACGCGTCCCGCACCCCGTCCCGGACCTCTCTGGCCAGCGCCAGCAGGTCCTCCGTCGACGCGGCCCCGCGGTTCGTCAGGGCCAGCGTGTGCTTGGTGGACAGTCGCGCCGCCGCTGCCGGCCCCGGGTGCCCCTTGGTGAAGCCGGCCCGCTCGATCAGCCAGCCGGCCGAGAGCTTGGTGCCTGCGTCGCCGGGGAACTGCGGCACCCGCACCTCGTCGCCGAGCCGCGCGGCGATCGTCGCCAACACCGTCGGCAGCCGGTCGCCGGTGAGCACCGGGTTGGTGAAGAAGGATCCGGCGCTCCAGGTGTCGTGGTCGGCGGCGTCGAGCACCATGCCCTTGCCCGCGCGCAACCCGAGCACCACCTCCCGGACCTTCGCCGCGGGACGGCGTTCGCCCTCCTCGGCCCCCATCGCGTGCGCGAGCTCCCGGTACCGCAGCGGCTCGCTCAGCCCGTCGGGGCGCACGTCCAGCTCCACCGCCAGCACCAGCGCGGCGTCCGAGTGCTTGAGCACGCTGGTCCGGTAGCCGAGACCGAGCCGGTCCGGCGTCACCCACCGCACCTCGCCGGTCGCCCGGTCCAGCAACTGCACCCGGCGCAGCAGGGTGCCGACCTCCACGCCGTAGGCCCCGACGTTCTGCACCGGCGTCGCGCCCGCCGACCCGGGGATCCCGGACAGGCACTCGAGGCCACCGAGCCCGGCTTCGACGGTCCGCGCGACGACGTCGTCCCACCCGGCGCCCGCCTCGGCGAGCACCGAGTCCGGGCCGAGCCGCACCGCGTCGTTGGCCACCAGCACCACCACCGCGTCGACGCCCCCGTCGGCGATCACCAGGTTGGATCCACCGCCAAGGACGAGCGTCGGGATGTCCGCCGCGTCGAGCGCGCGCACCACGCCGACCAGCGCGTCCGTGCTGCGACAGGTGAGCATCGCCCGGCCCGGCCCGCCGAGCCGCAGCGTGGTGAACCGCGACAACGGCACACCCTCGCTCAGCTCGGCACCGAACTCCGTCGCGATGTCATTCAATGCCTGCACGGGGTCAAACGGTAGCCTGCCGAACATGGCCCGCAGCATTCCGCATTCCGCGGTGTACCCCCAGCCCGTCGATCAGGTCCACCGCGCCCTGACCAGCGAGCGGTACTGGCGCGACCGGCTGACCGAGGTCGGCGGCGACGGAGCCGAGCTGGGCCACGTGGTCACCGGCGAGGGCACCATCGACGTGGAGATGGCGCAGTCCATCCCGGCCGAGCACCTGCCCGCCATCGTGTCCAAGATCCGCCCCGGCGACCTGATCATCACCCGGACCGAGACCTGGGGCGCCCTCGACGGCGACCGCGCCGTCGGCACGTTCAGCGCGCGGGTGGAGGGCCTGCCCGGCGCCGTCACCGGCACACTCACCCTGGCCCCCGAGGGCACCGGCTCCGCGATCACGCTGGACGGTCAGGTCGAGGTGAAGCTGCCACTGATCGGCGGCAAGATCGAGGCCGTCATCGCCGAGCAGGTGGTCGAACTCCTCGACGCCGAGCACGAGTTCACCGAGGGCTGGATCTCCGCCAACGGCTGATCAAGAAGGGGCTGATGTGACGCGGGTGACGCCATGTAATCTGCGTGCCATGTCACGCCCAATTGAGTTCACTGCCAACTACCAGATCCCCGCCGAAGCGGTTCATCGCACGCTCACCGACGAGCGCTTCTGGAACCACCGAATCGAGGGTGCCGCCGACGTCACCGTCGAGCGCCTCGTCACCGGCGAGGGCACCATCGACGTGTGCATCGCCCAGAAGCTCGACCCCAGCTCGCTGCCGAGCCTGGTCTCCAAGTTCATCAAGGGTGACTTCGGTCTGGTCCGCAGCGAGATCTGGGGGCCGTTCGACGGCACCCGCGCGGAGGGCACCTTCGTCGCGGAGACCATGGGCCTGCCGATCAAGGCAACCGGCTCCGCGGTCCTGACGGTCGCCGCCGACGGGGGCGCCACCATGAGCATCACCGGTGAGGTCGTTGTCAGCGTGAAGCTGGTCGGCGGCACCATCGAGGGCCTGGCCGGCGATCAGATCGTCAACATCCTCGGGAACGACCAGGGCGCGATCGAAGAGTGGGCCACCGCGAACGCCTAGTCGAGGCTATTCCGGGCGAATGAGCCCGACGATGCGGCGGGCCGGTACCCTTGCCGGTCATGGCTCGCCGCATCGACTATTCCGCCCGTTACACCCATCCCGCCGAGAAGGTGTACTCCGCGCTGACCAACCGGGACTACTGGGAAGCGCGGATGGTCGAACTGCGAAAGTTCTCCGACAACCACGTCGAGAGCTTCGAGGTCGGCGACGACGGCATCGACCTCGTCTTCCACCACATCATTCCGCGTGACACCCTGCCCGACATCGCGCAGACCGTGATGAAGAAGGACATGGTGATCACCCGCAAGGAGCACTACAGCGTCTTCGGCGACGAGGTCACCGGCACCTACTCGGCCTCCATCCCGGCTGGCCCCGGCAGCCTCTCCGGCACCATGGCGCTGTTCGCCACCGACACCGGCTCCACCCTGCGGACCTCGTCCGAGGCGAAGGTGTTCATCCCCTTCGTCGGGGGCAAGCTCGAGCAGCTCATGCTGGTCAACCTCGTCGACCTGTTCCGCACCGAGGCCCAGGTCACGGCCGACTGGCTCGCCGAGCAGTAAGCCGACCGTCATGGCCCGCCCCAAGCCGGACGGCGTCATCACCCGCGGCACCACCGGCATCAACCGGCTGCGCCGCAGCGATCGCTGGCTGATGCACCGGCCCTCGGTCGCCGACGCGCTGCACGCGGCCGTCGATCCGCTGGTCGTCGACCTCGGTTACGGCGCCCGCCCGCACACCACCTTCGAGCTGGCGTCCCGGCTGCGCACTGTCCGTGCGGACATCCGGGTGGTCGGCCTGGAGATCGATCCGGCGCGCGTGGTCGAGGGCCGCGACGGCGTCAGTTTCGCCCGCGGCGGCTTCGAGCTGGCCGGGCTGCGCCCGGTGCTCATCCGCGCGTTCAACGTGTTGCGTCAGTACCCGGAGGAGGCCGTCGCCGGGGCCTGGGCCAAGCTGCAGTCCGGGCTGGCCCCTGACGGGTTGCTTGTCGACGGCACCTGCGACGAGCTCGGCAGGCGCTGCGCCTGGGTCCTCCTCGACGCCGAGCGGCCGCTCACGCTGACCCTCGCCTGGGACCCGTTCGACGTCGAACGGCCCAGCGACATCGCCGAACGGCTGCCCAAGGCGCTGATCCACCGCAACGTGCCAGGGGAACCGGTCCACGAGCTGCTGCAGTCGGCCGATCGGGCGTGGGCGACCGCAGCCCCGCACGCCCCGTTCGGGCCGCGGGTGCGGTGGCGTGCCGCCCTCGACCTGCTGCGACTGCAGGGTCTGCCGGTCGAGATCCCGCGCCGCAGGCTGCGCGACTGCGTGTTGACCGTCCCGTGGTCGGTGGTCGCGCCTTCCTCAGAGAACGGAAAATGACGGGGGCAAAGGGGTGCGACCGGTCAACGACAGCAGCACCTCTTGGGCCTGCCCGGTCGCCACCGCGATCGCCGCTAGCAGGACCGTCACCTCGGCGAGGACATCGGCGGGCAGCGTGAACGGGACGCCGGCAGCTCGTGCGATGTCGAGGCTGTGGACCGCCAGCTCGAAGGTGCGGGTCGGCACGTAGCTCCGCAGCCGGATGCCCAGTCCGCCGGTGACCCTGATCAGCGAGTCCTCGACGCCCATCAAGTCCGACAGCGCGGTTTCGACGAGGCCGTCGACCGCGGCGGCCGGCGCCTCGCCCAGTTCGTGCCCGGCATTCCTGCCAAACTCCTCGATGCGGGCGGCTATCGCGGCGTTCGACGCCATCGACTGGTGGACGAGCGCGTAGTAGTCCGCCGCGCTCGCGACATCCTCGCGCTCCGCCGGCCTGTGCCGATAGCGACCCACCGTGCTGAGCGCCTGCGACGTGTGCCCAACCAGCGAACGAAGATCCCACGCACCGAGACCCGGCCCGTCCCAGGCCGACTCCGGGATCTCGTGGACAAGACCCGCAAACGCTCGCGCCGCTGAGCCGAATAGAGCGATCTCATTGTCCATAGCCCGGATTGTCGTCCGCGCGCCGTGAAAAAACACGAATACCGTGTGAGCAGATTCTTCGGAGACCGGCAGCGCAAGAGGGTCGTCAGCAGTCCGTCATCTCTGACAAAGCAGGCCGCAAGGAAGTCGACACATCCGACGTTAGCCTTGTCGGTGACCACGCACCTGCGAAGGGACCAGAGAATGCGTTCGACCCTGCTGTCGCGGAGAGACCTCGACTTCCTGCTCTACGAATGGCTCGACGTCGAGGCGCTGACGGAGGACCCCCGCTACCGGGACCATTCCCGCGACACCTTCGACGGCGTGCTCGAGCTCAGCGAGCAGCTGGCCACCCGTTACTTCGCCACCCACAACAAGAAGGGCGACGAGCAGGAGCCGAGCTTCGACGGCACCCGGGTCACCATGATCCCCGAGGCCAAGGAGGCCCTCGACGCCTTCGTGAAGGCGGACCTGATGGGCGCGGGCATGGCCTACGAGGCCGGTGGCCTGCAGCTGCCCGCCACCGTGACCGCCGCCTGTTTCGCGTGGTTCCAGGCCGCGAACGTCGGCACCGCCGCGTACCCGATGCTGACGATGGGGAACGCGAATCTCATTCTGGCGCATGGCACCCCGGAGCAGATCGAGACCTTCGCGCGGCCACTCGTCGCGGGCCGCTACTTCGGCACCATGTGCCTGTCCGAGCCGCAGGCCGGGTCGTCCCTCGGCGACATCGTCACCCGCGCCGAGCCGCAGCCCGACGGCAGCTACCGACTCTTCGGCGGCAAGATGTGGATCTCCGGCGGCGAGCACGAACTCTCCGAGAACATCGTCCACCTGGTGCTGGCGAAGATCCCAGGCGGACCCGATGGCACCAAGGGCATTTCGCTGTTCATCGTCCCCAAGCTACTGGTCGATCCCGACGGCGGCCTCGGTGAACGCAACGACGTGACGCTAGCCGGACTCAACCACAAGATGGGCTACCGCGGCACCACGAACACCGTGTTGAACTTCGGCGACGGCGCCCACACCCCCGGCGGCGCGGCAGGCGCCGTCGGGTACCTGGTCGGCGAGGCCAACCGGGGCCTGTCCTACATGTTCCACATGATGAACGAGGCCCGGATCGGCGTCGGTCTCGGCGCGACGGCGCTCGGGTACACCGGCTACCTCAAGTCCGTCGACTACGCCCGGCTGCGCGAGCAGGGCCGCCCCGTCACCGCGAAGGATCCTGCCGCCAAGCCGGTCCCGATCATCGAGCACGCGGACGTGAAGCGGATGCTGCTGGCGCAGAAGTCGTACGTGGAGGGCGCGCTGGCGCTGGAGATGTTCTGCATGCGGATGGTCGACGAGCAACGCATCGCCGAGACCGAGGCCGCGCGGAACCGGATCGGGCTGCTGCTCGACATCCTCACCCCGATCGCGAAGAGCTGGCCGTCGCAGTGGTGCCTCGAGGCGAACAACCTCGCGATCCAGGTGCACGGCGGGTACGGCTACACCCGCGAGTACGACGTCGAACAGCACTACCGCGACAACCGGCTCAACCCCATCCACGAGGGCACCCACGGCATCCAGGGACTCGACCTGCTCGGCCGCAAGGTGACCCAGCAGGGCGGCGTCAGCCTGCGGCTGCTGAGCGAGTCCATCGGCCGCACCATCGCGGACGCGGCCGACGGCGGCGGCGAGCTCGCGGATCTGGCCGAGCAGCTCGGCGACGTGCTCGGCCAGGTCGGCAAGGTCACCGCCGGGCTGTTCGCGTCCGGCGACATCGACGCGGCACTCGCCAACAGCTCGGTCTACCTGGAGGCGGTCGGGCACCTGGTGGTCGCGTGGATCTGGCTGGAGCAGATGCTCGCCTGCGAGGGCAAGACCGGCGACTTCTACGACGGCAAGCGTCAGGCCGGGCGGTACTTCTTCCGGTACGAGCTACCCAAGACCGGACCGCAGCTGGCGTTGCTCGCCTCGCTCGACCGGACCACGCTGGAGATGCAGGACGCCTGGTTCTGATCGACGCGCGATCGACGCGCCGGGACCGGTCAGGCCCAGGCGGCCAACGCGCGGCCGACCCGGCGTTCGATCCGGACCGACTGTCCCACCGAGCCTGCCTCGAGACCCGCCCGGTCGAGCCTGCCGATCGCCAGCGCGTCGCCGACCACCTCGTCGAGCACCCACTGCGAGATCCCGCCGTCGGCCAGGTCGAGCACCGTGCGCAGCGGTGTGGTGATCGGGAAGGCGCCGGTGTGTTGGCAGTCGGCGGGCAGCAGGTCGGCGCGGTGCACCGCGACCCGGTCGGTCCGGACGTGCACGGACGCACCCGCGGTCACGTGCAGGAACTGCGGGTGCAGGTGGCCGAGCCCGTACAGCTCGGCCGCGCTCTGATGCGAGACGACCGCGCCGTCGAATTGGACGCAGCGCCGCGCCACGTCCTCCAGGTCGGTGTGCGGCCACGGCTTCAGCCGGAACAGGTCCCTGTCGACGCGTTCCCAGTCGCCTGCACCGATCGCGCCGCCGATCTCCCCCGGCGAGTAGCCGAGCGTCCGCGCCTGCCCGGCGGTGAAGTACCCGGCCTGTTCGAGCGCGCGCTCGTACAGCCCGCGCTCCCGGTCCTCGTGGCGCCGAATGACCCCGTCGTCCATGACGCCACAGTACGGCGACTGTGGCGTGGATCACAGGGATTCCCCACAGCGAGTTCTCAGAGCCCCCACAGATTCTTCGGGAAGAATCCCTGCAATGGCCTCCACCGCGAACGCTACATACCGGGTCAAGAACTCGGGATCGAACAACAACCGCGCCCTCCTGATCGTCCTGATCGTGATCGCCGCGCTGGTCGCGGCCCTGATCGCCGCCGAGCTCTTCGTGCGGCACAACGTCAAGCAGTGCATGGCCGACCAGTTCGAGAGTGAGCTCGGGTCCCAGGTCGACGTCGACCTGAGCTGGAAGCCGGTGCTGCTCCAGGCCGTCGACAAGAACGTCCCGTACATCAAGATCACCAGTGACGACTCCAGCTTCGGCCCCGCCAAGGACATGCACGTCACGGCGAAGGTCAACGACATCAAGCTGACCGAGACCGGCGGCACAATCGGCAGCTCCACCGCCGACGTCGACTGGTCCACCGCGGGCATCCTCGCGACCATCCAGGCGCAGCCGTTCGGCCAGCTGGTCTCCGGGGTGACCGCGGACCCGTCGGCCGGCACGCTGTCCTTCCAGGTCATCGGGCTAGCGCAGCTGACCGTCCGGCCGCAGGTCGTGGGCGGAGCCGTCGATGTGGAGACCGTCGAGGCCTCGGTGCTCGGGCTCGGGCTGCCCACCGACCTGGTCAGCGGCATCGTCGACGTGCTCGGCGCCAGCCTGCAGACCCTGCCGCTCGGGATGTCGCCGACGTCGCTGACCATCACCGACGGCGGACTGCAGATGGCGATGGCGGGCGGCGCGTACACGATGCCGGAGGCCTCCCCCGAGGCACAGGCCGCGGGCGGCGGCTGCTCCCTGCTCAGCTGAGCCGCCTCGCGGTGGTCGGGGTGCTGACCTCGCTACTCGGCCACCGCGAAGCCGTCCAGCACCGCGCGGGTTCCCGACAGCCCCAGCCTGGTGGCTCCCGCCTCGATCATCTCCCGCGCGGCGTCCGCGGTCCTGATCCCGCCGCTCGCCTTGACGCCGAGCCGGCCGCCGACGGTCTGGGCCATCAACCGCACCGCGGCGGCCGTCGCCCCGCCCGCCGGGTGGAAGCCCGTCGAGGTCTTCACGAAATTCGCCCCGGCCCGCTCGGCGGCGCGGCAGCACTCCACGATCGCCTCGTCGGACAGCGCCGCGGACTCGAGGATCACCTTGAGCACGGTGGTCTCCCCGATCCCCTCCCGCACGGTGAGGATGTCCGCGAGCACCGCGTTGTAGTCGCCCGCGACCGCGGCGCCCACATCGATCACCATGTCGATCTCCCGCGCGCCCTGCTCCGCCGCGAGCCGCGCCTCCGCCCCCTTGATCAGCGAGTGGTGCTTACCGGACGGGAACCCGGCGACGGCGGCGACGGTCAGCCCGTCGGCGCGCAGCGGGAGCATCGACGGCGACACGCACACCGCGTACACGCCGAGCTCGCGCGCCTCCGCGATCAGTGCGTCGACGTCGGCGAGCGTCGCCTCGGGCTTGAGCAGGGTGTGGTCGACCATCTTGGCGACCCGGTCTCGGGTCAGCGGGGCGTCAGGCATACCGATGAGCTTGGCACAGCGGCAAACTCGGTTGCACCGCCGCCGCGCCCCCCGCCACACTGGGGTGGTGCTGATCCGACGTGAATGCCCCGCCGACGTCGACGCGATCGCGGCCGTGCATCGCGCCGCCTTCGCGGACCAGGTCCCGCCGGGAGCGGAGCCCGCGGAGCGACCCGGGAACACCGGCGCCGACGGGCCGATGGAGCCCGGTCTGGTCGCGACGTTGCGGGCGTCCGATGCGTGGCTGCCCGCGCTGTCCCTGGTCGCCGAGGTGGACGGCGCCGTGGTCGGGCACGTCTGCCTCACCAGGGCCGCCGTCTCCGGTCGCCCCGCCCTCGCACTCGGACCGATCGGGGTGCCACCCGAGCATCAGGGTCACGGGATCGGTGCGGCGTTGATGCACGCCTGCCTCGGCGCGGCCGACGCCCTCGACGAGCCGCTGGTCGCGCTGCTCGGGCACCTCGACTACTACCCACGGTTCGGGTTCGTGCCCGGATCGACGCTGTCCATCGACCCCGGCGTCCAGGAGTGGGTCTCGCACTTCCAGGTCCGCGCCCTGTCGGCCTACACCCCGGACCTGACCGGTGAGTTCCGGTACGCGCAGCCGTTTTACGAGGAGTGAGCGCGCGGCCAGGGAATCCGCGGCTACCGTGTTCGTATGAGTGCCGACCAACTGGCCTCCGTGTTCAACTCCGGCGCCGCCGAGTTCAGCTGGCTGACCCCGCAGGTCTGGGGCCCGGCCGGGCAGGCGCTGGTCTTCCAGCTGCGGCTGCGGCCCGGCGATGCGGTGCTCGACGTGTGCTGCGGCGCGGGCGCCTCGGCTCTGCCCGCGGCCGCCGCGGTCGGGCCGAGCGGCCTGGTGCACGCGGTCGACCTCGCGGACGACCTGCTCGAGGAGGGCAGGCTGCTCGCGTCCGATCGCGCCCTGCACAACATCGACTTCGTGCGCGCCGACGCCACCGAATGGGAGCCGCCGAGCACGGTCCCCGAGGCCGGCTACGACGCGCTGGCCAGTTCCTACGGCGTGTTCTTCCTCCCGCACATGGACGAGTCGGTGAACAGGCTGGTCAACCTCGTCCGCCCGGGCGGCAAGATCGGCGTCACATCCTGGCGGCGCGGCGCCCACGAGGACTACGCGCGCGCCTACTTCGACGCGGTCGGCCGACACGTGCCGGGCTTCGCGTCGCCCGACCGGGGCGGCGCCGCCGACCCGCTCAGGAAGCTCGAGACGGTCGACGCCCTTGGCTCCTGGCTCGCCGGGTTCGGCGCCGCCTCCATCGAGATCAACGAGCTGTCCAACCGGCTGCCCGCGACCCCCGAGCTGGTCTGGGCCCTGGCGCTGGGCAGCGCGTTGCGCGCACCGCTGATCGCTCTCGACGCGGGCACCGTCGAGTCCATCCGGCTGGAGTTCCTGGCCCTGCTCACCGAACGCGACGTCGAGACGCTGGATCTGGGCACGCTGGTGGCGACGGCCGTCGTCGAGCGCTGACCGGTGACCTGCGACACTGAGGCCATGAGCTCGCCTGCCTCCGAGGACGACCGCCGCTTCGTACTCACCCTCGGCACCCCAGACCGCACCGGCATCGTCGCCCGCATCTCGACGTTCCTCGCCGACGTCGGCGGATCCATCGTCGAGGCCGCGTACCACGCGGACCCCGACAGCGGATGGTTCTTCACCCGCCAGGCGGTGAGCGCGTCGTCGATCGACATGAGCGTCGACCAGCTCCGCGCCGCCTTCACCGAGGTCGCCGCCCAGCTCGGCCCGGAAACCGAATGGACGCTTCAGGATTCGTCCGAGCGCAAGCGCGTCGTGCTGCTGGTCAGCAAGGAGGCGCACTGCCTGCACGACCTGCTCGGCCGGGCCGCGGGCGGTGAGCTGCCCGCGGACATCTGTGCGGTCATCGGCAACCACAAGGACCTGGCCCCGGTGGTGGAGGCGCACGGGCTCGCGTTCCACCACGTGCCGTTCCCCAAGGATCCCGCCGAGCGGGGACCGTCCTTCGACCGGGTCCGCGAACTGGTCGACGCGCATGATCCGCACGCCGTGGTGCTGGCCCGCTTCATGCAGGTGCTGCCCGCCGAGCTGTGCGAGCACTGGGCAGGCCGCGCGATCAACATCCACCACAGCTTCCTGCCGTCGTTCGTCGGTGCCAGGCCCTACCACCAGGCCTTCGCCCGGGGCGTGAAGCTGATCGGCGCCACCTGCCACTACGTGACCGCCGACCTGGACGCCGGGCCGATCATCGAGCAGGACGTGATCCGGGTCGACCACTCCGACGAGGTCCGCGACATGGTGCGGCAGGGCCGCGACATCGAGAAGCTGGTGCTCTCGCGCGGCCTGCGCTGGCACCTCGAGGACCGGGTCCTCGTGCACGGCCGCAAGACCGTCGTCTTCAGCTGAGCGCCTCCGGCGCCGTTCGCACTCAGAGGCTGAGCAGCCGCTCGATCTCGGCGTTGACCGCCGCGGGAGCCTCGATCGTGGTCATGTGGCCGATCCCCTTGAGCCGGATGAGGCGCTGCAGGTGGCCGGCCTCGTCGAGGATGTCGCTCATCCGCACAGAGTGCACCGGCGGGGTCAGCCGATCGACGTCGCCGACCAGCACGGTCGTCGGCACCGTCAGGTTGTCCAGCGACGCCCCGATGTCGAGGCCGCTCAGCGCGGCGCCCCAGCCGCCTCGGGTGCGGGGCTTGCAGTCCATTACGATGCGCGCGGTGAAGTCGATCTCCTCGCGGGTCGATCCGGCCGCCATTGCGACGTATTGAATGCCCTTGCGGGTCAGCGGGGATGCGATAAGCGGGGCCCGCGATCCCAGGATCACCTTGCCGACCGGCGTCGGCACCGGTGGCAGCCGCCGGGGCAGCGGGATGACGGTGGTCTCGGCGACCAACCGGTCCGGGCCGGTGCTGGCCAGCAGCACCGCGCTCGCCTTCGCCTGCACCTGCTCCGGGTACCTCAGCGCCCACGACATGATGCTCATGCCGCCCATGCTGTGCCCCACCACTACGGCCTTCTTGTCGCCGGTGACCGTCGCGGCCAGCACCGCGGCGAGGTCGTCACCGAGGAGATCGGTGCTCAGTCGACCCGTGCCCAGGCCCGTCCGGCCGTGCCCGCGCTGGTCGTAGGTGATGACGCGGTACTTGTCGGCGAGCGCGTTCACCTGCGGGTACCAGAACGAGGTCGAGCAGGTCCAACCGTGGCTGAGCACGACCGGCTGCGCCTCCGGGTCGCCATACGCGAGCACGTGAATCCGGTGCCCGTCGGCGGAGGTCACGGGGATCACCTCGGGCTGCTGACTCGGATCCCTGAATGCCACGTTCGGCTCGCCGTCGACGAGCCGTACGGGGGTCTTGCCCCGGCGCGCCTTCACGGCCGCGCCCACCCCGACGATCGCCGCACCGGCCGCCGCTCCGACGAGGATCCGTCGCATCGAACCCCGTGACTGTGCCGTCACCTGTCCACCTCCGTGGTGTGTCTGATTGTTCTCGATTGGGCTGGTTGTCAATTGGGAAGGCGCCGCGCCGGGCCTCGGGCGGAGCTAGATGATGTGCGCCCGGCGCAGCAGGAGCGTCGACGGCCCGCCCACCAGGCCGACCTCGCTCAGGAACTCGATGGTCTTCGAACTGCCCTGGCGGAGCATGTCGTGGTAGTGCTTGTTCGCCCTGGCCGCGGCGCGGGCCTTCTTGGGATCGAGGCCCGCGGCCTCGTACACCTGGTCGTTCACCAGGCTGGTGACGATGAAGTACGCGGTCACCCCGAGCACCAACCGGATCCGGGCGCGGGTGAACCACGAGATGCCCTCGACGCGGCGGACGGTCTCCTCGCGGGCGAACTTGATGTGCCGGGCCTCCTCGAGGACGTGGATCCTGCTCACCGTCCTGGTGATCGGCTGCAGGCGCTCGTCCTTCACGAAGTCACGCTGCATCATGTCGAGGATCTCCTCGGCGAACAGCGTGCCCCCGTAGGCGAGCGAGCCGCTGGCCGTCGCCTTGAAGGCGCGCGCGGCCTCACGGACCCACCTCTTGGGTCGGTACGACGGGACGCCGAAGCGCTGCGCCGACCTGGCGAACATGGTCGAGTGCCTACACTCGTCGGCGATCTCGGTGAGCGCGAACTGCACGTGCGGCTCGGACGGATCGTGCGAGTAGATGTCACGCAGCAGCATCTGCATGAGGATCATCTCGAACCAGATTCCGGTGCCCGCGACGCTGGCGACCTCATGCATGGTGAGGGTGATCCGCTGGTGCTCGGTCATCGATTCCCACAGGTCGGTGCCATAGAGGCTGGACCATTCCGGCGTCATGCCGTACAGGCCCTCGGGGATCGGCGCCTCCCAGTCGACCTCGATGAGCGGGTCGTAGGACTTCCGGGCCGCCGACGCCAGCAACCGGCTGGCGGTCTCCTGACGTTCGCCTGCCCTGGCCGCGCGCGATCCTGACCTGTTCACGGTCTTGCGTTCGTGAATGATCGACATCGCCACTCCTCGGCATCGGATCCGGTGATGCGCGCCGGCATCGCCTCACTCAAGGATGCGCGGCGGCAATGTCCGTTGTCAAGGGTTATATGTAACTGTTATTCGCAGATATTCTTCGGCTCGCGCAGGGCGTCGACCTACCAGCGCGGCCCGCGCTGGACCTCGTCCACTCGCGGCCGCACGTCGACCAGGTAGACGCAAATCGCCACGACCGCGATCATCCAGAAGAGCATCCCGAAGGGCAGCAGCAGCACCAGCAGCGCCACGAGCAAGATGCCCAGCCAGATCGGCTTGCTCAACTTGTCGACCGCGGTGAAGGCGTCCGTGCGCTGCCGGATCGCGTGGAACACCGCGAAAACGCCCGCCGCGATGGAGGCGAGCTGGAGCGCGAGCATGATCAGGCCGGTGAGGCCATTGACGGTCGGCATGGCATCCATCCTACGAGTTCGGCCCCCGCGCAAGGTGATGCGCGGGGGCCGAACTCGATTCAGCTGTGCGAAACGTCAGCTGGTTGCCTTCTTGGCCGGAGCCTTCTTGGCGGGAGCCTTGGCCGCGGTGGCGGCGGGCTTCGCGGCGGCGGGCTTGGCAGGCGCCTTCTTGGCCGGAGCCTTCTTGACCGGTGCCTTCGCGGCGGCGGTGTCGACCTTCGCGGCGGCGGTCTTGGTGGTGGACTCCGCCTTCTCACCCGCACCGACGAAGCGGCTGGCGACGCTCTCGCCCGCCTCGGTCACGGCGTCGCTGACCTCGTCGGCGACATCGCTGATGCGCTCCGCGGCACGGCCCGCAAACTTGGCGGCCTGCTCGCCGACGGCCCGAGTCTGGCGGGCGACGGTGCCGAGCGCCTCCTCGGTCAGGGTCGCGGCCTCGCCAAGGACCGACTCGGCCCGCTCGATGCCCTCTTCGACCGCGGACTGCTTGCGCAGCCGCTCGACGGTCTCCTCGCCGCGCTCGGCGAGCGAGCTGTAGATGTCGGAGGCGACCTTCAGGTATGCCTCGGCGACCTTGCGCAGCTCCTCGGCGGTGAACTTCTCGCGCAGCTCGGCAAGCTCCTCGGGCAGCTCGGACGGCAGGCCGGCCAGCTTCTCGCGCAGGTCCTGCACGCCCTCGGTGAGGTCGCCGGTCAGCTTCTCGAAGCGCTCACGGGCGGCGTCGACCGTGAGGGCGTCGTCACCGGTTGCGGTGGCGCGGCTGCGCACCTGGGCGACAACGTCGGCGACGGCCTGGACGACGACATCGCCCGCGCCGACGGCGGCGTACAACGGGGTCTTCACGCTGTCGAGACCTTTGAGATCAGTCATTCTTCGTTCTCCTGTTCGTCGGGCTGGGTATCGAGACGCGGGTTGTTCTCGCGTCGAAACGATTCGTAGATTTCAAGGAGGACCTGCTTCTGCCGCTCCGTGACGGAGGCATCGGAGAGCAGGGCATCCCGCACCGGACTGGCTGGGCGATCTTCGAGAAATCCAGCCCGCATGTACAACACCTCCGCGGATACGCGGAGTCCCTTCGCGATCTGCCCGAGCACCTCTGCCGAGGGCTTGCGCAACCCACGCTCGATCTGACTCAGGTAGGGGTTGCTGACGCCTGCGAGCTGCGAGAGCTGCCGCAACGAAACCTGAGCGGCCTCTCGCTGCGACTTGATGAAGCTGCCGATGTCCTGCGCCGCGGAGCTGACCACCCGCGCGGCCACATCACCTGCGCCGGTGGGTGTTTCGTCGGACATCATGCTCCCTACCTGGTGGGTGCATCCCACGGTACGGGAGAGTGCTAACTATTGCAAGCACCACAGTTAGCACTGAGTTGCGGTCAGGTGAACAGCAGTTGCGAGACCGTGTGGATCGTCAGCCCGGCGAGCGCACCGACCACGGTGCCGTTGATCCGGATGAACTGCAGGTCCCGGCCGACCTGCAGCTCGATCTTGCGGCTGGCCTCCTCCGCGTCCCAGCGCGCCACCGTGTCGGTGATGACCCCGGTGATCTCCTCGGTGTAGTTGGCGGCGACGTACCGCACCCCGCTGTCGAGCCAGCCGTCGACCTTGGTGCGCAGTTCGTCGTCGTCGCGCAGCCGCTCCCCCAAGCGGATCACGGTGTCGCGGGTCTTGGCCCGCAGCGTGCTGTTCGGGTCGTCGACCGACTCGAGGATCATCCGCTTGGCCACCTTCCATGCGGCCTCGGCGGCGCCGGTGACCTCCTTGCGGCCCATGATCTCGGCCTTGACCTTCTCGGCCTTGGCCATGGTCGCCGGGTCGTTCTGCAGGTCGTTCGCGAAGTCGACGAGGAACCGGTTCGCCGCCAGCCGCACCTCGTGCTCCGGATTCGAGCGCACCTTCCAGGTGAACTCCACCAGCTCCTTGTAGATCTTCTCGCCGAGCAGCGCGTCCACGAACTTCGGCGTCCAGGCGGGGCTGTCCCTGTCGATGATCCGGTCGATCGTCTCCTGGCTGCCAAGCGCCCACTGGTGCGCGCGCTCCGCGAGCAGGTCCAGCAGCGGCAGCTGACGGTTCTCCTTGAGCAGCTCCGCGAGCACCTTGCCGATCGGCGGACCCCAGGCCGGTTCGGCGAGCCTGCGGACGATGGTGCTGTCGATGATCTGCTGCACGTCCTCGTCCCGGAGCACGGAGACGAACCCGCGCAGGATCGTCGCCGTCTCGGCCGCCACCCTGCTCGCGTGCGCCGGCTGCGCCAACCAGGTGCCGACACGCAGCGGGATCTGCGCGGCCTCCACCTTCTGCGACACCACGTCAGGCGCGAGGAAGTTCTGCCCGACGAAGCTGCTCAGGTTCGAGCCGAGCTGGTCCTTCTTCTTCTTGATGATCGCGGTGTGCGGGATCGGCAGCCCGAGCGGATGCCGGAACAGCGCCGTCACGGCGAACCAGTCCGCCAGCGCACCGACCATGCCCGCCTCGGACGCGGCCCGCACGTAGCCGACCCATGCAGGCGCGCCCCTGGTCTCCTGCCAGCGGGCCACCAGGTACACCACGGTGGCCAGGACGAGGAACCCCGTGGCGAGGGCCTTCATCCTGCGGAGGTCACGCTTCTTGGCGGCGTCATCGACGGTGAGCAACTGCACCAGGCCCATTGTGCCGAATGTCGCGGCCACGCCGGGGCAATCGTCGGCTCCCGCCCGGGCCCCCGCCTAAACTGTGCAGGAGATCAATCGAACGGATGTGGCGAACCCAGTGCCCAAGAACTCAGTGCCAACAGCACAGGATCCCGACCAGACCGAGGCCGCGACCCAACCCGACAAGACCGAGGCGGCGAAGACCGAGAAGCCGGACGGTCGCAAACGCCGGTGGCGCGAACACAAGATCGCGCGCCGCGAGGAGCTGGTCGACGGCACCATCGCGGCCATCCGGGTGCGCGGACGCGAGATCGGCATGGACGAGATCGCGTCCGAGATCGGCGTCTCGAAGACCGTCCTGTACCGGTACTTCAACGACAAGAACGACCTCACCAGCGCCACCATGATGCGGTACGTGGAGACGGTGCTCGCGCCGCGCATGTACGCGGCCATCGGCGGCGACATGGACGAGTACGAGCTGGTCCGGGTGGCCATCACCGCGTACGTCGAGACCGTCGCCGAGGATCCGGAGGTCTACCTCTACGTGATGGCGAACAGCGCGGGCGGCAACCGCGACGTCGTCGCCGAATCGGAGCGGATGATCGCCGAGCTGCTCTCCACCGTCCTCGGTGAGCGGCTGCGCCAGATGGAGATGGATTCCGGCGGGTCGTTGCCGTGGGCCTACGGGATCGTCGGCGCCGTGCAGCTCGCCACTCACTGGTGGATCTCGAACAAGTCGATGACCGCGGAGAATCTCATCGACTACCTGACGATGATGACCTGGGGCGGCATCACCGGGATCGCGGAGGTAGCCGGCTCCCCGGCCCGGTTCAACACCTCCTCGCACCCGCTGCTGCGAGGAGACGACCCAGACGGCCTCTGAGCAGTCTTGTGTAACCGAAAGTAACAGGTATTCTGGCGGGGTGAGTGACTTCGAGACCGAGCCCACCGAGGACCACGACGAGCCGGACGGTTACTCCGGCAAGGCGCTGGTCACCGTGGGAGAGCACCCCACCCTCACGCTCGATGTCCAACTCGTCGGCCATTTCGAGCCGATCAGTGGCCGCTACCTGTGGCAGGGACGGGTCCGCCGACTGGCGGAGTCGCTGCCCGACGGCGTGACGGCCGCGCCGGGCGCCGAACTGGAGATCGAGACCCCGGAGGGCTCGGGCATCGCGAAGGTGTCCGCGATCGACCTGTGGGGCAGCCACATGATCGAGGGCTTGTCGGGCCGGCCGTTCTCCGCGATGGAGGACACCGAAGGCCTGCTCTGACCGGGCCGGTTTCCCGTCAGGTCCCGACCCCGAGACCCGAACGCAGGAAGTCGACGAGCGGCGCCGCCAGGTCCTCCGCCGTGTCCGTGCCGTGCAGCGGGAACACGGCCGAGGCGAGCAGGATCGAGCCCATCGCCTCGCCTGCCACCTCGAGGTCGACGGCGCCGTGCAGGGCTCCGCTCCGCGCCCCATCGGCGAGGAACCCGACGGCGACGTCACCGAACTGTCCGAACACCCCGAGTAGCCGATCGATCAGGACCGGATCGATGGACGGCGCCTCGAACACCACAAATCGGATCAGTTCCGGTTCCTGCCGCACCAGTTCGTGCAGGCGATCGACGATGAGCCGATACCGGTCGAAGAACTCGTCGAGGTCCGCGGAGCGTCCGAGCGCGTCCTCGACGATCCGCTCCCGAATCAGTTCGAATCCGCGGTCCACGACCGCATCCAACACATCGCGCTTGCTGGTGAAGTAGTTGTAGAACGTGCCGTGACCGACGCCGAGTGCCGCCACGATGTCGGCGACCCCGCAGTGCGCGTAGCCGTCCGCGACGAACACCTGCGCGGCCGCCTGGATCAGCTCGCGGCGCCGCTCGGCGCTGCGCCCGCCCTCGGTTCGGTCGGCGACGCCTTCGCTCACGTCGCGGGTCCGTCCGCAACCGGACGTCGCAGGCCGAACGACACCAGGGCGACGATCGTGTCGGTGTACCGGGCCCGGTCCGCGGCGCCCTGGCCAACGCGCAGTCCGCGCAGCAGTCCGGGCCAGGTCAGGGCGATGATCGAATGCCCGACCGCGTTCGTGTCGAGGTCCTTGCGCAGCAAGCCGCCGAGGATCCCCAGGTCGAGCACCTCCGCGACGAGTCCGGCGAGCACCTGCTCGCCGCGCATGACCCGGCGGCCGAACTCATCCTCGATGGCGCTGGCCTCGACCATCAGCAACTTCAGCACGTTCGGGGAGTCCTCGACCAATCCGAACAGCGCGTCGGCGAGGGACCGAATCCGGGCGATCAGGGACTCCAGCGTCTCCAGCGGCTCCAGCAGCGCGGGCGCGTCGACGACGTCGATCAGTTCCCGCAGGCAGCGGTCCATGACGTGGTCGAGGATCTCGCGCTTGCTGTCGAAATACCGATACATGGTGCCGAGTCCCACGCCCGCACGCTTGGCCAGTTGCGCCGCCGTGGTCGCCTCGTAGCCACGCTCGGCGAACTCCTCGATCGCGGAGGAGAGGATCTGGTCGCGCCTGGCCTCGGACAACCCTGGCTGCGGCGGCCGCCCACGGCGAACGGGGGCCTCCGCGAGCACGACGGGCGGCGCCACATCGGTGTGCGTCGACGACAAACCTGGCTCCTTCGGCGTCACGGAGCCGCCGCGGCCAGGCGACAATGTCACCGGCCGCCGCGGCCAGGCGACAATGTCACCGGCCGTCGCGGCCATGCGACGGTGACGCGGGCTCGGCAACTCACGACAATGCGCCCGCGGCGGCGGACGCATTCAAGGACCGGCCAGTTACCGATCCATGATCAGGATATTACCAACTTCCCGGGTTCAACCGGCGGTCTCGATGACCTCCACCGCCGGTTCGTCGGTCGCGGCGCGGCGCCCGGCAACGGCCCCCGACCTGCTCCCGAGCAGCTCGAAGTCGGAGGGGTCGAGCCTGCGGGTGCGCCACCAGTATTGCCAGGTGAACCCCGGCCAGATGGTGCGATTGACCCCCTTGGCGTCGAGATACCAGCTGACGCAGCCGCCGTTGGTCCACACACCCTTGGACAGCTTGGCCTGGATGTCCGCATTGAATCGGTCCTGCGCCTCCTGGCGCACCGCGATCGCCTCCGCTCCGTTGTCGTCGACCAGTTTCATGGCCGCGAGCGCATAGCGGATCTGCTGCTCGATCATGAACACCACCGAGTTGTGTCCGAGCCCGGTGTTGGGCCCGAGCAGGAAGAAGGCGTTCGGGTAGCCGGCGGCGGTGATGCCCAGGTGGGTCTGGATGCCGTGTTCGTTCCAGTACGGCACCAGCTCCCGGCCGCCGATTCCCGCGACGTTCACGCTGTCGAACCCGTCGGTCACATGGAATCCGGTCCCGTAGATGATCGCGTCCACCTCGCGCACGGCGCCGTCCGCGGCCACCACCGCCGACTCGGTGACCCGCTCGATGCCGTCGGTGATGATCTCCACGTTGGGCTTGGCAAGCGCCGGGTAGTAGTCGTTGGACCCGAGGATTCGCTTGCAGCCGATCCGGTAGTCGGGGGTCAGCTTCCGCCGCAGCACCGGGTCGGAGATGCTGCGTGCGATGTTCTTCTTCGCGATCTTCTCCAGCGGGCCCATCAGGTTGGAGTGCCCGTTGAGGCCGAGCGCCAGCGCTTCCGACGCCCAGTAGATGCCGCCTCGGAAGGCCCTCCTGACCGGCGGCACCCGGTCGAACACCCGGCGCATGCGCTCGCCGATCGAGAAATTCGTGCGGGGTATCACCCAGGCCGGGGTGCGCTGGTAGAGCTGCAACTCGGCGACCTGGTCCACGATCTCCGGCACGAACTGGATGGCGCTGGCGCCGGTGCCGATCACCGCGACTCGCTTGCCGGTCAGGTCGTAGTCGTGATCCCACCGGGCGGAGTGGAACGCGACGCCCCCGAATGACTCGATCCCGGGCAGTGCGGGGACATTCGGGATGTGCAGCGCGCCGACCCCCGAGACCAGGTAGCGCGCGACGTACTCGTCGCCCTCCTCGGTGACGATGTGCCAGCGGTTCTCGGCCTCGTCCCAGTACCCGCCGTTGGTGGTGCGGCCGAAGTGCGTCTTGCGGCGCAGGTCGTACTTGTCGGCCAGACCCAACAGATATTCGAGGATCTCCGGCTGTCCGGACCACACCTTGGACCAGCCCGGGTTCGGCTCGAAGGAAAACGAGTACATGTGCGACGGCACGTCGCAGGCACAGCCGGGGTAGGTGTTCTCCCGCCAGGTGCCGCCGACCTCGCCGGCCTTCTCGAGGACGATGAAGTCCGGGCGACCGGCCTTGAGGAGCTGGATCGCCATGCCCATGCCTGAGAAGCCGGTGCCGATGATGAGCACATCGGTCCGGTGCACCGTCCGCGCCGACTCGACGGCGCGGCTTGCGTCGACGTCACTGGTCACGTGCCCGTCCTCAACTATCCGATACCTACGGTGATAGTAACTCGATGTGACGGCACTCACCATCGCCTCGCGCGGCCGAAACGCAGCAGTCGGAGCAGCGCGAATTCCGCTGCGCCATGACTACAGTCACGACATGGCCAAGCATTCAGAGGAATCGAACGGCACCTGGACGATCCCGGCGGCCGAGGCCCTGCGGGCGACGCCGGACACCAGGGTTGCCGACATCGACACCGACGGCACCCCGGGCTTCGTCGGCAACAAGGCGATCGGCGAGCAACTGCTCGAGGAACGCGGCTCGCGCCTGTCCGCCCTGCAGGAGTTGCTGTACGCGAACGGGCGGTCCGGCGAGACCCGCTCGATCCTCCTGGTATTGCAGGGCATGGACACCGCGGGCAAGGGCGGAATGCTCCGGCACGTGATCGGCCACGTCGACCCGCAGGGTGTCGACCACGCGGCCTTCGGGGTCCCGACCGCGGAGGAAAAGCGGCACCACTACCTATGGCGCATCCGCAAGGCCCTGCCGCGTGGGGGCCAGATCGGCGTCTTCGACCGGTCCCACTACGAGGACGTGCTGGTGGTGCGGGTGCACGACCTGGTCCCACCGGACGTGTGGGAGCCGCGCTACGACGAGATCAACGCGTTCGAGCAGGAACTGGTCGAGTCCGGCACGAAGATCATCAAGGTGGCGATGTTCGTCTCGCTGGAGGAGCAGAAGTCCCGGCTCGCGGAGCGGCTCGAGCGGCCCGACAAGTACTGGAAGTACAACCCGGGCGACGTCACCGAGCGCGGCTTCTGGCCGGACTACCAGAAGGCGTACCAGGCCATGCTCGACCGGACCTCCACCGAGCACGCGCCGTGGTACGTGGTGCCCTGCGACCGCAAGTGGTACAGCAGGCTGGCCGTCACCGAACTGCTCATCGACGCACTCGAGGAGCTCGACTTGAGTTGGCCGCCCGCAGATTTCGACATCGACGTGGAGAAGGCCCGGCTCGCCGAGTCCTGAGCGCCGGCACGAAGGGCTCGACCCTAGGGGAAGTGCGGCGTCTCGCGGCCCAGCTTGTGGTCGTGGTGGACGGTGCCGCCGACGACCACGGCGGCCGTCGTGATCACCAATACCAGTGCCGACCCGGCGACGATGGCCCAACCGGGGTGTCCGGACCCGGCCGCCACCAGGAACATCCCAAGGGTGAGTGCGGTGAGCAGGACGCAGCCGAAGCCGACCCACCCGGCAAAGATGTTCAGGCTCATCGCTGACTCCTCTCGGCCGGCGGCATCCCTGCTGTCGTCACCGCACGGGCCAGCGCTCGCCGCCGGGCAGCGGGAACCGGGGGGTGTGCTGGTGCACCTTGTGGTCGTGCCGCACGGCGCTGCTAACGATGCTCGAACCGATCAGCAGGCACGCAACGCAGACGAGGCCCGCCACGATCGCCCAGCCGGTGAAGCCCGACGCGGCCGCGACCACGGTCAGGGCGAAGGTGAGCAGGGCAACGAGCCCGAGGGCGTAACCGACCCACTCGGAGAACAGACTCAGCTTCTCGGGGAACCGACGCACCTGCCCGGGGAACTGTCGCAGCTGGTCGGAGAACATATTCAGCCTCATGTCGGCGAACAGATTCTGGATCATGTCACTCCTCCTCGTATCGAGGATCGTTCGTTGTGTTCGACGCTACGCCCGCCGAACCGACCGCGACAAGGTCAGAACTGGCCGACCGCCTCCGGATGCTGGGTGAGCTTGCCGACGAGCGCCGCACAGAACCAGTGCAGGTCCGCGGGCCCGCGGCTGGTGATCAGGTTCCGGTCCACCACGACCTTCTCGTTCACGTGGATGCCGCCCGCGTTGATGATGTCGGTGCGCAGGCTCGGCCAGCTGGTCAGCGTCCGGCCATCGACCACGTCCGCCTCGAGCAGCATCCACGGGCCGTGGCCGATCGCGCCGACCGGCTTCCCGACGTGCACGAAATGCCGCACGAACGCGACAGCATGGTCGTCGACCCGTAGCCGATCCGGGTTCATCGTTCCGCCCGGCAGGATCAGGCCGTCGAAGTCGTCGACGTTCGCCCGCGACACCACCAGGTCGACCGGGAACCTGTCGGCGGGCTGCACATCCCCGCGGCATGCCCGGATCTCACCGGGTTCGAGGGAGAGCAGCGCCACCGTGGCGCCCGCCGCCTCGACCGCACGCTGCGGCTCGATCAGCTCGTCCTGCTCGACGCCGTCCGTTGCCAGGATCGCCACCCGATGACCCTTGAGTTGCCCTGTCATGTGCCCAGACTCCTCCGCGCTCGTACCCGCAGCTCCCTGGGCGGCCTCGCTCGCGGCTACTGAAGGTCGGGCGCCGCGAGCACACCCGGGCTTGCTCCGAGTATGGACCTCGCCGGGTGGCACTGCCAGGGTCGGCCGCGACCGTGGCAGGGGCGGTCAGAAGGTCGCTGCGTCGATGACGAAGCGGTAACGCACGTCGCTGCGCACCACCCGGTCGTAGGCCTCGTTGATGCCGTCAGCGGAGATCACCTCGATCTCCGCGCCGATCCCGTGTTGGGCGCAGAAGTTCAGCATTTCCTGGGTCTGCGCGATGCCACCGACCATCGATCCGGCCAGGCTGCGCCGGTTCGCCGCGAGCGAGAATCCGCTGACCCGGATCGGCTTCTCGGGCAGGCCGAGCTCCACCAGCGCACCGCCTATCGCGAGCGTCGACATGTACAGGTCGATGTCGAGGTTCACCGAGACGGTGTTGAGGATCAGGTCGAACCTCGAGCGCAGCGCCTTGAGGGTCGCCGGGTCGCTCGTCGCGTAGTAGTGGTGCGCTCCGAAGCGCAAGCCGTCGTCCCGCTTGCTCAGCGTCTGACTCAGTACCGTCACCTCCGCGCCGAGCGCGGCCGCGATCTTCACCCCGACGTGTCCGAGCCCGCCCATGCCGATGATCGCCACCTGCGTGCCCGGGCCCGCTCCCCAGTGCCGCAGCGGCGAATACAGCGTGATGCCCGCGCAGAGCAGCGGAGCTGCGACGTCCAGTTCGAGACCCTCGGGGATGCTGAGCACGAAGCGCTCGGTGACCACGATGTGGGTGGAATACCCGCCCATCGTGTACTCACCGTCGCCGACACGCGAATTATAGGTCTGCACAACACGTTTGGTGCAGTACTGTTCGTCATTCGAGACGCAGGCGACGCAGGTGCCACACGAGTCGACGAAGCAGCCGACGCCGACGCGGTCCCCGACCCGATGCCGGGCGACGTCGGAGCCGACCGCGGTGACGATGCCGGCGATCTCGTGGCCAGGCACCACCGGATATTGGGTGCCGCCCCACTCGTTGCGTGCGGTGTGGATGTCGGAATGGCAGATGCCCGCGTACTTGATCTCGATGAGCACGTCGAGCGGGCCCAGGTCTCGGCGCTCGATGCTGACCTTCTCGAGCGGTCCATCGGCACTGGATGCGGCGTAAGCAGAAACAGTGAGCATGGCTACATGTCTATCGGCATCCCCGGTGTCGCGCAATGCCGTCGCCGGGACCGGAGTCCCCTTCACCGAAACCGCCCGCAGCCCGGGACGTCTCCCTACGATCACCCTGTTGGACAACTGTCCAAATTGCTGTACGAATCTACGGAGGAAATACATGCACCGACTGCTGGCGATCGGCTTCGCCACCGCAATATTCGGAACCCTGGTCTCCTCGGCGCCCGCGATCGCCACCGCCGACGAAGTCGAGCGACCACCGGCGAGCCAGGTTCACACGGAGGGCCGCTCGCTGGTCGACGGATTTGGGCGCACCGTCCTGCTGCACGGCGTCAACAACGTCGACAAGGATGCCCCGTACCTCAATCCGGGCGACGGGCTCACGATCACCGACCAGGACGCAGACCTGCTCACCCAACACGGGTTCAACACCGTTCGACTCGGAGTCTCGTTTGACGGGCTGATGCCCGAACGCGGCCGGATCGACGACGCGTACCTCGAGCGAATCGCGGGCACGGTCGACATGCTCGCAGCCAGGGGCATCCACGTCCTGCTCGACAACCATCAGGACGGGCTCTCGAACATATGGGGCGGCAACGGATTTCCCGCCTGGTCCATCGAGGCCCGACCCTTTCCCGGCGAGCCGAACCCCGGGTTCCCGATGAACTACCTGATGCCGACCATGAACCTCGGTTGGGACGAGGTCTGGAACAACACCCACGGCGCGCTCGACCACCTCGGCACCGCCCTCGGCGCGCTCGCCGCGAAGGTGAACGGCAAGCCGGGGGTGCTGGGCATCGAGCTGATGAACGAGCCGTGGCCCGGATCGCCGTTCCTGACCTGCTTCCCGAACGGCTGCCCGGAGTTCGACCGGAAGTACCAGGCGGCGATGCAGAAGCTGACCGATCATGTCCGCGGGGCGAATCCGACGGTCCCGGTGTTCTGGGAGCCCAACGTGACGTGGAACCAGTTGATGCCCTCGAACATGGCCAACCCGCCGAAGACTCCCGCACTGGGCGACCAGAACATCGTCTTCGCCCCGCACGACTACTGCATCCCGAGCCAACTGGCGATCTACCTCAACCTGCCGAAGGAGTTTCGGGGGCTGTGCTCCGCACAGCACGACAACACGTGGCGCAACATCGATTCGTTCATGAACCGCGCCGATATCCCGACCGTGGTGACCGAATTCGGTGACGGTGATCCCACCGTGATCGCCAACACCCTCGCGCGCGCCGACGAACGCTTCATCGGATGGCATTACTGGCACTACAGCAGCATCTTCGGGCCCAGTGGCGGGCGCGACCCGTTCCTCGGGGACCTCGGACGTCAACTGGTGCGCACCTACCCGCAGGCGACCGCCGGAATCCCGAAGAAGTTGCGGTTCAATCCCGATGGCGGCGATTTCGAGTACAGCTACTCCCCCAAGGCCTCCGCCCGGCCGACCGAGATCTACGTCTCCGACCTGCACTACCCCGGCGGCTACGTCACCGAGGTACAGGGTGGGCGGGTGACGTCCGCGCCCGGTGCCCGCACGGTGACTGTCGAGGCCGACGACTCGGCGCCCGTCACCGTCCGTATCCATCGCCCCGACTCCACCGGCAACGACCTGCCGGGTGGAACCGGGTCCGCTGAGTCCGGTTCCAGCGGTTCGGCAGGCGCTGTCGAGGGCGCTGGTAGCAGCGGCTCCTGACCGGGCCGACAACGCAGGAGGCTCCGGACCGATCACGGTCTGGAGCCTCCTGTGTCACTTGCCTACTCGGCCGCGGCGGCCGTCTCCGCGCGGCGGCGCAGGCGGCGGGCCGCCGCCACCAGGTTCCGCAGCGAGGGCTCGAGCTGCCAGTAGTGCCGGGTCTTGAGACCACCGTCGGGGTTGGCCCACAGGCGCTCCAGCTCCACCGACTCGGACGCCTCGGTGAGCAGCTCGTCGAGCTCATCGATGTCCGGGATGCGGGCCGAACGGCTCTCGTACACACCGGGACCCACGCCGTGGGTGAGCTTGCGCTCCTTGATGGCGTCGAGCACCCATGTGATCGAGCGGGTCGCCACGATGGCGGTCACGTCGCAGTCCATCCGCTCGATCGCGTCCACCACCGACTTCTGAGTCGTGTAGGTCAGGTGGGTGTGGATCTGCGTCTCCGGCTTGGCGCCGCCCGTCGCCAGCTTGAACGCGTCGACCGCCCAGTCCAGGTACTCCTTGCGTCCGCCCGCCCGCAGTGGCAGCAGCTCCCGGATCGCCGGCTCGTCGACCTGGATGATCGAGATGCCTGCGGCCTCGAGGTCGGCCACCTCGTCGCGGATCGCCAGCGCCAGTTGATCGGCGGTCTCGTGCAACGGCTGGTCCTGCCGGACGAACGAGCGTGCCAGCATGGTGATCGGACCGGTGAGCATGCCCTTGACCGGCTTCTCGGTCAGCGACTGCGCGTAGCCGATCCAATCGACGGTCATGGGCCCCCGCCTGCGCACGTCGCCGTAGAGGATCGGCGGACGGACGCAGCGCGAACCGTAGGCCTGCACCCAGCCGTTGTGCGTGGACGCGAATCCGTCCATCAGCTCGGCGAAGTACTGGATCATGTCGTTGCGCTCGTGCTCGCCGTGCACGAAGACGTCGAGGCCGATGTCCTCCTGCAGCCGGATCGTGCTCTCGATCTCGGCCTGGATGCGCTTGACGTAGTCCGCCCACTCCAGCCGTCCCTGGCCGAGTTCGTAGCGCGCCTGGCGGACGGCATCGGTCTGCGGGAACGACCCCAGCGTCGTGGCGGGCACCTTCGGCAGGTTCAGCTTCTGCTGCTGCGCGAGCCGACGGTCCTCGTACGGCGCCCGGATGCGGTCCTCGGCCTTGATGGCGTAAACCCGTTGCCGCACTTCGTGCTTCTGCTTGAAGTGCACCTTCGTCGGCTTCTTGCGCCAGCGCTCGGACGGGCCCTCGGTCAGCGCCTTGGCCAGCGAGACCACCTCGCCGACCTTCTGCTTCGCGAAGGCGAGCCGGTCCGCGACGTCACCGTCGAGATCCCACTCGGCGAGCACGTCGTAGGGCACGTGCATCAGCGAACAGGACGTGGAGACGACGAGATCCGGGATCACGTCCTTGAGCGAGGAGAGGTAGGTGAGGGTGACGAAGTTGTCCGCCCGCCAGACGTTTCGGCCGTTGACGACGCCCGCGTAGATGCGCTTGCGCTTGAGGCCGGGGATCGCGGCCAGCTCGTCGGCCGCGACCTTGCCGTAGACCAGGTCGAGTCCGAGCGCCTCGACCTTGGTTGCGGCCAGGATCGGCAGGGCCTCACCGAGATTCCCGTACGGGCCGGTGACCAGGATGCGCGGTCGCAGCGGGGCATGGGACAGCGCGGTGTACGCCCGGCCGAGCGCGGCCAGTTCCTCAGGGGTGCGGTCCTGGGTGAAGGCGGGCTCGTCCAGCTGGACGCAGGTCGCCCCTGCCTTGGCGAGCAACTCGAACAGCGCCTCGTACTGCGGCAGCAGCGAATCCAGCAGGTCGAGCACCGAGAAGTCGTCCGCCGCATCGGCGCTCGCCTTCGACAGCAGCAGCAGCGAGAGGGGGCCCAGGATCACCGGACGCAGTTCGATACCGCGGGCCTTGGCCCGTTCGAACTCGTCCATCAGGGCGTCGGCGCGCAGCGTGAACACCGTGCGCTCGTCGAGCTCGGGCTGACGGTAGTAGTAGTTGGTGTCGATGAACCGCACCAGCTCCAGCGGCGGGAAGTCAGGCCTGCCGCGGGCCATGGTGAAGTAGAAGTCGAGTTCGTTCAGCTCACCCTCGAGCGGGGCGAACCGGCCGGGCACGGCGCCGAAGAGCAGCGCGTTGTCCAGCACGTGGTCGTAGTAGGAGAAGGTGTTACCGGGGACCTGCGTCAGGCCGGTCGCGGCCAGCTCGCTCCAGGTCTGCTCCTGGAGCTCTCGACCGACGGCGATCAACTCGGCCTGGCTGGCCTGCCCGTGCCAATACGCTTCGAGTGCCCGCTTGAGTTCGCGTCGTGGCCCGATCCTGGGGTACCCCAGGATGCTGGAGCCGTAGGTGGCGGCGCTGTTGGACATCGTGTCGACCTCTCCCTCGATGCGCTTCGCGCCCGTGAGCGATCGATACCCCTGCTGGGGCGAAAATCGCGCACGGGCGCCGAAGGTGCGTACTGGTGAAGCTACCTAGCTTGCTTTCTTCGTGCTCCGACCGTTGTCGCCGTACTCGTAGAAGCCCGCGCCGGACTTCTTGCCGACCAGGCCGGCCTCGACCATGCGCAGCAGCAGCGGCGGCGCCGAGTACAGCGGCTCCTTGAACTCCTCGTACATCGAGTCCGCGATCGACTTGACCGTGTCCAGGCCGACCAGGTCCGTCAGTGCCAGCGGGCCCATCGGGTGGTTACAGCCGAGCACCATCGCGCGGTCCACGTCGTCCTTGGTCGCGAAACCGGACTCGACCATGCGGATCGCCGACAACAGGTACGGCACCAGGAGCGCGTTGACCACGAAGCCGGAGCGGTCGGCGCTGCGGACGACCTGCTTGCCGAGCACCTGGCTGGCGAACTCCTCGGCCCGCGCGGAGACCGCTGCGCTGGTCTTGAGGGTGGTGACCAGCTCGACGAGCGGGAGCACGGGCACCGGGTTGAAGAAGTGCATGCCGATCACGCGCTCGGGAGCCTTGGTGGCGATGCCCAGCTTCATGATCGGGATCGAGGAGGTGTTGGACGCCAGCACCGCGTTGGGGTCCGTCACGACCTGGTCGAGCTCGGCGAAGATCGCGCTCTTGACCTTCTCGTCCTCGAGGACGGCCTCCACGACGAGCTGCCGGTCGGCGAAGTCGCCGAGGTCGGAGGTGAAGCGCAGCCGCCAGGCAGCCTGCTCCCGCTCACGCTCGGTGATCTTGCCGCTGCTCACGCCGCGGTCCAGCGAGCGCAGGATGCGGGCGCGGCCCGCCGCGGCGAGCTCGCGGGTCTGCTCGAACACCAGAACATCGACATGTGCGCGGGCGCACACCTCGGCGATTCCGGCGCCCATGATGCCTGCGCCGATCACGCCGACGCGCTGAATCTTTTCGTTCGTCACGTCGTATCTCCCTCAACTTGCCTGTGCTCCGGTGACAACAGATTTGGCGAGCACATGGGTAACTCGCCGGGTAGTCCAAAAGCCTCGAACTTCGGAAACCGGCGGCCCGCAACGCAAATTGCGGGCCGCCGATCTGGTACGCCGAAATCAGGAGAGGCGGCTCAGCCCAGTTCTTAGTGGAACTGGCCCTCTTCGGTGGAGCCCTTCAGCGCCGCGGTGGACGTGTTGGGGTCGACCGTGGTGGCGATCTTGTCGAAGTAGCCGGCGCCGACCTCGCGCTGGTGCTTGATGGCGGTGAAGCCACGCTCCTCGGCGGCCTTGAACTCGCGCTCCTGCAGGTCGACGAAGGCGGTCATGCCCTCACGGGCGTAGCCGTGGGCCAGGTCGAACATGCCGTAGTTGAGCGAGTGGAAGCCGGCCAGGGTGATGAACTGGAACTTGAAGCCCATCGCGCCGAGCTCCTTCTGGAACTTCGCGATGGTCGCGTCGTCCAGGTGCTGCTTCCAGTTGAAGGACGGGGAGCAGTTGTAGGCCAGCAGCTGGTCCGGGAACTCGCTGCGGACGGCCTCGGAGAACTTCTTGGCGACCTCGAGGTCCGGCACGCCGGTCTCCATCCAGATGAGGTCGGAGTACGGCGCGTAGGCCTTGGCGCGGGCGATGCAGGGCTCGATGCCGTTCTTGATGCCGTAGAAGCCCTCGGCCGTGCGGGTGCCGTCGAGGAACGGGCGGTCACGCTCGTCCACGTCGGAGGTGAGCAGGGTGGCGGCCTCGGCGTCGGTGCGCGCGATGACGACCGTCGGGACGTCCGCGACGTCGGCCGCGAGACGCGCCGAGGTCAGGGTGCGGATGTGCTGCTGGGTGGGGATGAGCACCTTTCCACCGAGGTGGCCGCACTTCTTCTCCGATGCGAGCTGGTCCTCCCAGTGCGAACCGGCGACACCGGACGCGATCATGGCCTTCTGCAGCTCGTAGACGTTGAGGGCGCCACCGAAGCCGGCCTCGCCGTCCGCGACGATCGGGGCGAGCCAGTTCTCGACCGAGGTGTCACCCTCGACCTTGGCGATCTCGTCGGCGCGCAGCAGCGCGTTGTTGATGCGACGGACAACCTGCGGCACCGAGTTGGCCGGGTAGAGGCTCTGGTCCGGGTAGGTGTGACCCGAGAGGTTCGCGTCGCCTGCGACCTGCCAGCCGGAGAGGTAGATGGCCTTGAGGCCCGCGCGGACCTGCTGCACGGCCTGGTTGCCGGTGAGGGCGCCCAGGGAGTTGATGTAGTCCTCGTTGTTCACGAGGTCCCACAGGATCTCCGAGCCACGGCGGGCCAGGGTGGCCTCCTCGACGACGGAGCCCTGGAGCTTGACGACCTGCTCGGCCGTGTAGTTACGGGTGAGTCCCTTCCAGCGGGGATTGGTGTCCCAATCCTGCTGGATCTCAGCTGCGGTCTTCGGGGTGCCGGTGGTCGACATCGAGGCTCCACTCTCTTGTATCTGCTGGTCCGGTACGGATGTACTGCTTCACATCCTTGCCAGGCCCTTCGTATGTACTCAACGAGAGTGGCACAACCAAAAACTGCCGTCTACCTGTTGCTAATGCCAATCTTGGCTAGGTTTTCAACCAGTGTTGCTAACTTTGCAAATATCTCAACGGCCAAGCGAACGCTTGGCTACCGGCGAGTAGGTCAGCTAGCTACCGGCAAGTAGCTTCCGACCTGCGGGTTGTGTGGGGCACGCGGCCGACGGTGGTCGCATCGACACCGCGGCCTGGTGCACGACAGCCCGCGACGCCGATCACGGTGGACCCGACCCGGTTGTGAGGGCAATCACGTGGCCCGAGCGTTCTTGGTTTCAGGTCGAACGCCTCACTCGCGGCGAAGTCGGCGCCCGACGCCGCGGGCCGCGGATACCGTTTCGCCCATGAGACTGCGATTGGGGCGCCCCGACATCACCGCGTATGCGGACCGGTTCGACGTCACCCCGGCGACCGACGGGCTCTCGGTCACGTTTCTCGGTGTCGCGACCCTGCTGATCGACGACGGCTCGTCCGCGATCATGACCGACGGCTTCTTCACCAGGCCAGCCCTGCCGGGCCTGCTGTTCGGCAGAATCGCGCCCGACCCGACGCGGATCGACGCCGCGCTCTCCCTCGCAGCCGTCACCCGGCTCGACGCCGTCATCCCGGTGCACACCCACTTCGACCACGCGATGGACTCGGCGGTCGTGGCCGAACGGACGGGCGCGCCCCTCGTCGGCGGCGAGTCCACCGCCTCGATCGGTCGCGGGCACGGGCTGCCCGCCGACCGGATTGTGGTCGCCACCTCCGGCGACGCGCTGCGGCTCGGCGGCTTCGAGGTCACCCTGATCGCGTCGGATCATTGCCCACCCGACCGCTACCCGGGCGAGATCACCGAGCCGGTCGTGCCACCGACCCGGGCGTCGGCGTACCGGTGCGGCGAGGCCTGGTCGATCATCGTCCGCCACCCGGTCTCCGGGCGGTCCGTGCTCGTGCAGGGCAGCGCCGGATACGTGCCCGGGTCGCTCGCGGGCCTGCGGGCCGACGTGGCCTACCTCGGGGTTGGGCAGCTCGGGATCCAGTCCGAGGAGTACGTCGAGACCTACTGGCGCGAGACCGTCCGCGAGGTCGGCGCCAGGCGCGCGGTCCTGATCCACTGGGACGACTTCTTCCGGCCGCTGTCGAAACCGCTGCGCGCGCTCCCCTACGCGGGCGACGACCTCGACCGCACGATGGCGCTGCTCAGCCGGCTGGCCGACGAGGACGGCGTGACGCTGAGCTTCCCGACCGTCTTCGCCCGCGAGAACCCTTGGGCCTGAGCCTGGCAGTCACCTCTGGGCGGTCACCGCCGCTTCCTGCGCTTCCAGGCTGGCCGACGGAGTGCGGAGGGAGGCCACAGCACCCGCGTACAACGAGCCCTTGATCTCGCCGAGCGTGCGTCCGCGGGTGTGCACCAAACCCTGTGCACGACCGACCGCCTTGGGGAGCACGTCGTCGCCTGCCGCTACCTCGTCGACGAGTCCGTTGGCCTGCGCCTCGGTCCCGCCGTATCGGCGACCGCTCGTCAGCGCGGCATGCGCC
This sequence comes from Rhodococcus sp. NPDC059179, assembly GCF_042754885.1. NCBI lineage: Bacteria > Bacillati > Actinomycetota > Actinomycetes > Mycobacteriales > Nocardiaceae > Rhodococcus > Rhodococcus sp. NPDC059179. Next base: position 38,601 of record NZ_JBHZBV010000011.1, on the reverse strand, counting down.
GCCCGCGCAGGCAGCCGCGCGGTCAGCAGTTCGAGAACACCTGGGGTGTAGCTGATGCCAACCGTGATGCCCGGCAGACAGAAAAACCCCCGGTCACCGCGCATCACCTGATGGTCGTGCGCAGTGGCCAGGATCGCGCCGCCGCCGAAGGTGTGGCCCGGCATCGCGGCGACTGTCGCCATCGGAAAGGTCAGTATCCGCGCGAAGAGCGCGTGCACGCGATCCATGTAGGGATTGAGCTGTTCCAGGTTCTGGGCGAGCCAGACGGTGTCAAGGCCGGTGGAGTAGAACTTGCCGACCGCCGTGGTGACCAGTGCGGCCGGACCCTGACTCGCTTCGACCTCGTCGAGCAGCGCCTCGATCTCATCGAGCCACTGCGGATGAAACGCGTTCTCCTCGTCCCGTTCACCCTCGGTTCCGAGGTACAGGACGAACACATCTCCGGAGCGCTCCAGGTAAGGCATGGCGAGACGATAGCGCCGGATCGGCGCCCCGTGGGCACCGCGGGGCGTCAGACCGTACTCCGCACCGGCAGAGTCCGGGCAGGCGTCGAAACCAGCAGCACACCGACGGCGGTCACGGCCGCGCTCATTGTGGCCGCGAGACCCGCGGTCATCGCCGGGCCGAGTGGCGCCTGCAGCGCGCCGGCAATCATGTAGCCGACCGGCATGCACACGTTGGCGAGGGTCGCACCCAGTCCGGCGACGCGGCCGAGCATCGCTTCGGGCACCTGCGTCGCCACGAGGACGTCCGCCCAGACGCTGCCCACTCGAATCGCGGCGCCGACGAGGAGTGCCACCACGGCCATGACGGAAAACGGCGGATAGAGGCTCAATGCCACGAGGCCGACGCAGATCGCCCCCTGCGCCAGCAACGCCGACTGCGCTGTGCGAGTAGGAATCCGCTTTCCCAGCAGGCTCGTGCCGACAATCCCACCGAGTGCGAACAGGGCCATGATGTACCCCTGAGCGCCCGCGAACCATCGCTCGCTCGACCCCGCGTTGACGATCAGGAGCCAGGCCGGGACCGGTAGCGCTGTTTGTGCCGCAGACACAAGGATCACCGTCCGCAGCCAATGGCCTTCCTTGAGGTACCGGAAACCCTCACGCGTGTCCTGAACAAACCCCGTGGACGGGTCGGTTCTCGTCGGACTCGGGGCAACCGCAGATGCGAAAGCGGCACCCACGGCAACGGCAGCGACGAGCAGCAGTGCTGACACCGTGGGTCCGGTGGCCGAGATCAGCAGCGCCGCTGCCGCGGGCGAAACCACTTGCACGGTGAGGCTCAGCGAATGCCAGGTCGCCAGCTGACCGGCCCGATCGTCGCGTGGAACAGAAAGATAAATTGCCGTTGTTGCGGCCGGCTGCGACAGCCCGCAACACACGCCCAATGCGATCATGACGGGCAGAATTTGAGGTCCGCCCGCAGACGCCGGAAGTATGGCAATCAGCGCACAACGACCGGCATAGGTCGAAAGAATGATTGCCCGTTTGTCGATCCTGTCCGCCAATGTGCCTGCAATGATCCCCGCTCCGAGAATTCCAACGCATCGGGCGCCGAATGCCAGCGAAAGGAGCGCCGCTCCTCCCCCGGCAGAAATAACCAGCCCGGCGGTGATCACCACGATAGCGGAATCTGCGACAGGGCCTGCGAGGAGGAAGGCGAACCCCAGCCTGGACCGGAGTTTTCCCCGCATCACGTGTCTTCCGGGATGTCGAACCTCATCGAGAATCCCTCGGGGGTGAGAGTTCTGCGCTCGTTCACTTCCAGTTCGGCGCCCGACAGCTGAATTCGCATCTCGGAATTCCGCACGATCCCACCCAATACGGTCGACAGCTCCCGTTCGGCAAACTTCGCGCCCACGCACCATCGCGGCCCACCGCCGAACGGTATGAACTCGCCGCGCTGCGGCGCGGCGTCGATCCACCGCTCCGGCCTGAACTCGCCGCCGGTCGGCGCGAAGGTGGGCGATACCCGGTGGGTAACCCAGCTCGACACCATCACCACGCTGCCCGCCTTCATTTCCCAGTCCCCGAAAGGGATGTCCTCGGCCGCGTCACGTCCCAGCATCCACGATGGAGGCCACAGCCGGAGCGTCTCCGACACAACGCGCGTGAGCGCGCCGGTACTGTCGTCTCCTCGCAGCTGCTCCTGGACGGCGCGGTGTCTCCCGAGCTCGACCATTCCCCACAGGACGGCTGACGCCGGTACGCCATGCGCAGCCAAGAGTGTCGAAATAATCATCTGGACAACATCTTTGGACGGAAGGTCGGCGTGCCGCAGGTCGTCGCACAATCCGTCCGAGCCCGGCGCCTGCGCCAGCTTCGCCACGGCCGACTCGAGACTGCGCAGCGCCCTGCGGACTCGCAGATCGGACGGTCGCCAGCGCAACCACCTGGGGAGGACGAAGGGACTCGCTGTGATCGGGAATAGTGCATCGAGAAGTTCTTGTGCGAGAGAAGGGATCTCGTCAAAGTTTCGAGTTCCGAAGCAGTACCGACTGATGGACGCGGCCGTGAGGATCTGCAAGGTGTCGATCAGTTCTCGATCACCGACCGCCCGCCCCAGCCAACTCCGAACGATCGCGTCTGTGTCGTGTGCCAGTTCGATCTGGTGGTCTTCGAGACGTTCACGCGATGCCAATGCCGCGGAGGCCGCCTTACGCGACTTCATCCACCGCTGCACCGATTCGGATCCGAGGTCGCCCGACACCTTGGCTCTGAGGAAATTCTGTGTCGACAAGAACTTGCGATTCGACCCGACGAGCACGTCGTGCACCTCGCGGTGACCCGACACCAGGAAAGTTCCCGGCCAGAGTTCGACTATCGGTCCGAGTTCTGCGGCGTCGAGCAGAAAGGACAGTCGCCCGCGATCGTACGTTTCCGCCAATTCCGCTCGCGATGACCCGAGGAGTGGTGGCCGCGCCATTTACATCTCCTAATGAAAGTGCGGGCGGGCGAAACAAAAGTCGACCGCCCGCACTATCGAACATTGTCAGGACCATTCGTACATGCCCGGCGCTTTTCGCGGCACAAAGCCGACGAGCGCGGCGACGGTGAACTTGATTCGACGCATTTCCAATCCCCTCCTTTCTGTTCTCGATCTGACATGAATAAGATTGAGCCATTGGCGCGGGGGCCAGAAGGTACCCAAGGTGTGGGATGCACCCACCCATGGCAGCTGGATCCGTCAGGCCTGGCACCTCGCGGCGGCGCAACGCGCCGAGCAGCACGGAGGTTCGATCGGTGAGCTAGGCGAGAACGGTCGCCGGTTCGCCGCGAGTTTCACAGGTAGAGAACGGAATCCGCGCAGGGTGACGATCCCGGCAATGTCGGCCGCCGGGCGGGGTGAGGGTCGGGAACTCGGTCTGAGGTCGCCAAGCGGGGGCGACTACCGCGTCATCCGCCCGTAGGTCAGCGCGACGTCCCACGGCGCGATGCCCCAGGACTCGACGGCGGTGACCGCGAAGATCCCCGCCGCCGCGATGGTGTCCTCCGACGCGGGCGAGGACACCGACGTGCCTGGCCTGCCGTCCTCGGGTACCTCCGGCCAGACCCCGGTGTCCCGCGGCACCGGCGCGGTCTCGATGACCGACACCCGTTCGCCCTCGTCGTCGATGACCCCGAAGAAGCAGTACGGCTCGTGCGGCGCGTCCCAGCCGCCGAGCTCGGCCACCCAGAACTCGCCGCGCTCGACGGCGGACACCGCCGCCGCGGCCAGGAAGTGATCGAGGTCGGTCCAGGGGTTGCGTTCGGGGCGGACCGGCTCGCCGAGCCGGAACACCCGCGCCGGGATGTTCTCCGCGGACTCGGGGAAGCGTCCCTGCACCAGCAGGGTGCCGGCCTCGGCGTCGAGGAGCACCGCCTCCCGAAACCGCTCGTCGGGCATCGAGGTACGCGCGATCAGTCCGCGCCCGAGCAGTTCGCTCAGCCCGTCCGGGTCGTCGACGCTCCACAGCGCGCTGTCGGTGTCCGTCCAGGTGCGCACCAGGCCACCCGCGACCGGGCTGATCATCGCCGTGGTCAGGGTCGCCCCGACCTCAAGGCCTCCGGTCGCGTCGTTCGTCATCCGCCCAGTGTCGCAGCCCGATCCCAACCTGGCCCCGCCGAGTGCGCACCTAGCGGCGCCGCACTCGGGCGATGCGCCGGTAGATGCACTCTCGGCGTACGCGGAGCCGGCCTCACCGCCCGACGCTGCTGCAACCCGGCGGCACCGGCACCCCGGCGAGCCGGTCGTCGATCCACCGGTGCGCGATCGGTGCGCCGGACGCCGCCGCGGTGACGTGCTCGCCGGTGTACTCCTCGAGACGTACCCGTGCGCCGCGCGCACACCAGTCGTCATAGAGCCGTTCGGCTCCCTCGCGCGGAATCCACGGGTCCTGTTGTCCCTGATAGATGAACACCGGCGCGGTCGGGGCCCGCCCGGCCATCCTGGTCTCGTCCAGCACCCGTCGCGCGATCGGGTGATTCACCACGTCGGGCACATCCGACATCGCCTGCACGGGGATGGGTGCCACCACCCCGGGTGCCGCCAGCTGCGCGAAGCACAGGTCCTTGGCGAGCATCCCCAGCCGCCAGCCGTTGTCGCTGAAGAGCCCGAACAGTTCGGGGTACTCGCGTGCCAGCCCCAGCACCGCAGCCAGCAACACGGTCGACGCCCCGTTGCGACCGTTCATCGAACCCAACAGGATCCGGTAGTCGGCGGGGGTGCCGCCGAACGCGGCGCCGACCAGGTTCAGCTCCGGCGCATAGGTGGGTGCCAGCTTCGCGGCCCATCCGGAGGCGATCGCGCCGCCGGAGTAGCCGGTCACCGCGATCCGGGAGGCCGGGGACAGCCCGAGCGCGGGGGTGCGCACCGCCGCCCGCAGCGCGTCCAGCACGGCGTGACCGGCCATCCGTCCGGCCGCATAGGCCTGCCTCGGACCCTCGTGGTCGGTCACCACCACCGCGTAGTTCCTGGCCAGGAAGTCCTGCACCGCACCGATTTCCATCATCTCCCCACGCGGCAGCGTCGAGGACGGCGCACAGGCCTGCCCGAGCGAGTCGATCGCGGGGTTGTAGGCGACCACCGGTCGCGCCCCGGGCCCCGTCCAGGCCGCGGTCGGCACGATCACGGTGGTTGCCACCGGCACCGGATTGTTCTTCGAGTCGGTCGACCTGACGAGAAGTTGGGTGGACACGGCGGCGCTGCTCAACCGCCCGACGATCACCGCTCGACTGGCGAGCACGGTGCCAGGACCGCGGCCGCCGAAGCCGGGCGGCGGGTCAAACCACCGATCGCCGAGCGGCGTGGCTGCGAGCGCGGCCGGATGCCGTGGCGGAGCGGCCAGGTCCGCGATCGGATCAGCCCCGACGGCGGGCACCGTGGAGAACAGAAATAGCCCCGCGACGACCGCCAACAGCCATCCGCGGGGACGCAGGATGCCCATGTCCTCGCGCCTCTTCTAACCCGGATACACCAGGGTATAGCCAGTTTGCTAATACTGCGAACCGGTTGTTGCCAAGCCTCGACACCCCTCGTAGCCTGTAGAAATGGCGAAGACCTATGTGGGCGCGCGACTGCGTCAGCTGCGGACCGAGCGGGCCATGAGCCAGGCCGCACTGGCCCAGAAGCTGGAGATCTCGGCGAGCTATCTCAACCAGATCGAGCACGACGTGCGTCCGCTCACCGTCCCGGTGCTGCTGCGGATCACCGAGGTGTTCGGCGTGGACACCACCTTCTTCTCCTCGCAGGACGACACCCGGCTGATCGCCGAACTGCGGGAGGTCGCGCTCGACCAGGAGATGGGCATCGACGCCGACGCCCAGGAACTCGCCGAGATGGTCTCCGCGCATCCGAGCCTGGCCAAGGCCGTCGTCAACATGCACCGCCGCTACCGCAACACCACCCTGCAGCTCGCCGCGGCGACCGAGGACCGGTACAGCGACGGCAGCGGCAGCGGGTCGATCACCATGCCGCACGAGGAGGTGCGGGACTACTTCTATCAGCGGCAGAACTACCTGCACGAGTTGGACACCGCCGCGGAGGAGCTCACCTCTCGGATGCGTTTCCACCGCGGTGATGTCGCGGGCGAGATCGCCCGGCGACTCGAGACCGTGCACGACGTGCAGATCGTGCAGCGCATCGACCTCGGTGAGGGCGTGCTGCACCGCTACGACCCCGAGTCCCGCGTGCTGGAAATCTCCCCGCACCTGTCCGGCGGGCAGAAGGTGTTCAAGTTCGCCGCCGAGCTGGCCTACCTCGAGTGCGGGGACCTGCTGAACAAGATGGTCGACGAGGGCAACTTCACCTCCGAGTCGTCCCGCTCGCTGGCCATTCTCGGCCTCGCCAACTACTTCGCCGCGGCAACCGTGCTGCCGTACACCCAGTTCCACGACGTCGCCGAGGACTTCCGCTACGACATCGAGCGGCTGTCCGCCTTCTTCTCACAGAGCTACGAGACCATCTGTCATCGACTCTCCACCCTGCAGCGACCGAAGCTGCGCGGGGTGCCGTTCTCCTTCGTCCGCGTCGACCGGGCGGGAAACATGTCGAAACGGCAGTCCGCCACCGGGTTTCACTTCTCCTCCAGCGGCGGCACCTGCCCCCTGTGGAACGTCTACGAGTCGTTTGCGTACCCGGGCAAGATCATGACCCAGATCGCGCAGATGCCGGACGGGCGTAGCTACCTGTGGGTGGCGCGGACCGTCGAGCGGCGCGCCGTGCGGTACGGCCAACCCGGCAAGACCTTTGCCATCGGCCTCGGCTGCGAGCTGCGGCACGCGCACCGGACGGTGTACGCAGACGGCCTCGACCTGGACAACCAGGCGGCGGCCACCCCGATCGGCGCCGGCTGCCGGGTGTGCGAGCGGATGAACTGCCCGCAGCGCGCCTTCCCGCCGCTCGGCAAGGAGCTCGACATCAACGAGCACCGCAGCTCGGTGTCGCCGTACCTCATCCGCTGACCGACGCCACCCGCCGCCCTCGTCACCCACCCATCGCGTCACCCACCCACCGCGCCGAGCGTGCACCTTCCGTCGCGTCACCCGAGTGGCGGCGACGAGAACTGCACACTCGACGGGCTACGCGCGCGCGACGACCCGCGCGGCGGCCAGCGACTTCACCTCGCCCTTGGCGACCTTGCCGCCGGGCGCCATCGGCAACTGGTCCACGGTGACGACGTGCTCGGGGATGTACTCGCGGGTGACGCCGCTGCCGGTCAGCCAGTCGGACAGCTCCGCGGGCGACAGCTCCGAACCGTCCTTGGTGACGACGACCGCGCAGACCTTCTCACCGAAGAGCTCGTCCTCGACGCCGACGACGGCGACCAGTGCGACGGCCGGATGCGCGCGCACGAACTCCTCCACCTCGACGGCGGAGATGTTCTTCCCACCACGAATGATGATGTCCGCCTTGCGTCCGACCACCCGCACCCGGTTGTCGCGGTCGATCTCGACGATGTCGCCGAGCAGCATCCAGCCGTCGTCGGTGTACAGCTCGCGGTTGGCGTCGTCGTCATCCCAGTAGCCGTGGCACATCAGCGGGCCGTTGACGCCCGGCTGGCCGCGGCGCAGGTCGCCCCGCACCTCCGCGCCTGCATCGTCGAACACCCGCACCTGCATGTTGTCGATGACGTGCCCGCAGGTACGCAGCCGGGTCTCGGGGTCGTCCTCGACCGTGGTGACGCTCACCGCGCCGGTCTCGTTCGAGCCGTAGAACTGCAGCACCGCGGCCCCGGTCCGCTCCTCGAACGCGAGCGCCTCGGAGTACGGCACCGCCTCACCGCCGGTGAACATCGCCCGCAAGCCGCCGAGATCCGCGGTGCGCCCGTGCTCGGAGCGCAGCAGCATCTTGAACTGGGTGCTGACGCAGTTGAGCACCGTCACCCGCTCGCTGACCAGCAGGTCGATCATGGTGTCGACCTGGAAACGCTCCATCACCACGTTCGGTGCGCCGAGCAGCGCGGGCAGGAAGTGTGAGGTCCACAGCCCGAAACCGAAGGGCGCAGGCACCGCCCCGAAGAACACGTCGCTGCGGGTGATCCTTCCGGCCGCGGCCGCCACTCGGGAGAAGGCAATCCAGCGTTCCTCGGTCTGGGTGACCAGCTTGGGCAGCCCGGTGGTGCCGGAGGTGGAGTTGAGCATCGAGACGTCGGAGATGGAGAACTGCGGGCTGGTGGCGGCGAACGGACGCTCGATGACCGGCACCCGGCGCCGCGCGCCGGGCCCGTCGGCCACCTGCACGTCCACGCCGCCCCACTCGTCGAGGAACACCACGTTGTCGGGAATGCCTGCCCGGGTGGACAACTCGTCGATCAGCTCGGCGGTGGCCTGGCCCCGCAGGGTGACGGCGGTGATCAGCGTCCGGCAACCCGCCCGGCCCATCAGGTGAGCGAGTTCCTTGATGCCCGAACGCGATCCGATCCCGACCGCGATGCGCCCGGCCCGGTACGCGCCGCACAGCGCCGCGTGGAAGACCATGGTGTCCGGCAGGTAGAGCGCGACCGGCGCGTGCTCGTCCGGGAGCGCCGCAAGCGCCGCCGCGACGCGGTCCGCCGCGGCGTCGTACTCGGCCCAGGTCACGCGCGCGCCGGGGCTGACGAAGGCCACCGCGTCGGGCGTCGTCAACGCCCAGTGCCGCACCATCTCGCTGATGCTGACGCCCAGGAATTTCTCCGGGGCGGTGGTGAACTCGCCGACCTCGATACCGGCGGTCGTCGTCTGCTGGTCCATTCGGTCAGATCCCCCTTGCGGCGTCGACGACGCCCATTGACTGCTTGTAGGCGGCGTCCAGTTCGGCGGCGGAGTCGCAGGCGACGATGATCTCGCCGCGCTGCATCACGTAGCCGCGCTCGACGATCGGCCCAAGCGCTGCGAGCGACGGCTCGGCGATCAGGACGGTCACCCCCTCCGCGGCGAGGTCCGCGACCAGAGTCCGCAGTTGCCCCACGATCTTCGGCGCGAGTCCGGTCGTCATCTCGTCGAGCAGCAGCACCTTCGGCGTCGCCAGCAGCGCCCGGCCGAGCACGAGCATCTGCTGCTCGCCGCCGCTGAGCACGCCCGCGAAGGAGTGCGCGCGCTCGCGCAGCACCGGAAACCGGTCCAGCGCGGAGTCGACGGAGTCCTTGCTCAGTCCGAGCAGGTCCGCACCCACCCGCAGGTTCTCGAGCACCGACATCTTCATGAACAGCTGCCGCCCCTGCGGCACATAGGCGAAGCCCTCGCGCGCCCGACGTGCCGCGGGCAGGGTGTCGACCCGCCGTCCGTCGACGGTGACAGTGCCGGTGGCGCGGGTGGAGCCGTAGACCGCGCCGAACAGGCTGGTCTTGCCCGCTCCGTTGGGACCGACCACCGCGGTGACGGTGCCCGTCGGGGCCGTGAAGGCGGCCTCGTTGACCGCCACCGCCGAGCCGTAGCGCACGCAGAGGTCGCGCACCTCGAGCGTTGTCATGAGATCTCCTCTCCCGCACCGAAGTACACCTCACGCATGGCGTCGCTCGCCAGGCATTCCTCGGGACTGCCGTGGAATGCCACCGCACCGAAGTTGAGCAGGACCACGGTGGTGGCGAGCTCGGCGATGAGGTCGACGTTGTGGTCGACGAGGACCACCCCGCGCCCCTGCTGTTGAATCTGACGGACCGCCCCGGCGATGGCCGCGATGCCGTTGTGGTCAGCGCCCGCGAACGGCTCGTCGAGCAGCAGCACCTGGGGGTCGGTGGCCATCGCCCGCGCCACCTCGACCAGCCGCTGCCCACCCAGGCTCAGGTCGCCGCAGTTGCTGGTGGTGTCGGTGATCGAGTACTCGGCCGCGACGGCGCGCGCCCGACGGTCCGCCACCGCCGGGTCCTCGAACGGGCCCTTGAGCGCCCACCACAGCGAGTGCAGCGGCGAGCGCATCCGATGTCCGTAGATGCCGGGCACGATGTTCTCGACCGCGGTCAGCTCGAGCGCCAGCTGCGGATGCTGGAAGGTGCGCGAGAGCCCCTGACGCGCACGCCGGTCGCTGCCTCCGGTCAGGGCACGACCGGCCAGTCGCACGCTGCCCGCATCGGCCTGCTGCGTGCCGAAGATGCAGTCGACGAGGGTGGTCTTGCCTGCGCCGTTCGGCCCGACGAGGCCGATCACCTCGCCCGGCGCGACGGTGAAGGAGACGTCGTCGACCGCGCGAAGTCCACCGTAGGACTTGGTCAGCCCCCGGACCTCGAGCAGCGCGGTCCCGATACCCTGGCTCACAGCTGACCCCTTTCGTGCGTGTTCGATCGCGGCCTCAACCGCGTCAGTGCGGACGCGGCCCAGCCGATGACCCCACCGGGGGCCGCGATCAGGATCACCAGCACCGCGAGAGCCAGCAGCAGTTCGCCGCTGCCCTGGTAGCCGGGCATGTTCAGCGTCACCACCACCACGATCACCGCGCCGAGCGGGGCACCCCACGCCGAGTTCCGGCCGCCGATGATGGGCATGAAGATGGCGAGGAAAACGATGCTGAGGGTGAAGGTCTCGGGCGTGACGGCCTGGACGGACACCGTGAACAACGAGCCACCGGTGGATGCGATGGCGGCGCCGATCGCGAGGGCGACGACCGTCAGGTGCGCCGGGTTGACGCCCGAGGAGCGGGCGAGGTTCTTGTTGTCCCGCGAGGCCCGCAATGTCAGCCCCCACACCGACTTGCGCAGCCGGTCGACCACCACCGCGATCAGACACACGAACACGATCGCCAGCACCACGAGCGTGTAGCGCGGTGGCTGCCAGCCGAACATCGTCACCGCCTCGACGCCGGAGATTCCGGCGGATCCGCCGGTGAAACCGGGCCCGTCGATCAGCCAGTGCTCGAACGCGATGCCGAACAGCAACGTCACCGCCGCGAGGTAGAACCCGGACAGCTTCTGGGTGGCCAGGCTCAGCACCACCGCGACCACCGCCGCGACCAGCGCGCCGATGATCCAGCCCCACCACATCGACAGTCCGGTGCGCACCGAGATCAGCGCCACTCCGTAGGCGCCGATGGCGGCGTACGCGCTGTAGGCCATCGACAGCGACCCCGCCATCACGAACGGGATGTACATCCCGAGGGCGATCAGGGAGTAGGTGGCGGCCAGGAACACCAGGTCCTGCCGGTAGAGGCTCGGCCCCATCCATGCCAGCACGACAGCAACCACGATGACGGTGATGGCGGCCTCGACCGCGATCGGGTGGATCGCCCGCCTGCCTGCGCGGACGGCACCGGCGTCGGGCGTCCGGCCGGTGTCGGACGAACGTGTTGTGACGGTCATCAGACGCGCACCTTCCTCGAGAACACGCCCTCCGGCCGGAAGGCGAAAAAGACAAGCGCGAGAACGAGAATCGCCGTCTGCGCGGCGCTCGCACCGAAGTAGAACGGCGCGAACACCTGGACGAAGCCGAGCAGCATGCCGCCGATCAGGGGTGCCCAGCTACGGCCGGTACCGCCGATCACCAGGGCCAGGAAAGCCGTCAGCGTCCAGGAGAGACCACTGGTGAACTGCACACCGGCCTTGGGCGCGAACAGCAGTCCCGCGATCGCGGCGATGACGCCTGCGGCCGTGAACGCCACCAGCCGAACCCGGGCCACCGGCAACCCGAGCACCCGCGCGGCGTCCGGGTTGTCGCCGACCGCGCGCAGCAGGCGACCGGTCTGCGAGGTCTGCAGCCAGATCCCCACCACCGCGAACACCAGCAGGGTGCCGCCGATCAGGGTGACGGAGGCACTGTCGACGGTGGCGCCTGCGACGGTGAAGGGCTCGGCGTCGAAGAGCTTCTGCCCGGGCAGCGGCGTGCGCCCGAAGATCGTGCCGGAGAGCTGCTGCACCGCGAACAGCACCGCGGTCACCGCGACCAACGCCGGCAGTTCCCCACGGCCGGAACGCTTCTGGACCTGTTGTACGACCAGCTTCTCGGTGACCACCGACAGCATCACGGCCACGGCCACACCGAGCGCGAGGGCAAGCCACAGGGGCACACCGTAATTGACCACCACCGCGCTGCACGCCATGGCGGCGGCCATCGCATACGGCCCCATGGCGAAGTTGAAGAAGTCTGCTCCCACGACGACCAGGTACATGCCAAGGGCGATCAGGGAGAAGAAGGCGCCGATCTCGACGGCGGCGAGCCAGAGTTGTGCGTCAGTCATCTGCGGACTCCTTCGTCAGCTGCACGGCGGTTGGTAGGAATCCCAGGGGCCACTGGGTCGGTTGTCCGGACCGAAACCGACCAGAACCAGGCCGCACAGGCTGTCCGGCGCCAGGTGGTCCCCGGCGCTGAACGACAGGGTCAGTCGCTCCTGGCCGAAGGACGCGGGCAGGCCCGAGACCTGTCGCAGGCCGTCGCGCACCTTGTTGCGATCGGTGTGGTCGCCTGCGATCTCGATGGCGCGGGCGAGCATCATCACCGCGTCGTACGCCTGAGCGTCGTAGGCGGTGAGGATGTAGTCGGGGCCCTTGACCGCGCGCAGCTTCGCGGTGAGCTCGGCCGTGCGCGGGTTGCCGGAGCTGAGGCTGCCCATGTAGACCATCCCGTTGAGCGCGCCGGGGTCGGCCAGCGCCCAGGACTTGGGCTGGTTGCCGATCGAGGCGAGCGAGAATCGCTGGGCGTCAGGGGCGACCTTGGCGAGGGTGTTGTGCGCGAGGATCTCGAAGTGTCCGCCGATGCTGGCCACCAGGATGGCGTCGGGGTCGGCCCCGACCACCCGCGAGGCCTGTGCGGTCAGGTCGGCTGCGTCGACCGGGGCCTTCTCGACCGCGGTCACGGTCGCGCACTTCTCCAGTGCCGGCCGCAGCGTCTTGATGATGCCGTCGATCGAGGCACTGGCGTCGCCGAGGATCCCGAGCGTCTTGTAGCCCAGCTTCTCGAAGGCCCCGCAGTACACCTCGGCGTACTGCTTGAGGGAGTTCGGGATCATGAACGAGTAGTCGTTGCCCGGCGCCGAGGCGAAGGCGTCGCTCAGCACCACCGGAGCGATGGCGGGGATCTGCGACTGCGTCAGCACCGACTTGGCCTGCAGCACAGAACCACTGCCGGTGGCGAGCAGCACCGCGCTCGCACCCTGGTCGACGAGCTTGCGGATGATCGACGGGGTCTTGGTCGGGCTGCTCTCGTCGTTCTCCACGGCGAGTTCGACTCGCTTGCCGTCGATCCCGCCCTTCTCGTTGAGCAGGTCGACCGCGATCCGGACGGTCTGCCCGGCGATGGTGCTGTAGGACGCCCCCGGCCCGGTCGAGTCCTCGTCGAGGCCGATCACGATCGTCTCCGGCGACATCGCGGTCACCGACGCGCAGCCCGTCAACCCCAGGGCCGCGGCCACCACCAGCGGTGCGGCCTTTCCGATTCTCACAGTCGACTCCTGTCGTCGCCACGAACCTTCACCCGTTAGGCGAATCAATCAAGCGCTTGATTGAGCGCTTGGCGTGAGCGAGTATGCCGTGGGTCACATGGGAAGTCAAAGCCGAGGTCCGCCGACGCAGCGGACGGGCGGGTAGGCAGGCAGCGGCAGGTGGGGCTGGGCCTGATGCGGCTTCTGCGCTAGTCGCGGCCGTGCTGGAGCGCTCGCACGGCGTCCTTGAGCTCGCGGATGTCGCGCCGCAGGTCGGCCAGCTCGTCACCGCCGGAACCGGCGCCCTCGCCGCCGACGCCCTCGGGTTCGGTGCCCGCGGGTTCGGCGGTCACCGCATCCGCGTCAGCATCGACCTGGCGCGGCACGGCGAGCCGACCGGCACCGCCTGCGCTGGCGAACCCGTCCAGGAACACGGCGATCAGTTCGTGGCGCAACTGCTCAGCGGACGCGCGCAGGGTGGCCCGGCACAGGCGCACCGTCGACCACACCGACTCACGGATCATTCGGTGGAAGTGCTCGGGGTCGATGTCGTCGCGCAACTCCCCCTCGGCCACACCGAGTCCGATCGCCGACCGCCAGAAGTCGTGGGCCCGTCCGACCGCGACCGCGATCCGGCTCTCCGGCGGCTGCGCGGAAAGCCAGCCCTCGTTCTGGTAGATCTCGGTGGCGAACGGATGGTCCGACGCGGCGGCGAACGACTGCGAGATCATCTGCGAGAGCCGTTCCCGCGCTGACAGCGCCGGGTCGGCCGTCGTCTCGTAGCGCTCGTTGAGGTCGTCGAGGAAGGTCACCACGATCTCGAGCGCAATCGCGTCCTTGGAGCCGAAATAGTGGTACAGGCTCCCGGACAGGATGCCGACCGCATCGGCGATGTCCCGGACGGTGGTGCCGGCAACACCCCGCTCGCAGAACAACTGCGCGGCGTGAACGAGAATCTCGTCGCGGCGGGCGGTGCTCATCGGTCCCCCTCATGGCGCCGCCACGGTTGGACGTCTCGCCGGGCGACACCGTTCGGTCCGACGCCGCCGATCGAACGCTTGATTGATCGTTCGGGAGCGTACACGTGCCGTCCCGGCACAGTGATCCTTCGAAGGATTCGCCTGCGCGGGGGCGCCTGCGATGGCGGTGTTCACGCGACCGTAATCCGGGACACAAACAAGTCACGCAGTGACATTCAGCCGCAATAACTCACCCATATCGTCTGCGCTCACACGAATACAGCCCTGTATACGCGCCGCGGATACAGGGCGTGTTCGCTGTGCGGCCCGCACTGCTCGGACGGCCGCCTCCCCGACGAAGGAAAGGCTCGTACATGTCCAACTCTCGTAGGACCACGATCTCCAAGCGCGCCCTCGTGGCCCCGGCGGCCCTCGCCGCGGTCGGCCTGGTGCTCACCGGGTGCGGCAGCAAGGCGGGCGACGACACCGCCGCGGCCGGCTCGGCCGAGTCCTGTGTGGACACCTCGGGCGACACCATCAAGGTGGGCTCGCTGAACTCGCTGTCCGGCACGATGGCGATCTCCGAGGTCACCGTCCGCGACTCGATCGCGCTGGCCGTCGAGGAGATCAACAACTCCGGCGGCGTGCTGGGCAAGAAGATCCAGATCGTCGCGGAGGACGGCGCCTCGGAGCCGACCGTCTTCGCGGAGAAGGCCGAGAAGCTGATCAGCAGCGACTGTGTCGCAGCGGTTTTCGGTGGCTGGACCTCCTCGAGCCGCAAGGCCATGCTGCCCGTGTTCGAGGACAAGAACTCGCTGCTCTACTACCCCGTCCAGTATGAGGGCCTCGAGGACTCGAAGAACATCTTCTACACCGGCGCCACCACCAACCAGCAGATCATCCCGGCCCTCGACTACCTGAAGGAGAAGGGCGTCAAGTCGCTCTACCTGGTCGGTAGCGACTACGTGTTCCCGCAGACCGCGAACCGCGAGATCAAGGCCTACGCCGCCGCCAACGGCATCGAGATCAAGGGCGAGGACTACACCCCGCTCGGATCGACCGACTTCTCCACGATCGTCAACAAGGTCCGATCGGCCGACGCCGACGCGGTCTTCAACACGCTCAACGGCGACTCCAATGTCGCGTTCTTCCGCGAGTACACCAACGCAGGCCTCAAGGCCGCCGACATGCCCGTCGTCTCGGTCTCCATCGCCGAGGAGGAGGTCGCAGGCATCGGTGCGCAGAACATCGCGGGCCAGCTCACCGCGTGGAACTACTACCAGACCATCGACACCCCGGAGAACAAGAAGTTCGTCGACGCATACAAGGCCAAGTACGGCGCCACCAAGCCCACCTCGGATCCGATGGAGGCCGCCTACACCTCGGTCTACCTGTGGAAGAACACGGCGGAGAAGGCCAACTCGTTCGCCGTCGAGGACATCCAGAATGCCGCTGACGGAGTCACTTTCAACGCTCCCGAGGGTCTCGTGACGATCGACGGCGACAACCACCACATCACCAAGACCGCCCGCATCGGCGAGATCCGGCCCGACGGCCTCATCTACACCGTCTGGGACTCGGGCAGCCCGATCGAGCCGGACCCGTACCTGACCAGCTACCCGTGGGCCGAGAGCCTGGCCAGTAAGTAGCCGACCCGAAGCCGACGACAGAGAGTAGAGAGGACGGACATTCGATATGGATGTCGTGATCGGACAGTTGTTCACAGGCCTGAGTATCGGGTCGATCCTGCTGCTGGCAGCGCTGGGACTGTCGCTGACCTTTGGCCAGATGGGCGTGATCAACATGGCCCATGGTGAATTCATCATGGCCGGGTCATATACCGCCTACGTTGTGCAACAAGTGTTCTCGACGGCAGGGGTGTCCCTGCTCGTCTCTCTGCTCGTCGGCTTCCTCGTCGGAGGAGCCATGGGCGTGCTGCTCGAGGTGACCCTCGTGCAGCGGATGTACCACCGCCCGCTCGACACCCTGCTGGTGACCTTCGGCGTCGGATTGATCCTGCAGCAGCTCGCCCGCGACATCTTCGGGGCGCCGGCGGTCAACGTGGTCTCTCCGGAATGGCTGGCCGGCGGCGTCGACATCCTCGGCGCCGTCGTCCCGAAGACCCGCATCTTCATCCTGGTGCTCGCCATCGTCTGCGTCGCGGTGCTGTCGGTCGCGCTCAAGACCACCCCGATGGGACGGCGGATCCGAGCCGTCGTGCAGAACCGCGACCTCGCCGAGACCAGCGGAATCTCGAGCCGCAGAACCGATATCACCACGTTCTTCATCGGCTCGGGCCTCGCCGGGGTCGCGGGCGTGGCACTGACCCTGATCGGGTCGACCAGCTCCACGGTCGGCCAGTCCTACCTGATCGACGCGTTCCTTGTCGTGGTTGTCGGCGGCCTGGGACAGGTCAAGGGCGCGGTGATCGCGGCCTTCGCCCTCGGAATCCTCAACTCCTACATCGAGTACTCGACGACCGCCTCGATCGCGAAGGTCATCCTGTTCGTGATCATCGTCGTCTTCCTCCAGGCGCGCCCGCAGGGCCTGTTCGCCGTGAAGACAAGGAGCTTGGTATGACCGGCTACCTCACCACTCGCTGGCGACCGCTGGCCGGGTTCGCACTCGCGGCCCTGGTGCTGTTCGGCCTCGCGCCCGCGGTGCTCAGTGACTTCCGGCTGAACCTGCTCGGCAAGTTCCTCTGCTTCGCGATCGTCGCCGTCGGCATCGGATTGGCCTGGGGCCGAGGCGGAATGCTCACCCTCGGGCAGGGCGTCTTCTTCGGTCTCGGCGCCTACATCATGGCGATGCACCTCAAGATCGCGGACGCCGAGCTCAAGGGCAACGACGTGCCGGACTTCATGCAGATCGCCGGTATCCGCGAACTGCCCGGCTACTGGACGCCGTTCACGTCGCCGCTCGTCACCATCCTCGCCATCCTGGTGGTGCCCGCGCTGGTCGCGTTCGTGCTCGGCCTCGGCGTGTTCAAGCGCCGGGTCAAGGGCGCCTACTTCGCCATCCTGTCCCAGGCGCTCGCCGCCGCGTTCGCGATCCTGCTCGTCGGTCAGCAGACGATCGGAGGCAGCAACGGGCTCAACAGGTTCCGCACCTTCTTCGGATTCAATCTGAACGACCCCGCGAACAAGCGGATGCTGTTCTTCATCGCCGCGGGGGTGCTGCTGCTGGTCGTCGCGTTGACCCGGCAGCTGATGTACAGCCGCTACGGCGAACTGCTGGTCGCGGTCCGCGATCAGGAGGAGCGGGTCCGCTTCCTCGGCTACGACCCGGCGAACATCAAGGTCGTCGCCTACGTGGTCGCCGCGTTCTTCGCAGGCATCGCCGGCGCCCTGTTCGTGCCGATCGTCGGCATCATCTCCCCCGCCGACGTCGGCATCGTGCCCTCGATCGCGTTCCTCATCGGCGTCGCGATCGGCGGCCGCGCCACCCTGCTCGGCCCGGTGCTCGGCGCGATCGGCGTCGCCTGGGCGCAATCCACCCTGTCCGAGAATTTCCCGTCCGGCTGGATCTACGCCCAGGGTCTGCTGTTCATCGTCGTGGTCGGGTTCTTCCCCGCGGGCGTCGCCGGACTGATCGCCCTGATCCGGCGCCGCAAGCCGCGCGAGGACGCCCCCCGCGACGAAACCCCCGACGCCCTACCCGAACTCGAGGTGGCCCGATGACCAGCGCGACAGTGCCCGTGTTCGGCGGCAACGCCGGAATGTCCAGCCAGTACCTCGAGGTCCGGGACCTGCGGGTGACGTTCGACGGGTTCACCGCCGTCGACGGGGTGGACCTGACCCTGATGCAGGGCGACCTTCGATTCCTCATCGGCCCCAACGGGGCAGGCAAGACCACCCTGGTCGACGCGATCACCGGCCTGGTGCCCGCGACCGGCTCGGTCACCAAGTCCGGGGTCGAGCTGATCGGCAAGAAGGTACACAAGATCGCTCGACTCGGCGTCGGCCGAACCTTCCAGACCGCAAGCGTCTTCGAGCAGCTCAGCGTCCTGCAGAACCTGGACATCGCGGCGGGCGCCGGCCGCTCCGCGTTGACCCTGCTGCGCCGCCGCGGCTCCGTCAGCCCACAGATCGAGGAGGCGCTCGAGATCACCGGCCTCGGCCACCTCCGCGACAAGCAGGCGGGCATCCTCGCGCACGGACAGAAGCAGTGGCTCGAGATCGGCATGCTGCTGGTCCAGAATGCCGACGTGCTGCTGCTCGACGAACCCGTCGCAGGCATGAGTCACGACGAACGCGAGGAGACCGGAAACCTGTTGCGGCGCATCGGCGGTGAGCGAACGGTGGTCGTGGTCGAGCACGACATGGACTTCATGCGCGCGTTCGCAACCTCCGTCACCGTGCTGCATGCGGGCAAGGTCCTGGCCGAGGGAACGGTGGAGGAGGTCCAGGCCGACCCGAAGGTGCAGCAGGTGTACCTCGGTACCGCCTCGGCCACCGAGGTGGCCGAAACCACCGTCACGAAGGAGACCGAAAATGCTTGAGTTGAGGGATGTTCACGCCGGATACGGGCGGACCGAGGTCATCCACGGGGTGACCGCCCTGGTGCCGGCCGATGGCGTGGCCGCGGTGATGGGCCACAACGGCGCGGGCAAGACCACCCTGCTCCGCGCCGCGGTCGGGCTGCTGAAGATCAACTCCGGCCAGGTGCTCTTCGACGGCGAGGACATCAGCAAGCTTCGCCCCAGCGCCCGGGTGGCCCGCGGCCTGGCGTACGTCCCGCAGGGGCAGCAGTCCTTCGGGCAGCTCACCACGGCGGAGAACCTGCAGGTCGTGGCCGACGGGCGTAAGCGCGGTCGGGCGCTGATCGACGAATCGCTCGACCTGTTCCCGGCACTCAAGGGCCTGCTCACCCGCCGCGCCGGGCTGCTCTCCGGCGGTCAGCGCCAGCAACTGGCGATCGCCCGCGCCCTGATCACCGAGCCGCGGATGCTCATCCTCGACGAGCCGACCGAGGGCATCCAGCCGTCCGTCGTCGCCGAGATCGAAAGCACCATCGTCGAACTCACCGGACGAGGCGGCCTCGGGGTGCTGCTGGTGGAGCAGCACATCGGCTTCGCCCTGCAGGCGGCGCAGAGCTACTACGTGCTCGAATCCGGACGGATCACCTCCACCGGCGAGGGCGGTCGCGGCGTCCGTTCGCCCGGCGCCGAGAACGCTGTCCGCGCGGCGATGGCCATCTGACCGTGGCCGCGAAATCGCGGGTGCGTCAGGAACATTCACACCTGGGCGAGCAGGTGTACCGGGCGCTTCGCGACGACCTGGTCTGCGGACGGTTCAGCCCGCTCGACCGGCTGGGCGAGGAACGCCTCGCCGAGCTGTACGGCGTCTCCCGCACCCCGGTGCGGGAGGCGCTGGCCAGGCTGCTGTCGGAGGAGCTCGTCGCCCGCGAGGACGGTGGACTGTTCCCGTATCGACCGAGATTCGAGGACCTGCACGGCCTGTACGAGCTCCGCATGACCGTAGAGCTGAGGGGTATCGACCGGGTCATCGAGGACCGTCGGCTCTCGCACGCGCCGGACATCCTGCGCTCCGAGCTCGAGCGCTGGGTTCGGATGCGGGCGGATCCACCCACTCCCGGGCCCGATTTCATCGCGAGCGACGAGGCCTTCCACGCCGCGCTGCTGCGGGCCTCGGGAAACCACGCGTTGGCCGAGGCACTGGACTCGGTGCACAGCAAGCTGCGCCCGGTCCGTCGGCTCGACCCGTGGACCCCCGAACGCGTCCGCGCCACCATCGACTCGCATCTGAAGATCGTCCGCGGCCTGCTCGCCGGGGACCTGGGTCCCGCGGCCGGGGAGCTGCAGCTGCACATCCGCCGCTCGAGGGACCTCGTCGTCGAGCGCACCGGCCAGGCGATGGCCAGTTCCGCGATGGCGCGCGCGATCCGCGAGTAGCCGCCCGCCGAGAGTGCACCTTCCGTCGCCCGCACCCGGGCGATGCCCCGACAAGTGCACAGTCGACGGCGTCGGCCGGACCTTCAATGTCCGTCGCGCGTGGGTCGGCCGGTGTAGCGTCTTCCTACCGTTGGGTAAGAACGCAGAGGGTGTGGAACGCGATGGCAAAAAGTCTCGAGGAGGGGCTGGCTGGGCGCCGCGTCCTGATCACCGGCGCGGCCAGGAGCATCGGCGCCGCCCTTGCCAAGCGGTTGCACGAACACGGCGCGAAGGTCGGCCTCCTTGGCCTCGAGCGCGAACTCCTCGAGCAGGTGGCGACGGCGTGCGGGAACGCCCCCTGGCGCTACTGCGACGTGCGCGACCACGCCCAGGTCGACGCGGCCGTCGCGGGGATCGCCGACGAACTCGGCGGGCTCGACGTGGTGATCGCCAACGCAGGCGTCGGGGCGCAGCTGCCGATGCTCGGCGGCGACCCGGACGTCATGCAGCGCATCGTCGACGTCAACCTGATGGGCACCTACTACACCCTGCGCGCGGCGGGCGAACACATCGGACACCCCGATGGGTACGCGCTCATCATCACGTCCGGCGCCGTCGGGGCGCAGCTCCCCCTGCTCGGCGCGTACAGCGCGACGGCCGCAGCGGTCGAGGCGCTCGGCAACACCCTGCGGGTGGAGATGCGGCACCTCGGCACCCGCGTCGGCGTCGGGTACCTCGGCGAGATCGACACCGACATGATCACGATCGGCTTCGACACCGCCGCAGCCGACAAGATCAAGTGGTCGGGCATGTTCACCGCCATGTCCCCGCTCGAGGTCGCGATCACCGCCTTCGAGAAGGGAATCGCGAGCCGCCGCAAGCGAATCTACGCACCCGGCTGGGTCGGCGGGCTGCTGCACTTCCGGATGGCGGCGCAGCGGATCGTCGAGCTCCGGCCGCAGCCGCACATGGCGCAGGCCCTGTCCATCGCCCGGACCGAGCACACCCGGTACACCACCGAGCAACCCGAGCTGCCGCGCCGACTGTCGGAGCGCGCCCGATGAGCGCGCGGATCACCCCGGGCCGGCTGCGCGAGCTGGGCCCGATCAACTGGGTGCTGTGGCGCGGGCTCTCGGTCGGCGGCGGCACCCGCGACGCGCAGCTGTTCAGCACCCTCGGCCGCACCAAGGGAACCTTCCGCGGCTGGCTTCACTTCTACGCGGGATTGCTGCCCGGCGGCCGGATCTCCCGGCACGAGACCGAGCTGATCATCCTGCGGGTCGCGCACCTGCGGGAATCCGACTACGAGATGGACCACCACATCCGGCTCGGGCGTCGGGCCGGGGTGACCGCCGAGCTGCTCGAGCGGGTGCTGGCCGGACCGTCGGACCCCGGCTGGGGCGAGCGGCACCGGGCGATGCTCACCGCGGTCGACGCCCTGGTCACCACGAAGGACCTCGACGACGACGCCTGGTCCGCGCTGGCCGCGCACTTCGACGAGCGCGGGATGATCGAGTTCGTGCTGCTGGTCGAGCGATACGACATGCTGGCCACCGTCATCAGCACCCTGCGCATCGACCGGGACACCTTCCGTACCTGAGTCGCCCCGCCGAGAGTGCAGTTACCGACGCATCCGCCCAGGAGCCGCGTCGGTAGGTGCACTCTCGACACTCGGGGCGAGCGGAGGAGTGTTCACACGATCGGCCCGCTGGCAACTTTTGGCGGCCCGGTTGTGACGATGCCAACCCGACCTGCGGTTTTGATTGACCGCCCCGCGCGGGCGTCGGTAGCGTCCGTCCCTTCGGCCTCGACGTTCGTCAGTGCCACCGACGAGTAGGAATCCCATGTCAACAGGCGTCCAGGACTCCGCCCGTCCCGGCACCCCCGTCGGGACCGACAATCCGAATCACGAGCGGCGCTGGCTGGTGCTGTGCATCGTCGCGCTCGCGCAGCTGACCGTGGTCCTCGACGGGACCATCGTCTCGATCGCCCTGCCCGACGCCCAGCTCGAGCTCGGTATCAGCGACTCGGACCGGCAGTGGGTGGTCACCGCGTACGCCCTCGCGTTCGGTGCGCTGCTGCTGCTCGGCGGCCGTGTCGCCGACTACTGGGGCCGCAAGCGCTCGTTCATGGTCGGCATGGCCGGCTTCGCGGTCGCGTCCGCGATCGGCGGCTTCGCCCAGACCGGCATGCAGCTGTTCGCCGCCCGGGCCCTTCAGGGTGTGTTCGCCGCGTTGCTCGCCCCCGCCGCGCTGGCCATCCTCACCACCACCTTCATCGGCGAGAAGGAGCGTGCGAAGGCGTTCGCCGTGTTCGGCGCGATCTCCGGCGGCGGCGCAGCCATCGGCCTGCTGCTCGGCGGCTTCCTCACGCAGTACGTGGACTGGCGCTGGTGCCTGCTGGTGAACATCCCGGTCGCGATCTTCGCGATCGCGGTCACGGCTCCGATCGTCCGGGAGACCAAGGCGCACGGCGACACCAGCTACGACATCCCCGGCACCGTGCTCATCGCGATCGGCCTGGGCTCCCTGGTCTACGGCTTCACCCAGGCGGAGAAGCACGGCTGGGCGTCGATACAGACCGTCGCCTTCATCGGCCTCGGACTGGTCGCGCTTGCGGCCTTCGTGCTGGTCGAGAAGCGCTCGAAGAACCCGCTGCTGCCACTGTCGGTGCCGTGGCACCGCGACCGCGGAGCCGCGTTCATCGGCTCGCTGCTGGTGGGTGCCGCGCTGCTCGGCGGCACCCTGTACCTGACCTTCTACCTGCAGATCGTGCTCGGCTTCAGCCCGGTCGCCGCCGGCTTCGGTTCGCTGCCGATGGCGATCTTCATCGTGCTCGCCGCGGGCATCTCGGCCCAGCTGAGCACCAAGATCGGGCCGAAGCCGTTGATGATCGCCGGTCCGCTGGTCGCCGCGGTCGGGCTGGCGCTGCTGACGCAGATCGAGGTGGACAGCTCGTACTGGACGCACGTGTTCCCCGGCCTGGCCACCTTCGGGTTCGGCCTCGGCCTGCTGATGGTGCCGATGCAGAACCTGTCGCTGATCGGCGTCAAGGATCACGACGCGGGCGCCGCGAGCGCGCTGGCCAACGCGACGATCCAGATCGGCGGGGCGCTGGGCACCGCGCTGTTCACCACGATCTACGTCTCCGCGAAGTCGGCGTGGGGCTCAACCAACGCCGCCCCGACCCCGCCCGCGGGTGTCCCGGCCGACGCGATCCCGGCGGACCTGGCCACGGCTGTGCCGCCGACCGCGGAGGAACTGGCTGCGCTGCCCGCTCCGGTGCAGGAATTCATCGGCGCGGTCAAGGAGCACGCGTTCGGCGCCGAGGTCGCCGGGTACGCGCACGTGTTCGGCTGGGCCGCGGCGCTGATCGTGGTGATCGCGCCGCTGGTGGTCGTGCTGGTCCGCGCGAAGAAGGGCGATCTGCCCGACGAGGCCCCCGTCGGGATGCACTGAGGCGGCTCCGCCACCTGTGAGTCCTTCTGGCCCACTGAGGGACCAGAAGGACTCACAGGCGCGCAGCGCCTACGCGCAGGACCTCGACGACCGGGGTGGACGCGCGGCCGATGAGTGCCTGCAGGTCGCCACTGGTGGTGTCCAGCGCGCCGGCCTTGATCCCGGCGTCCGCGCTGGCGAGCATCTCCGCGATCGGTGCGGGCAGTCCCGCACCTTCGAGCGCTGCCTGGAACTGCACTGTCGGAAGGTCCTGGTAGACGACGGTCTTGCCGGTCGCCTCGGACATCTTCGCCGCCAGCTCGGCGAGGGTTAGCCGCTCGTCGCCGCCGAGCTCGTAGACCTTGCCCGCCTGACCGTCGGCAAGCAGTACGACGGCGGCCGCCTCGGCGTAATCGACGCGCGCCGCAGCCGCGAGCCTTCCTTCGCCGCCTGCACCGGCGAGGACGCCACGCTCGGCGGTCCCGGGGAGGTCAGTCGTGTAGTTCTCCCAGTACCAGCCGTTGCGCAGCAGCGCGTGGTCGATGCCCGACGCGCCGAGCAGCTCCTCGGTGGCCTTGTGCTCCGGCGCGAGGCTGACGGGACTGTTCTGCGCGTCGAGCACAGAGGTGTACGCGACGAACCCGACGCCCGCCTCCTTCGCGGCATTGATGACGTTGGTGTGCTGCGCGACGCGCTGGCCGACCTCGCTACCGGAGATCAGCAGCAGCTTGTCGACGCCTGCCAGCGCGGCCGTCAAGGCGTCGCGGTCCGCGTAGTCGGCCTGGCGCACCTGCACGCCCCCGGCGGCGAGGTCAGCGGCCTTGGCGGGATCCCGGACGATGGCGACCAGGTCGCCTGCCGACGCCCCGCGCGTCAGCAGCGCGTCGATGGCCAGGCGGCCGAGATGTCCGGTGGCCCCGGTGATGGCGATGGTCATGTGAGCTCCTTCAGCGAGAAGTTGTTGACGTTTCAACTCCCATAGTGCACTAATTATTCGTAAGTGCAACCGCAACAGTTAGCGCTGCGGGTATGCTGGTGCCGTGACCACCGCCGATGAGCAGCAGCCGACCCTCGAGGCCGACGTCTTCGCGCGCGGCTGCACCTCGAGATCAGTCCTGCAGACCGTCACCGGCCGCTGGGGCGCACTGGCACTGGCGGCCCTCGCCGACGGGACCCACCGCTTCGGCGAACTGCGCCGCCGCGTCGACGGCGTCAGCGAGCGCATGCTCTCGCAGACCCTGCAGGCCCTCGAGCGCGACGGGCTGGTGCACCGCGAGGTCCTCGAGGCGATCCCGCCGAAGGTCGAGTACAGCCTCACCCGGCTGGGCACCGAGGTGGCCGAGCGACTGGTCGGCCTGATCGAGCTGGTGGAGTCCCGGATGCCCGAGGTCATCGACGCGCAGTCTCGATACGTCGAGCGCTGAGCCCCGGCACCCCGCCCGGACACCGACCCCCGCAAACGCAGAAAGGGGCGTCCGGCAATTGCCGGACGCCCCTTTCTGCGTTTGCAGATCTAGAAGTTGATCATGTGCCCTGCGAGGCCGTGGATGGCCTCCTGCAGCGCCTCGCTCAGCGTCGGGTGCGTGTGCACGTTACGCGCGAGCTCGTTGACCGTCAGGTCCCACTTCTGGGCGAGGGTGAGCTCGGGCAGCAGCTCGGAGACGTCGGGGCCGATCAGGTGGCCGCCGAGCAGCTCGCCGTGCGCGGTGTCGGCGATGAGCTTGACGAAACCGTTCGGGTCGGCGAGGCCGTGCGCCTTGCCGTTGGCCGTGAACGGGAAGGTCGCGACCTTGATGTCGGAGCCGCGCGCCGTGGCCTCCGCCTTGGCCTGCTCCTCGGTGAGACCGAAGCTCGCGACCTGCGGCTGACAGAACGTGGCACGCGGCATCATCCGGTAGTCGCCCAGCTCGAGGGTCTCGGCGTTGCCGATGGTCTCAGCCGCCACCACACCCTGCGCCTCGGCGACGTGGGCGAGCTGAAGCTTCGCGGTGACGTCACCGATGGCGTAGATGCCGGGCACGTTGGTGCGCATCCGCTCGTCGATGGCGATGGCGCCGCGGTCGGTGAGCGCGACGCCGGTGCTCTCGAGGCCGTAGCCAGTGACGTTCGGCGCGAAGCCGATCGCCTGCAGCACCTTGTCCACCACGACGGTCTCGACCTGGTCGCTGCCGTTCTTGGCCATGGTGACGGTGACGCCCGCGGCGCCGTTGTCGGTGACGGACTGCACGCCGGTCGAGGTCTTGATGTCGATGCCGTACTTCTTGTACCGCTTCGCGATCTCCTTGGAGACGTCCGCGTCCTCCATCGGCAGCGCGCGGTCGAGGAACTCTACGATCGTGACCTTCACGCCGTAGTTGTGCAGGACGTAGGCGAACTCCATGCCGATGGCGCCCGCACCGACGATGAGGATCGAGCCGGGCAGCTCGCTGGTGAGGATCTGCTCCTCGTAGGTCACCACGTTCGCGCTGACGGCGGTGCCGGGCAGCATCCGGGTGGTGGTGCCGGTCGCGATGATGACGTTGTCGAAGGTGACGGTCTCGCTGGTCCCGTCGGACTTGGCCACCGAGATGGTCTTGGCGTCGGTGAAGGTGCCGCGACCGTCATACTCGGTGATCTTGTTCTTCTTCATCAGGAAGTGCACGCCCTTGACGCGGCCGTCCGCGACGGAACGGCTCCGCGTGAAGGCGGCCCCGAAGTCGAAACTCACCTCTCCCGAGATGCCAAAGGTCTTGGCTTCGTTGTGGAAGATGTGGGCGAGTTCCGCGTTGCGGAGGAGCGCCTTGGACGGGATGCAGCCCACGTTCAGGCAGACACCGCCCCAGTACTTCTCTTCGATGATGGCGGTTTTCAGTCCGAGTTGTGCCGCGCGGATAGCAGCGACGTACCCACCGGGACCGGCCCCGAGAACAACGACGTCATAGTGTGAGGTCACGGTTGCTCAGGGTAGACCCGCCGCGATTCGCTGTCCCGGCATGGTCGGGTTACCCGCCGGTAGCACGTGCCGACGCTCCCCTGGAACGGACGAACCCTACCAGCGGCTCCAATTGATGCAGTAGCTAACGACCGACCGGTCGGGTAGAAAGAAACAGGCACAGTACCCGAACAGGCCGAGCATCGACGTCGGTTTGCGCGAGCCCCGTAACGCCAGGGATCCGCGAACCGACGAATCAACAGTGAAGGTTTCTCGCATGCGTCCTCAGACATCCCGCCGCGGCCGCCTCGTTGCGGCGGCCGTCGCGCTCTCCGTGCTGCCCATGCTGGCCAGCCCCGCCATCGCGCCCGCCGCGCCGGCCGCCGCGGAGTCGGAGTCTGGGTCGAAGCTCGAACGGATCGAGAAGAACTCCGACCGCAAGGTGACCGCGCACGTCTACTCGGCGGCTATGGACGAGGTGATCCCGGTCGAGGTGATCACCCCCGCCGACACCAGCGCGCCCCGCCCGACCCTGTACCTGCTCAACGGCGCTGGCGGCGGCGAGGACCGCGCCACCTGGCAGAAGCAGACCGACATCATGGACTTCTTCGCCGACAAGAACGTCAACGTGGTCACCCCGATCGGCGGCGCCTTCAGCTACTACACCGATTGGCAGAAGGACGACCCGAAGCTGGGCCGCAACAAGTGGACCACCTTCCTGACCAAGGAACTGCCGCCGATCATCGACGCGTCCTTCGACACCAGCGGCGTCAACTCGATCGCGGGCATCTCGATGGCGGGCACCTCGGTGCTCAACCTCGCGATCGCGGCCCCGGAGCTGTACAAGAGCGTCGGCGCCTACAGCGGCTGCGCGGAGACCAGCACCGAGGCGGGCCAGTTCTACATCCGCACGGTCATCGAGTCCCGCGGCGGCGCCAAGGCGACGAACATGTGGGGCCCGCTCGACGGCCCCGGCTGGGCAGCCAACGACCCTGTCGTCAACGCCGAGAAGCTGCGTGGCCTCAAGCTGTTCGTCTCCTCCTCCACCGGCCTGCCCGGCGATCATGACAACCTGGCCAACCCGGCTGTGAACGGCAAGGTCGACGTCCTGGCCAACCAGATGTTGGTCGGCGGACTCATCGAGGCCGCGGTCAACCAGTGCACGCACAACCTGCAAGGCCGGCTCGGCCAGCTGGGCATCCCGGCGACCTTCGACTTCCGCCCGGCCGGCACCCACTCCTGGGGCTACTGGCAGGACGACCTGCACGAGTCGTGGCCGATGCTCGCCGAGTCCCTCGGACTGTGACCCTCGGCGTCTGACATGAGAAGGGCCCCGCACCGGTTGGTGCGGGGCCTTTTTCATGCCCTAGGCGGCGCGCAGCTGGCGCTTGAGGATCTTGCCGACCGAGTTCTTCGGTAGGGCGTCCGCGAACACCACGTCTTTAGTGGATTTGTAGGACGCCAGGTGCTCGCGGCCGTACGCGATCAGGTCCTCCGCCGCGAGGGTGCTCCCGGGCTCGACCACGACGTGCGCGACCGGCACCTCACCCCACCTGGCATCGGCGCGTGCGACGACCGCGACCTCGCGCACCGCCGGATGCCGAGCCAGTACCCGCTCGAGTTCGACGGGGTAGATGTTCTCGCCGCCGCTGATGATCATGTCCTTGAGCCGGTCCTTGAGGTGCAGGAAGTTCCGCTCGTCGACCAGCCCGATGTCGCCGCTGCGGTACCAGCCGTCGATCAGCGCGGACGCGGTGGCATCCGGATTGTTCCAGTACCCGGTGAACACCATCGGCCCGCGGCACCACACCTCGCCGGCGGTGCCGGCAGGCACGTCCCGACCGGTGTCGGCGTCGACGATCTTGATCTCGCCGAACATCATCGCCCTGCCCTGGGTGGCGGCGGCGTCGATGCCCATCTCGCGGGTCCAGTAGGTCAGCGCGCCGGAGAACTCAGTGATGCCGTAGACCGCCTGGACGGTGATCCCGGCCCGCCCGGCCGCCTCGATCAGATCCACCGACACCGGCGACCCGCCACAGGTGACATTGACCAGACTGGACGCGTCCACCTCGGTCGCGGCGGCCACCGCGAGCAGCGCCTGCAGCATCACCGGCACCGCCATCATCGTGGTGATGCGCTCTCGGGCGATGGTGTCCCACACCACGACCGGGTCGAAGTCGGGCAGGTACACACAGGGGGTGCCCTGCACCGTGTTGGTGACCACCGGGTTGAACCCGCCGATGTGGAACATCGGCGCCACCAGCAGGAACCGATGTCCGCCGTGCCACTCCAGCGTCGCCGCGCAGCCCTGCGCCGACCACAGCAGGTTTTCGTGGGAGATCATGGCGCCCTTGGGTTTCCCGGTGGTACCCGAGGTGTACATGATCACCACCGGATCGTTCGGCGCCGGCGCGGGCACCGGCTCGAGCGGCTGCCACGGCCGGGCGGTCACCTCGCGATAGTCCACAGTGGAGTCGTCCGCGGCATCCGGTGCTGAGCACACCCGCACCGCAGGCACACCCTCCAATGCCGCCACGACCGAGGCGAATTCGTGGTCGTAGACGAAGGCGGCCGGGGTGGCGTCCTCGAGGACATACTGCAGTTCCGGCGCGGGCAGCCGCCAGTTCAGCACCACCGCAATCGCGCCGAGCCGCGCCGCCGCGAACACCGTGGTGGCGTGGAACTCGCCGTTCTTGGCGAGCAGGGCGATCCGATCCCCCGCCCCGACGCCTGCGGCCCGCAGGTACGCGGCGAGCAGGTCGACGCGGCGGTCCACCTGTGCGAAGGTGTACCGGTAGTCCCGGCCGATCCACGCCTCCTTGTCGGGGGTGAGGTAGGCGCGGCGGGACAGCAGCTGTCCGAGTGTGCGTTCCATGATGCTCCGATATCTCGTGTGCCCTAAGTGGGGTCAGGCGACCGGGACGGGGACGACGCGGTCGATGATCGGGGTCAGGTCCAGACCCGTTGGCAGGGTGCCGTAGACGGTGCCCCAGTCGCCTGCGAGCCGGGTGGCGAGAAAGGCATCGGTGACCGCCGGGTTCCCGGACCGCACCAGCAGCGAGCCCTGCAGCGCCAACGCAAGTCGGCCGACCACGACGCGGGAGCGATACTCGAGGTCGCCGAGGTCGGCGAACTGCGCCTTGAGCGCGGCGACGTAGGCGTCGTACCGGGCGTCCACGCCTGCGGCGGCGTCGAGCTCGTCGAAGAACACCCCGAGCACCTCGGGCTGCTTGGCCAGCGCGCGCAGGGTGTCCAGGGCCGCGACGTTGCCGCTGCCCTCCCAGATCGACCCGAGCGGAGCCTCGCGGTAGAGGCGCGGCATACCGGACTCCTCGATGAAACCGTTGCCGCCCAGGCACTCCAGCGCCTCCGCGGCATGGCCCGGTCCCCGCTTGCACACGTAGTACTTGGACACCGCCAGGCCTAGGCGCCGCAGCAGCCCGGCCCGCTCGTCGCCGCGCAGCGCGGCGTCGGTCTGCGATGCCAGCCACAGCGCGACCGTGGTGGACGCCTCCGCCTCGACGGCGAGGTCGGCGATCACGTTGCGCATCAACGGCTTGTCGATCAGCAGACCTCCGAACGCGCTGCGGTGCGCGGCGTGATGGGCGGCCTGCCCGACAGCCTCACGCATCAGCGCGGCAGAGCCGAGGGTGCAGTCCAGGCGGGTCATGTTGACCATCTCGATGATGGTCCGGACACCGCGGCCCTCCTCGCCGAGCCGCCAGCCCAGCGCGTTGTCGTACTCGACCTCGCTGCTGGCGTTGGACTTGTTGCCCAGCTTGTCCTTGAGACGCTGCAGCGCAATCGAGTTCATCGTGCCGTCCGGCAGCACGCGCGGCAGCACGAAGCAGGTCAGCCCGCCGGGCGCCTGCGCCAGGGTGAGCAGGATGTCCGACATCGGCGCCGAGGTGAACCACTTGTGCCCGACGATCCGGTAGCTGCCGTCCCGCTGCGGTGTGGCGGTGGTGGTGTTGGCCCGTACGTCCGAGCCGCCCTGCTTCTCGGTCATCGACATGCCCGCGATCAGGCCCCGCTTGAGCGCGGTCGGGGCGACGGACGGGTCGTACTGGTCGTTCCCGAGCAGCGGCTCGAACTCGGATGACAGCTTCTCGTCCGCGCGCAGCGCCGGGACGGCGGCATAGGTCATCGAGACAGGGCAGCCGTGCCCGGCGTCGGTGACCTGCCAGGCGGTGAACTTCGCGGCCCGGATCAGATGCGCGTTGTCGCGCTTGTCGCGCCACGGTACGCCGTGCAGACCGAACTCGACCGCGTGTCGCATCAAGTCGTGGTAGGCGGGGTCGTAGTCGACACGGTCGACCCGGTGGCCGAACCGGTCGTGGGTGCGCAGGATCGGCGGGTGCGCCTCCGCGCGGTCGCCGAGCTCCTTGGCGTACGCGCTCCCGGCGAGGGTGCCGACCTCGTGGACCTCGGCGAGCGCGTCGGCGGCGCCAGCGGCCGTCAGGATCTCGTCGAACAGCGGGTGCCCGGCGGTGTCATAGTCGATCAGCAGCGGAACCTGATTGGTCACCTCATGCGTCTTCACTTCTTGTCCTTCACTTCCTCGCGCATGGTCAGCTCGGCGAACTGGGCGCGGTAATCGTCGTAGGCCCAACGCAATTCGTCGGCGGGCCAGTTCTCGGGGAGCAGTTCGTCGGGCAGCGCCGGGTCGGTGCGCAGGTGCCGCACCGCGGCGGCCGCGGCCATGAATCGCTGCTGGGAGTGCTCCGGCGCCGACAGAGCGGCGAGGATGAGCCTGGCCTCGGCGGCCCAGGCGTCGAGGTCCCACAGTTGCTCGACCAGCGCGGCGGCGTCCTCGGGGACCGCGGCGAACCGGTGCACCTCGCCCAGCGGGGGCAGGTCGTGTCCGGTCAAGTTGGCCGGGCGCATCCACACCCCTTCCCGCAGCTCGGCGTACCGGTGCTCGGCGAGGGTGGTACGCAACACGCCGCGAGCCGCGGCCTCGCGGCCGGACACCACGACGACCACCATGTCCCAACGGCCGTCGAACGGGACTCGTCGCGGGTTGACGAGCGCCTCCTGCAGGACCTGGCGGTCCAGGTGCCGCGCACCGAGCAGGTACATCGAGTTCGCCGAGACCAGGTCGCCCGCCGCCACCATCCGGGAGAGCGCGGCACGCGTCGTCGACGGCGCGATCCCGACCAGCTCCCCGATGCGAATGATCTCCCGCCCCGACATCCGCGCCGGACGCGTGCCGAGCAGCAGGCTCAGCACCACCGACCGCGCGGTCATCGGCGGAGTGAGCTCGGCGAGCGTACGAACCGGCATGAAACCTCCTCGCTGCATGTTACAGATTCACAACAGCTGTCTAAGATTTGTAGCACTCCGGCAGGCGGATGGGAACCCCCGGCCGGCGCCTGGTCCCCCGCTTGCGCGCGGATCCGCACGTCAGGGGTATCAATGAACAATGGCTTCCGACCCGCACGACCCCTACCTCTGGCTCGAAGAGGTCACCGCCGAGCCCGCGCTGGACTGGGTGCGCGAACGCAACGACCGCACCACCGGCGAGTTCGCCGACGACGACGGGTTCGCGGACCTACAGGCACGGATCCGGGCGGTGTTCGACACCGATGCCCGCATCCCGTACGTCCGGCTCCGCGGCCAGTACCTCTACAACTTCTGGCGCGACTCCGAGCACGTGCGCGGCCTCTGGCAGCGGACGACGATGGACGAGTACCGCACCGACGCCCCGAACTGGGAGGTGCTGGTCGACGTCGACGACCTGGCCGAACGGGACGGCGAGAACTGGGTGTGGTCGGGCGCTCAGGTGCTCCGCCCCGGCCAGGAACGGGCGCTGATCAGCCTCTCGAGGGGCGGCGCCGACGCCACCGTGACCCGCGAATTCGACCTGGAGCGGCGCTGTTTCGTCGAACCGGCCGACGGCGGGTTCTTCCTGCCGGAGGCCAAGACCGACGTCGGCTGGATCGACGTGGACACCGTGTATGTCGGCACCGACCTCGGACCGGGCTCGCTGACCGACTCCGGCTACCCACGGATCGCCAAGCGCTGGACCCGCGGCACCGGCATCGACGAGGCCGTCACCGTGTTCGAGGGCGAGCCGGCCGACGTCGCGGTGTCGGCCTGGTACGACCGCACCCCCGGATTCCAGCGCAGCTTCGTCGAACGGTCCATCGACTTCTACAACTCCCGACGCTTCCAGCTGATGGACGACGGCGCCCTGGTGCGGATCGAGACACCGGAGGACGCCGGGCTGTCCGTGCACCGGGACTGGCTGCTGATCCGCACCAGGTCGCCCTGGTCCGTCGCAGGCCAGGAGTACCCGGCCGGCACCCTGCTGGCCGCCCGGTACCAGGACTACCTCGCCGGATCTCGTGACCTGACAGTGCTTTTCGCTCCCGACGCACACACCTCCCTCGAGCAGTACGTGTGGACCAGGAACCACCTGCTGCTGGTCACGCTGTCCGACGTGCAGACCCGGCTGCGGGTGCGCACGCCCGGTCCCGACGGCTGGACGGACGTTTCCCTCGATGGGATCTCCGAACTCACCACGACCGACGTCCTCGACGTGGATCCGGTCGAGGGCGACGAGTTCTTCCTCAACTCGAGCGGCTACACGACGCCCGCGACGCTGCTGCACGGCACCGTCGGCGAGCCGGTGGAGGTCCTCAAGCAGGCGCCGTCGTTCTTCGACGCCGAGTCGCTCACCGTCGCCCAGCATTTCGCGGTGTCCGAGGACGGCACCCGGATCCCCTACTTCGTGGTGCGCGACCGCGAGGCCGCCCCCGGACCGACATTGCTGTACGGCTACGGCGGTTTCGAGAACTCGATGACCCCGTCGTACAGCGGCGCGACCGGCCTGGCCTGGCTCGAGCGTGGCGGCACCTACGTGGTGGCCAACATTCGCGGCGGTGGCGAGTACGGACCCGAGTGGCACACCCAGGCACTGAAGGCCGGTCGGCACAAGGTATTCGAGGACTTCGCGGCCGTCGCTCGCGATCTGGTCGAGCGCGGGATCACCACGCCCGACCAACTCGGCGCGCAGGGCGGCAGCAACGGTGGACTGCTGATGGGCGTCATGCTCACCCGGTACCCCGAGCTGTTCGGCGCCATCGTCTGCCAGGTGCCGCTGCTGGACATGCGCCGCTATCACCTGCTGCTGGCAGGCGCCTCCTGGATGGCCGAGTACGGCGACCCGGACGAGCCGGCCGAGTGGGAGTACATCTCCCGGTACTCGCCGTACCAGAACACCGACGCGGACGCGTCGTACCCGCCTGTCCTGATCGCCACCTCCACCCGCGACGACCGGGTGCACCCCGGCCACGCCAGGAAGATGGCCGCGCGACTCGAGGAGCAGGGGCACCGCGTCTGGTACTACGAGAACATCGAGGGCGGACACGGCGGCGCCTCCGACAACGCGCAGCTGGCGTTCAAGACGGCCCTGACGTTCACGTTCCTCTGGGCGCAGCTGACGCGCTGACGCGAACTGTGCGCGTGTTTCACCCCGATCGGGGTGCAACACGCGCACCGGCGGCGGGGCCGCTAAGCGAGACCACCCGGATGAGGGCGCGCAGGTCTCCCCCGATCCACCCGAACAGTTGGTACACACCGATGAACGCGACGATGCCACCCACGCACAGCGCGCGGACCGTCGCGTTGACCGCGTTGCCCGGATCGGCCCCGACGAAGCTGAGGCCGGCGACCCCGACCAGCGGAACCGACGCCGCCACCGCGAGGTAGCGCGTGATAATCCGGCCGAGCGCCCGCAGATCGCGGCCGTCGGCGCTGCCGATCTCCCCGTGCGACAACAGGATCGGGTACACGCAGCGCACCGCGTAGAAGGTCAGGATGAAGAACGGGTAGGCGACGGCGACCGCCCCGCAGACCGCCAGCGACGCGATCAGGTGCGAGTAGGCCGAGGACGGGATGCCGCCCGCCGCGACCTGCAGGGCGATCGGATAGGCGACGCCTGCCACCACCCACAGCGCGAAGGAGACCACCACCGCCCGGTGCCCCAGGTTCAGGGTCGCGGTGCGCGCCCTGCCGAGGATCTCGGGTTCGTACCGCTGTCCCCTCCGCAATCCGCGCGGCACGATGAGCGCGAGCCGACACCAGTAGAGGATCAGGATCGCGCCGAGCGGAAACGCCAATCCCCCGATCACCAGGTGCACCAGCTCGAGATGGTCCTGGGCCTCGGGCGAGAGGCCGGAGATGATCAGCACCCTGTTGTAGTAATAGTTGTAGCCCGCGGCCAGCAGGTTGGGGATCCCGATCGCGGCCAGCAGGATCGGAAGCGACCACCGCGACAGCGCCCCACGCCAACTCCCCGGGCGCGGGTCGACGAGGTCGCGGGCGTGCGGATCCAGGCACAGCGCGAACTGGCGCGCGAGCTTGCGGCCGCTCGACCAGCGATCGTCGGGGTCGAAGGCGAGGGAGGTCATCAGGACCCGGCTCAACGCGGCCGGACAGTCGGCCGGAACCGTCGCCCTCGCCGCCGGATTCACCCCGCGGCGCCGGATCGCGAGCACCTCGTCCGGCGACGGCTGCGCCCCGCCCGCGGGGGCGTCGTCGAACGGGCGGACACCGGTCAACAACTCCCACAGCATCACCCCGAGCGCGTAGATGTCGCTGCGGGTGTCGATGGGCGCCGCCGTAGAAGCCGACTCCGGGACGGTCGAGCCCGCGGATACCGCAGCCAGCTGCTCGGGCGCCATGTACGCGACCGACCCGCCGACGAAGCCGGCCCGGCCCGCCGGGTCGACGGCGTCGCTCGAGCTGACGTTGAAGTCGGCGAGCTTCGGGACACCCTCGACGCTCAGCAGCACGTTGGCCGGCTTGACGTCGCGGTGCAGGACGCCGTGGGCGCACGCGTACTCGAGCGCGTCGGCGAGCCGCAGGCCGATCCACGCGACGGTCTCCGGCCACGACAGCGCCGCGATCTCGGCGCGCACGCTCGACTCGCTGGGCCGTACCTCCCCCTTGCGCGCGAGGACCTTGTCGATCGTGTCGATCAGGAGTTGACCGGTGCGTTGCTCCGGCGGGGTCGCCCGGACGACCTTGACCACGTCGAGGAGCGTGCCGCCGGGCACGTACTCCATGACCAGCACCCGCACCTGCCGGTCCTCGATCAGCCGCTGATCGAAGACTCGGACGATGTACGGGTGGTCGAGCTGAGCGAGGGTCTGCGGCTCGGTGCCGACATTGCGCGAGATCTTCAGCGCCACCGGACGCTGCATCGAGAGCTGGCGGGCCAGGAACACGCGGGCGAACGCGCCGTGCCCGAGCTCGGCCACCAGATCGAAGTCGTCGAGCTGCTGCCCCACCGCGAACTCGGCGTTCTCGGGCAATTCGATCGGGGTGGACGCGCCGGGCCCCCAGGACATGTCGTGCTCGAGCAACCATTCGAATCGGTCGGCCTGCTGCGGGAAGTGGAGCAGGTACTCGTTCGGCTCGACCGTCGCCCCGCTCGCGCGGCGTACCCGGAACTCGTCGTACACGAGTTCGGGCGGCAGCGGCTCCGCCAGCAGCTCGGGGAACTCGAGGCAGTAGTCGGCGATCCGTTTCGGCTGGCCGCCCCGCAGCCACCGGTACTCGAGATCGACCCTGACCAGGTCGATCAGTGCCGCGCGACGGATCGCCGCCGCGTCAGGCAGGTAGTCCGTCAGGTCGGCGGGGGCGCGTGTCGCCTCCCAGTCGGCGGCCAGGCGCCGCACGCCGCTGTCGACGACCAGCCCCCGTTCCGGGTGTGAGCCGGTCGTGTCGGAGGACGCGGTCGGGCTCCCGTGCATGCCGATGTCGGGGGCAAGCTCGGTCAGCGGCCCGCTTGCGATCGTCTCATCGCTCGTCGGGCGAACGGGTTCATTCATGGCGGATCGGTTTCGGACCTCCCGCAGGGCGCGGGCTTGCTCGAGATGCGGTCCCATCAAGGGTATCCCCGCCGAGCGTGCAGTTATCGGGGCATCGCCCGAGTGGAATGACGACAACTGCGCACTCGGCGGGTCAGGCGCGGTCGTGCAGCCACTCCACGACCCGCCCGACGGTGCTGTCCGGGCTCCGGATCCAGCCGTTGTGCCCCAACGGCTCCGGCTGATGCCAGACGGTCAGATCCGACTTCGGCATCTTCGCGACCAGATTCTTGATCGCCTGCCGCGGCGCCAGGTCGTCGGCCTCGACGGAGATCGACAGCACCGGGAGGGTGAGCCGGCCGATCCGCTCCTCGTAGTCGATGTCCGCGCCGGTCGGCTCGATGGTGCCGGTCCGCGCGAACCTGGACCAGTCCGCGATCAGCACCTTCGACTGCCGTCCGAAACCGCCGACGTCCAACCGGTCGCCAGGCCAGAACCCGGCGACGTTCGCCGTCACCGACATCGCCGCCGAACCGGCCAGCAGCGCGGCGCCGCGGACCGCGCCGTGCCCGCGGTGGTACGGCGAACCCGACGCCACCAGGATCAACCCGCCGAGCCGTCCCCTGACCCTGGCCGCGTACATCACCCCCAACTGCCCGCCCATACTGTGGCCGAGCAGGTACGGCGTGCTGTCCTGGAACCGCTCCCGCGCGACCTCGAAGACCGCGGGATAGTCGACGGACGCCAGTTCCTGGTAGCCGTAGCTGCTGTTGGCGCCCGGCCGGGGCCTGCTGTCGCCCTGGCCACGGAGTTCCCCGACCACGACATTGAAACCGCTCGCGACCAGCGCCTCGGCGACCGGGGCGTAGAACCCGCCTGGGACGCCGAGCCCCGGGAAGATCACCACCACCGGCGCGGCCGGGCGGCCCGCGAACAGCCGGACCGGGATGGTGGTGCCGTCGGGCATCTGGATCGCAATGGTGTCCACACTCCAATCCTGCATCGCGCGGGCGCGGGCCGATAGGGTTCGGACATGGCAACCGCTGATCCGTTGTTCCTGCCCGCAGGCACCGTGTTCACCCCGGACGACTTGATCTTCTACGCAGACCGCGGTCGCCGCAGCCTCGACCAGGCGCTCGTCGAGGCCGATCTCCTTGTCAGCTGCCCACATTCGGGTGCCGCGATCCCCGAGGAGCTCGGCGAGTTCCTCGCACCCGAGTTCACCCGACGCCTGCAGTTCGACTTCACCGACTGCTCGACCAGCCCGGTGGTGCGTCGCTGGGCCGAGATAGATTCCCGGATCGTCTACGTGGAGAACCCGCATCCGCGCATGGTTCGCGACCCGAACCGCGAGCGCCCCGAGGACCTGTACGCCACCCTGCGTGAAGCCTTTGCCCGGGTGCGCTCGGCCGGCCCGGGCAACAAGGCGGACCTGACCGGGGTGGACGCCATCCGCCCGGTGACGTTCTCCTTCTACCCGCTGCTGCGCGTGCCGAGCGACGACGCGGGCCTGCACCGACTCGCGGACACCTTCGCCGAGGTCGCCGCCCGCGGGCTCGACGTCTACGAGCAGACCCGGGACGATCTCATCGAGCGCATGGTGGCCCTCGCCCTCGAGCGCGCCGAGAAGTCCACCGGGCCGGTCGAGTTCACCACGCTCTCCTTCCACGACACGATGAACCACACCACCACCCGCGACGGCGCGGTGAACGTCGAGCGCGCCGAGGCCGACCGACTGCCCGACGTGGTGGCGCTGTCGAACCGCGGCGACGCGCAGGGCGATCCGCGTGGCGACAACCCGGTGAGCATGGCGCCGCAGGCGGTCCGGGCGCTGGCCGAGGCGCACCGGGCGGGATTCGAGGTGGACGATCCGGCCGCCGTCATGTTGAACCAGCCGTACCTCGGCAGCCACGAGATCATCACCGCGGGTGCGCGATTCCGCGAGCTCGAGCCGCGGGCCGCCGCCGCCGGGGTCACGCTCGGCGCGGTCCAGGCAGAGTTCCGGCGCGAGTTCCTGCTCGGCCCCGACCTCACCGCCGAGCTGATGCGGCCGGGCGTGGGGTGGCCCGAACCCGACGCCGATCGGGTGGACATGCTTGCGCGTGCGTGCAAGGCCAGCTGGGACGGGTACCGGGCCCGCCGGTAGCCGACGGCGGGGGGGGGGGGGCGCGGGGCGGGGCGGGCCGGGCGGCGGGCGGGGGGCCCCCCCCCCCCCCCCCGCCCCGCCGACGGCCCTCCCAGTGACGATGCCCACCCCGGAAGTGGCGCGGGTCTGACG
>NZ_JBHZBV010000010.1:0-141767 GCF_042754885.1 Rhodococcus sp. NPDC059179 | reverse complement strand
CCTGGCTCGAGTACTACAACACTCGACGCCGCCACAGCGCACTCGGAGGGCTCCCACCGGTCAGCCGCCTGGCACCAACCTGATGGCCGGGTACATCTAGAGCATCAGCCGGATCAGGTCCGCGGTGCGCACCAGACCGGGCAGCGCCTCGGCCGTCGAACGCGGATGCAGCGCATGGACCGCCAGGCGGAACATCAAGGAGCGCAGCAACATCTGTGGCCATTCCGGCAGATCCTCCCAGCGGGCGATCAGTTCCGCGTCGGCTCCGCCCCAGGACAGCGCATCCACCACGACGACACCGGCAGCCCAGGCCACGGGCCGCCAGTACGGGGTGATGTCGGTGATGCCCGGCGCCTCCGAACCGGAGAAGAGCACCGTGCCGAAGAGGTCACCGTGCACCAGCTGGTCGGGACTGCGCACCGGCTTGCGCAGCGTCGCCAGTTGCCCGATCAGCTCGACGCTGGTGCGGCCGTCCTCGGAGACCGCCTCGAACTGACCCTTCACCGCACGCAACGGGACCTGCTCCCACGCGGCTCGATCCGCCGCCACGAACACGTCGACGTCGGCCCACGGCGCCACCGGGGGCTGCACCAGGAAGCGCGGACGCTCGAGGGTCGCGGTCGCCGCGTGCAGCCGCATCGACAGCGAGACCACCTCGTCGTGCCGCGGTTCCGGAGACCCCTCGATGAATGTGTCTGCCCGCCAGCCGGATACGACGTACCGTCCGTCCGTGGCTCGGACCGGCCTCGCGATCCGCACCCCGTCCGCGGTCAGCGTCTCGCGCACCTTCGCTGACCACGCGGCGCGGGCATGGTCGGCCACCGGCGAGAGCACGGTATCGCCGCAGCGCCAGCCGCCGTCCCAGTCGGCGCCGAGCGGTATCGGCTCCGACTCGCGCAGACCGAAGGTGGAGCGCACATGCTCGGGAGGTTCGACAGAGCTCACGGGGCCAACGCTACCGCTGACAGGCGTGTCCGCCGCCCCAGACGCGCCGCGGACGCGTCAGTACACCGGCAGCGAGCGATCCACCTGGTTCGCCCACGCGATGACCCCGCCCTGCAGATGGGTCGCGTCGGCGAAGCCCGCCTTCTTCAACGCGGCCAGCGCCTCCGCCGACCGGATACCGGTCTTGCAGTGCAACACGATCGGCCGATCCTGCGGCAACTCCGCGAGCGCCTCCCCCGACAGGATGCGATCCTTCGGGATCAGGGTCGCGCCCGGCAGGTGCACGATCTCCCACTCCACCGGTTCACGGACGTCGATGAGCTCGATCTCCGTGCCCGCTTCCAGCATCGCGGCCAGTTCGGGCGCGGTGATCGTCGAATCCGCGGCCGCCACCACTCCGTCCTCGGACACGACGCCGCAGAATGCGTCGTAGTCGATGAGCTCGGTGATCGGCTGACGTGCGGGATCACGGCGGAGCCTGATGGTCCGGTAGCTCATCTCCAGCGCGTCGTACACCATCAGCCGGCCGAGCAGGGTTTCCCCGATGCCGGTGATCAGCTTGATCGCCTCGGTCGCCATGATCGAACCGATGGATGCGCACAGCACACCGAGCACGCCGCCCTCGGCGCACGACGGGACCATGCCCGGCGGCGGGGCCTCCGGGTACAGGTCGCGGTAGTTCAGCCCGCGGCCGTCCGGGGCGTCCTCCCAGAACACCGACGCCTGACCCTCGAAACGGTAGATGGAACCCCAGACGTACGGCTTGCCCGCGAGCACGGCGGCGTCGTTGACGAGGTAGCGGGTGGCGAAGTTGTCGGTGCCGTCCAGGATCAGGTCGTACTGCGCGAACAGGTCCACCGCGTTGTCGGGTTCGAGTCGGAGCGGGTGCAGTCGCACCTCGACGTTGGAGTTGATCTCGAGGATGGAGTCGCGGGCGCTCTCCCCCTTGGGCCTGCCGACGTCGGCCTGACCGTGGATGACCTGCCGCTGCAGGTTGGACTCGTCGACCTCGTCGAACTCCACGATGCCGATGGTGCCGACGCCCGCGGCCGCCAGGTAGAGCAGCGCAGGCGACCCGAGCCCGCCCGCGCCGATCACCAGCACCCGGGCGTTCTTGATCCGCTTCTGACCGACCATCCCCACGTCGGGGATGATCAGGTGCCTGCTGTAGCGCGCCACCTCGGCGCGGCTCAGTTCGCCCGCGGGTTCGACCAGCGGCGGCAACGAGTTCTTGGACTTCAGGTCAGACACGACGGCTCCTACGGTCTACGCGCTCACGCAGCTACAACGCTCCGTTCGGGTCCATTCTTCCCCCGATCGACCGCGGTCGCCCTACCCCCGCGGGTGCGGCCAGGGATTGAACCGGCAGGTCTTGCCGTCCATCGGCACCACGCCCTCCGGATCGAGCCTGGCGATGTCGTTGTTCGACGTGCCGAAGGTCTGCTGCAT
This sequence comes from Rhodococcus sp. NPDC059179, assembly GCF_042754885.1. NCBI lineage: Bacteria > Bacillati > Actinomycetota > Actinomycetes > Mycobacteriales > Nocardiaceae > Rhodococcus > Rhodococcus sp. NPDC059179. The sequence goes on along the minus strand of NZ_JBHZBV010000010.1, from coordinate 139,373 downwards.
CATCACCGGCGCCAGTCCCCCGTCCGACTCACACGGCTGGTGATCCTGATAGCCGATGGCGTGGCCGACCTCGTGATTGATCTGATACTGCCGGTACGAGCCGATGTCGCCCTGGAAGGCGACGGCGCCGCGAACCCAACGCGGCTCGTTGAGGATCACCCGGTCGATCGACGGGTTGTAGCACGACACCTCTAGTTCGATGTCGTACCCGCAGGCCTGACGCACCGACATCTGGGAGGTCAGAGAGATCCGGAAGGTCGGCTCCCCGCTGTCGATCCGCCGGACCGCGAACCGCGGGTCCTTGGTCCAGCTCTTCGGGTTGGACAACGTCTGGTCCACCATCCGCCCGAACGCCTCGTCGCCGCCGAAACCGGCGGTGTCGACGCCGTCCTCGACCTCGACGGTGTAGGTGAAGACCTGCTCGGTGCCCTGCCCGGCCTGCGCGGTGGTACCCGGGATGACATGCCACGCGCCTGCGCCCGCCACCGTGAACGGCCCGCCGTCGGGGAGCGCCCCGGACGGGATGGTCGCGGCGAAGCTGCCGTCGCCCTGCGGCGGTACCCCGATCACGGCGGTGCCGTCGGTTTCGGTGCTCAGCGCGCCGAGGCCGGGACCATCACCGGTCTCCGATTCTGGCGACGTGCCGCCGCCGCCGCGGATCGCGTCGACGCCGACCAGCACGGTGACCACCAGTAGGACCGGGATCGCATATGCCCGCCAACCGTATGCGGAGACGAACTTACCGAGCTTGGTCTGCTTTCGAGCCGCCCGCTCCGGTCGCGGGGCGCGGGGGCGCCCGAGCTCGCGACTGGTGGGATCCCATTGCGCCCGCAGCGGCTGATGGGAGCCGCTGCCGCCCGGCTCACGGCTGCCGTAACGGTCCTCGTCGGGGTGACGATCGTCTGGGTAGTCGGGATGATCGGGGTAGTCGCCGTCGCCGGAGCGACGCGGTGCGTCGCCCCGCAACCGCGGTCCACCTCGATCTGTCACGACGTCAGAATCTCACAGACCGGCGCCACGGCGATTCGGCGCGCCGAACGCGTCCCGAGCGGGCGCCGGAGGACGACATGCCGACGCCGACCGCAACACCTGGAATACTCACCTACACAGCATGCGCCATTGTGAGGGCGACCCGACGATCGTCCGGGTATCGTTCGATGACTTTGTGCACTCAGTGCAGTGAGCACCCTCACCGCGCCGCACGAGTCAGCGATGGTGGATTGGCAGCAGATTGGGAGCACGATGACAGAACTCGCGGACCGGGCCGCAGCGCCCGCCGCCCAGACCACCAAACGCAGCACCCGTCTCCCCCGTGACGCGCGCCGCCTGCAGCTGCTCCAGGCCGCGAGCGAGGTCTTCGTCACCAGGGGCTACCACGCGGCGGGCATGGACGAGATCGCCGAGTGCGCGGGCGTCAGCAAGCCCGTGCTGTACCAGCATTTCCCCGGGAAGCTCGACCTCTACCTCGCGGTGCTGCAGAGTTACGTGGACAGCCTGATCTCGGGAGTGCGGCAGGCCCTGCGCTCGACCACCGACAACCGGCAGCGCGTCCGGGCCGCCGTGCAGGCCTTCTTCGACTTCGTCGACAACGACAGCCAGGGCTACCGACTGGTGTTCGAGTCCGACGTGATGGGCGACCCGCAGGTACTGGCCCGCGTCGACCAGGCCACCGAGGCCTGCGTGGATGCCGTCTTCGACCTGGTCAGCCACGACTCGGGACTCGATCCCTACCGGGCCCGCATCCTCGCGGTCGGCCTCGTCGGCACCAGCCAGTTCACCGCGCGCTACTGGCTGCAGGCGAACCGGCCGATTCCCAAGGAAGAGGCCGTCGACACCACCGTCGTGCTCGCCTGGGGTGGCCTGTCGCACGTGCCGCTGCAGCACTAGAAGCTCCGGACACGAGAACGGGGCGCGGATCACCGCGCCCCGTTTCTTCGTCTCAGGCGACCTAGCTGGACGCCGCGAACCCGACCTTGCGGCTGTCCGACGGTCCGATCTCCACGTACGCCACCTTGTTGGCCTGGATCAGGAACTTGCGCCCCTTGTCGTCGACGAGCGCGAGCACGCCACCCTCGCCGCCGAGTGCGGCGGCGACCAGTGCCTCGACCTCGTCGGGGGTCTGCTCGCTGTTCACGATGAGCTCGCGCGGGCTGTCAGAAACGCCGATCTTGACCTCCACGGCCAACCTCCGAAATCCTCGTGCCATCACTACCGAAGCCCAGGCTAGTGCAGCGACTCGCCCACGCGCCCGCGCTGCGCGCGTGCTGAGAGCGAACAGCGCTACACGAGTCCCAGCACCGTCATCCGCTCGGCGTGCCGCTCCTGCATCCGGTCGAACATCGCCGCGATGCCGGTCAGGTCGCCGCTGGCGGTGATCACCAGCTCCGTCAGGTCCTGGCGCTGAGCCATCACGAACTGCGCCTGGGTGATCGCCTCACCGAGGAGTCGGCGTCCCCACAGCATCAACCGGTCCTTGTCCTGCTTGCTCGAGCGGACCGCCGCGCTGACCTCGTGCACCACGAACTCCGAGTGCCCGGTCTCGGCCAGCACCTCACGCACGACGGCGGCAACCGACGGGTCGAGCGAGTCCGCGATCTCGAGGTAGAAGTCGGCGGCGATGCCGTCCCCGACGTAGGCCTTGACCAGTGATTCCAGCCAGGTCGACGGGTGCGTCGACGCGTGATAGCCGTCCAGCGGCGCCACGAACGGTTCCATCGCGGCGTAGACATCGTGCCCCCGCGCGGTCAGCGCGGACTGGAGGGTCTCGAAGTGGCTCATCTCCGCCGCCGCCATGCTCGCCAGCGCGACCTTGCCCTGCAGGGTCGGCGACATCTGCGCGTCCTCCGCGAGGCGATAGAAAGCGGAGATCTCGCCGTACGCGAGAACGGCGAAGAGTTCGCCCACTCCCGGGTGGTCGGCGGCGATGGCTGGCGTCAAAGAATCCGAGGAATTGGCTCCCATGCGGACAGCCTAGACGGATGGGAGCGCACACAGATCCCGGCCGCGCGGCCGCACGCCCGGGTGAGATTGGCCATGCAAATACGGGCGTAGCAGGTCGCGCAAGCTACCATGGACGCGGGCAGCCGCCCGTCGCCCGAACAAACGGGCCGACACAACCACGCGGCGACCCGCAGATAATGTGCGCGCACCTGATCTTGAAGTCCCTTCCCGCGCCGCGTCGAGATCCCACGATTTCCGCGCTCAGGCAGCAGGAAGCGCGACTCACGGACGAGGGCACCGACATCGGCCGACAATCGGCCTGGCCCCACCTCGTGCGCGCGTGCCAACGAGGAAGGCCAGACCCCTGAGCAAGATCACGATCGACCATGAAGACGACGCGACCGAAACAACGCTCTCCGCACAGCTCGACGAGACCCACACCGCCCCGACCTTCGCCGAACTCGGCGTCCGGGACGAGATCGTCCGTGCCCTGAACGAGATCGGCATCGAGCGCACCTTCGCCATCCAGGAGCTGACGCTGCCGCTCGCGCTGGCAGGCGACGACCTGATCGGCCAGGCCCGCACCGGCATGGGCAAGACCTTCGGATTCGGCGTCCCGCTGCTGCATCGCGCCAGCAGTGCCGACTCCGGCACCTCCCCGCTGGACGGCACCCCCCGCGCGCTGATCATCGTGCCGACGCGCGAGCTGTGCATCCAGGTGACCGAGGACCTGGTCAACGCGAGCAAGTACCTCAAGGCGGGCGACCGCAAGCTCGAGGTGCTCTCGATCTACGGCGGACGCCCGTACGAGACCCAAATCGCCGCGCTGCAGAAGGGCGTCGACGTCATCGTCGGCACCCCCGGCCGGCTGCTCGACCTGGCCAAGCAGGGCCACCTGATCCTCGGCAAGATCGGCGTCCTCGTCCTCGACGAGGCCGACGAGATGCTCGACCTGGGCTTCCTTCCCGACATCGAGCGCATCCTCGGGATGGTCCCCGACAAGCGCCAGACCATGCTGTTCTCGGCCACCATGCCGGGCCCGATCATCACCCTCGCGCGAACGTTCCTGACCCAGCCGACGCACATCCGCGCCGAGGAGCCGGAATCGTCCGCTGTGCACGACCGCACCAGCCAGCACATCTACCGGGCGCACGCGCTGGACAAGGCCGAGATGGTCGCCCGCGTGCTGCAGGCCGATGGCCGCGGCGCCACCATGATCTTCACCCGCACCAAGCGGACCGCACAGAAGGTGGCCGACGATCTGGCCGAGCGCGGGTTCTCCGTGGGCGCCGTGCACGGCGACCTCGGCCAGGTGGCCCGCGAGAAGGGCCTCAAGGCCTTCCGCACCGGCAAGATCGACGTGCTGGTCGCCACCGACGTCGCCGCGCGCGGCATCGACATCGACGACGTCACCCACGTCATCAACTACCAGTGCCCCGAGGATGAGAAGACCTACGTGCACCGGATCGGCCGGACCGGTCGCGCTGGCCGCACCGGCATCGCCGTCACGCTGGTCGACTGGGACGACATCCCCCGCTGGCAGCTCATCGACAAGGCGCTCGGTCTCGGTATCCCCGATCCGACCGAGACCTACTCCAGCTCCGAGCACCTGTACTCGGAGCTGAACATCCCGACCGACGCCAAGGGCACGATCAAGCGGGCCAAGGCCGAGCGGGCAACCGAGAACGCGGGCGGCTCCGACGACGCGGTCGAAGGCCGCACCGAGAAGTCCGAGCGCCCCGCCCGCACGCGGTCCCCCCGCAAGCGCACCCGCGGCGGTCGCAGCACCGCCGAAACCAACACCACCGCAGCGGTTTCCGATGCCCCTGCCACGGACACGACCGCGCCCTCGGGCGACGGAACGGCGCCGGCGCGACGTCGCCGCCGTCGGCGCAAGCCCGCGGCAGCGGGTGCCGCACCTTCCGTGGCCGTGGCCTCGGAGTAGCCGCCCGCCGTGGTCGCACCGGAGCGGCGCACCCGCGCCGACCTCATCGCCGCAGTCGCGATCGCGGTCGTCGTGGTGCTCGCTGCCGGTGTGATCTGGCTGCGCAGCGACGCCAGGGGCACCACGTCGATCACGGCGGAAACGCCTGCCACACCGGCAGATACGGCACTGTCCGTCCCGGAACGCGTTGCCGAGATCTGGCGCGCGGACAGCCCCGCCACCCCTCGTCCGGTGACCGCGGGCGGCGCCGTGGTGACCGCGCGGGACGGCGCGGTCACCGGCCACGACCGGGACACCGGCGCGCCGTTGTGGAGCTACACCCGGGACCAGCCGCTGTGCGGGGTGATCGGGGCGTGGAACTCCGTAGTCTCGGTGTACCGCGACGGCCGCGGCTGCGGCGCCGTCACCGAACTGCAGGGCGCGGACGGATCTCGCGTCGCCCAGCGCACGAGCGACGCCGACGACGCCGTGACGCTGTCCGAGGACGGCACCTACGTGACCTCACGCGGGCTGCACCGGATGGAGCTGTGGCGTTCCGATCTGGTGCGCACCCTGGAGTTCGGCCGCGTCGATGCGCCGGTGAACCCCAACACGCAGCCCCGCTCGGGCTGCGAACTGCTCTCGTCTGCCTCGAGCAGCACCCGGCTCGCGGTGCTCGAACGCTGCGAGGGCGAGCCAGCCGATCGCCTCAGCGTGCTCAATCCCGCTCCCAAGGACAACTCCGAGCCGGACGAGTACGGCTCGAGCGTGCTGGCCGACCTCGATCCCGGCGCCACCGGCGCGAAGGTGCTCGCCGTCACCGGCGAGCGCACCGCCGTCTTCCTGCCCGCCGGACCCACCACGGGCGCCCGGGTCGGGGTCTTCGACGGCTCCGGCACGCCCCTGGCCGTGCATCCGGTGCCCGCCGACGTCTCCCCTGATTCCCGGGTGGTCAAGGTCGGCTCGGTGTTCTCGTGGTGGACCGGTTCTCGGGTGATCGCCCTCGGCGCAACGGATTTCGCTCCTCGATGGACCGTCGAGGGCGCCATCGGTCCCGGCGCGCTGATGGCAGGCCAGATCCTGATCCCCGTCGATGGCGCCATCGCCGTGCACGACACGGTGACCGGAGCCGAGGTACGCCGGATCGCCGTCGACCGCGACGGCGAACGAGCGCCGGTCACCAGCGCGGTGCTCGGGACGATGCTGCTCGAGCAGCGCGGGGACGAGCTCGTCGCCCTGCGCTGACGGGTCAGACCGTGGGGCTGAAGGTCACCAGCTCCGCACCGGTGTCCCAGTGCGCCACCAGCTGCTCGGCCAGCTCCCGGTACGCGAGCGCGCCCTTGTTGCGCCTGCCCGCGAGCACCGTCGCCCCCGAGGCACTGGCCTCCGCGAACCGCACCGTGCGCGGGATCGGCGGCGCCAGCACCGGCATCTCGTAGCGGTCGGCGACGTCGGAGATCACGTCGCGGCTGTGCGTGGTGCGGGCGTCGTACAGGGTCGGCAACGCGCCGAGCAGCCGCAGGTCCGGGTTGGTGATCTGCTGCACCTCGCCGACCGTGCGCAGCAGCTGGCCGACACCCCGATGCGCCAGCGTCTCGCACTGCAACGGCACCAACACCGAGTCGGCAGCGGTCAGCCCGTTGAGGGTCAGGACACCGAGGGACGGCGGGCAGTCGATCAGAACGATGTCGAAGTCGTTGTCCAGCGTCGCCAGTGCGCGCTTGAGGGCGAACTCCCGGCCCGGGCGCATCAGCAGCATCGCCTCCGCACCCGCGAGGTCGATCGTTGCGGGGACCAGCGAGATGCCCTCCTCGGTCTCGAGGATCACATCGCGCAGCGCCGCCTCACCGGTGAGCACCTCGTGCACCGACGACTCGACCCGATCCGGGTTGTGACCCAACGAGAACGTCAGACACCCCTGCGGGTCCAGATCCACCACGAGCACCTTGCGCCCGAGTCCCGCGAGCGCGGCCCCCAGCGAGGCAACCGTCGTGGTCTTTGCGACCCCACCCTTTTGATTCGCCACAGCGAGCACAGTTGTCACGCCGGTGATCTTTGCGCATTTCGACGGATGTGGCGAGCGCTCGCGCCGAGATCGCCCTGGCATCATTGCGGCATGAGCACCATGCGCCCCCGCATCGCCCTGGTCAGACACGGCGAGACGGAGTGGGCATTGAACGGCAGGCACACCGGCCACACCGACATCCCGCTCACCGCGACGGGTGAGGAGCAGGCCCGCGACGCCGGGAAGCGGATCGCCCGGCTCGGCCTGCGGACCCCACTCGTCCTGACCAGTCCACGCAGCCGGGCGGCCAGGACCGCCGCGCTCGCCGGTCTCGGCAGCGCCACCGAGTGGGACGCGCTGGCCGAGTGGGACTACGGCCAGTACGAGGGCCTGACCACTCCCCAGATCCGCGAGAGCGTGCCGGGCTGGACGGTGTGGTCGCACCCGTGCCCCGGCGGGGAGAGCGCAGAGTCCGTCGCGGCGCGGGCCGACATGGTCCTGGGGACCGCGCTGTCACAACTCGCCGAACGCGATGTCATCCTGGTCGGCCACGCCCACTTCTCCCGCGCTCTGCTCGCCCGGTGGGCCGAACTCCCGGTCGCCGAGGGCAGGCGATTCGCGATGGACCCGGCGTCGATCTCCGTGCTCGGCTTCGATCGCGGCGTCCAGCAGATCATTTCCCACAACGCCACCAACTGATTCGAACCGAGAGCGAGCAACCCATGATCCGGCGGGCCACCCCCGACGACGCCGCGGCCATCACCGGCCTGATCTACGACCTTGCCGAGTACGAGAAGGCGCGGCACGAGTGCACGGTGACCGAGACGCAGATCGCCACCGCGCTGTTCGGCGAGAACCCGTCGGCCTTCTGCCACGTGGCCGAGGAGGCCGGAGCCGTCGTCGGGATGGCGCTGTGGTTCCGCAACTTCTCCACCTGGGACGGCGTTCACGGGATCTATCTGGAGGACCTGTTCGTCCAGCCGGCGCGGCGCGGCGCGGGCCACGGCACGGCGCTGCTGGCCGCGCTCGCGAGGGAGTGCGCCGACAACGACTACAGCAGGCTCAGCTGGTCGGTGCTGAACTGGAACGCCCCGTCGATCGCGTTCTACGAGTCGCTCGAGGCGGCCGCTCAGGACGAATGGACCACCTACCGGCTGTCCGGCGACGCCCTGAAGAGCCTCGCCGCGCGGGCGTGACTAGGAAGCCTCGTCGCCGTACTCGTCGGCCATCCACCGCGACGAGGGGCTGCTGAAGAGCAGCACCAGAGCGGCGATCACCACCGCGCCGAGCAGTACCCCGTACGCCGTCTGGTGGGAGGCGGTGAGCAGCGACCAGGCCACCGGGAGCAGCAGCAGCTGGGCGAGGACGGCGATCGTGCGGCCCCAGCGCCTGCCGGTGATCAGCGCAATGCCCGCGGCCAGCACCGCGCCGCCGAGGATCACGAACCACGCCGCGGTCCCGTATCCACTGGTCGCGGTCTGGTCGTGACCGAGGAGGCCGCGGATCACCAGCACGAGCGCGATGCCGACGGCGACGGCGCCCTGGAGGGTCACCAGCGCTCCGGCCCAGCGGATGGTGGCGGGCGGGCGGGGTCGTGAGGACTGCTCTGGCACCGAGCCAGCCTATAGAACCCCCGACTCCCGGCTAGGGTGGTGTCCCGTGCGCGCGCTGCTGATCGTCAACCCGAATGCCACCTCGACGACCCCCGCGGCGCGTGATCTGCTCGCGCACGCGGTGTCGAGCAGGGTCCAGGTCCGGGTCGCGCACACCACCCACCGCGGTCACGCAGGCGAACTCGCCCGGCGGGCGGCCGTCGAGGGCATCGGCCTGATCGTCGTGCACGGCGGCGACGGCACCGTCAACGAGGTCATCAACGGACTGCTCGGCGCGCCGCACCCGGATTCGATGAGCGAGGTCCCGATCGGCCCCACCCCGCTCATCGCGGTGGTCCCCGGCGGCTCGGCAAACGTGTTCGCCCGCTCGCTCGGCATCAGCCCCGACCCGGTGACGGCGACGAATCAGCTCATCGAACTCCTCGCGCTGCGGCAGAGCAGGCGGATCGGGCTCGCCCATTGCGACAATCGCTGGTTCACATTCAATGCCGGCATGGGGCTCGACGCGCAGGTGTGCGAGGCGATCGACGCGAGCCGCGGCAACGGCCATCCGGCGACGCCGTCGCGCTATGTCCGGACCGCGATCCGTGCCTTCTTCCGCAACCGGGGCACCGAACCGGCGTTGACCGTCCAGGTGCCCGGTCGCGATCCCGTCGAGGGCGTGCACTACGCGTTCGTGTCGAACTCCAGCCCGTGGACGTACCTGAACGAACGCCCCGTCCGGATCAACCCGGAGACCGACTTCGATACCGGCCTCGGCGTCTTCGCGATGACCACCATGCGCGTACCGACGACCCTCATGATGGTCCGGCAACTCCTCACGCCGGGCGCACAGCCCAAGGGGCGCAATCTTTTTCGTGTCGACGACGTGCCGCGGGTGCAGATCCGGTCGAGCACTCCGATCGCGCTACAGATGGACGGCGACTACATCGGAATGCGCACCGAGGTCGAGTTCGTCTCGGTCCCCGACGCCCTCTCCGTCGTCGCGCCGAGCGGCGCCTGAGACCCTCAAAACATGAGAAAATGCCAAGAAACCTTACGGCACTAGTGCATTCTCGCCGCAACCGGGGTAGAAAGTAGCCCAGACCACATAGGGCAACCTAACAGAGTGAGTTACCCCACGAAGCGGTCTGATTCCATTGACATCCCGCTAGTTCGTGAAAGCATTCACAAGCAACAGCGCGGAAACAATTCATACCGTGCGCATGAACTCAGCGATACGAAACGGTGCAGAACGCACCCGGTTAAGGAGCAGAAGGATGGACTGGCGCCACAACGCAATTTGTCGGGACGAAGACCCGGAATTGTTCTTCCCCGTGGGCAACAGCGGTCCGGCCATCGCCCAGATCGCGGACGCCAAGCTGGTGTGCAACCGGTGCCCCGTGACCGCCGATTGCCTGTCGTGGGCACTCGAGTCCGGCCAGGACGCAGGCGTCTGGGGCGGCATGAGCGAGGACGAGCGTCGCGCGCTCAAGCGTCGCAACGCGCGGACCCGCGCCCGCACCACGGTCTAGCAACACAGCACCGTACGAACGGGCCCGGCACCTTGATGGTGCCGGGCCTCAGTCGTTTCTGGGGACCAGTCGTTTCTGGGGCTACACGCGGTTGGCCCGGCGGCCGAGCGGCACCCGCAGCGCGGCGTCCGTGCCGCCGCCCTCCGCGGGATGCAGGCCGAGCGAACCGCCCAGCTCCGCCGACACCAGGGTCCGGACGATCTGCAGGCCGAGACGTTCGGACCGTTCCAGGCTGAACCCGGGCGGCAGGCCGCTGCCGTCGTCGTGGATGACCACGTCCAGCCACCGCGCCGATCGCTCGGCACGCAACGTCACGGTGCCCGCCTCCCCCGGCTCGAAGGCGTGCTCGATGGCGTTCTGCACGAGTTCGGTGAGAACCATGACCAGCGGGGTCGCACGCTCGGCGGGGAACACCCCGAGGCTGCCCTCGCGGCGCACCTGGACCGCGCTGCCCACCATCGCGACGTCGGCCATCATCGGCACCAGCCGGTCGACCACCTCGTCGAGATTGACCTCCTCGTCCACCGACATCGACAGGGTGTCGTGCACCAGCGCGATCGAGGTCACCCGGCGTACCGACTCGCTCAGCGCCTGACGTGCCTCGTCGTTGTTCGTGCGCCTGGCCTGCAGCCGCAGCAACGCCGCCACGGTCTGCAGGTTGTTCTTCACCCGGTGGTGGATCTCCCGGATGGTCGCGTCCTTGCTCAGCAGCGCGCGGTCGCGGCGCTTGACCTCGGTGACGTCACGGATGAGCACCGCGGCGCCTGCGGGCTGACCGCCCGGCCGCAGCACCAGGGTGCGCAGCAACACGATCGCCCCGCCCGCCTCCACCTCCATCCGCTTGCCCGCCTTGCCCGCGAGCGCGGCCCTGATGTCGTTGGTGACGTCCTGCGAGTCGAAGGGGTCGGTCACCAGCGTCCGGGTCACCGACGCCAGGTCGCTGCCCTTCAGGGTCGTGGTGGTCAGGCCCATGCGGTGGTACGCGGAGAGCGAGTTCGGGCTGGCGTAGACCACGATCCCGTCGGAGTCGAGCCGGATGAAACCGTCGCCCGCCCGCGGGCTGGACAGGATCTCGCTGTGCTCCTCCGGGGTCGGGAACGTCCCCTCGCTGATCATCTGGCACAGGTCTGCGGCGCAGTCGAGGTAGGCGACCTCCAGCGGGCTGGACTGCCGCTGCTGGGTGGGGTTGGTGTCGCGGCTCAGGACGGCGATGACGTCGCCCGCGCATCGGACGGGGATCGCCTCCCGGCGGACCGGGGTCCCCTCGCCGGCCGGGCCGTCCTCGACGCGCACGATCCGCCATTCCGTCAGCGCCTGCCGCACGTGCGGATGTTCGGTGTCCGAGACCACGGTGCCGACGGCGTCCTCGGCGAACGCGGTCGGTGCGGTGGTCGGCCTGCACTGCGCGACACAGACCACTTCACCGTCACCGGCGGCGTCCGGATTGCCGCTGTCGGAGCCCACCCACAGCAGGACGTCCGCGAACGACAGGTCTGCCAGCAGCTGCCATTCCCCGACCACCCGCTGCAGGTGGTCGACGGCGCTACCCGGCAGGTCGGTGTATTCCGCCAGCAGGTCGCTGAGGGTGGACATCGGTCAGTGCGCGAACGTCAGGAGATGACGGCGATCAGGTCGCCCTGCTGGATGACGTCGCCGACGGTGACGCCAACCGAGGTCACGGTGCCGTTCACCTCGGCCAGGACCGGGATCTCCATCTTCATCGACTCCAGGATCACGAGGGTGTCACCCTCCTTCACTTCGTCGCCTTCCGCGACAACCACCTGGAAGACGGTGGAAACCATCTCGGCACGCACGTCTTCTGCCATCGAGCACCTCGCTTGTATAGACCTGCCAATGGAAGTACAGCCAACCACACGTGGAAGAATGTCCCCGAGCGAGATCTGAGGGAAGGAGACAACCATGGGTAAGCGTGGTCGCAAGAAGCGCAGCCGCAAGGGCAACAAGGCCAACCACGGCAAGCGTCCCAACAGCTGACGCGTCGTAGACGAAGCCTCACACAGGGCCGGACACCTTCGGGTGTCTGGCCCTGCGTCGTCTCCGCTCCTCGCCAGCCGGAACGTATCCGTCAATTCGCCCGCCCGACCACCGCGAACGGGGCTATAGTTCCGCGCCAGAGTCGGGGACCAATCGGTATGTTTCGGCGTCGCCCTGCCCCGCCTCCTGACCCTTCACCGCGCGACCACCCAGGAGAACCGATGCCCCACACCTCGCAGCGGCGACGCGGCGCAGCCGCCCGACTCGCCACCGCCACCGCCTCCACCGCCGCAGCCGTAGCACTCATGACCATGAGTGTCACCGGCATCGCCACAGCCCAGTCCGCCGAGACCGGGTCCGCGAACACAAAGCGCGCCACCACGACCCACGACAACCTCACCGTCACCCACGAGATCATCGGAAGCAACATCGGAATGGTGGGCGACGAAATCCATTACCGCACCACCGTTTCGGCTACCGACGGACCCGCGCGACAGGTCACCGGGATCGAAGAATTCATCTGGGATCTGGTGGGCTGCTACAGCACGTGGACGACGGCGAAGTCCGGGACCGTGACGTACACAAACGATTCCGGTAAGCAGGTGACCGAACCCATGCCCATCGACAACAGGTACATCAACGGCTACCAATACCCGGCGGTCGGGTCGTGGACCGTGGACCCGGCAGCGGGAACAACCGTCGTCTACGACACCGTCCGCAAGTTCCAGACCGCGGGCGGAGGATTCGCCGTGGGTTGCGACTGGGCCGGCGACGCGAGCCCGTCGAACATCGACGCCTCGCTGAAAGTCCGAGTGGACGGTCTCGACACGCTCGATTGGCGCCCGACCGGCGTCACCGCGACCTGCGCCTTCTACTGCATGGTTCCCGGCAGCCCTGCCGGTTCGGTCGACATGGTGCTCGGCTCCGAAACGTTCGCGAGCTGACCTGACCCTCTCTGCATGGGCGCATTTGCCCTCGCAATGCCCGGGTCTTCAACAACGGACGCTGAACGGCAGACGAGGCCGCAACGAGGGCCGTCCTTGAGGGTCAGTGTCTCTGAAATACAGTTATACACAACACATTTCGGAATCCTCCTCGCAAATCCGGCACGAACCCTACGATGAGGCCCACGCCGTCGGGGGGCACGCGCAGAGTCGACTCTCCCGACACGCGCTCCCAGTTGTCTCCTTTCGAACGGAGTCCCGTGTCGCTCTCGTCCACACCCACCCGCCGCATCGCCGCCCGAGTTGCCACCGCCGCCGCGGCCGCCGCCCTGCTCGCCGCCGGCGTCACCGGCACCGCGACTGCTCAATCCGCTGACGCAGTCGGATCCGCGGCCGCACCCGGCCACGACGCCTCCGCCACACACGCGACCACGACGCATGACAATCTCGCCGTCACCCACGAGGCCATCGGGCCGAACATCGGATTCGCCGGCGACGAAATCCACTACCGCACAACCATCTCCGCAACCAACGGCCCCGCCCGGCAGGTCACCGCGATCCAGCAGGTCAACGAGACGGCCGACCCTTGCGGCATCCGCAAGTGGCAGATTCCGGTTTCCGGGACCGTGACGTACACCAACCCGACAGGCGAACGCGTCACCGACTCGACGAACCTCTACGGGGGCGCCGCGGGCTCATGGACCGTCGACCCCACCGCTGGTTCCACCGTCGTCTACGACACCGTCTACGCGCTCCAGAACCCGAACCTCGGACCCGCTGTCGGATGCGGTCGAACGACCGACCCCGTCACGCGCTCCGACGCCGGCGCGGCGGGAGTCAACCTCGACGCTCTCCTGCTCGTCAGTGCTGACAGCCTCAACACCCTCACCTGGTCCCCGACCGGCGTCACCGTGAGCTGTGCACTCGGCTGCCGGCTCGGCAGCCCCGCGGGCTCCGCCGAACTGTTCTTCGGGAGCTGAATGCACCGGCGAGGGCCGCCCGGGAGTTCCCGGGCGGCCCTCGCCGTGCTTATGCCTACTGGTCCGGGTCGACCCGCGTGATGATCGTGGTGCTGCGCAGCTGAATCGTCAGCCGCTCCTTCAGCCCTTCCGGTGCGTGCTCGCCGCCGCACTTGCGCGAGAGCAGCGACTTGACCTTCTCCTCGATGCCGTAGGCCTCGAAGCAGGAACCGCAGTCCTCCATGTGCCGCCGCAGCCGGGCGCGCGTCGTCTCGTCGCACTCGTTGTCGAGCATCAGCCACACGTCCGCGATCACCGCGGAGCAGTCCAACCGCTCGAACTCGTCCTGCTCGCTCACCGGGTCGCCTCCTGCTCCTGGGCCGCCGCCGACACGGCGCCGCTCCGGTTGAATCCACGTTCTCGTGCCACGTCAGCCAGCAGCCCGCGCAGCTGCTTGCGTCCGCGATGCAGGCGCGACATCACGGTACCGATGGGCGTGCCCATGATCTCCGCAATCTCCTTGTACGGGAAGCCCTCGACGTCGGCGTAGTACACCGCCATCCGGAACTCCTCGGGCAGCTCCTGCAGCGCCGCCTTGATGTCGTCGTCGGGCAGGGAGTCGAGCGCCTCCACCTCGGCGGACCGCAGGCCCTGCGAGGTGTGCTCGGCGGTCGCCGCGAGCTGCCAGTCGGTGATCTCGTCCGTCGGGTACTGCGCAGGCTGACGCTGCTTCTTGCGGTACGAGTTGATGTAGGTGTTTGTCAGGATCCGGTACATCCAGGCCTTGAGGTTCGTCCCCTCCTTGAAGGAACGGAACGCCGAGTACGCCTTGATATAGGTCTCCTGGACCAGGTCCTCCGCATCGGCCGGGTTGCGGGTCATCCGCAGGGCTGCGCCGTAGAGCTGGTCCAGCAGCGGGAGCGCATCGCGCTCGAACCGCGCGGTCAGATCGCCGCTCGACTCGTCCTTCGGAGGCTGATCGTTCTCGGGCCGGTCGTCAGGCACGCTGATCCCTTCGCTCGCCATAGGGATCAAGGCTACCGCTACCCGGTCGACGGGACTGCGGCCAGCGGGACGCTCGAGGCACTGCACCGACACCGACGACTCCTTTTCGGGATGGACCAACGTGCTCGGTGCAACGCCGGCCGTCTGTGTTGTGTTCCCAGAACTAGGGTCTGTGCCATGGCCGGAACCTCAACCCCCGCGACGCAGGCGCTCGCCAAGGGCAAGATCGCGCACCGCGTGCACAGCTATGAACACGACGCGACCAGCGCGTCCTACGGCGCCGAGGCGGTCGACGCCCTGGCAGGCCAGCTGGGCCTCGAGCCTGCGCAGATCCTCAAGACGCTGGTGATCAAGACCTCCGACGGCAAGCTGGCGGTCGCGGTGCTGCCCGTCCCCGAGAAGCTCTCCCTCAAGGCCGCGGCGGCCGCGCTGGGGGCCAGCAAGGCCGTCATGGCCGAGCAGGCCGAGGCGCAGCGCTCCACCGGCTACGTACTCGGCGGCATCTCCCCGCTCGGTCAGCGCAAGCGACTACCGACCGTGATCGACGCCTCCGCCGCGAACTGGGACCGGGTGCTGTGCAGCGCGGGCAGGCGTGGGCTGGAGATCGACCTGGACCCGGCCGACCTGGTCCGGCTGACCGGCGCTGTGCTCGCCCCGATCACGGCGGGCTGAGCAGAAATACTCGGGCGGGCGCGGCGGTTGCATCACTAGGCAGCCATCCCCGCGAACGAAGGCCGGTACTCCCGTGACAGTCCCCTACTCCATCCTCGACCTGGCGCACATCGGCGAGGGCGAGAGCGCAGGCGACAGCTTCCGGTCCAGCGTGGAGATGGCGCAGCGCGCCGAGCAGTGGGGCTACGGTCGCATCTGGTACGCCGAGCACCACAACATGCCGTCCATCGCGTCCTCGGCGACCAGCGTGCTGATCGCCCACGTCGCGGCGCACACGCAGCGGATCCGGCTGGGCGCGGGCGGCATCATGCTGCCCAACCACGCGCCGCTGACCATCGCCGAGCAGTTCGGCACCCTCGAGTCGCTGCACCCGGGCCGGATCGACCTCGGGCTCGGCCGCGCGCCTGGCAGCGACCAGAAGACGATGCGGGCGCTGCGCCGCGACCCCAGCTCGGCGGAATCCTTCCCCCAGGACGTGCTGGAGTTGCAGGGCTACCTGACCGGCCCCTCCCGGATACCGGGGATCGAGGCGACGCCTGGCAGGGGCACCGACATCCCGCTCTACATCCTCGGATCCTCGCTGTTCGGCGCCAAACTCGCTGCGGCACTGGGACTCCCGTACGCCTTCGCGTCACACTTCGCGCCGAACGCGCTGCTGGACGCGGTCGCGATCTACCGGCGCGAGTTCCGGCCGTCCGCCCAGCTCGCGCAGCCGTACGTGATCGCCGCCGTCAACGTGATCGCGGCGGACACGCAGGACGAGGCGGACCGGCTCTTCCTCGAGACCAAGCGCAAGCGGGTCGGGCTGTTCGTCGGCCGAGGCCGGACGTTCACCCAGGACGAGGCGGACATGATCCTCGAATCCCCCGCCGGGCAACAGGTTCTTCAAATGGTGCGGTACTCCGCCGTCGGCACGCCCACCGTGGTGCGCGACTATCTGGACCGCTTCGCGGCGGAGACCGCAGCGGACGAGCTGATGGTCGTCTCCTCGGCCACGGACAGGGCGGCCTGGCTTCGCTCGCTCGAACTGGTCGCCGAGGTCAGCGGGCTGGTCACAGCAGGGTGATCTGCTCGCCCACGCCGGACCCGGCAGGGCCCGCGGGCACGATCAGCTCGGGGCCGTCGTTGCGGACGCTGTTCACCCGGTCCGACACCCGCCGTATCTCGATGCCGGCCGCGACCGCCTCGTCGACCGGGTCCAGCAGGTCGGCGGGCGCATCCGCGTCCGGGTCGAGCCAGGCCTGCCACCGGTCGGGCGTGAGGATCAGCGGCATCCGGTCGTGAATGGTCTGCAGTGCGCCGACGGAGTCGGTGGTCAGGATCGTGGCGCTCAGCAGCGGCGCGGACTCACGCGCGTCGCGGGCGTGCCACACCGACCACAGGCCGGCCGCATAGAGCCGTGAGCCGTCCGCGGGGGTCATGAAGTACGGAACCTTCGCGGCCTTGCCCGCCGCCGACGGTTCGGTCAGCCACTCGTACCAGCCGTCCATCGGCACCAGCGCACGCTTGGTCTTCAGCGCGGTGCGGAACGCCGGCTTGGTCGCGGCGGTGTCGGCGCGGGCATTGAAAAGCGGAGCTCCCTTCGCAGGCGCACCACCCTCGCCCGCCTTGGTCCACGGCGGCACCAGTCCCCAGCGCATCCGCCGGATGCGGCGGACCGGATCGTCGTCCGGATGCTCGCGCGAGTGCCTGTTCACCACGACGAGCACCGGATCGGTCGGCGCCACGTTGTAGTTCTCGGCCGGCTCCCGTGCACCACCAGGACCGGACGTCTCGTCGAGCGCGTCCAACTCGACCGCCAGCAGCGCCGGGTCGACCGTCGTCGCATATCTGCCGCACATACGACCATTGTGTCTCCGACCACCGACACTCTGGGAAGATGGTGCACGTGAGTCTGTGGAAGGCGCCCGTCGCCGCATCGCCCGTGCACGCGTCCGTGACCCTGCCCGGGTCCAAGTCGATCACCAACCGGGCCCTGATCCTCGCCGCGCTCGCCTCGGGCCCGTCGACGATCACCGGCGCGCTGCGCAGCCGCGACACCGACCTGATGATCGACGCCCTGCGCGCGCTCGGCGTGCGGATCGACGACGACGGCGACGCCACCACCCTGCGCGTGAGCCCCGGGTCGCTCGGATCCGCCACCGTCGACTGCGGCCTGGCGGGCACGGTGATGCGCTTCCTGCCGCCGGTGGCCGCGCTGTCCGACGGCACCGTCGCGTTCGACGGCGACGAGCAGGCCAGGACTCGGCCCCTGAACACCATCCTCGATGCGCTGCGCGGCCTCGGCGTCGACATCGACGGCGACGGCCTGCCGTTCACCGTGAACGGGCACGGCAAGGTCTCCGGCGGCGTCGTGACCATCGACGCCTCCGGGTCGTCCCAGTTCGTCTCCGGACTGCTGCTCTCCGCCGCGCGTTTCGACGACGGGATCACGGTGCGCCACGAGGGCCGCTCGGTTCCCTCGATGCCACACATCGACATGACGGTGGAGATGCTGCGGGAGGCGGGTGTCCGGGTCCAGACCCCGGCCGACGGCGACGCCGACACCTGGCGCGTGTCCCCCGGGCCGGTCGACCCGGTCGACTGGGTCATCGAGCCCGACCTGTCCAACGCCACCGCCTTCCTCGCCGCGGCCGCGGTCACCGGCGGCTCGGTCAGCGTGCCGCTGTGGCCGGCCAGTACCACCCAGCCGGGCGACGCCATCCGCGGCATCCTCACCGACATGGGCGCCGAAGTGTCGCTGACGGATTCGACGCTGACCGTGCGCGGGCCGCGTAGCCTTCGTGGCATCGACGTGGACCTGCACGACATCGGCGAACTCACCCCCACCGTCGCGGCCCTGGCCGCGCTGGCGGACGGGCCGTCGACGCTGCGCGGGATCGCGCACCTGCGGGGCCACGAGACCGACCGGCTCGCCGCGCTGCGCACCGAGATCAACAACCTGGGTGGGGCCGTCACCGAGACCGAGGACGGCCTGCGAATCGAGCCGCGCCCGCTGCACGGCGGCGCCTGGCACTCCTACGCCGACCACCGGATGGCGACCGCGGGGGCGATCCTGGGCCTGGTGGTGCCTGGCGTGGAGATCGAGGACATCGGCACCACCGCCAAGACCCTGCCCGGGTTCGAGAACCTGTGGGAGACGATGCTGACGCCGACGGGAGCGCCCTCCTGACTGCGCGCAGGTACGACGAGTCCGACGTCCGGGTCCGCCCCGGCAAGGGCTCGCGTCCGCGCACCAAGACCAGGCCCGAGCACAAGAGCGCCGAGACCGGAATGGTGGTCTCCGTCGATCGCGGCCGGTGGGGGTGCGTGATCGGCGATGACCCCGACCGCCTCGTGGTGGCGATGCGCGCCCGCGAACTCGGCCGGACCCCCATCGTGGTGGGAGACCAGGTGGGTGTGGTCGGCGACATCTCCGGCCGGACGGACACCCTCGCCCGCATCGTGCGCGTCGAGGAGCGCACCACCGTGTTGCGGCGCACAGCCGACGACACCGACCCGTTCGAGCGGATCGTGGTGGCCAACGCCTCCCAGCTGCTGATCGTGGTCGCCCTCGCCGACCCGCCGCCCCGCACCGGATTCGTCGAACGGGCGCTCGTCGCGGCCTACGTCGGCGGGCTCGCGCCGATCCTCTGCCTGACCAAGGGCGACCTCGCCGACCACACGGAGTTCGCAGCAGCCTTCGCCGACCTGGACGTACCGGTCATCCTGGCCGGCCAGGACGACCCACTGCACGCGGCACAGGCCGTGCTCACCGGGAAGGTCACCGCACTGATCGGCCATTCGGGGGTCGGAAAGTCGACTCTCGTCAATCGTCTTGTGCCCGACGCGGATCGGGCCACCGGTGTGGTGTCGGGGGTCGGCAAGGGACGGCACACCTCGACCCAGTCGGTGGCCCTGCCGCTGCCCGACCCGGCTGGCGGCGGCCGCTCCGGCGGCTGGGTGATCGACACCCCGGGCATCCGCTCGTTCGGCCTGGCGCACATCTCGCCCGATGATGTCTTCGGCGCGTTCACCGACCTCGCCGCGGCCATCGAGGACTGTCCGCGCGGCTGCAGCCACCTGGGCCCGCCCGCCGACCCCGAGTGCGCGCTGGACCGGCTCGAGGGCGAGGCCGCGCGCCGGGCCGCCGCCGTCAGGTTGCTGCTGGTAGCGCTGAATTCGAACGAGGCGTGGTGACGTAAAACATCCGCAACAAACGGTTCGCGTAGTTTCCTTTTCGTTATCACTTGTATGTGACACATTTATCCGAATCAGCGAAATCACACTGATGTTGCTGTTTACTGGGTGCGTTCGATGTGATTCACATCACCAACATTGGCAACGACAATAGGGAGTTTCCATGGGTTCAGTAGAAGAACTGCTCACCGGCATCATCGCGCTGATCGGGCAGGCCATCGACCTGGGTTCCAGCGTTCTCGGCTCCGACGAATAGCCCATCAATCACCACGCGCCCGATGGCCGGTTCTGCCGGCCATCGGGCGCATAATGTTGATTCTATTTCTCGCGGTCGCACATCACGCGCATGTCACGAACTCCGACCGGGCCGATCAGCTGGCCAGCAAACCGCGCAACCCGCGCCTGCGCTTCGCCTCCCGGATCGCGCTCCGGAGTCCGCGGCTACGCCCGGTCGCCGGGTCGAGGGTGAGCGTCGGGTTCGTGCCTGCCCACCTGCGCTCGGAGGCGGTCTCCGGTGCGTCGTCGGCGGTGGCGCGCAGGTACTTGTTGGGCAGCGACAACTTCGCGATGGTGCGCCAGGACTTGCCGTACTGCACCAGCAGCGGACCGGTGGTGTAGGGCAGGTCGTACTTTTCGCACAGCGCCCGCACCCTTACCGCGATCTCGGCATACCGGTTCGACGGCAGGTCGGGAAAGATGTGGTGCTCGATCTGGTAGCTCAGGTTGCCGGTCATGAAGTCCATGACGCGCCCACCGCTGATGTTCGCACTGCCCAGCATCTGCCGCAGATACCACTGCTCGTGGGTCTCGGTGTCGATGTCTTCCTTGGTGAACTTCTCGGCGCCGTCCGGGAAATGGCCGCAGAAGATGACCGCATTGGTCCACACGTTGCGAATGATGTTCGCGGTGAAGTTCGCGGTCAGCGTGCTCTTCCAGGCCTTGCCGGTGACCGCAGGGAACACCACGTAATCCTTGAGGGCCTGCTTGCCGATCTTCTCGAGCACCTCGCCGCGCTTGACCTTGAACTCCTCCATGTCGACGCGGCCCTTGGCCACCTTGCCGAGCTCGAGGTGCTGGGCGGCGATGCCCCACTCGAAGAACAGCGCGAGCAGCGCGTTCAACGGGATGTTCGCCATGTTGAACGGCTTCCAGCGCTGGTCACGCGTCACCCGCAGCAGGCCGTATCCCACGTCGTCGTCCATGCCGAGGATGTTGGTGTACTTGTGATGGATGTAGTTGTGGGTCTGCTTCCAGTGCGCCGACGGGCCGACGACGTCCCATTCCCAGCCGCTCGAATGCACCTCGGGATCGTTCATCCAGTCCCACTGGCCGTGCATGACGTTGTGGCCGAGCTCCATGTTCTCGATGATCTTCGCCGTGCCGAGCAGGCCTGCGCCGAGCAGCCACAGCGGGCGCTTGCGGCTGCCGAAGAGCACCGCCCGGCCCGCGACCTCGAGGCCGCGCTGGAGTCGGATGGTGTTGCGCAGGTAGCGGGCATCCCGCTCGCCCCGCGACTCCTCGATGTCGCGGCGGATCGCGTCCAGCTCGAAGCCGAGCGCTTCCACATCCGCCTCGGTCAGGTGCGCGTATTCCTTGACGTCCGCAATCGCCATTCCGGCTCTCCCCGCAGTCGATCAGTTCCCTTAGTCGGGACCTACCGTACCGTAAGTTACGGCGCCGTAGGTTACATCGACGAAGGTGTGATTCAACTCACGACAAGCTAGCGGCGTCGCTCGCGCAGCTGCCGCAGTGCCGACCTCAAACCGATGCGGCGCCCGGTGACCGGGTCCACCCGGAGCGGATTGACCGACGCGTCACCATCGCGAAACTTTCGCTCGGAACAGGTCTCCGGCGCATCGTCGGCGCCGGCCGTGAGGAGCCGATCCGGCAGGGCGAGCTTGTGAATCGTCCTCAGCGCCAACGAATACTGCTTCGCGAGCGACCCGGTCGTGTACGGCAGGTCGTACTTGTCGCACAGCGCCTGCACGCGCACCGACACCTCGCGGAGCCGGTTGCTCGGCAGATCCGGGAACAGGTGATGCTCGATCTGGAAGCTGAGGTTGCCACTCATGAACGCCATCACCCGGCCTGCCTTGAAGTTGGCACTGCCGAGCATCTGCCGCAGGTACCACTCGGCCTTCGTCTCGTTGCGGTACTGCTCGACGGTGAACTTCTCCGCCCCGTCCGGGAAATGTCCACAGAAGATCACCGCGTACGCCCACAGGTTCCTGGCGAGGTTCGCCGTCGCGTTGGCGGCGAGCGTGTGCTTCCACGCCGGACCCGTCAGCGCCGGGAACAACACGAAGTCCTTGCCGACCTGCTTGGCCGCCTTCGCGTAGAACTCCCGGTTCAGCTGGGCGATGTTCGCGCCGCCGCGCTTGCTGTCCTCGGTCTTGGCGCAGCTCAGATCGTGCATTGCGATGCCCCACTCGAAGGTGGTCGCGAGCAGCACGTTCGCCGCCGGCTGCAGCAAGTTGATCGGCCGCCACGGCACGTCGCGGGTCATCCGGAGGATCCCGAATCCCACATCGTCGTCCATTCCGACGATGTTGGTGTAGGTGTGGTGCGAGTAGTTGTGCGCCCGCTTCCACTGCGAGGACGGGCCGGTCATGTCCCACTCCCACGTGGTGGAGTGGATCTCCGGGTCGTTCATCCAGTCCCACTGGCCGTGCACCACGTTGTGGCCCAGCTCCATGTTCTCGATGCACTTGGCCAGGGTCAGCATGGTGGTGCCCGCGAGCCAGGCCGGCCGGTACTTGCTGCCGAACAGCGTCAGCCTGCCGCCGACCTCGAGGGCTCGCTGCAGACGGATGACGCGGCGGATGTACCGCGCGTCGCGCTCGCCGCGAGAATCCTCGACATCGCGCCGGATCTCGTCGAGCTCACGCCCGAGCGCCTCGATGTCGGCCTCGGTGAGGTGTGAAAACTCTTTGATGTCCGTGATGGCCATCAGGGCCCTCCGTTAGGGATAGATAGATTGCCTGCGGAGGCCCCCGCGCGGCGTATCCGATGCCGACAACGATAGCCGACATCTGTGAACACGAGCTGACTCAGAGATCGAAGGTGCAGTCGCCTGCCGCCGACGCGATGCAGGTCTGCACCCGCTCCCCCTCGCTGTGCTCACGGCCCGACCTCAGGTCGCGGGTGTGGCCCGCGACGAGCGGGACCACGCAGGTCTGACAGATGCCCATCCGGCATCCGAACGGCATCTGGACTCCGACCTTCTCGCCGGCCTCGAGCAGGGTGGTCGCGCCGTCGATCTCAATGCTGCGGCCCGTCTTGGCGAAGGTGACCGTGCCGCCCTGCCCCGCGTCGTCCGCACGCGAGATCGTGAACCGCTCGGTGTGCAGCCGGTCGGACAGGCCCGCCTCCCGCCAGACCCGCTCGATCTCGTCGAGCATCGGTGCCGGACCGCAGGCCCAGGTCTGGCGCTCACGCCAGTCCGGGTACAGCGCGTCGAGGTCAGCCAGCCGGAACCTGCCGCCGGTCCTGGTGTGCTGAACCTTGGAGACGAAGTTCGGATGCGCCTCGTGCAGCGCCGACAGTTCCTCGCCGAACATCACGTCCTCGGCGGTCGGTGCGGAGTGCACGTGCACGACGTCCGGCAGCTCGTCGCGGCGCACCATCGCGCGCAACATCGCCATCACCGGGGTGATGCCGCTGCCCGCGGTGAGGAACAGGATCTTCTCCGGCGGCGGCTCGGGCAGCGCGAAGTTGCCCTGCGGCGCGGCCAGCCGGATCACCGTTCCCGAGGGCACGCCGTTGATCAGGTGGCTCGAGAGCTGACCCTCCGGCATCGCCTTGACCGCGATCGAGATCCGCTTCTTCTCCCAGTTCGGCGGGGAGGTCAGCGAGTAGGACCGCCAGTGGAACCGACCGTCCACCAGCAAACCGATGCCGATGTACTGGCCCGGCTGGTAGTCGAAATCGAAGCCCCATCCGGGCTTGATCACCAGCGTCGCCGAGTCTGCGGTCTCCTTACGGACCTCGATGACCTTGCCGCGCAGCTCGCGCGCCGACCACAACGGGTTCGCCAGGTGCAGGAAGTCATCCGGCAGCAAGGGGGTGGTCACCCGCGTCACCGCTCCACGCAGCATGTTCAGCTTCGGCCGGCGGGGCGCCGAGATATCAGCGGCTGGCGCCTCGAGCCAGTTCCTCAAACCCATCAACAATCCATCCACTCGCGTAGGTTACGGAACCGTAGGTTACCTACACGCGTGCCCCGCTGTCACGCGGACCATCACAACAGATCGAGCAGGAACGCCAGCTCCTGGGTGGCATACCAGGCCAGCTCGTGATCCTCGGCGTCCCCGAGCACGAACTCGGCGTCCACATCCCCCAGATCGGCCGCGTCGATCGCCTCCACGGCCTTGGCGATCGCCGCCTCGGCCTCGGCGAGATCCACGTGGACGGACGCTACCTGGGCCAGGGTCACCGGCGCAGCCAATCGGACCACGGCGTCGTCGAGATCGGGCCGCAGCTTCGCCTCGTCCACGTCCGCGGCGATGACCGCACGACGATGAACCGTCGACGCGCTCGCGTCGTCGGACTCGGCGGCGAGCAGCCGCAGCGAGGCGCGCGCCGCCTCTGTCATCGCGACCTCGGCCAGCTCGTCGTCGTCGCCGGAGGCATACGCCTCGCGCAGCGACGGGGTGACCGCAAAAGCGGTGCGGCTCACCGGATCGAACTCCTGCTCCGCCACCAACCTGTGCAACATCGCGATGGTCGCCGGGATATAGACCCTCATGCGTAATCCTTACGTACTGGCATCCAACAGCTCCTCGAGCGACTCGTACAGAAGCGCCGTCACCACATCCACGTCGGACATCGCATCGCGGTCGGCATTCAAACCGTAGTAGACGTGACCGTTGTATGACGTCAGGCCGACGCTGAGCGCCTGATTCTTCAGCAACGGCGACACCGGGTACATCTCGAGCACCTTCGCCCCACCCAGGTACAGCGGAGTCTGTGGCCCAGGCGCATTCGTGATCATCAGGTTGAACACCCGCTGGGAGAGCCCGCTCGCGACCCGCAGGCCCATCGCGTGCAGAGTCGCGGGCGCGAGACCGGACATCCGGGCCAGCGGCAACGCGGCCGACCGGCTCTGCTTGGCGTTGGCCTCGGTGGCGTGCGCGATGTGCGAGAGCCGGACCACCGGATTCGGCTCCCCCACCGGCAGGTCAACCAGGAACGAGGACACCCCTCGCTCGGCCACGCTGGAATCGACCGCGATCGGCACCAAGGCGCGCACCGTCGTGAACGCGGTGACCGGCTCGCCGCGCGAAAGCAGCCAGTTCCGCAGCGCCCCGGTCAGCACCGCCAGGATCGCGTCGTTGACCGTGCACGCGTACTTGTCCCGGATTCTCCGGTAGTCCGCCAGCGTCGTCTTCGCGACCGCGAACCGCCGGTTCCGCGAGATGTGCGCATTCAGCGGGCTCGTCGGCGCCGTGTGTGCCGCCGTCCGGACCACCGCGGCGATGTTGCCGATCACCTCGGCGGCCGTGCCCATCAGGTCGCCTACCGCCATCCGGAGGGTGGCCGCGCCCTCGCTCGGTCGCGCGACCATCTCGGCGACGGCGTCGAGCACGAGTTCGGCCTCGCGCGGCTCGCGTCGCGGCATCCACAGTTCCTCGGTCGCGGGCGGCGGTGTCTTCGTCGGGTCGAGCAACACCTGACTGATCTCGAGCGCGTGCTCGCCGTCGACCAGCGAGGAGTGCGATTTGGTGAAGATCGCCACCCGGTTCTTCGACAGCCCCTCCACCAGGTACATCTCCCACAGCGGCCGGGTCCGGTCCAGGGGCCGCGACGTCAGCCGCGCCACCAGATCGTGCAGCTGTTCGTCGGATCCCGGCTTCGGCAGCGCCGAGCGCCGGACGTGATAGGTGATGTCGAAGTCCCGGTCGTCCACCCACACCGGTCTGGCCAGGCCGAAGGTCACCTCGCGCACCCGCTGCCGATACCGCGGCACCAGCGCGAGCCGATTCTCGACGCGGGTCAGCAGATCCTCGTAGTCGAGCCCCGACCGCGGCGGCTGCAGGATCGCCAGCGAACCGAGGTGCATCGGGGTGTTGCTCGCCTCGAGGAAATAGAACGACGCGTCGAGCGTGGTCAACCTGTTCACCATGGTGCCGGCGCCCCCTGCCCGAGATCGAAGAGTATCTGCAGTTCGCTCGCCGTGGTCTCCGGATCCACGTGATGTACCCCGACCATCCCGGCCGCGACGGCGCCGCGCACGTTGACCGCGAGATCGTCGACGAACACGCATTCCGCGGCCGTCAGGCCGAGCCGCCGCGCGGCCAGCCGATAGATCCGCGGGTCCGGCTTCGCCATTCCGACATCACCGGAGAGCACCACCTCGTCAACCAGTTCCCCGCCGCCCAGGCCACGCAGGTCCGCACAAGCGCGGCCCCCGGGGTCGTTGCTGAGGATGGCCGATCGGACGCCGACCGCGCGCAGGGCCGCGATGATCGCGGTCAGTCCCGCACGGTCCGAGCCCGGCCCGGCCAGCACCCCACCGAAGTCCACCACCAACCCTCGCATCCGCCCACCCTATGGCTCGGGGAACGTCCGCGCCTGACAAAGGTTCGCGAGAATCCTCCCGCGCTTGAGGGATCCGTGCGATCCTTCAGACCGTCCGGACTCTCCACGGACTCGGCACCGCTGTCCGTCGGCTCGTCACGAGCCGCCCCGGTCGAGGCAGGAGACGTCCCTCATGCATGACACCCACAGGTTCTTGACCCAGGCTCCGCACTGCGAACCGCCGATCGCGGGGCAGCCGGAATCGCGGACCGCCGCGCACCGCACCCCAACCCGTTCGCCGCACAGCGGTCGGTCACCCGTCAGAACGCGCGGTCCCGGGCGGCACCCGGCCGAGGTGTTCGCCACCGACCCCGAGGCGCAGCGGTTCGCCGAGCACGCGCTGCGGCTGACCCTCGAGGTGCTCGACCGCCGCCGTCCGCCCGCACAGCTACGACCACTGCTGGCGCCCGCGCTGGTCGACCTCGTCGCCGCGTTGTCCCGGCGCCCCCTGGCTGCCCGCAGGCTCGGCGTCGCCTCCCTGCTCCGGGTGCACCTGCGACCGAGCGACCTCGACACCGTCGAGGTGTTCGGCAGCTACTCCCGCGGACCGCGGATGTTCGCCGTCGCGGCCCGCCTCGAACGCACGCCAGCCGCCGAGAGTCTCGGCGGCTGGCGTGTCACGTCACTTCAGGTCGGTTAGGCCCGTCACTTCTTGCGCTTCGACCGTCCCGCCTGTCGGCGCTCGCGCCGGGAACCGTCGCCCGCGTCCGCCGCGGTCCGGCGGACCTGCGCCTTGCCGTCCTCGTTCGGACCCGAGTAGGTCAGCCTGGTCTCGTCCGACGCATCGAGTCCCTTGGCGCGCAGCGCGGCCGGGGCCGCGGGGGCCGCGGGCGCGGTCTCCTCGGTCGGCAGCGTGGCGGGCGCCTGACGTGCGGCGGTGGCGGCCGCCGTCCAACCCGATTGCTGCGGCTCCGCCGCAGGTGCGGCCTCGACCTGCAGGTTGAACAGGAAGCCGACGGACTCCTCCTTGAGCCCGTCGAGCATCGCGGTGAACATGTCGAAGCCCTCGCGCTGGTACTCGACCAGCGGGTCGCGCTGGGCCATCGCGCGCAGGCCGATGCCCTCCTTGAGGTAGTCCATCTCGTAGAGGTGCTCGCGCCACTTGCGGTCGAGCACGGAGAGCAGCACGCGACGCTCGAGTTCACGCATCCCGTTCTCGCCCGCGATCTCGTCGATCTGCCGCTCGCGCGCGTCGTAGGCCGCCCGCACGTCCGTCAGCAGCGCCTCGCGCAGCTCGTCACGCGTGAGGTCACCACGTTCACCGACCTCGGTCTCGCCGGTCAGCTCCAGATGATCGATCCCGACCGGGTACAGCGTGCGCAGCGCCGTCCAGAGCTGCTCGAGGTCCCAGTCCTCCACGTAACCCTCGGCGGTGGCGCCGTCGACGTAGGCGGTCACCACGTCGGTGATCATGCCCTCGACCTGGCCCTCCATGTCCTCGCCCTCGAGGATCTGGCGACGCTCGGCGTAGATGACGGTCCGCTGCTGGTTCATCACCTCGTCGTACTTCAGTACGTTCTTGCGGATCTCGAAGTTCTGCTGCTCGACCTGGGTCTGCGCGCTCTTGATGGCCTTGGAGACCATCTTCGCCTCGATCGGCACGTCGTCGGGCAGGTTGAGCCGGGTCATGATCGACTCCAGCGCCGCGCCGTTGAACCGTCGCATCAACTCGTCGCCAAGCGAGAGGTAGAAGCGGGACTCGCCCGGATCGCCCTGGCGGCCGGAGCGGCCACGCAGCTGGTTGTCGATGCGGCGGGACTCGTGCCGCTCGGTGCCGAGCACGTACAGGCCGCCCGCCTCGCGCACGTCGTCCGCGTCCGCCTTGGATTGGGTCTTGACCTCCTCGAGGGCGGGCTCCCACGCGGCCTCGTACTCGTCGGGGGTCTCGACCGGGTCCAGCCCCTGCTTGCGCAGGTGCAGGTCGGCGAGGATGTCCGGGTTTCCGCCCAGCACGACGTCCGTGCCGCGGCCTGCCATGTTGGTGGCCACGGTGACCGCACCGGTGCGGCCGGCCTCGGCGACGATGGTCGCCTCCTGCTCGTGGAACTTCGCGTTGAGGACGTTGTGCGCGACGCCGCGCTTGGTGAACTGCTTCGACAGGTACTCGGACCGCTCGACGCTGGTGGTACCGATGAGGACCGGCTGGCCCTTCTGGTGGCGCTCGACCACGTCGTCGACGACGGCGGCGAACTTCGCCTCCTCGGTCTTGTAGATCAGGTCGCCCTGATCGACGCGGACCATCGGGCGGTTGGTCGGGATCGGGATCACGCCGAGGCCGTAGGTCTGGTGCAGCTCGGCGGCCTCGGTCTCGGCCGTACCGGTCATGCCGGAGAGCTTGTCGTAGAGCCGGAAGTAGTTCTGCAGGGTGATGGTGGCGAGGGTCTGGTTCTCGGCCTTGATCTCGACCTTTTCCTTGGCCTCGATGGCCTGGTGCATGCCCTCGTTGTAGCGCCGACCGACCAGGATTCGACCGGTGAACTCGTCGACGATGATGACCTCGCCGTCGCGGACGATGTAGTCCTTGTCCTTCTGGTAGAGCTCCTTGGCCTTGACCGCGTTGTTCAGGTAGCTGACCAGCGGCGAGTTCGCGGCCTCGTAGAGGTTGTCGATGCCGAGCTGGTCCTCGACCAGTTCCACACCCGCCTCGTGCACGCCGACGGTGCGCTTCTTGATGTCCACCTCGTAGTGCACGTCGCGCTTGAGCAGCGGTGCGATCCGGGCGAATTCGCCGTACCACTTCGAGGACGCGTCGGCGGGGCCCGAGATGATCAGCGGGGTGCGCGCCTCGTCGATGAGGATCGAGTCGACCTCGTCGACGATGGCGAAACTGTGCCCGCGCTGGACGAGGTCGTCGAGCGAATGCGTCATGTTGTCGCGCAGGTAGTCGAAGCCGAACTCGTTGTTGGTGCCGTAGGTGATGTCGGCGGCATACGCCGTGCGGCGCTCGGCCGGGGTCATCCCCGACAGGATCACACTGGTGTCGAGGCCGAGGAAGCGGTGCACTCGGCCCATCCACTCGGAGTCACGCTTGGCCAGGTAGTCGTTGACCGTGACCACGTGCACGCCATCGCCCGCGATCGCATTGAGGTAGGCGGGGAGCACACAGGTCAGGGTCTTGCCCTCACCGGTCTTCATCTCGGCGACGTTCCCGAAGTGCAGGGCCGCGCCGCCCATGACCTGGACGGTGTAGTGCTTCTGGCCGAGCACCCGCCAGGAGGCCTCCCGCGCCACCGCGAACGCCTCCGGCAGCAGCTCGTCGAGGGTCTCCCCGCTCGCGTACCGCTCCTTGAACTCCGCCGTCTTCGCGTGGAGCTGGGCGTCGGACAGTGCTTCCACGTCGGGAGAGAGGGTGGATACGTGCTCGGCGATGTGCTTGAGCCGCTTGACCATGCGACCTTCACCAACACGGAGCAGCTTCGACAGCGACAACGACGGCACGGGCTTAAACGTCCTCAATCCTCGGCGGGCAGGGGTGTACACGGTGGAGCCGGTCGGGAGAGTTCTCCCCCGACCGGCTCCCATGGTAGGCGCTAACTCATTCGACCGGGTTCAGGCCAGCCGGATCAGGCCATAGTCGAACGCGTGCCGTCGGTAGACGACCGAGGGTCGATCCGACTCCTTGTCGTAGAACAGGAAGAAGTCGTGACCGACGAGTTCCATCTCGTACAAGGCGTCATCGACGCTCATCGGCGCCGCTGTGTGCACCTTGGTCCGGACGACCTGACCCGGGCCGTCGGCCGGGGCGTTCTCGGAATCGAGCGACACTTCGGGCGAGATCGCGAGGGAATCGTCCTCGGCGAGGGCCGCGGTGGCCTCCGCCACCGAGACCGGGGTCTTGTCGCCGTAGTGGACGCGGCGCCGATCCTTGGTTCGTCGCAGTCTGCTCTCGAGCTTGGCGGTGACGCCCTCGAATGCCGCGTAGAAACTGTCGGCGGTGGCCTCAGCCCTGACGACGGGGCCCTTGCCCCTTGCGGTGATCTCGACGCGCTGGCAGCTCTTGGCCTGCCTTCGGTTGCGCTCGTGATAGAGCTCCACGTCGAAGAGGTAGATCGTGGGGTCGAAGCGCTCGAGTCGAGCCAGCTTCTCTGAGACATATACACGGAAGTGGTCGGGGACCTCGACATTGCGGCCCTTCACCACGATGTCGGCGCGCGGGCCGTCAGGCTGCCCGGCCGAGTCCGTCTCTTCTTCGAAAAAAACCGAGGCTTTTGAAGGGGTCGTCACGGTACCTCCAGGTTACGGCCGAGCCACCGCGGTGGCTGTCGGCGGGTGATCTGCGTCGGGAGGGGACCGCCCGGCGCCAGGTTTGGGGTATCACCTCCCACCGTGTCGTCGGCTGTGTTGGCGACGCTAGTCCGACTTGGACGGGAGTGCCAGCATTCCCGGAGATTGATTCATGCGGCGGCGATCACAAGCACGGAATCGACCGCGACGCCACCCCCGGACAGGACCCGAACGGACTCCGCGACCGTCGCCCCTGTCGTCAAGACGTCGTCGACGAGCACCACGCATGCAGACCGACAGGTTCGCGTACCCGACACCATCCCGATCCGTCCCGACAGGTTCGCGGCGCGCGCCCGGGCCGAGAGTCCAACCGAATCCTGAACTCCCCGAGCAAATTTCAGCATCGGAACCACCGCGGCCGGTTCGGGCGACAGCGCGGCCACCGCTGCCAGTGCGGCCCTGGTCACCGGGTCTCCCCCACGCGCCCGCGCCGCCCGTGCCCTGGTCGGCGCAGGCACCAAGATCAATGCCGCCAGTTCCGGCGGATCGATCTCACCGAGCTCCCGTAGCCGCTGCAGCGCACCGGCAAGCGCCTGCCCGAGCGGACCGGCCAGATCCCGGCGTCCGCGCTCCTTGGCGGCGATCACCGCGCTCCGACGCGGACCCGTGTACCGGCCGAGCGCCCAGGCCGGAACCCCTGGATCGATCCGGGGCACGAGCCGCACCGGGTCGCCCGACAGCTCCGCCCGGCACCGGCCGCACCAGTCGGTGCCCGCAGCCCCGCAGCCGCCGCATTCGCGGGGCAGGATCAGGTCGACGAGCGCGCGCATGCACTGCAGTGTGCACCCGCGCTACGACAGTCAGCCCGGCAGAACCGGCGTGGCCTTGACCCCGGTCAGACCAGGCACCTCGCGCCAGTAGCGGTCACCCGCCGGGTCGTTGTTGTTGAGCTGGAACACCCCGCGCGCATCGCCGACGAACACCGTCGTCGGGGAGGCATCGACCGAGTCGACCGGCGGCGTCAGGTTCCGGCTCGGCAGCGCGTCCATCCGGGAGCCGTCCTGAGACACCATGACCACCGGGATGTCCGATGCCGCCCTGGCCACCACCACGGAGTCACCGCCGCTCCAGTCGAGAGCCACCGCGGGGCTACCGAGACCGACCGCGGCAGGCCGCGGATTCATGAGCTGATACCGGCCGTCCGGATGTCGCTCGACGACCGCCACGTACACCTTGCCGTCCACGATGATCGCCGCCCGCACCCCGTCTCGGGACAGCCGCAGTTCGGTGATGGAGCCACCCAGCCCCGCGATCGCGGCCGAGTCGACGGGTTGGACGGACACCTGAGGGGAGTTCGCGTCCCGCACCGCCCGGATCACCTGGGAACCGTCCACCACAGCCCACAGGGAGGCGTCGGCGGGCGACCACGTGGGCCTGGTGATGGAGCCGCCCTGGAGCACCGGCACGGCGTCGCCCGCGATCGGCCCCGACATCAGGGTCCGGATCGCGCCCGACGCCTGCCCCGTGGCCGACACCCCGGCGGCCCATTTCCCGTCGCGGGACAGTGCGATCGACTCGAGGTCCGTCGCCGTGCCGAAGTAGCCCGGCAGCGGGAGCACGCCGGTCTCCGTCACGCTGACCAGCGCGCCCTCCCTCAACGCGTGCAACCCGATGGCGGAGCTCGCGGAGGACATCGGGTTGGTCGAGGCCACGTCGGCGGTGGTCCATCCACCGGGGAATCGCTCGTCCAGCGGCTTGCCGTCCGCGAGCAGCACGTACGGACCGGCGATCTCGGCCTCGGCAAGGGTCCAGACGACCTGCGCCGCCAGCAGCTCGCGGCGACGCTGGTCGAGGTCCTGGGCACCCTGGAAATCGATTCGCACGCCGCCGAACCCGATGCCGACCCCGTCGGTCCGGCCGTCGGCCTTGGTGATGGGCGCGCGCAACGTCAGGTTCCCGAGCTGGTTCCCGACCGCATTCGCCAACGCCGGTTTGGGGCCGGTGATGAGCAGGTCGACGAGTCGCTCCGGCAGGTTCTGCGTCCGGATCGAGATCCAGCGCAGGTCAGGGGCGACCGCCGTCTCGGCGGGATCGAGGAAGTACAGCGCCTGGCGCTGATAGGTCTTGAGGAACTGCGGCCGGTCCATGATCACGCCGGGCGGGAGCTGGTCGATCCGCCACTGTCCGTCGGTCTTGCGCAGGTGGATCTTGGTCTCGAAACTGCCCTCGTCCGCAATATAGGCGCCGCCGGACTCGAGCTGGCCGACCTTGTTCGCGCGGATCGTGTAGGTGGCCGCGTCGCCGGTGCGCTGATCCGGGAGCACGTCCACCTTGTCGACGATCGTCGTGCTCGCGGCGTCGTCCCACTGTGCTGCCGTGTCCGGGGCGAGGAACTGACGCGCCGAGAAATGCCGGTTCAACGGGTCCGTGCTGGCGCCGAAGAAGTCCCGCAGCAACAGGTCCGGCTCGCGTCCAGGGGCCGGCACGGGGACCTCCCCCGTCACCGGGCCGGGCGCGATGGTGCCGATCGCCTGCGGGGTCGACGAGTCGGGAAGGCTGGCGCACCCGGCGAGCAGGAAGACCGCCGCCATGGCCGCGGCGATGCGCGCCCTCATGGCCGCTCCCTGAGCATCGGCACACTGCTCGCCTCATCGGGGTCGAGCGCCTCACTCCGTGCCTCGAGCCCGTCGTCGGTGTGCGCGGTCCCCGGAATCGGCTGACCCTGTGAGTGTTTGCGCGTTGTCGGCTTGAGCGGCAGCGGACTGCTGGTGATCCGGTGGCCGCGCACGAGGGGCAGCGTCAGCCGGAAGCAGGCGCCCTCCCCCGGCTCTCCCCACGCTTCCAGTCTGCCGTCGTGCAACCGCGCGTCCTCGACGCTGATCGCCAGGCCGAGACCGGTGCCGCCGGACCTGCGCACCCGGGAGGGATCCGACCGCCAGAACCTGTTGAACACCAGCTTCTCCTCGCCGGGACGAAGTCCGATCCCCTGATCCCGCACGATGAACGCGGCCGCGTCGGCATCCGCGCGCAGCCGCAGCAGCACCGGCTTGCCTTCCCCGTGGTCGATCGCGTTGGCCAGCAGATTCCGCAGGATCCGCTCCACTCGGCGTGGGTCGACCGAGGCGATCACCGGCTCGTCCGGCAGATCGAGGATCAGCTCGGTCGAAGACTCGCGGGCGAGGTGGCGAATCGTCGACACCGCGGCACGCGCGCTCATCCTCAGGTCCAGTTGCTCATTGGCCAGTTCGGCGACGCCCGCGTCGTGGCGACTGATCTCCAACAGGTCGTTCAGCAGGGTCTCGAACCGGTCCAGCTCTGCGACGAGCAGCTGCGACGAACGGCGCAACGCGGGATCCAGGTCGGCGCTGCCGTCGTGGATCAGCTCCGCCGCCATCCGCACCGTGGTCAGCGGGGTCCGCAGCTCGTGGCTGACGTCCGAGGTGAACCGCTTCTGCAGGTTGCCGAACTCCTCGAGCTGGGTGATCTGCTTGGACAGGCTCTCCGCCATGTCGTTGAAGGAGACGGCGAGCCGGGCCATGTCGTCCTCGCCGCGGACCGGCATCCGCTCCTTGAGCCTGCCGTCGGCGAAACGCTCCGCGATCCGCGACGCGGACCGGATCGGGAGCACCACCTGGCGCGCGACCAGCATCGCGATCGCGGCCAGCAGCACCAGCAGCACGGCGCCGCCGATGAGCATGGTGCCGCGCATCAGCGACAGGCTCTTCTCCTCGGCCGCGAGCGGGAACACCAGGTACAGCTGCAGGGTGGAGACGTCGGCTGCCGCCGGGCTGCCGACGATCAGCGCAGGACCGGAATAGCCGTCTGGGTCAGACACCGTCGCAAACTGGTAGCTGACCTGATCCCCTTTGACGAACTGGCGGAGGTTCGCCGGGATCTGTTCGATCGGCCCGCTCGATGTGGGTTCACGCGGCGGCTCGGCCGGCACCACAAGAACGGAGTCGAAGGTGCCTGCCGCGCCCGACGCCGCCCCCGCATCGGTGCCCCGGTTCGTCAGGGCCGCGCGGGCACTCTCGAGCCGGGTGCTGAGCGAGGTGCTGTCGTCGGCGCCCGCCAATTCGGCCTGCACGGTGGCCCGCGCCCGATCCATCTCCTCGGTGGCGGCGCTGATCTTCGCCTCGAGCAACCGATCGGTGATCTGGCTGGTCAACACGACACCGAGAATGGTGATGCCCACCAGCGACAGCGTGAGGGTCGACACCACGACCCGGAGCTGGAGTGAGCGCCGCCAGAGATGCCCGAGCGAACGACTCAGGTTCCTGAAGCGGCGCAGCAGCGGCGTGAACGTTCCGTTGATACGCCGCCGCGTACGAGAGAAACGGATCACGGCGGTCCGGCCTTGTAGCCGACCCCCCTGACCGTGAGCACCACTTCAGGATTCTCCGGATCGGTTTCGACCTTGGCGCGCAGCCGCTGGACATGGACGTTGACCAGGCGGGTGTCCGCGGCATGGCGGTAGCCCCACACCTGCTCGAGCAGAACCTCACGGGTGAAGACCTGGCGCGGCTTGCGGGCCAGGGCGACGAGCAGGTCGAACTCGAGAGGGGTCAGGGCGATGAGCTGGCCCTCCCTGGTGACCTTGTGCGCGGGCACGTCGATGACGATGTCCGCGATGCTGAGCAGCTCGGCCGGCTCGTCCTCGGTACGCCGCAGCCGTGCCCGCACCCGGGCCACCAGCTCCTTCGGCTTGAAGGGCTTCATGATGTAGTCGTCGGCGCCCGACTCGAGACCGAGCACCACGTCGACGGTGTCCGTCTTGGCGGTCAACATCACGATCGGAACCCCGGAATCGGCCCGCAGCACCCGGCACACGTCGATGCCGTTCATGCCCGGCAGCATCAGATCGAGCAGCACCAGGTCCGGCCTGATCTCTCGGACCGCGGTCAGCGCCTGCGTGCCGTCCCCGACGACGAAGGGCTCGAAGCCCTCCCCACGGAGCACGATGGTGAGCATCTCGGCCAGAGCCGTGTCGTCATCGACAACCAGAATGCGTGGCTTCATATCCCTATCGTGTCATCTCGGGACGCCGGAACCCGTCGTTGCGTCAGGTCCGGCGCAGTGTGTCGCTCATATCCACTGTGCCAGATCCGCGGCCAGTGCCGCCGGATCGACGTTCGGTTCGATCAGCTTCCAGCTCGAGACCCAGTCCCGCTGCGCCAGGCCCCGGTACACCGCACCGGTGCGGGTCTGCAGGTCGGAGTCCCGCTCGTAGGCGTCGAGTTCCCGGGTCGAGTCCGACGCCTCCCTGGCAAGCGCCCGCGCCCGCGCCAGTTCGACCGGCACGTCGAGCAGCATCTGCAGAGCCGGTCGCGGTAGGCCGAGGCGGTCGAACTCCAGCTCGGTCACCCACCGGACGAACTCGCCGTCCGGCCCCTGATGCAACCGCGCCGCCCCGTAGGCCGCGTTGGAGGCCACGTACCGGTCGAGCAGTACGAGGTCGTTGACGGACAACAACTTCCGCAGTTCGTCGACCGCACCGCCACGATCCAAGGCGAACATCGAGGCCATCCCGTAAACCGAATCGGCGAGGTCCCCGTTCGACCCTTTCAAGGCCTCGGCTGCGAGGTCCGCGTGAATCGAACTGCCGTAGCGGGGAAAGGCGCGCACGGCGACCCGCAGCCCAGCCGCAGCCAACTCGGCCACGACCTTGTCCACGAGCGTCCGCTTTCCGGCGCCGTCCAAACCTTCCAACGCGATGAGTGTGCCCACGGCGGGCCAGCCTAGGCGCTGCGCGCCCGTGAGTCCTTCTGGCCCCACTGTGGACCAGAAGGACTCACGGGCGGCGGAGCCGCCTAGTACCGGTAGTGCTCGGGCTTGTACGGGCCCTCGACGTCCACACCGATGTACTCCGCCTGATCCTTGCTGAGCTTGGTCAGCGAGCCACCGAGCGCCTCGACGTGGATCCGCGCCACCTTCTCGTCCAGGTGCTTGGGCAGGCGGTACACCTCGTTGTCGTACTCCTCCGGCTTGGTCCACAGCTCGATCTGCGCGATGACCTGGTTGGAGAAGCTGTTGCTCATCACGAACGAGGGGTGGCCGGTGGCGTTGCCCAGGTTCAGCAGGCGTCCCTCGGACAGCACGATGATCGAGTGGCCGTCCGCGAAGGTGAACTCGTCGACCTGCGGCTTGATGTTGACGCGGGTGACGTCGGCGGCCCGCTCGAGGCCTGCCATGTCGATCTCGTTGTCGAAGTGACCGATGTTGCCCAGGATCGCCTGGTGCTTCATCTGCTTCATGTGCTCGAAGGTGATGA
Organism: Rhodococcus sp. NPDC059179; assembly: GCF_042754885.1. NCBI lineage: Bacteria > Bacillati > Actinomycetota > Actinomycetes > Mycobacteriales > Nocardiaceae > Rhodococcus > Rhodococcus sp. NPDC059179. Next base: position 102,549 of record NZ_JBHZBV010000010.1, on the reverse strand, counting down.
TGTCCTTGTTGCCGGTCGAGGTGATGACGATGTCGGCCCAGCCGATCGCCTCCTCGACGGTCTTGACCTCGAAGCCGTCCATCAGTGCCTGCAGGGCGTTGATGGGGTCGACCTCGGTGACCGCCACGCGCGCGCCCTGGCCGCGCAGCGCCTCCGCGCAGCCCTTGCCGACGTCGCCGTAACCGCAGACCAGCGCCGCCTTGCCACCGATGAGGACGTCGGTGCCGCGGTTGATGCCGTCGAGCAGCGAGTGCCGGGTGCCGTACTTGTTGTCGAACTTGCTCTTGGTGACCGAGTCGTTGACGTTGATCGCCGGGAACACCAGCTCGCCTGCCGCGGCCACCTGGTACAGGCGCAGCACGCCGGTGGTGGTCTCCTCGGTGACGCCCTTGACGGACTCGGCGACCTTGGACCACTTGCCCTTGTCGGCCTCGAGCGACTGACGCAGCAGCGCGAGGAACACCTTGTACTCGTCGGAGTCGTGGTCCTCGTCGGTGGGCGGCACCACGCCCGCCTTCTCGAACTGCGCGCCCTTGAGCACCAGCATGGTGGCGTCGCCGCCGTCGTCGAGGATCATGTTCGCGGGCTCGCCCGGCCAGGTCAGCATCTGCTCGGCCGCCCACCAGTACTCCTCGAGCGTCTCGCCCTTCCAGGCGAAGACCGGGATGCCCTTGGGCTCCTCCTCGGTGCCGTGCGGTCCGACGACGATGGCCGCGGCGGCGTGGTCCTGGGTGGAGAAGATGTTGCACGACGCCCAACGGACCTCGGCTCCGAGCGCGGTCAGCGTCTCGATCAGCACGGCGGTCTGGATCGTCATGTGCAGGGACCCGGAAACGCGGGCACCCTTGAGCGGCAGGACCTCGGCGTATTCACGGCGAAGGGCCATCAGGCCCGGCATCTCGTGCTCGGCGAGACGGATCTCCTTGCGGCCGAACTCGGCGAGCGAAAGGTCCGCCACCTTGTAGTCGATTCCGTTGCGGGTATCCGCCTCGAGCTTGTTCTCAGACACGCTGGTCGTCATCTGCCTCTCCTGGTCGCCGATTTCTCGGCTAAGGCTACTAGGCGTCGGCTCCGACGATCACCTCGATGAACGGCACGAAGATCCGGGCCAGATCCTCGGCAACATTGCGATCCGAATCCGGCGGCATCGAGATGTAACTGATCGCCAGCCTCACGATTCCCCGGCTGAGGATCCCGGCGTCCGTCGGCGAGGCCTGAATCCAGCTGCGCTCCAACGTTTCCGCGAGCCTGGCCGAGGCGCGCTCGAGCAACGGGGCGCTGTCGGTGGTGATCAGGCGCAGCAGGTCCGGCTTGGCGTCCCCGGTCAGCAACGACCGGACCAACGGATCGGCTGCGCTCTGCCGGAAGAACGTGGTGAACGCCTCGACCAGCGCGGTCTGCGCCTGGCCCGCATTGGCATAGATGGCGTCGTCGATGGCCCCGACGAATCGGTCCGCCAGCTGCAGCGCATACGCCTGCGCGAGACCCTGCCTGGACTTGAACTCGTTGTAGACGGTCTGCCTGCTGACCCCGGCACCGGCCGCGACGGCGGTCATGGTCACCTCGGACCAGTCCTTGACCGACAGCAGGTCCCGCATGGCGCCGAGAATCGAATCCCGCAGCAGCGCACGGGTCGCCTGTTGAAACGGGACTCGATTCGTCGTAGCCATGGTGGCGAGAGTGGCAGCAAGCGTCCGGGGCGTCAAACTTCAAACCCTCAGACTCAATGCCGTCAGGTCTTCGCCCTCGTCCGCCAGGAGCACCGGATCGATCGTCGGGCTCTGCCCGATCAGCACCCGCGCCGCACGTAGGTCTCTTGGCCTGCCGAGCGTCACCGCGCCGACCAATCGGCCGGCCCGCCGCGTGAGCACGGTGAAGTCGCGCTCGGCGATGCTGCCCCGGACGACGATCTCGTCGTCGGCCTGCGGCCACCCGGCGACCTGGAGATTCAGCCCGTACTGCGAAGACCAGCACCACGGCACCTCGCGAACCGGTTCGGCGGCCGCACCGGCCAGGCCGGCGAGCATCGCGCGCGCGGCCGAGGCGCCCTGCTCCTGCGCCGAGTTCCAGTGCTCCGTTCGATGCCGACCACCCAGGACCAGATTCGGGCAGTTGGCCACGTCGCCTGCCGCGTACACGCCCGGCGCCGAGGTGGCGAATCCCTCGTCCACCACGATCCCCTCCGAGATGGCCAGCCCGGCCTGCTCCGCCAGGAGGGTGTTCGGCACCATGCCGACCGCGAGCAGCGCCGCGCCTGCGGACCACGTCCTGCCGTCCGCGGCGGTGGCCCGTACCCCGCCCGCGCCGTCCGAGGCGAGTTCGGTGAGCCGCACCGAGGTGTGCAGCGCCACGCCGTGCTCGCGGTGGATCTGCTCATACAGCGCGCCGACCTGGGGCGGGAGCACCCGATTCAGCGGCCCGGACGCCGCCTCGAGCATCGTCACCTCGGCGCCGAGACCCCGTGCGGTTGCCGCGACCTCCGAGCCGATCAGCCCGGCCCCGATCACCAGGATCGAGTTCGTTCGCTCGATGGCGGCCCGCAGCGGTGCGACATCGTCCATCGACCTCAGCGCGCGCACCGCGTCCCCGCCCGAATGCTCGATCTGACGAGCCCGGCCGCCGGTCGCGAGAAGCAGCGCGTCGTAAGGCAACTCCTCACCCGTCTCGAGCCGGACCGTGCGCGCGTCCACCTCGATCGAGGTGACGGCCACCGACGTGCGGAACTCGATCCCGCGCTCACTCCAGTACTCGGCTCCGCGTAGCCGGGCCTTCTCCGCCGGCATCGTGCCGAGCAACAGGTCCTTCGACAGGGCCGGCCTGCGGTAGGGGTGGGCGGCGTCCTCGCCGATGACGGTCACTGCCCCCGAGAAGCCGTCCGCCCGCAGCGTTTCGGCGGCGGTGATCCCGGCGATCCCGGTGCCGACGATCACGATCGAGCTCACGGGCGGGCAACCTCGACCATCTCGAAATCGGCCTTGGCCGCACCGCAGTCGGGGCAGCTCCAGTCATCGGGAATGTCATCCCAGCGGGTACCGGGCGAGATGCCGTCCTCGGGCCAGCCCAGCTCCTCGTCGTACTCGAACCCACATTGGACACAGCGGTACAGCTTCATCACGCGCTCCTCACGAAGTCGATCTTCTCCCGCACTCCGCAGTCCGGGCAGCACCAGTCGTCGGGAACCGCATCCCAGGCAGTTCCAGCCGGAAAGCCCTCACGCGCGGCACCTTTCGACTCGTCGTAGACGTAGTCACACACGGGACACCGATACGCAGCCATGATCACGCCGCCCCGTAGCGGGCAAGGATCCGCTCTCGCTTGGCCGGCTGGACGTTCACTCGGGTGATGTCGCCGTCGTAGTGCCCCAGAACGCGGCGGTCCATCACCGCGCGCCAGATCGGCGGGAAGTACGCCAGGGAGATCATGCTGGCGTAGCCGCTCGGCAGGTTCGGCGCGCCGTCCATGCTGCGCAGCGTTTGGTAGCGCCGCGTCGGATTGGCGTGATGGTCGCTGTGCCGCTGCAGGTGGTACAAGAAGATGTTGGTGCAGATGTGATCGGAGTTCCAGCTGTGCGCCGGGGCGCAGCGCTCGTAGCGTCCGCTCGCGGTCTTCTGCCGGAGCAGCCCGTAGTGCTCGAGGTAGTTGACGGTCTCGAGCAGTGAGAAGCCATAGACGGCCTGGAGGACCAGGAACGGCAGCACCTCCCACCCGAAGACCGCCACCAGCGCCACCCACAGCACCACCGACATCAGCCAGGCGTTCAGGACGTCATTGTGAATGCTCCACGCGCTCTTGCCGAGTCGCTGCATCCGCGCCTTCTCCAGTTCCCAGGAGGAGGTCAGACTGCCCCAGACGCTGCGCGGCAGGAAGGCCCAGAAGCTCTCGCCGAACCTGGCGCTCGCCGGGTCCTCCGGGGTGGACACCCGGACGTGGTGGCCACGGTTGTGCTCGATGTAGAAGTGCCCGTAGAAGGTCTGGGCCAGGGTGACCTTCGACAGCCACCGCTCGAGCTCGTCCTTCTTGTGGCCCAGTTCGTGCGCGGTGTTGATGCCGATGCCGCCCATCACGCCGATGCTGAGCGCGAGCCCGATCTTCGACACCAGCCCCAGTCCGCCCTCGACGCCCAGCCAGCTCAGGCTGTCGGCGGTCCACAGGTAGCACGCGAACACCAGGCTCGCGAGCTGGAAGGGGATGTAGACGTACGTGCAGTAGCGGTAGTACTTGTCGTTCTCCAACCGCTCCATCACCTCCTCGGGCGGGTTCTGTCCGTCCGGCCCGAAGAAGATGTCGAGAACCGGCAGCAGCCCGTAGACGAGGATCGGCCCGATCCACCACCACACCGGCGAGACCGCGGCCCAGCCGAGCTCGTTGAATGCCCAGACCAGTCCGGCCGCGAGGAAGACGGCGGTCGGCGGGATCAGACCCAGCAACCAGAGATGCCGCTTCTTGTCTCGCCACTGCTCGGCGGGCGCCTGCGCCCCGGGATCGACCTGCATCGCCACGACTGTCTCCTCTACGGGCGGGCCCACAACTGTGAGGTGAACCACGTAGATATGGACGATATGCCACTCGATGTCTGCTGTCTATACAAAAGACGAGATTTGTACACGAGGCGGTCGGCCAGGGTTAGAGCCCGACCCCGCCCGGCCCCTCGGGTCCGCCGAGACGCCCGAGCGCCTCGGCCTCCACACCCGGTGGGGGCGTGGCCCGGCGGCCCACCATCGAATGCCGGTAGCCGTAGAGGAAATAGACGACGATGCCGATGGCCATCCAGACCACGAACCGGATCCAGGTCTCCACCGACAGGTTCAGCATCAGCCACAGGCAGGCGAGCACCGCGAGGATCGGCACCAGCGGCACCAGCGGCACCGTGAAGCCGCGCGGCAGGTCGGGGCGGGTGCGGCGCAGGACGATGACGCCGATGCACACCAGCACGAACGCGAACAGGGTGCCGATGTTGACCATCTCCTCGAGCGTTCCCATCGGGAAGAACCCGGCCAGCACGGCGGACACCACGCCGACGATGACGGTGATCCGCACCGGGGTCCCGTGCGGCCCCGTGTGCGCGAGTTTCCTGGGCATCAGCCCGTCGCGGGACATCGCGAACAGCACCCGGGTCTGACCGAGCAGCATCACCAGCACGACCGTCGTGAGGCCCGCAAGGGCTCCCAGGTTGATCACCCACTGCGCCCAGGTGATCCCGTGGATCTCGAATGCCGTTGCGAGGGTTGATCCCTCACCGGCGAGGTCGGTGTACTTCACCATCCCTGTGAGCACCAGGGTGACCGCGACGTAGAGCACGGTGACGATCGCGAGGGATCCGAGGATGCCCCTGGGCAGCGACTTCTGCGGATCCTTCGTCTCCTCCGCCGTGGTGGCCACCACGTCGAACCCGATGAAGGCGAAGAAGACCAGGCTGGAGGCGGCCAGCAGCCCGTACCAACCGTAGGTGCTGCCCCCGGCGCCGGTGAGGTACGAGAACAGCGACTGGTGGATGCCCTCGCCGGTGTCGCCCGGCTGCGACGGCGGGATGTACGGCGAATAGTTGTCCTTGCTGATGTAGAACGCCCCGACCACGATCACCAGCAGCACCACGCCCACCTTGATGGCGGTGATGATCGCGGAGACACGGGAGGACAGCTTGGTCCCGGTCGCGAGGATCGCGGTCAGCACCGCGATCAGCAGGACCGACCCCCAGTCGAAATCGACCGAACCCAGGGAGATCACCGTCGACCCCTCGGCCCCGATCACGTTGCCGAGGTAGAGCGACCACCCCTTGGCCACGACCGAGGCCGCCAACGCGAACTCCAGGATCAGGTCCCAGCCGATGATCCACGCGACGAACTCACCGAAGGTGGCGTACGAGAAGGTGTACGCGCTTCCCGCGACCGGGACTGTCGAGGCGAACTCTGCGTAGCACAGCGCCGCCAGGCCACACGCGATGGCGGCGAGCACGAACGCGAGCGAAACCGACGGCCCCGCCACGTTGCCCGCCGTCCGCGCGGTGAGGGTGAAGATGCCGGCACCCACGACCACGGCGACACCGAAGACGGTGAGATCCCAGGCCGTCAGGTCCTTACGGAGCTTGCTGTCCGGCTCGTCGGTGTCCGCGATCGACTGCTCGACGGACTTGGTTCGGAAGATCCCGCGGTTTGCCATCGCTGCCTCCTGATGAGAATGCAGCCAAGCCTATTGCGCCCGGCGTGCCTCACACGAGGTTTCGCCCCGGTGGCGCGTCGGGGATCACCCGACGGCGGCGCTGAACACCTGTGCGGTCGAGGTCCGCGCGAGCGCCACGACCTCGGGATCCGAGGCCGCGATCCACGCCGCACAGCCCTGCTCGAGCTCCAGGACGTTCTCGCCGCTCCGAAGCGTGACCGATCCGGAGGTGCACAGCAGTATCCGCGGACCAGCGAGTTCGAACGCCACCGAGGCCGGGTGCCGATCGCCCGCCCGGTCCAGATCCACCCGGGTCAGGGCGAACTCGGGCGCGGGCGTCTCGTAGACGACCGTGGCGGCGCCCGGGACCGCGGACGGCGTCAGCACCGGACCGGTGAGCGGTTCGAAGTCGAGCACCCGCAACAACTCGGGGACGTCGACATGCTTGGGCGTGAGCCCGCCGCGCAACACGTTGTCCGAGTTCGCCATGATCTCGACCGCGAGCCCGTGCAGGTACGCGTGCAGGTTCCCGGCCGCGACGTAGAGGCCCTCGCCCGGCTGCAGGGTGATCCGGTTCAACAGCAGCGAGGCCAGCACGCCCGCGTCGCCCGGATAGGACTCGCCCAAGCCAAGCACGGTCCGCAGTTCCGCGGTATAGGGGCGGGTGCCGCGCGCGCCGGACAGATACCGCACGCAACCCTCGAGAATCTGAGGGAGCAGCGCCCGCAGCGCGGGCGGCGGCAGGGTTATCCAGGTGGTGAACAGTGCCCGCAGCCCCGACGAATCGGGCTGTCCCGCAAGAAGAGCGATGTAGTGGTCGAGCGCGGGCACCTCGAGGGCCCTGAGCAGGTCGACGGTCCTGTGCGGATCCCGAAAGCCGGCGAGCACCTCGAACGTGGTCAGTGCCACCACCAGTTCCGGCTTGTGACTGTCGTCGCGGTAGTTACGCACCGGCGAGTCGAGCGGTATCCCCGCCGCCTCCTCCCGCTCGAAGCCCTCCTTGGCCTGAACGGCGCTCGGGTGAGCCTGCAGCGACAGCGGTTCCTCGGCCGCGAGGAGCTTGAGCAGGAACGGCAACCGGTCGCCGAACTCGGCCCTGGCCCGGTCCCCGAGCTGGCCCGCCGGGTCGGCGTCGACCGCCTCGAGCAGTGAGACGGGGCCTGCGGCGCCGAGCAGTCGCGCCGGGTCGGCCGGATGAGCACCGAGCCAGACCTCGGCCTCCGGATGGTTCGACGGCACGGGCCTGCCGCACAGTTCCGCGATCGCGGTGCGCGAGCCCCATGCGTAGGTGCGCAGCGCACCCTGAAGCTGTCGCACTAGCTACCACCGATCAACTGCAGATAGGCCGCGGCCATCTCCAGCCGCACGGCCGTCACCGCCAGCTGCTCGATCTCGCTGCGCTCCCCAGCCATCTCCTGGCCCCCCTTGTCGACCTGTTCTTCTTCCCCCATCGCGAGCACGAGCTCGGCGTCCGACAGGGCGGCGATCCGGCGCGACGTGGCCGGCCGGGTGGCCGCGCTCGACAGCACGAAGACCCGCACCGGATTGCTCGGCGGCGGACCATCGAGTTCCTCGTCGTGGAAGATCGGATCGTATCCACCTGCCTGACCGGCGGATTCGTCGGTCGCGAATCGTGTGGCCGAGGCCACTACATCGCTGAGATCGGCCGCCGCGGCCACCGCCCCCGCGGTGCGCATGAGCATCTCGGCGCCGTGCCGCGCCAGCGCCGTGGTAGCCGGACCATCCCCGGCCAGCACCACCCGGCGCGCCCGCATCCGGACCGCCAACGACTTCGCCGGATTGTGGAACACCTCGTTGGTCGGGTGTCCGCGCAACGCCTCCGCGTCCACCGCGTCGGCGAGGGCATGCAGGTCCGGGAGCATGTTGTCGGCTCGGGCAGGCCCGAGCGCGGTCAGCACCGCGACGCCTGCGGACAGGTACCGCAGGAACCCGTGCTGGTCGGCAACCCGAATGCGCGGCGGGAGCGCCATCGCGCGACCGGCGCCTGCCGCACGCAACGGTCCTTCGTCGGGGGCGGCGATCGCCACCTCGGCGCCGCGGCGCAGCGCCGAGTCGACCGCGATGAGCAGCCGCGGATCGCCCGCGTCCTCACCCGCGACGACGACAACATCCAGGGAGCCGACCCACGGCGGTACCGCGGGCAGGTGCAGGATCGGCACGCCGATCCTGCCGCCGACGGCACTCGTGAGCACCGACGCTGCCCGGCCCGCGCGGCCTCCCGCGGTCACCAGGACGATGCTGCGCGGGCGCAGATCCCTGATCCGATCGAGGGCACCCTCGTTGACCGACTCCGCAGTGGCTCGCACCTGCGCCCCACCGAGTGCGGCGGATCGCAGGGACCCCTCGGAATCGGCTGCGGTCACGCTTGCGGAGTCATCGAGGTCGAGAAGGTGTGACGGAGCCGTCATGGCGTCCTTCCTCTCTCGCTCTGCCCCGGGGCAAGAATTCTACGGCTGTTCCCGTGTCCGCTAGGCGCGCACGACACCAAGTATCTCAGCCACCAGCGCATCGACCACTTCAGCCGTCCGCGCCTCCACGTTCAGGCGCAGCAGCGGCTCGGTGTTCGAGGCCCGCAGGTTGAACCACGCACCCTCCCCGAGGTTGACGGTGACGCCGTCGAGCCGGTCCACGGACTTCGTGCGCCCCGAGAATGCGGCCAGCACAGCGGCGGTCCGTTCGGCGGCGTCCGCGACGGTGGAGTTGATCTCGCCGGACGCCTCGTAGCGCTCGTAGCTCCTCATCAGTTCGGACAGCGGCCGGTCCTGCTCGCCGAGCGCCGCGAGCACGTGCAGCGCGGCGAGCATGCCGGAGTCGGCGCCCCAGAAGTCGCGGAAGTAGTAGTGCGCCGAGTGCTCGCCGCCGAAGATCGCGCCGGTCTCCGCCATCTGCTGCTTGATGAAGGAGTGCCCGACCCGCGTCCGGACGGGGGTACCGCCGAGCTCGGTCACCAACTCGGGCACAGCCCTGGAGGTGATGAGGTTGTGGATGATCGTGGCGCCGGGCTCCTTGGCCAGTTCCCGCTCGGCGACCAGCGCCGTCACCGCGGACGGGGACACCGGGTTGCCGAGTTCGTCGACGACGAAGCAGCGGTCCGCGTCGCCGTCGAAGGCGAGCCCGATGTCCGCACCGGTCTCGCGGATCCGCGCCTGCAGGTCGACCAGGTTCCTCGGGTCGAGCGGGTTGGCCTCGTGGTTCGGAAAGTTTCCATCGAGCTCGAAGTACATCGGATCCACGGTCAGCGGCAGCGGTTCGAGCACGGCCGGAACGGTGTGCCCGCCCATCCCGTTGCCCGCGTCCACCGTGACGGCCATCGGCTTCATCGACGACAGGTCAACGAGCCCGCGCACGAAGTCCGCGTACTCCACGAGCACGTCCTGCTCGCTGACCGAGCCGGGGGCACCGTCGAATCCGGGCACTCCCTCGATGACCTCGGCGGAGATCGTCGCCAGCCCGGTGTCCTGTCCGACCGGCTTCGCGCCTGCGCGGCACAGCTTGATCCCGTTGTACTTCGCCGGGTTGTGGCTCGCGGTGAACATGGCGCCAGGGCAGTCGAGTAGGCCGGACGCGAAGTACAGCTGATCGGTGGAGGCGAGGCCGATCAGGACGACGTCGAGGCCCTGCGCCGTCACGCCCTCGGCGAACGCGTTCGCCAGTTCCGGCGACGATTCCCGCATGTCGTAACCGATCGCAACGCGGTCGGCTCCGTCCCGGACCAGGCGGGCAAATGCGCCACCGACGTCACGCACGAAGTCGACATCGATCTGTTCGCCGACCACTCCGCGTACGTCATATGCCTTGATGACGGCATGGACGGATTCTGCGGGACGTGCCACTGCGATAACTCCTGCGTTCGGGGACGGTCTCGATCGGTGCACCGCAAGCCTAGTGCCCGGTGCCGCGCGAGTCAGTTCGTGGGATCGGGCAGAACCCGCAGATGGCCGCGACGACCGGTGCGCGGTGCCTGCATCGGCGCGTGCGCCGAATCCACGGGATGCGACGTCGCGGAGTCGACGGATCCGCGTTCGGGCATGCCCGCCTCGCGGACGGCCTCGGCGAGGGCCGTGAGATCGTCCTCGTCCGGGGTGCTCGAGGAGAATCCGCCCTCGTAGCGGACCAGCTCCCAGCCCTTCGGCGCGGTGATCCGGGACGCGTGCGTCTCGCACAGATCCCAGGAATGCGGCTCGTCGACGGTCGCGAGCGGACCGACAACTGCCGTCGAGTCCGAATAGACATACGTCAGCGTCGCAACGGCGGGGTTCTTACACCCGGGCCGGCAGCATCGACGCAGTGCTCTCACGCAGATGAGGGTAGCTGGCGGACCCCCAGGCTCCTACTCGGACACACCGGAAGCCGATGGGTGTCGGTAGGATTGACCTTCATGCGCAGAGCCCGACACGGACGACCGTTGACCTCACGATCAGCGGCTCGACGCGGACGCGGCATCCGCGGGCCGGTGCTCCCGGAGAGCGTGCCCGCATGGCGCAGCCGGGCAGAGAAGTTCGACATGCTGGTCCTGGAGGCGTTCGCCCCCATCGACGCCCGCTGGCACGAACGGATCACCAAGCTCGACATCGCGGTGGACGAGGTGCCCAAGATCCGCGCCCTCGACCCGGATTCGGTCACCTGGCCGCCGGAGGTGGTGGCCGAGGGACCCGTGCCGCTCTCGCGGCTGGTGCCGGCAGGCGTGGACCGGCACGGCGCCGCCACGAGGGCGCGCCTGGTCCTGTTCCGCCGGCCGCTCGAATTGCGCGCCAAGCGCCAGGAAGACCTCGTCGATCTACTGAACGAGGTACTGGTCCGGCAGGTCGCCACCTACCTCGGGGTCGACCCGGAGGTCATCGACCCGGAGCTCGGCGGAGAACCCGAGGACTGAAAACAGCTTGCGCCCTAGATGATCCCGCGCTTGAGCCGGCGGCGCTCGCGCTCCGAGAGTCCGCCCCAGATGCCGAATCGCTCGTCATTGTTGAGCGCGTACTCGAGGCACTCGTCGCGCACCTCGCACCCGAGGCAGATTCGCTTCGCCTCGCGGGTCGAGCCGCCCTTCTCGGGGAAGAACGCCTCGGGATCGGTCTGAGCGCACAGCGCCCGCTCTTGCCACTGGTCTTCGATGTTCTCGAACATCTCGTCAAATCCGGTGACCAAGCTCAGCTGCGGCCGTACCGGCTCACTCTCCCCCAAAAGCTCGCCAACCCCCTCCGTTGTGTTCGCTGTGAAATCGGTCTGCGGTTCGTAATCAAGCGCGTTCAGAAGTCGTGATCCCTCGTACTGGTTGGGCATCGTTCCGCCTCCTCACATTGGATTGCGCAGAAATTTCCGGTCTCTTGCGTCCCCCGACACTGCCACCCACTCCGAACGAACGTTCGAATCAAGGTTCGCCACAACTGATCTCGCGTGGCGAAGCTGGAATGACATACCTGTGATTAGACACGGCACGGAGCGCTGGGGTCAAGCTGTTGGCCAATTCCCCTTACCACCACCCGCACCGGAATCGCCTCGGCGGCGCATTCGTGCGCGTCACCCGCGTGTCGCACCGGCCGCCGCCGATCGACCGGTGCAAGTCCGACACACCGGCGCCCGACGCCTAGGCTCTTCAGCTGTGAGAGTCACAGTATTGGTCGGCGGCGTCGGTGGAGCTCGTTTCCTGCAAGGAGTGCGGAGCCTGCTCGGAGAATCGGATGCCGAGGGCACACACGAGATCACCGCGGTCGTGAACGTCGGCGACGACGTGTGGATGCACGGGCTGCGCATCTGCCCGGACCTCGACACCTGCATGTACACGCTCGGAGGCGGAATCGACCCCGAGCGGGGCTGGGGTCACGTCGGCGAAACCTGGAACGCGAAAGAGGAACTCGCGGCGTATGGCGCCAAGCCGGATTGGTTCGGCCTCGGCGACCGCGACATCGCCACGCACCTCATTCGTAGTCAGATGCTGCGCACCGGGTATCCGCTCTCGGCGGTCACCGAGGCACTGTGCAACCGTTGGCAACCCGGGGTCCGACTGCTGCCGGTCACCGACGACCGCAGCGAGACCCACGTTGTCATCACCGATCCGGCCGACGACGCGCAACGCGCGATCCACTTCCAGGAATGGTGGGTCCGCCACCGCGCCCAGGTTCCGACGCACAGCTTCGCGTATGTCGGCGCCGACAAGGCCACCCCGGCACCCGGTGTCATCGACGCGATCGAGAACGCGGACGCGGTTCTGCTCGCACCGTCCAACCCGGTGGTCAGCGTCGGCGCCATCCTCGCGGTGCCCGGGATCCGTGGCGCACTGCGAACCGGTAAGGCGAAGGTCGTGGGCCTGTCCCCGGTCATCGGCGGAAAGCCGTTGCGCGGCATGGCCGATGAATGCCTCGAGGTCATCGGGGTGGAAACCACCGCCGAGGCGATCGGACGGCATTACGGCGCCAGGTCGGAGACCGGGATCCTCGACGGCTGGCTCGTCCACGAGACCGATACCGCGCAGGTGCCAGGAGTGCAGGTCGAGTCCGTCCCGCTGCTGATGACAGACCCGGAAGCGACCGCGGAGATGGCCAGGGCCGCACTGCGCCTGGCCGGGGTCACTGCGTGAGCGAGGACAATGTGATCGGCGATCACGGAGCGGGCGGTTCGATCGAGATCCTGCCCGTGCCAGGCCTTCCCGAGTTCCGGCCGGGCGATGACCTGGCCGCCTCGATCGCGGCGCAGGCACCGTGGCTCGTCGACGGCGACGTACTGGTCGTCACGAGCAAGATCGTCTCCAAGGTCGAGGGCCGGATCGTGGCCTCCCCCACCGACGCCGACGAGCGCGATGCCGTTCGCAGGCGACTGGTCGATCAGGAGGCGGTCCGCGTAGTCGCCCGCAAGGGTCGCACCCTGATCACCGAGAACAAGCTGGGCATCATCCAGGCGGCGTCCGGCATCGACGGGTCGAACGTGGACCCGGCGGAACTGGCGCTGCTGCCGGAGGACCCCGACGCGAGCGCCCGACAGTTGCGGGAGCGGTTGGCCGAACTGCTGGGCGTCAGCGTCGCGGTGGTCATCACCGACACCATGGGCCGCGCCTGGCGGGTCGGCCAGACCGACGCCGCGATCGGCTCGTCCGGACTTCCGGTGCTGCACGGCTACGCGGGATCCGTTGACGCCCAGGGGAACGAGCTGTACGTGACGGCGGTCGCCGTCGCGGACGAGCTCGCCGCGGCGGGCGATCTGGTCAAGGGCAAGGTCGGCAGCGTGCCGATCGCCGTGGTGCGCGGATTCGACTTCGAGGACGACGGTTCGGTCGCGCGGGACCTGCTGAGGCCGGGCGAGGACGACCTGTTCTGGCTCGGCTCCAACGAGGCGCTGGAGCGGGGCAGGAGCGAGGCCCTCCTGCTGCGCCGATCGGTGCGTGAGTTCTCCGCCGAATCGATTGATCCGCATGCCCTTCGCGACGCCATCGCGGAAGCCCTGACGGCGCCTGCGCCGCACCACACCCGTCCGGTGCGGTTCGTCTGGATCCGCACGGCCGCGACCCGCAGGGGACTGTTGAACGCGATGCGGGAACAGTGGCGTGCGGACCTCACCGCGGACGGGCTGAGCCTGGAGAAGATCAACGCGCGGCTCGACCGGGGCAACATCCTGTTCGACGCGCCGGAACTGGTGATCCCGTTCTGTGTGCCCGAGGGCGCGCACAGCTACCCGGACGAGGCCAGGACCAGGGCCGAGCAGACGATGTTCACCGTCGCCGCGGGCGCTGCCGTGCAGGGACTGCTGGTGTCGTTGGCCACCAAGGGAATCGGCAGTTGCTGGATCGGGTCGACCATCTTCGCGGCGGACCTCGTGCGGGCCGAACTCGGCTTGCGTGCGGACTGGCAGGCGCTCGGCGCCATCGCCGTCGGCCATCCTCTCGAGCCGCTGACGCCGCGCACGCCCGGTACGCCCGACGACCTGCTGGTGGAGATGTGAGCGCCGAGTCCCTGCACCGCTCGGCGCGCGAGGCGCTGCTCGGCTGGCAGACGCCGAACGCTGCCGACGAATCGTTGCGGCACACCATGCTCGCATTCCTCGACTCGGCGCCGCTTGGCTGCCTGCGTGAGCACGCGCCCGGCCACATCACCGCATCGTCGCTGGTCCTGAGCGAGGATGGCCGGCAGGTGCTGCTGACCCTGCATCCGCGGGTCGGGCGCTGGATCCAGCTCGGCGGCCACTGCGAGGCTGCGGACGAGACCGTCATCGACGCGGCGCTCCGGGAAGCGACCGAGGAGTCCGGCATCGAGGGCCTGCGGATCGATCCGGTCCTGCTCTCCGCGCACACGCATCCGATCACCTGCTCGCTGGGTCTGCCGACACGGCACCTGGATTTGCGGTTTCTCGTGCGCGCCGAGACCGGTGCGCCGATCGTTCGCAGCCACGAGTCGACCGACCTGCGGTGGTGGCCGGTCGATGCGCTGCCCGAGACGGCCGAGCGGGAGACCATCGACCACCTGGTGGGGTTGGCGGCGCTGCGCTCGTCCTAGAACGGTGGGGGCTGGTGACGGAAGCGTTCGCGCAGGATCGCCTGATGTTCGTCGTGGTGGGCGCGGAGTCGTGCGCATTGTGCGAGGTGGTTCGGGTCGGTGATGGTGGTGAGGTCGGCGAGGGTCGGCGGTAAGTCGGCCGGGTGCACCGACAGAAATCAGTCACCGACCAACCCCGCCCTGTAGGCGGGGTTGGTCGCAAACCGTCTACTCCCTGCGCTGTGCCGCTTTGACCTCGGTGTGGTGCACCGCCTGCAGGTCGTCGGGGCTGAGGTTCAGCGGGGCCAGTTCGATGTCGACCCTGTCGATGGTGCCGGTGAACCGGAACGGTGGCCGGTAGTCGGTGGTGACAGGCTGGCCGGTGTCCTCACCGATGCCGAAGGTGTCGACACCGAAGCGGGCGAAAACGGTTGCCGCCATCCGCCCTTGCCCGACCGGCGCTCCGTCGACCGTCAGCGTGAGACCCGCGCCCTTGCCGATGCCGCCGCCGTCGTAGTCGAACTCGACGCCGACGACCGCGTCGCCCGCCTCGATCGGCTGCGCCGCCCGCACGGTGGTGTGGTCGCCGTAGTAGTTGTAGTCGAAGGTCAGCACACCGTCCTTCAGGTAGAGCGACATGCCGCCCGCGACACCGCCGATGGCCATGACGACGCCGTTGGTCGCGGCGCCGTCGGTGCCGATGCGCGCGGCGAGCTTCCAACTTCGATTCTTCATCGACGGCGCGGCACTCTCCGGGAGCCGGGTCGCGCCGGCGTAGAAGGTGAACGAGGTCGCCTTCGGGTCCGAGCCGGGCGGGGTCGGCTTCGGGAGGATCGCCCGGGCGACGCCGCGGTCGTCGAGCGGGTACACGTGGTACTTCTCCGCTGCCTCGTCGAACTTGGCCTTCATCTGCTCGAGTTTGTCGGGCATCGCGCCGGCCAGATCGCGGGCTTCGGAGAAGTCGTCGTCGAGGTGGTAGAGCTCCCAGCGGTCGTTGTCCCAGTCGCCGGGGGCGAGATCCTGTCGCCACGGCATGGTGTGCTGCGCGTTCGCCTTCCAGCCGTCCTCGTAGATCGAGCGGTTGCTGAGGATCTCGAAGTACTGATCGGTCCGGCCCTCGAATGCCGGATCGGTGAAGCTGGTCAGGAACGACTCGCCGGCCAGCGGTAGCTGCTCGATGCCGTTCACCGTGTCGGGCATCGTGACCCCCGCCGCCTCGTAGATCGTCGGGGCGACGTCGACGAGGTGCAGGAACGGATCGCGCGGGGCGTCGTCGTGCGTGATCTTCGCCGGCCAGCTGACGACCATCGGGTTCCGCGACCCGCCGAGATGGGAGGCGACCTGCTTGACCCACTGGAACGGAGTGTTGCCTGCCCAGGCCCACCCGACCGGGTAGTGCGGCTCGGTCTCCGGACCGCCGAGCTTGTCGAGGTCGGCGATGATGTCCTCGATCGTGGGCATCATCCCGCCGAGGTTCTTGATCTCGTCGAGCGTGCCGTCGGGGCCGCCCTCGGCGGATGCGCCGTTGTCACCCACGATGTACATCACCATGGTGTTCTCGGCGTCGGGCAGGTCCTTGATGGACTCGAGCAAGCGGCCGACCTCGTGGTCGGTGAACGCGAAGTACCCGGCATAGTTCTCGAAAAGGGCGCAGTAGACCTGCTTCTGCTGGTCACTGAGCGTGTCCCACTCCTGCACCCAGTCGGGGCGCGGAGTGAGCTCGGTGTCGGGCGGGATGATGCCCATCTTCTTCTGGTTCTCGAAGACGATCTCCCGGTACTTCTCCCAGCCCATGTCGAAGGCGCCCTTGAACTTGTCGCGCCACTGCTTGGTGACGTGATGCGGGGCGTGCATCGCGCCGGGGGCGAAGTACATGAAGAACGGCTTGTCCGGCGCGACCGACTTGGCGTACCGCATCCGCGAGATCGCGCGGTCGGTCATGTCGGTCACCAGGTGGTACCCGTCCTCGGGGCCCTTGTCGGGTTCGACCGGGGTCGTGTTCTCGAACAGCACCGGGTAGTACTGGTGCGTCTCGCCGGCATTGAAGCCGTAGAAGTAGTCGAATCCCATGCCGGTCGGCCACCGGTCGAACGGGCCGGCGACGCTGGTCTCCCAGTCCGGGGTGTTGTGGTTCTTGCCGTACCACCACGTCGAGTAGCCGTTGCCCCGCAGCACCTCGGCGACCGTGGCCGTGGTGCGCGGGATCATCGTGGTGTAGCTCGGGAAGCCGGTTGCCCACTCCATCAGGAACCCGTTACCCGCGTCGTGATGGTTTCGGCCGGTCAGTAGCGCCGCCCGGGACGGGCCGCACACCGCGGTGGTGTGGAACCGGTTGTACCGCAGCCCTTCCGAAGCGAGCCTGTCGAGGTTCGGTGTGGGGATCAGTCCGCCGAACGTCGAGGTCTGCCCGAACCCGACGTCGTCGAGCATGATCACCACGATATTCGGCGCGCCCTCCGCCGCAGTCGGGACCTTCGGCCACGCGGCCGTCGACTCCTTGTAGGTCTTGCCGATCGCGCCCTCGAACGGAGGGAACGGCTCCGGGATCGCCGATCGGGCGGAAGGTGATGCGCCAACGCTGTCCATTGGCGCATTACCCCATACGTCGCCACGAACCCGCATCACCCGGCGAGGGTGAACGGCCTAGCCCTCCGCGGAAATCGGCTCCAACACAGGTCGTCTCGCGGGCACCGTGTCGCCCGACGACTTGCCCGTCAGGCGCCGCCCGATCCACGGCCCGACGAAGTCCTTTGCCCAGATGTAGTTCACACGCCGCTGCTCGGCCTTGCCCAGCACCGGGGCCGGCCCCAGGTCGGGGGCCTCGAGGTCGTGACTGACGCCGAGCGCGTCGAGTGCCTCCACCGCCATCCGCTGATGCCCGGGAGTCGACATGTGCAGCCGGTCCCAATCCCACATCCGGTCGTCGTCGTAGCCGTCGAACCGCCAGAAGTCGACGACCGTGGCACCATGCCGATCCGCGACCTCGCGCACCAGTTCGTTGTAGATCGCGGTGCGGCCGCGGATCTTGCCGAACACCGCGGACCACCCGGCGTCGTACGCCGTCCACATCGCAACCCGCGCCCCGCTGGCGGTCAGCTTGCCGACCGCGTCGTCGTAGCGCTCCACCATCGCGTCGATGTCCACCGACGGACGCATGAGGTCGTTTCCGCCGCCGTAGATCGTCACCAGGTCCGGGCCGAGGGCGAGCGCCTGATCTATCTGCTCGTCGATGATCTGCCCGAGCAGCTTGCCTCGCACCGCGAGGTTGGCGTACCGAAAGTTCTCGTTCTTGCTTGCGAGCTGCTCGGCGACCCGGTCCGCCCAGCCACGGAGTCCGTTCGGCCGCGCCGGGTCGTGGTCGCCGAGTCCCTCCGTGAACGAATCCCCGAGGGCGACGTAACGATGAAAGGCAGGTTCCGGCGAGTTCACCGCATCGATTTTGCCAGCATGGGCCAGGTCACACCGTTCTGGGCTACACGTCGGTGGAGAACCGCACCCCGCCGTCGGGCAGCGCCACGCCAGGCCACACCCGCGCGCCGCGCAGCAATTCGCAGCGGGCGCCGACGTCCGCGCCGTCCCCGATCACCGCGTCGCGCACCAAGGCCCGCGGACCGATTCGGGCACCGAAACCGACGATCGATCGCTCGACCGTCGCACCCGCCTCGATGACGGCGCCGTCGAACACCACCGCGCCGTCGAGTCGCGCCCCGGCACCGATCTCGGCGCCGCGGCCGACCACCGTGCCGCCGATCAGCAACGCGCCTGGTGCAATCCCGGCGCCGGGATGAATCAGCGACTCGCCGCGCGGGCCCTCGAGCGCGGGCGACGGCGCGATCCCGCGCACCAGGTCGGCAGATCCGCGCACAAAGTCCTCCGGCGTGCCCATGTCGCGCCAGTACGAAGCATCGACGTACCCGAAGACGCGACGTCCGTCGCCGAGCAGCCCGGGAAAAACCTCACGCTCCACCGACACCGGGCGTCCGGCGGGGATCTTCTCGATGATCTCGCGCTTGAAGACGTAGCAGCCGGCGTTGATCTGGTCGGTCGGCGGATCCTGCGTCTTCTCCAGGAAATCGGTGACGCGACCGTCCTCGTCGGTCGGTACGCACCCGAAGGCCCGCGGGTCCCCCACCCGGACCAGGTGCATCGTCACGTCCGCCTCGGTGCGGGTGTGCGTGTCGAGCACGGCCCGCAGGTCGGTTCCGCCGAGCACGTCGCCGTTGAACACGATCACGTTGTCCGCGCGGAGCTTGGGCAGCACGTTCCTGATGCCGCCGCCGGTGCCGAGCGGCTCGGACTCGGTGACGTACTCGATCTCCAGACCCATCGACGACCCGTCGCCGAAGTACTCTTCGAAGACCTCCGCCTTGAAGGAGGTGCCGAGCACCACATGCTTGATCCCGGCCGCACCGATACGCGCCAGCAGATGCTGCAGGAACGGCAGCCCTGCCGTCGGCAGCATGGGCTTCGGCGCGGACAGGGTCAGCGGCCTCAGCCGTGTGCCCTTGCCCCCGACCAGGACTACCGCATCCACGTTCGACTGGTTCTCCACTGCGTCACTCCCCATCGTCTGCGGTCCCCTCGTTCTTTGCCCTGCTCCGTACCGCCGCTG
Source organism: Rhodococcus sp. NPDC059179 (assembly GCF_042754885.1). NCBI lineage: Bacteria > Bacillati > Actinomycetota > Actinomycetes > Mycobacteriales > Nocardiaceae > Rhodococcus > Rhodococcus sp. NPDC059179. Next base: position 83,304 of record NZ_JBHZBV010000010.1, on the reverse strand, counting down.
CGACGGCCACCTTCGACCGCACGGCCAAACCGCCCCGCAGCGCCCATCGCAACGGCGCCTGCCACCAGTGCGGGTGCCGATCGGCCTGGAAGCGGTAGGCGCTCTGGTGATGCGCGGGCAGCATCAGCTCGGGATGCCGCCCTGCCGCATGTCCCTTGGCATGGGTCACCTCGGCCGACGGCACGAACACGTTGTGCCAGCCCGCACGGCCGAGCCGATCGCCGAAGTCCACGTCCTCCATGTACATGAAGTAGCGGGAATCGAATCCGCCTATCGAGTCGAACGCGGCTCGACGCACCAGCAGGCAGGATCCCGAGAGCCACCCCACCGGTCGCTCGGACACCTGCTCGTTCTCCTGCCGGTACCGCTGAGTCCACGGGTTCGAGGGCCAGACGCTGCCGAGGACGGCGTGGCCTGCACCCGAGACGAGGCCGGGCACCTGACGCGCCGACGGGTACACGCTGCCATCCGGTTCCAGCACCAGCGGGCCCAACGCGCCCGCGCGCGGCCAACGCTGCGCCGCCTCGAGGAGCACGTCGATGGAGCCTGCGCCCCAGCGAAGGTCGGGATTGGCGATCACCACGAACTCGACGTCGGAGTCCAACTCGGCAACCGCGCGGTTGATGGCACCGCCGTAGCCGATGTTCCCCCCGGTGCGCAGCAGCCGCACATTCGAGTTGGCCTCAAGGGCCGCCTCGGGAGCACCGTCGGTCGACCCGTTGTCGGCCATGATGACCTGGGTCTTCGACTCGGTCGCCCCCTCGAGGGTGTCCAGGAAACTCTGAAGATGCTTGCCCGGCGAATAGGTCACCGTCACCACGGCCAGCTGCGAACTCACGCCGGCAAGACTAGTCGCTGGCCGGCGGCAACTGCGCCAGGGCCGCTTCCAGCGCCTCCTGCCACGGCCGGAGCGGGGTCAGTCCGGCGCGCACCCAGGACGCGTCCGACAGCACCGAATACGCCGGACGCGGCGCGGGCCGCACGAACTGGGCACTGGTGCAGGGGTGCACCCGCTCCGGGTCGGCTCCGACCCCGGCGAACACCGCCCTGGCCAGGTCGAACCAGCTCGCCTGTCCGGCGTTCGTGGCGTGCAGCACCCCGCCCGGCACCTCCGGAATGCCCGCCAACTGCAACAACCCGTCGGCGAGGTCGCCCGCGAAGGTCGGCGACCCGACCTGGTCGTCGACCACGTCGACGGTGTCGCGTTCGCGCTGCAGTCGCAGCATCGCCCCGACGAAGTCGGCACCCACGCCGGTGTACACCCAGGCGGTGCGCACCACAAGGGCATTCGGATCCACTGCGAGGACCGCGCGCTCGCCGTCGAGCTTGGTCCGCCCGTAGGCGGTCCGGGGCGCGGTCGCCGCGTCGGACTCGTACGGAGTGATCCCGTCGCCCGCGAACACGTAGTCCGTCGACATGTGGATCAGACGGGCGCCGACACGCGCGGTCGCCGTCGCCAGATTCCGCGGCCCGACGGCGTTCACCCGCCCCGCGGCCTGTTCGTCCGACTCGGCCGCATCGACGGCGGTGTATGCCGCGCAATTGATGACGACTGTGCCGGGCTCGACCACCTCGTCGACCGCCCCACCATCGGTGATGTCCAGTTCTCGCGACCCGAATCCGACGACGTCCAGGCCGGCCGCGCTTCCGCGTCGCAGCAACTGCGTGCCGAGCTGGCCACCTGCGCCTGTTACAACGATCTTTCTCACACCGGAAAGTCTGGCACGCCGGTGCACGGACACCGGAACGGCGCGTCCCCACAAGTAGCCTGGACCTCGGTCGGGACAACCACATGCGTGGAAGAGGGGGGCATCAGGTGCCGGACAATGAAGGAGCTCAGACGGCGAGGCGTCCCGCCTTCGGCCGGGTCCAGATCGCCGTCGCCGCCGCCTCCGTCCTGGTACTTCTGATCACCGGATTCGCGTGGCGCAGTGTCGATGCGCTCGCGTCGAATCTCGCGACCGCCCGGTTGGCGCTTGGCGACGGCGGCAAGGACGGCGCGGTCGACATCCTCATGGTCGGTACCGACAGTCGTACCGACGCGCACGGCAATCCGCTCTCTGCCGACGAACTCGCCTCACTCAGGGCAGGCGAGGCCGAGGCCGACAACACCGACACCATCGTGCTGATCCGAGTGCCGACCGACGGCAGCTCGGCGACCGCCGTCTCGATCCCACGCGATTCCTACGTCGAGGTCCCCGGCATCGGCCGTTCGAAGATCAACGCGGCCTTCGGCGCCACCAGGGCCACCGAACGACAGCGGTTGATCGACGAGGGCGAGTCCGAGGACGCCGCCGACACGGGCGCCACCCAGGCCGGCCGTGAGGCGTTGATCAAGTCGGTTGCCAATCTCACCGGCATCACCGTCGACCACTACGCCGAGGTCGGGCTGCTGGGCTTCGTGCTGCTCACCGACGCGGTGGGCGGCGTCAACGTGTGCCTGAACAACCCGGTCGACGAGTGGATGTCCGGCGCGAAATTCCCTGCGGGCGAACAGACCCTCACCGGATCGAACGCACTGTCGTTCGTCCGGCAGCGGCACGACCTGCCGCGCGGCGACCTCGACCGCATCGTGCGCCAGCAGGTGTTCATGGCGTCGCTGGTTCACGAGGTCCTGGGTGCCAAGACGCTGAGCAATCCGGGCAAGCTCGCACAGCTGAGCTCGGCGGTGCAGCGTTCGGTCGTCCTCGACGAGGATTGGGACATCATCGATTTCGCTCGCCAACTGCAGGGGCTGGCTGGCGGCGAGGTCAAGTTCCAGACCATCCCGGTGGTCGATCTCAACGCGATGACCGACTACGGCGAATCGATCGTGCAGGTCGATCCGAAGGCCGTCCGCACGTTCGTAGCCGGACTGGTGGGCGATAGCGAGGTCGACACCACAGACAGCGCCGAACCGCCGTCGATCGACACCTCGAAGGTCACCGTGGACGTGTCCAACGACAGTGGGATCGGCGGGCTGGCGTCCCGGGTGTCCGAGGCACTGACCGCGCAGGGTTACGCGCAGGGTGTCGTCGGCAACAACACCGGAACCACGGTGAGCACGAGCCGTGTCCTCGCAGCCGACACCGATTCCGACGCGGCGAAGGCCGTCGCGGCCGCGCTCGGTGGCCTGCAGATCGTCGCCGACGACTCGCTCTCCACGGGCGCCGTCAAAGTTCTCATCGCCGCCGACTACACCGGTCCCGGTTCCGACTCCGCCGCGGCACCGACCTCGGATATCGTCGACATGGGCACCAGCCCCACCCCCGCACCCCCAGGCCCGGCAATCGACGCCGGGACCAAGGGTCCCCGGTGCGTCAACTAGCGAGAACGGCGGCGGAAGTGCCCGACCCCAACACGTCCGTGACCAACCTGACTGCGGCCCTCCTCGATCCGATCCTGCAGCAGGACCCGGCAGGCCCGCGCATCACCTACTACGACGACGCCAGCGGTGAGCGGATCGAACTGTCCGCGCTCACCCTCGCCAACTGGGCCGCCAAGACCGCCAACCTGATTCGCGACGAGTTCGGTCTGCTGCCTGGCGCCCGGATCTGCGTGCTGCTACCCGCGCACTGGCAGAGCGCGGCCGTGCTGCTCGGCTGCTGGTGGGCGGGCGCCGAGGTGCTCCTCTCCCCCGACGACGACGCGGAACTCGCGATGGTCTCGGCGGACCGACTCGCCGAGGTCGAGGATGTGCCGGAGGTCGCGGTGCTCTCGCTGGACGCGTTCGGTCGCCCCGCGGAGGGGCTGCCTGTCGGGGTCACCGACTACGCCACCTCGGTGCGGGTGCACGGCGACCAGTTCCGGCCCGACGGTGGAGCCCGGTCGGCGCTCGACGGGTTGTCGATCGCCGAGGTGCTCACGGCGGCAACGGACTCCGCCGCTGCCCAGTCCATCGCCCGCGCGGATCGCGTGCTCTCGAGTTCCGGCTGGGACACCGCGACGGAACTGATCGACGGCATGATCGCCGTCCTGGGTGTGGGTGCCTCGCTGGTCCAGGTCGCCAACCCCAGCGACGACGCGATGGCCCGCCGGGTGGCCACCGAGAAGATCACGGTGCGACGCTGAGTCGATCCGTGGCGTGACTGGGCGTCCAGATCCGGCCGCGCAGGTCCCGTCCCCGGATCACCTGGATCCGCCACGGATCCAGCCTCAGGACGTGCAGCGTCGGATCGTCGGGAGACCGCCAGAAGTTGCCGAGGTCGTATCCTGCCCCGCGCGGACTGGTCTTGCGATAGAGGTCCCACACGTGGCGTCTGGTGGCAGGGTCCTCGACCCATTCCGCGACCGTGTCGACCGCGACGGAATTGTTGCCGGGCGCCCAGTAAGAGAAGTTCGTGTGCGGGTTCCCGGCGATGTGCGCCGCCTTGACCGGAGTCCTGTACGTGGCCAACCAGCCGACCGGACGGCCGTCGACGACCTCCCAGACCGGGATGAGCACCCGCGTCCTCGGCCGACCTTTGCGGTCCACCGTGACCATCGTCGCGTAGACGATGGACCCGACGAACGCGGCGAATTCTTCCTCGAGCTCAGCGAACGACGTCACCTTCACAACCAGCTCCCGCCCTAGTTCCTTTTCGTAACCGATGCCAGCATGCGACGGTCGCGCGAGAATGGGAAGACGGCACTTCGGCGACACCGAGTTACCGCGCGGGAACCGGCGAGGACCATGCCCTAGGTCGACCGCCCCTTGGGTTGGCGGCCGTAACCCCCGTCGACCAGCCCGGCCTCGATCTCGAACCGGTTGCGGTGCATCGGATGCCGGATCTCCTCGATGAGGTACCGGACGGCGAATCCCAGGCCGTGCCGGGCCCACTGCTCGGCGTGGACCGCCTCGTGACGCAGTGTTGCGGTACCGGTGTTCCTGCGGGTGAGGTAGACCCCACCGATGGTGGTCCCACCCCTCGCGAAACCGAAACGCATTCCGGCGCAGACGAACAGGTCGAACTCCTCGTCGAAGCTGATCCGGGCGCGCAGCGCCGCCGCGTAGACCAACGCAGCCACCGTCGCCACCATCGCCCCCGCGCTGCCCCGCGAGGCCCGGACCAGTCGAAGTCGACCGATCCGGGCCTCGCGTCGCAGTGAGCGGAGAGCAGCGGGCACCCGTCCAGGCTAGGGCGTGTCTCCTAATCCCTCTCGGATGCACCTGACGAGACAATCGTCGTCCGGCAAGGCGGAGGAGGAGCCGATACCGCTGTTGTATCGGCGACGACGACAACGCCGCAGGGCGGCGATTGGACGTCAGGGGCGCCGAAATGGGGATTGGGAGACACGCCCTAGGCCGCCATGGCCTGCACCGGGGACGCCTTCGCCGCGGTCCTGGCCGGGAGCAGCGCCGCAATGACGCCGGCGATCCCGCCGATCAGAACGGTCGCCGCCAATTGCAGCCAGGGCAGCGACGGCAACACCAGGTCTTCGACGCCGAACACCGAAGCCGTGCCCGCCAACCCGAAGACCAGTCCGAGCACGACGCCGAGCACCGACGCGACCACCGAGACCAGCACCGCCTCCTGGATCAGCAGCGACCGCAGTCCCGCCCGGGTGACACCGATCGCACGCAGCAGCCCACTCTCGCGCCGCCGTTCGATCACCGACAGTGCCATCGTGTTGCCGACCCCGATCACCGCGATCAGGATCGCCACCGACAGCAGGCCCACCACGATCATCAGCATCGTGTCGAGCACCGAACTCAGGGCGGCGCGCATGGAAACGGCACCACCGATCTCCGCTGTCGGAACGACGTCGGTGGCAAGGTCCGCGACGTCTCTCTGCGCGGCGGCGATCTGGTCGTCGGAAAGACCGTCCGCGAGCCGGATCCACAGCGACTCCACCGTGGTGCTCGGCGACATCGCCGCCAGATCCTCGCGTGCCATCAGGGACGGTTGTCCTTCCACGCCGGACACCACCGTCAGGGTCCGGACGGCGCCGTCGCCGCGGACCTCGAACGGTTCCCCTTGGCGCGCACCCAGCTCCCCGAGTAGGTCTGGCGACAGCGCGATCTGGCCGGGCTTCGGTAGCGCGATCGACACGCGCAACGCCGCCGCCACCTCGTCCTGGTCGACCCCGGAAACCGCAAGCTCTCGACCCGACGAGGTGCTGACGTCACCCCGTGAGAGCCCCGCGACCGCGGTGACCCCGTCCACCCCGTCGAGCCGGCCACCCAGGCCTGCCGGCAACCCGGACCCGCTCACCGTGACGTCGACGGGGAACTGCTCGTCCAGCGCGCGGGGGGCGCTGGCCTTGACGGTCGCGATCCCGACGATCATCGTCGCGGTCACGGTGACGCCGATCAGCAGCGCGGTCGCGGTGGCCGTGGTGCGACGAGGATTACGTCCGGCGTTCCCCGCCGCCAACTGCCCCAACGGGCCCGACACCCGCCCCAGCGCCCTGCCGCACGCGGCCACCGTCGCCGGAACGATGTACCGGCACAACAGCACCACCGCGACAAAACAGAGCAGCGCACCCGCGGCAGCCACCAGCACCTGCTTCCCGAGCACCCCGCCGGTCAGCACCGCGGTGCCGCCGAGCAGCCCAGCCACGCCCCCGAGCCGCCGCAACCGTGACGTCCGCACGGGTTCGGGCTTGGCCTCGGCGGGTGTCAGGGCGGCCAGTGGCGACACGCCGGTGGCCGCACGGGCAGGCGCGACCGCCGCCAGATAGGTCACGACCACACCGACCAGCAGGCCGACCGCGAGCGCGGTGGGCGGAACGGAGAGATGGTCCAGCGGAACGGGAACATCGAGTGCGCCTGCGACTTTGGTGACGGTCCACGCCATGACCACCCCCGCCGCAAGACCCGCCGCCGAGGCCACCAGACCCACCACCAGCGATTCGATGCGCACGCTGCGGCGAATCTGATCGCTGGTCGCGCCGACGCAGCGGAGCAAGGCCAACTCCTGGGTTCGAGCGGCCAGCAGCACCGCGAACGTATTCGCGATGACCAGACCGGAGACCACCACGGCGAGCGCACCGAACGCCAGCAGGACGTTGCGCAGCATGTCGCTGCTGCCGAGGAAGGTCGCGGAGACCTCCGCGGACCGCTCGGCACCGGTCGTCACCGTGACGCCGGGCGGCAGTGCCGCGGCGACGGTCGCCTCGTCTCCGCCCGCGACGCGCAACTCACGGCCGGCCTGTCCCGCGGTCCACGCCTCGATATCCGCCGCCGCCGCATAGACGGAGATGCCCTCCATCCGCTGCGCGGTGCCGTCGAGGTCCACCTCGCCGACGACAGTGGCCTGGGCCACATCCGAGCCGGCGGATTCGCCCTGCGCCGTCACCGAGACGCGGGTTCCGATGGGCAGGTCGGCATTCGAGCCGACCGCGATCTCCCCCGCGGCACTCGGGAAGCGGCCGTCGGACAAATTCTGCCAGCGCAGGCCCGCGTCCGCGGCCAACGAGGTGGCCGTACCGAACGACTTCCCCTCTCCTGCCCCCGTCACCTTCACCGGAGTACTGACGTCAATGGTCACCGCCCGCACGCCGGGCACCGAGTGGACCGCCTCCGCCGCCCGCTGGGCCTGCGCGCCGTCCCCGAGGCCGGTGACCACGAGGTCGGTGCTCCGGTACTGTCCGGCAAGTGAATTGGTGACGCCTGCGGTGGCCGTCGAACTCAACACCAGGGTCGCGACGACGAAGGCCACCGCGATCAGCACCGCGAGCATCGCGGCGAGGTACCGCCCGAAATGCGCGCGGGCCTGGGCGATGGTCAGCCTCAGCATGTGCGGGCCCCGAGCTCGCGCATCGTCTCGATCACCGAATCGGTGGTCGGGCTGTCGATCTCGCCTGCGATCCGCCCGTCCGCGATCAGCACCACACGGTCCGAGTAGGACGCCGCCACCGGGTCGTGGGTGACCATCACCACCGTCTGGCCGAACTCCCGGACGCTCGACCGCAGCAGCCCGAGAACCTCTGTGCCCGATCGCGAGTCGAGGTTGCCCGTCGGCTCGTCGGCGAAGATGACGTCCGGTCGGGGCAGCAGCGCCCGCGCGACCGCGACACGCTGCTGCTGGCCTCCGGACAGCTCGTGCGGAAGGTGGGCCAACCGCTCGCCCAGCCCGAGCCGCCCCACCACCTCCGACCACCATGCAGGGTCGGGGTCCACCCCGCCCAACCGCATGGGAAGCAGCATGTTCTCCTCCGCCGTGAGCACCGGCAGGAGGTTGAAGGACTGGAACACGAATCCGATTCGGTAGCGACGCAATTCGGTCAGCTCCCGATCGGTCAGCCCGGTCAGCTCGGTCTCCCCGAGGTACACCCGGCCGGAGCTCGCCGTGTCGAGCCCCGCAAGGCAGTGTATGAGGGTGGACTTGCCGGAGCCCGACGGCCCCATGATCGCGGTGAAGGCGGAGCCCGCGAACTCGGTGTGCACACCGTCGAGGGCGTGCACGGCCGCCTCTCCCTCGCCGTAGCTCTTGCTCAGGCCGACCGCACGGACGGCGGCGGTACGTGTGATGGTGGGTGCGTTCATGGATTCGACGCTACGAACGACTGCCGTCCGGGCGCGTCGGCGTGGGGTCGGATTCTCGGTGCGGCGGCGTCATACCGGGGTAGGACGCGGGGCCGGAGAATCCTCACACTTTGTCGCCTTGATGCGCGAAAGCTGCCAATTCCGCAACGAAGTGTGAGCTCAGTCCGGCTTATCCACACCCCGGAATTCATCCACAGGCGCGCGCATCGGCCCAGGGCGCCACCCTTCGACATCCGACCGAGGCGCGAAGGTCACACCATGAATCCCTTCGGAGTACGGACCCGAGACGAACTGCTCGATGCAGGCGTCGCCAGTAGCACCATCCACGACCGATGCCGCAGTGGCCGCTACACGCGCCTGCTGCCGGGGATCTACTGCATCACCGAAACCACCCCGCACGCACTTTGTTCGGCGGTCCTTCTGTGGCAGCCCACTGCGGTGCTGAGCCACCGCACAGCGGCCTGGATCTGGAACATGCTTCCGGCCCCCACCACCATCGAGGCGTCCGTGCCCTCCCCCGTCAGCGTCCGGCCGCCGAGTTGGCTCCGGCTCTACCGACGAGCGGTCTCGGCAGAGAATGTCACCACGGCGTGGGCCATGCCGACGGTGGATCCCGAACGCGCCATGCTGGATTCGGTGGTGGTGTTGCCCCCGCGCGAGGCAGATGCCCTGGTCGATGCGCACATCCGGACCTCGGTGAACCCCAGAAAGCTGCAACTGATGTGCGAGCAGGACGACGGCCGCGTCGGCGTTCGAGAGCAGCGCAGGCAGCTGTACGCCGCCGCCGGCTGGGCAGCTTCCGAACCGGAGCGAATGTTCGGCCGCGCGTTGGCCGCCCGCCGCTGCAAGCTGGAACCCAACCACCCCGTCGGCGCGTACTTTTGCGACTTCGTCGACGAGCGCTCTCGCACGATTGTCGAGATCGACGGCCGCGAGTTTCACAGCGAACCCGAGGTGTTCCGCAAGGATCGAAGGCGCCAGAACTGGCTCCTTCTCGATGATTGGCTCGTCTTGCGGTATGCCGCGTACGACGTGTACCGGCACCTGGACGAAGTCGCGGACGAGGCGGTCCGGGTTGTGCGGAGGCGTCGACGCGCGAGGAGGTGATCTCCGGGTTAAGAGTGGTGAGGTCAGTCCGGTCGTCGCAGCAGGTCCTCCGGCTGCACCAGACCGGTCTGATACGCGAACACCACCGCCTGCACGCGGTCCCGGGACCCGGTCTTCGCCAGCACCCGTCCCACGTGCGTCTTCACCGTCGCCTCGGACACGAAGAACTTCTCCGCGATCTCGGTGTTCGACAATCCGTGCGCCATCGCCTCGAGTACCTCCGACTCCCGGGGAGTCAGGTCGTCGGGCAGCCGGGGCCGCACGGCGGTGGACGCCCCTGCCAGCATCGGACCCACATGCTGGAGCAGCCGCCGAGTGGACCGGGCGGCGATCACCGCGTCACCGCGGTACACGGTCCGCAGCGCGGCGAGCAGATCCTCGGGCTGCGCGTCCTTGAGCAGGAATCCGCTGGCGCCCGCGGAGATCGCGGCGACCACGTACTCGTCGTTGTCGAAGGTGGTCAGTACGACCACCTTTGGCGAGTGCTCGAGTGCCGTCAGGCGTCGGGTGGCCTCGATCCCGTCCAGGTTCGGCATCTGCACATCCATCAGGACCACGTCGACCGGGGTGCGGGCGAGCTCACGCAGCGCCTGCTCGCCGTCCGAGGCCTCCACCTCGACGCTCAGGTCGGGCTGAGAGTCGATCACCATCCGGAAGCCGGCCCGGACCAGCTGCTGATCGTCCACGATCGCGATCCTGATCGGACCCGGTGCGGGATCGGACATGTCATGCCCCTCTCGAATATGGCAACGCTGTGTGCACCCGGTAGCCGCCGCCGACCGAGGGCCCCGCTTCGAAACTCCCGCCGTACAACTCAGCCCGTTCGCGCATCCCGAGCACGCCCTGTCCGCCGGCCGTGGGCTCGATCAGCGCACCGGCCGCTCCCCTGCCGTCGTCGACCACCGTCAGCTCGAGCACATCATCGGTCCAGCGCTCGGTGACCTGCACCCTGGCCGCAGGACCCGCATGCTTGAGCACGTTGGTCAGCGATTCCTGCACGATCCGGTAGGCCGTGAGCTCGGCGCCGGTGGACAACGCGCGACGCGCGCCCTCGGCCGTATGCTGCACCTCCAGTCCACCCCTGCCGACCTCCTCGATCAGCGAGTCGATATCGGAAACCCCTGGGGTGGAGGAGTACTCACGCGGGCGGTCCTCGCGCAACACGGACAGCAGCGCGCGCATGTCCGTCAGCGCCTGCCTTCCGGTCTGAGAAATGGTCTCCAGCGCGCTGATCGCGGCCTCGGGGTCGGACTTGGCGCTGTAGCGGCCCCCGTCCGCCTGCGCGATCACGACCGTCAGCGAGTGCGCGACGATGTCGTGCATCTCCCGCGCGATCCGGGTGCGTTCATTGATCGCGGCGATCTCCGCCTCCTGCGCGCGTTCGAGCTCGAGCAGTCGCGCCCGCTCGGTCAGCCCCTCGACCTCCTGGTTGCGCACCCGGCGCAGGTCGCCGAACGCCCACACCGCAGCGACATACACGATCAGGAACGCGATCAGGAACGCATGCGCCTGCCACGTGGACTGCTCGCCGCCGAAATACCGGAAGCCGGCCACGGTCACACCCACGATGGCCGAGGCCAGGCCCCATCCGCTCGCCCACCTCGGCCCGTATGCCGCGAGCGCGTACAGCGCGATCGGAACGCAGATGCCGGGCAGGACGAGATTGGTCTGATCACTCGTGATGATCAGATACGCCACCGAGAAGAGCGCGACCACCGCCGCGGCCGCGACCGGCCGGATGCGACGCCAGGCCAATGGCACCGTGAGGCCCAGGGCTATCACCACGTCGTCCCACCCGACGCCGACCGACGCCGCCACACCGAGGAGCGCGAGGAGCCCGGCGATGGTGCGGTCGATCCCGACGACGTGCTCGGCGCTCCACTGGTACCAGCGCTCGCTCAGCGGGAATCGGGACATGGATCCAGCGTAGACACCTGTGGCCGGTGAGCTCGCTCACCGGCCACAGGGACTCTTACCCGTCAGCTCACTTGAGCAGCGCGCGCGACATCACGACGCGCTGAATCTGGTTGGTGCCCTCGTAGATCTGGGTGATCTTGGCATCGCGCATCATCCGCTCGACCGGGAAGTCGGTGGTGTAGCCGGCGCCGCCGAACAGCTGTACGGCGTCGGTGGTCACCTCCATCGCGACGTCGGAGGCGAAGCACTTGGCTGCGGCGGAGATGAACCCGAGGTTCTTCTCGCCACGCTCGGCGCGGGCCGCCGAGGTGTAGACCATCAGTCGAGCGGCCTCGACCTTCATCGCCATGTCCGCGAGCATGAACTGCACGGCCTGGAAGTCGGCGATCGACTTGCCGAACTGCTTGCGGTCCTTGGTGTACGCGAGGGCGGCGTCGAGCGCGCCCTGCGCCAGTCCGACGGCCTGCGCGCCGATGGTCGGACGGGTGTGGTCCAGCGTCTGCAGCGCGGTCTTGAAGCCGGTGCCGGGCGCACCGATGATGCGGTCACCGGGGATGCGGCAGTTCTCGAAGTACAGCTCCGCGGTGGGCGAGCCCTTGATGCCGAGCTTCTTCTCCTTCGGTCCGACGACGAAGCCCTCGTCGTCCTTGTGGACCATGAAGGAGGAGATGCCGTTGGCGCCCTTGTCGGGATCCGTCACGGCCATGACGGTGTACCAGGTCGACTTGCCGCCGTTGGTGATCCAGCACTTGGACCCGTTGAGGATCCAGTCGTCGCCGTCCGCCTTGGCGCGGGTGCGCATGCTGGCGGCGTCGGAGCCCGCCTCCCGCTCGGACAGCGCGTAGGAGGCCATCGCCTCGCCTGCGGCGAGCGACGGGAGCACCTGCTGCTTGAGCTCCTCCGAGCCGTTCAGGATCAGGCCCATGGTGCCGAGCTTGTTCACGGCGGGGATCAGCGAGGACGAACCGCAGACGCGGGCCACCTCCTCGATCACGATGCAGGTGGCCACGGAATCGGCGCCCTGGCCGTCGTATGCCTCGGGGACGTGGATGGCGTTGAAGCCGGAGTTGACGAGCGCCTTGAGCGCCTCCTCGGGGAACCGGGAGTTCTCGTCGACGTCCTTCGCGTACGGCGCGATCTCCTTCTCCGACAGTGCGCGGATCGCGGCTCGCAGCTCGTCGTGCTCGTCAGCGAGCTTGAACAGGTCGAAGTCGGGGTTGCCAGCCATCTGGATGCTCCTCGTGAAAGTCTCGGGGCGCGGCACTCAGTGCCATTCACGGGTCATCATACCGCACGCATCCGACCCACGCCGGGGTACGACGTGCCACGTCGCGGCACCGAGTGCCACGACCTAGTTCTCCCCCTCGAGCCTGCGCCGGAGCAGCTCGGCCACCAGGCGCGGCGAGGTGCCACGCGGGAACACCGCCACCACCATCTCGCCGTCCGTGTCGGTGGCCGCCTCGCCGCCGTGACCGACGGGCGGCTCGCCGCCGTGACCGACGCCCCTCCGGATGTCGGCCAACGCCGCGCGCAGATCCTGGGAGGTGGTCTCGGCGCCGTCGCGCACCATCCGCCGCAGCAGGTAGTTGTGCGTGGCGGTCACCGACGCGGAGAACTGCACCATCGACAGATCCGGCTCGTCGGGCAGCGCGCGGCGCAGATAGTCGACGAACAATCGCTCGTACCGGAACCCGGTCACGATCTCCCGATCCCGCAGCGTGGGCACCTCGTGCACCACCGCATATCGCCGCTGCGCGATGTCGCGCCAGTGCGAGAACCGCTCGAACACCAGCATGGCCGCGTGACAGACCGCATCCCACGGATCGTCATGCTCGGCGGCGAGGTACTCCTGCGCCTGATCCAGCAGGATCTCGTGGTCGGCGAACACCACGTCTTCCTTCGACCGGAACTGCCGGAAGAAGGTCCGCCGTGAGATGCCCGCCGCCTCGGCTATCTCGTCGACGCTGGTCGCCTCGTAGCCCTTCTCGGCGAACAGCCGCAGCGCCTCCGACACCACCTGGAGCCGGAACCGGTCTGTGTCGTCGGGCATGAGCACAGCGTAAAGGCGCTACGCACCTGTGAGTACTTCTGGCCCGCACGAGGGCCAGAAGTACTCACAGGCGGCGAAGCCGCCTAGGACCAGTCCGCGAAGCCGGTCGGATCGTGCCTGCCCATGCTCGCGTGCTCGAACATGCCGGCCCCCGGCACCCCGTTGCAGGTGACGCTGGCCGGATACTCGTTGACGCCGTAGGGAATTCGTGCCGCGATCGCCGGATCGGTGAGGTCGTAGACCGATCGCGAGCTCCAGTTGCGACCCCGCCACTGCCCGTGCGTCCACTCCGGGTCGCCGCCATAGCCCGCGCCGACGTGCAGCGCGAGACCGTTGCGCGGGGTGACCTCGACGGTCAGCGGGCTGCCGTCGGCGGCCGTCAGATGCAGCGTGGCCGCGAACGGCCGACGGGTCCCGGAGTGGTACTTGATGTCGTAGCGCGGCCAGCCGAGCTGCTCGATCCGACCGTCGTTCCACACTCGGGTCGCATCGTTGAGCGTGCGGAAGCCGTCGGGATTCTCCTGGAGGATCACGATGATCGAGAACTCCTCGAATCGCAGCGGCACGTACATCCACCAGAAGCCCTCGGACGGCTCGTCGGCGAGCCGACCGGCGGGGTCCCCGTCGCCGACCGGGCGGATACCCCAGGACCGGTCCCGCGTGCCGATCCACCGATCCGGACTGACCACGACGTCCTCACCGTCGACCGCCAGCACGCCGCTCCACGTGCCGGTCTGCGCGAAGCGACACGCGTCCAGGGTCGGCCGGAACTTGCTCATCAGCAGGTGCGGCTGCTCCTCGACGGCGGGACCGGAGCCCTCCCAGGCGAGGTCGAACCCGAGGCCGCCCTCGCCGTCGCCCTCGCAGACCATCCGCAGCCTGCGCAGCGGCTCGAGCACCTCGATCCGATAGCCGCCGACCGCAAGGTTCATCGACCGCTGCTCGAGCGCATCGGAGAACTTGACCGCCCACTGCCGATCACCCTTGCGGACGGTGGCGAACGCGTCGGTGACGCCGAGGTTCGGGTACACACCGAACCCGCTCACCAGGAACAGCTCGCCCTCGGTGTCGATCGCGTTGAAGTAGGACCGGTCGTAGAAGTTCTTGTCACTGGAGGCGACCCGCGCCATCGACAGCGGCGTCTGGTGGATCGGGTATTCGTCAAGCGGCGCAGGCATGAGGACACTCCCGGGAGATTCGTTGCAACGTCAAACGTAATCAGGCAACGCAATCTAACCCGGTGGGTGCGCCCCGGTCAGCCGATTGACCGAACCTGCCTCAGTCCAACAACTTCGCGCGCAGCGCCGCGTCCTTCTCCAGCACCATCGACTCGAGCCCAGCCTGGAACTTCGCCATCGCGGCGCGCAGCGCCGGGTCCGAGGCGCCGAGGATCCGCGCCGCCAGCAGCCCGGCGTTGCGCGCGCCACCGATCGACACCGTCGCGACCGGCACACCGGCAGGCATCTGCACGATCGACAGCAACGAGTCCATTCCGTCGAGGTACTTGAGCGGCACCGGCACCCCGATCACCGGGAGCGGGGTGGCCGACGCGACCATGCCGGGCAGGTGCGCTGCCCCACCCGCGCCAGCGATGATCACCTTGATGCCGCGGTCGGCGGCGTCGCGTGCGTAATCGAGCATGCGCTGTGGGGTCCGGTGCGCCGAGACGACTCCGACCTCGAACCGGATCCCGAACTCGGCGAGGGCCTCCGCGGCCGCCTCCATCGTCGGCCAGTCCGAGTCGCTGCCCATGATCAGGCCGACTGCGGGCCCATTCGAATCACTCACCGTGTACATCCCATCCGTCGGTCCATTCCCCGTGCGACAGCCAGTGCGCCGCCCGCTCGGCGCGCTCGCGCACCGCCGCCACGTACGCCTCGTCCGCGATCGAACCCTGCGCGCCGCCGACCACGTTGACGTGCCCGATCTTGCGCGCCGGACGCTCACCCTTGTCGTAGAGGTGAACCTTCACGTCGGGCATCCGGGCGAACAGGTGATGCAGGCGCTCGTCCATGCTCATCTCCGGGACGGCGTCCGCGCCGAGCACGTTCGCCATCACCGTGACCGGCGCCGTCGGGCTGGTGTCGCCGAGCGGGTAGTCGAGAACCGCCCGCAGGTGCTGCTCGAACTGCGAGGTCCGCGCGCCGTCCTGGGTCCAGTGCCCCGAGTTGTGCGGGCGCATCGCCAGCTCGTTCACCACCAGCCGGCCGTCGGTGGTCTCGAACAGCTCCACGGCCATCGACCCGACCGCGCCGAGCTCCGAGGAGATGCGCAGCGCCAACTGCTCGGCCTGCATGGCGAGGGCATTGGACAGCTCCGGTGCGGGCGCGATCACCACGGCGCACTGCCCTTCGCGCTGCACCGTCTCGACCACCGGCCAGGTGGCACCCTGCCCGAACGACGACCGCGCGACCATCGCGGAGAGCTCGCGCCGCATCGACACCTTCTGCTCGACCATCAGGGCCACGCCCATGTCGAGCTGCTCGGTGACGATCGCCTCGGCCTCGTCGGAGTCGGCTGGCATCCACACGCCGCGCCCGTCGTAGCCACCGCGGACCGCCTTGATCACGACCTGCCAGTTGTGCTCGTCCCCGAAGCGGACGACGTCGCCCGGCCAGGTGACCTCCGCGAAGGCAGGCACGGGGGCTCCGAGCTCGGCCAGCCTGCGCCGCATCTTCAGCTTGTCCTGCGCGAAGATCAGCGCCCGCGGGGGCGGCTGGACGTTCACGCCCTCCGCGACGAGGACCTCGAGGTGCTCGGTCGGCACGTGTTCGTGGTCGAAGGTCAGCGCGCTGGAACCGACGGCGACCGCCCGGAGCGCGTCCAGGTCGGTGTGGCTGCCGAGCACGACGTCCGCGCACACCTTCGCCGCGGGCTCGTCGGGGCCGCCGGAGAGCACTCGCAGGCTCTGCCCGAGTTCGATCGCGGCCTGATGGGTCATCCGGGCGAGTTGCCCGCCGCCGATCATCGCGACCACCGGCAATCCGGCCTTCGGGCCGCGGGGGGTGCTGGGGCGGTGCTGGGATCCGGAATCGACGCTCACGGCAGTCAATGGTGTCATGGCAGCGTCCGAACCTGCGATCGGAGTGTCAGTTCGCCGGTTCGCTGTCCGCTTTCGTACACTCAGTCGTTGTGTCTTTAGTCGATCAGGCGGTCAGCCGCGTACCCCAGCCCTTCCGGGACGTGGTCCTCCGCCATCACGAGCTGATCAAGTTCGCGATCGTCGGCGGCACGACCATGGTCTTCGACCTCGCGATCTTCTACTCGCTGAGCCTGACCATCCTCGAACAGAAGCCCGTCGTCGCCAAGATCATCTCCGGCGTGATGGCCACGATCTTGAGCTACATCCTCAACCGCGAGTGGTCCTTCAAGAACCGCGGCGGCCGCGAACGCCATCACGAGGCGCTGCTGTTCTTCACCATCAGCGGCGTCGGCGTGCTGATCGCCGCGGCGCCGCTGTGGATCGCGAACAACGTCTTCGACATCCGCGAGAGTCAGGAGAACCTGACCACGCTGCTGTTCGTCGACTTCGTGCTCAACTACATCATCGGCAACCTGCTGCAGATGGTCTTCCGGTTCTGGGCCCTGCGGCGGTTCGCGTTCCCCGAGGAGAACGCCAGGGGCGCGGCAGGCGGCTCCACCGACTTCGATCCGACGCCGGAGGAACTCGCCGAGGAAGAGCTCGGCCACAGCTGAGGCGCCGAAGGCGCGCTAGCGGGGCTCCGCGTCCGGCGCGACAGGCAGGAACGCCGCGAACACCGCGGGACGCCTGCGCTGCAGGTCGAGGCGGCCGCCGTCCGCCTCGACCAGGGCACGGGCCAGTGCCAGACCGACGCCCGTCGAGCCGCCGCCGGAGAACCCGCGGTCGAAGATGTGCGGGGCCAGTACGTCGCTGACGCCCTCGCCATCGTCGGAGACCTCCACACAGACCATCGGCTCGTGTCCGGGCGCCCCCGGTACCGACCGGACCGACACGGTGCAGGCGCCACCGCCGTGCATCAACGCGTTGTCGACCAGCACGGACACGGCCTCGCGCAGCCGTGAGGACCTGGCCGTCGACATCACCGCCGGCTCGCCGCGCAGCACCAACGCGCGGCCGACGTCCTGATAGGGCCGCTGCCATTCGGAGACCACGGCGGCCAGCTCCCGCAGCACCACGATGGGTTCGGGGCCGCCGCCCGCCGTCCTGGACGTCCGCACCAGCTCGTCGATGGCCTCCGTCAGACGGTCCACCTGGGCCAGTGCCTCCGTCGCCTCGTCGACCACCGCCGGATCCGGGTGCCCGGACAGCTCGTCGAGCCGCAGCCGCACCGCGGTGAGCCGGCTGCGGAGCTGATGGGAGACGTCACCGACCAGCGCCCGCTCGCGCTGCAGCTGCCCCGAGATCTCGACGGTGACGGCATCGAGCACGTCCGACACGCGATCCAGTTCGGCGATGCCGTGCCTGCGCGGGTCCTTGCGGAAGTCGCCCTCCGCCAGCCTGGCCGCCCGGTCCGCGACGTCCCGAAGAGGATCGGCGAGCCGCCGGGCGGTCACCGACGCCACCGCCGCCCCCGCCCCGAGTGAGGCCAGCACGACCAGCGCCACCGCCCCGACCGCCTGGCGCTGCATCGACCGCATCCAATCCGACGACGCCTCGAGGCGCAGCGCACCGGACCGGCCCATCGACAGCGATTCGATCAAGGGGTTCTCGACCGTGGACTCGCCGATGTCGACCTGCACCTCGACGTCGCCGGGGATCGGGTAGATGACCGTGAGCTTGGCCCCGTCCGGGACCGCCAACCGGAGCGGTGCCGCGTCGAGGGCGCCGACGATCACCCCCTGCTCGCCCTCCTGCGAGACGATCTCCGCGGCCAGCCTGTCGAGCCTGTGCTGCATGTCTCCCCTGGCGAGGTCCTCCACCCACAACCAGGCGGTGTACATCAGCGGCAACCCAAGCAGGAGCGCGATGAGGATGACGACGGCCAGGATCGAGAGCAGGATTCGACGGCGCACGTCTGCGCCCGGCTAGGTGTTCAGCCGGAAGCCGACGCCCCGCACGGTCGCGATTCGCCGCTCGGCAACCGGACCCTCGTCGCCGATCTTCCGGCGCAGCCACGACATGTGCATGTCGAGGGTCTTGGATCCGCGCAGATCCGCATCGCCCCACACTTCCCGCAGGATGACATCGCGTGAGACGACTTCCCCCGCGTGGTCGAGCAAGACCTTGAGGAGCTCGTATTCCTTGTTCGCGAGGATGACCTCGGAGCCCCCGACGAGCACGCGCCGGGCGGCCGGTTCGAGCCGGATGTCACCCACCGCGATCGCGGTGTCCTCGGAGGCACCGCTGCGGCGCATCAGCGCCCGGACCCGGGCCATCAGCTCGGCCAACCGGAACGGCTTGCCCACGTAGTCGTCGGCGCCTGCGTCGAGGCCAACCACGAAGTCGACCTCATCGGTACGCGCCGTCAGCATCAGTACCGCGAGGTCCGAGCCGCCCGCGCGCAGTTGCCTGCACACCTCGAGCCCGTCCATCCCTGGCAGGCCGAGGTCGAGGACCAACAGATCGAACGACCCGCTCAACGCGAGCTCCAAGGTCCCCGGACCCGTCGGTTCGACGGTAACCGCGTAGCCCTCCCGGCCAAGGGCGCGGGAAAGCGGAGCGGCGATCGCCTCGTCGTCTTCGGCAAGCAATACGGCTGTCACCACCCCAGCCTACGGAGCGCCCACTCCGCGATCCGTCGGCGGACCGAAATCAAGATTCATCGCGTCGAATACCTGGTGATAGAGGAGCGAGTGCACTCGCTGCACGTCCGGGATGTCGTCGAACTCCAGCGGATCGTCCGCCGCCGAGGCGATCACCAGGGTGCCGGTCCGCAACATCCGGTCGACCAGCCCGTGTCGGAACTGCACGTTGCTGATCCGTCCCATCGGGATGTCGATCCCGGTGTGGGTGATCACGCCGTGCCGGATCAACACCCGGCGGTCGGTGACGATGAAATGGGTGAACTTCCAACTCAACAGCGGTCCGACGCACCGCCATCCGACGATCCCGACCCAGGCGACCGCCACCAGGATCAGCGCGACGGAACGTGCGGTCCCGTCGAGTCGATCCTGGGCGAGCCCGAGCGCGAACCCGGCGAGCGCCGTCGCCACGATGAACGTCACCGCGGGCAGCACCAGCATCTTCCAATGCGGGTGTCGATGCAGCAGTAGTTCCTCGTCCGAGGCGAGGGCGTCCTCCGGGTATCCCATGGCGGAATCGTATCGACTAGGCGCTGCCGCCGACCGCATCCTTGACCGCGGATTCGGCCTGCGAATGCAGCTTCTCGGCCTCCTTCGCGGCCTCCGCCTCGGCCGTCGCCAGCTCCTCCGCGGTCGGCGGCGAACCGGCGATCAGGGCGTTGGCCCACCGCGTCGACGGATCGATGTCCAGGAGCAGCGCCTTGACCAACAGGGTCATCGGGATGGCGAGCAGTGCGCCGAGCGGGCCGAGTACCCACCCCCAGAACACCAGCGCCAAGAAGGTCAGCGTCACCGACAACCCAACGGCGTCACCGACGAACTTCGGCTGGATCACCGACTGGATGATGACGTTGATGACGCTGTAGACCACGATCACCCAGAGCATCAGCATCGGACCGCCCTCCAACAGGGCGATCAGGGCGGGCGGGATCAACCCGACGACGAAGCCGACGTTCGGGATGTAGTTGGTGATGAAGGACAGCAGTCCCCACAGGATCGGCAGCGGGATGCCCATCGCCCACAGCGCGCCCGCGTCGATCACGGCGACGATGAGCCCGAACACCGTCGAGACGACGAGGTAGCTGCGGGTGCCGCTCGCGAAGGACGAGAAGGCGTAGGCGATATCGGGGCGCGAGTAGGCCACCGCACGCATCCGCTCACCGAACGAGCTTGCATCCATCGCCATGAAGATCAACAGCGCCAAGATGAAGAACAGGTTCGAGAACACGCCAAGCAGCCCGGCCAGGATGTCGTCGAGCAGCCCGACGACCTTGCCGAAGTCGATGTGGGAGAGCGCCTTGTCGACCTCTTCCGATCCGACGTTGAGCGTGGCGAGCCACCCCTGCACATCGGCGATCAGCGCGTTGGCCTTGTCGGCGTATTGCGGCAACAGCGTGGCCAACTGAGCCACCGACAAGGCCAGCGCCGCGACCAGACCGAACAGGATCAGGTTGACCGCGGTCAGGGACGCGAGCGCCGCGACCCATTTGGGGGCGCCCTTGCGCTGCAACCAGTCGCCCAGCGGCTGCACCGCGACCACCAACATCAGCGCCAGGAACACCGGCCCGACGATCCCGGCGAAGGCCCTGGTTCCCGCGATCGCGACCACCGCCGCCGCGAGGCCGAGCAGCACGATCAGACCGCGCGGCAGGGTCGAGGGCGGCACCGGGGAGGGTGGAGCGGACACGAGCGTCTTGGCGACAGACTGACTCACTGCCACACCGCGGCTCGATCGGCGACACCGGGGAGCAGGCCGAGAATCGGCAGCCCGATGGCGAGGTGGACCAGACTCGTGGCGATCTGGTCGCCGGTAGCCGCGTCGTAGGCGAACGGCAGGACCGCCAGCGCGAGGGTGACGAGTCCGACGATCCAGCCGAAGAAAGAATCACCACCCGGGGTGGTCAGCAACAGCACGTAGAGCAGCGCGGCGGCGATCAGCGCGCCGACGAATCCCAGGACGGCGAACCGGACCGCGACCGTCGTCTCGGGCAGCCAGGCAGGCGCGAGCGGCATCAGGTCGAAGACCCGCAAGACCACCGTGACCACCAGCGCGCTCAGCGCGGCGACCAGCGCCGCGGCGCCGGCGCCCGCCCAGAACTTGCCCGCCGCAATACCGCGCGTGCAGCCCGCGGGCGCCCCTGGGGTGCCGGGCATTGCCGGTCCTCCCGGATAGCTCGTCATCAGTGTCCCTTCCTGGATCGCACCGTCGTTCGCAGTGAGCCTCGCACCGACCGCGCCACGCACGCTTCACCCACCACGGATGAGGCAGGAACGCAGATCAGGACCCACACTGCTTGTCGAAGCACCACTCCCAGATATGAGAGAGGAACAGCTATGACGGCAAACCGCGCGGACAACAGCGTCAAGCAGGGATTCGCGGCAGGAGGCTCGATCGCGGCGGCGGTCCTGCTGCTGACCGTGGGCATCCTCCAGGTCTTCCAGGGGATCTCCGCGCTGGCCAAGGACAACGTCCTGGTCGTCGGGCCGGAGTACACCTGGCAGCTGGACACCACCAGCTGGGGCTGGATTCACCTGATCGTCGGCATCCTCATCGCGCTGACCGGCTTCGGCCTGCTCACCGGCGCGACCTGGGCGCGGATCGCGGCCATCTTCCTGGCGGCACTGTCGATCATCGCCAACTTCATGTGGCTGCCCTACTACCCGTGGTGGTCGATCCTGATCATCGCCCTCGACGTGGTCGTCATCTGGGCCATCGCGACGTGGGACAACGACTAGCCCCACTGCGGCAATCGAAATGAGGGTGCGGGCCCGTTGGCCCGCACCCTCATTCTTTTGTCATCCCCGCGTCATTCGTGCGGACGCAGGTGGGTGATGTCGCCCGCGGAAACCGCGACCGGCTCCCGCCCGCCGTCCGGGCTGATCACGATCCGGCCCTGCCCGTCGATCCCGCTCGCGGTGCCCACGAGTTCGCGGCCGCCCGGCAGTTCGGCACGAACGCGCTGCCCGATGGTGGCGCACCGCTCGCGGTATGCCACGGCGAGCGCCTTTGTGTCCCAACCATTCCGATGCCACCTCGACCATTCCGCGGCAAGCGCGCGCAGGAGGGCACGCACGACGGTGTCCCGATCGGTGGTCGCGGCGCCCGCCAGCGCGAGCGAGGTCGCGGTCGGCACCGGCAACTCCGCCTCCGTGAGGCTCACGTTCAGGCCGATGCCGAGCACCACCGACGGGACCGGCGCGGTCGAGGCGACCTCGGCGAGGATGCCCGCCACCTTGCTGCCGCCGATCAGCACGTCGTTCGGCCACTTCAGCGCGGCATCCACCTCGGCCACCGAGCGCAGCGCGTCGACGACGGCCACCCCCGCGAGCAGCGGGAGCCAGCCCAGGTCGGCGGGGTCGATCCCCGGCATCCGCAGCAACACCGAGACGGAGACCGACGACCGCGGCGGCGCCACCCAGGCGCGGGCGTGCCTGCCGCGACCGTGGTCCTGAAACTCCGAGATCAGCACCGCGCGGTCGAGGGCGGAGTCCGCCGCCCTCGCCAACAGGTCGGCGTTCGTCGAACCGGTCTCGGCGACCACGTCCAGAGTCGAATAGAAGGCGTCGGGGTCGCCACCGGTCCCGCGCACCAGCGCTTTGCGCAACGCATCGACGACGAGCGGGGGCCGGTTCAGATCGGTGTACATGCCGCTCAGCCTAGGACTCGGCCCGCGGCGACAGGGATCACAATTTCGTACTGGCCAGTAGCTTGGGTTCAATGATTGAACGCAACGTGACCTCGGTCAACGGGCCCTGAGACCGGCTGGATAAGCTCTGTCCCCATGACCAGTGTCCAGGAGCCCACTGCGCCAGAGGCGACAAACACCCCTGATATCCACACGACGGCCGGAAAGCTCGCCGACCTGCGCAGACGTCAGGAAGAGGCGAAGTACCCCAGCGGTGAAGCCGCCGTCGAGCGCGTGCACGCGAAGGGCAAGCTGACCGCCCGCGAGCGCATCACCGCGCTGCTCGACGAGGGCTCCTTCGTGGAGCTCGATGCCCTCGCACGGCACCGCAGTGTGAACTTCGGCCTCGCCGAGAACCGCCCGTTCGGCGACGGCGTGGTCACCGGCTACGGCACCATCGACGGTCGCGATGTCTGCGTCTTCTCCCAGGACGCCACCGTGTTCGGCGGCAGCCTCGGTGAGATCTACGGCGAGAAGATCGTCAAGGTCATGGACCTGGCCCTCAAGACCGGCCGGCCGCTGGTCGGCATCAACGAGGGTGCGGGCGCCCGCATCCAGGAGGGCGTGGTCTCGCTCGGCCTCTACGGCGAGATCTTCCACCGCAACGTGCAGGCCTCCGGCGTCATCCCGCAGATCTCGCTGATCATGGGTCCGGCCGCGGGCGGACACGTCTACTCCCCCGCGCTCACCGACTTCGTCGTGATGGTCGACCAGACCAGCCAGATGTTCGTCACCGGACCCGACGTGATCAAGACCGTCACCGGCGAGGACGTCACCATGGAAGACCTCGGTGGCGCGCACACCCACATGGTCAAGTCCGGCGTCGCCCACTACGTCGCCTCCGGCGAGCAGGACGCCCTCGACTACGTCAAGGACCTGCTCAGCTACCTGCCGAGCAACAACCAGGCCGCCGCGCCGCGCCTGGCCCCGTCCGATCCGATCGTCGGCTCGATCGAGGACTCGCTGACCGCCGAGGATCTCGAGCTCGACACCCTGATCCCGGACTCGGCGAACCAGCCGTACGACATGCACGAGGTCATCCGCCGCCTGCTCGACGACGACGAGTTCCTCGAGGTCCAGGCCGAGCGCGCCGCCAACATCATCGTCGGCTTCGGCCGCGTCGACGGCCGCAGCGTCGGCATCGTCGCGAACCAGCCGATGCAGTTCGCGGGCTGCCTCGACATCGACGCCTCCGAGAAGGCCGCCCGGTTCGTCCGCACCTGCGACGCCTTCAACGTCCCGATCATCACCCTGGTCGACGTGCCCGGCTTCCTGCCCGGCACGGAGCAGGAATACAACGGCATCATCCGCCGCGGCGCCAAGCTGCTCTACGCGTACGGCGAGGCCACGGTCGGCAAGATCACGGTCATCACCCGGAAGGCATACGGCGGCGCGTACGACGTCATGGGCTCCAAGCACATGGGCGCGGACCTGAACCTCGCGTGGCCGAGCGCGCAGATCGCGGTCATGGGTGCCTCCGGCGCCGTCGGCTTCGTCTACCGCAAGCAGCTCAAGGAGGCCGAGGCCACCGGCGCCGACGTCGACGCCCTGCGCCTGAAGCTGCAGAACGAGTACGAGGACACCCTGGTGAACCCGTACGTCGCGGCCGAGCGCGGCTACATCGACGCGGTCATCCCGCCGAGCCACACCCGCGGTCAGATCGTGGCGGCGCTTCGCCTGCTCGAACGCAAGCAGGTTTCCCTTCCGCCCAAGAAGCATGGGAACATCCCGCTATGACAGCGACGAGGGAAACGACACTCGAAGACGTCGAGGTGCTCTCCGCAGCCGCGGAGGCCGTGGACTCCGCTACGGTCGACATCGTGGCTGCCGACAGCGAAGGCTCTCAATTGCCGGTCATCAAGGTGGTCAAGGGCGCACCGACCGACGTCGAGGTGGCAGCACTCGTGACGGTCTTCGCCGCCGCCTCCGGCGCCGAGGAATCTCCGGCCGACACCCGTCCTGCCGAGCGCTGGGGCGACCCCGCAGGCATGCACCGGGGCGCTGCCCCCCTGTCCCCGTACGCGTACCCGAACCGTCGGTGACAACGCTCGTCCTGGCCTCGGCCTCGCCGGCACGGTTGACCGTGCTGCGCAAGGCCGGGGTCGAGCCATTTGTACTGGTCTCCGGCGTCGACGAGGACGCAGTCCAGGCGGGACTGGGGCCGTCGGCCACGCCGTCGCGGGTGGTCACCGAGCTCGCGCGGGCCAAGGCCACGGCAGTGCTCCAGGAGCTGCCGCCGGACGTCGCCGCGGACGCGGTGGTGATCGGCTGCGATTCGATGCTGCTGATCGACGGCACCCTCCAGGGCAAGCCGCACACCGCCGACATCGCCCGGTCCCGCTGGCGTTCGATGATGGGCCGCAGCGGCACCCTGCTCACCGGACACTGCGTGCTGCGGGTCCGCGACGGCGTGACCGTCGGCGAGGCGAGCGCGGACAGTGCCACCGTGGTGCACTTCGGGACCCCGTCCGGCGACGACCTCGAGGCCTATCTGGAATCGGGCGAACCGATGCAGGTCGCGGGCGCCTTCACCCTCGACGGCCTCGGCGGCTGGTTCATCGACCGGATCGAGGGCGATCCCTCGAGTGTGATCGGCATCGGGCTGCCGCTGGTGCGACGACTGCTCGGTGACGTCGGGATCGGCGTGTCCGAGCTGTGGGGGTCTCGCTAGCGTCCCCGGACCGCTCAGTCGGTACTGCGGCTCCGCCACGTCTAGAATCGACGGCGGACCTGCACCATCCGACACTGCCTCAGGAGATCCACAGTGCCCGTAGCGCCCGACCCCAACCCCTCCTTCGCGGCGTACGCCCATCCCGACCGACTGGTCACGTCCGAGTGGTTGGGCGCTCACATCGGGGCGCCGGGCGTCAAGATCGTCGAGTCGGACGAGGATGTGTTGCTCTACGACGTCGGCCACATCCCCGGCGCGGTGAAGATCGACTGGCACCTGGACCTCAACGATCCGGTTACCCGCGACTACATCGACGGCGAGGCCTTCGCGGAGCTGATGAGCCGCAAGGGCATCAGCCGTGACGACACCGTCGTGATCTACGGCGACAAGAGCAACTGGTGGGCGGCCTACGCGCTGTGGGTGTTCACCCTCTTCGGCCACGAGGACGTGCGCCTGCTCGACGGCGGACGGGATGCGTGGATCGCGGAGGACCGCGGCACCACCCTCGACGTGCCCGAGAACACTCCCACCTCGTACCCGGTGGTCGAGCGTGACGACGTCGCGATCCGCGCCTTCAAGGACGACGTCCTCGGGCACCTCGGCAAGGGACCGCTGATCGACGTGCGCTCGCCCCAGGAGTACACCGGTGAGCGCACCCACATGCCCGACTACCCGGAGGAGGGCGCGCTCCGCGGCGGCCACATCCCCACCGCCGCGTCGATCCCCTGGGCAAAGGCCGCGGCGCCGGACAGCCGATTCCGCACGCGGGCTGAGCTGGAGGAGATCTACGGGGCCTACGCGCCGACCGACGACGTGGTGGCGTACTGCCGGATCGGCGAGCGGTCGAGCCACACCTGGTTCGTGCTCACGCACCTGCTCGGCTTCGAGAACGTCCGCAACTACGACGGCTCCTGGACCGAATGGGGCAACGCGGTGCGGGTCCCGATCGCCAAGGGCGACCAGCCCGGAGAGGTCCCCGTTTCCGCATGAGCCTGCCCGATCCGCTCGCCGAGATCGTCGATGACTTCGCGGCCGTCGACGGCCAGCAGAAGCTGCAGTTGCTGCTCGAGTTCAGCCGCGAACTGCCCGATCTGCCCGCCGAGCTCGAACAGGCGGCGATGGAGCCGGTACCGGAGTGCCAGTCGCCGCTGTTCCTCTCGGTCGACGCCACCGATCGGGAGCACGTGCGCCTGCACTTCAGTGCTCCGCCCGAGGCGCCGACCACGAGGGGCTTCGCGTCGATCCTGCATCAGGGCCTCGACGGACAGAGCGCCAAGGCGATTCTCGATGTCCCCGCCGACTTCTATTCGGCGCTTGGCCTCGCGGAGGCGGTGAGCCCGCTCCGACTTCGTGGCATGTCCGCGATGCTGACCCGGATCAAGCGGCACCTCACGGTCTGATCGAAACCTGCACACTGCCCCGCCCGCCGGTAGACTTCCCGGCGGGCGGGGCAGCGTCGCCCTACCCATCCGTCAGCACACCACTCGCAAGAATTGGATGCTGCCAATGGAATTCACCGAACTCGTCGATTACCCCATCTCCGCGGGCACCCTCACCGAGTGGCTCCCGTCCGCGCCCTTCGACGCCGGATCGTCACCGTGGTTCGACGATCCGAGGCCCGTGTCGTACGTCCACGAGGCCCGACTTCGCGAGGCAGCCGGCACCACGGTGCCCGAACACGGATCGTGGCTCGGCACGGCCTTCGAGATCGCCGGACCGCTCGACGCCGCCGCCATCGAGCGCGCACTGAACGAGTGGATCGACCGGCACGAGGCGCTGCGAAGTCACGTGGGCATCAGTCCGACCACCGGCGCGGTGAGCCGTCACACCATCGCCGAGGGTCGGGTCCGGGTCACGGCCCACAGCCACGGCTTCCGCACCAGCGGCGCCGAGAACTTCGCGACGCTGGCCGGCCTGTTCGACGGCTGCACTTCCCCGCTGTCCTGGCCCTCCTATGCCTTCGCCACCTTGGTGCCGCCTGGCCCGGACAGTCGTTTCACGGTGTTCCTCGCCGCCGACCACGCGATCATCGACGGACTGTCGATCGTGATCGTCGCGCAGGAGATCGAGGCGCTGTACCGGCAGGCCCGCGACGGCGTCGACGCCGACCTGTTCCCGGTGGGCAGCTACGTGGATTTCGGGGCACGCGAACGCGACGTCGCCGCCGAATTGGACCCAGGACACCCCGTGGTCGAGTTGTGGCGGTCCGCGCTCGACAGCGGCGGCGGCTCGCTGCCCGAGTTCCCGCTCGATCTCGGCCCCGCGGAGCCCTGGCCCGTGCCGCAGAGCGGGGTGTCCACCTGGGCGCTCGACGCGGACGGCGCGGACGCGTTCACGTTGGCCTGCCGAAAACTCGGGCACAGCTTCTTCGCCGGCACCCTCGCGTGCCTCGGCATCGTCGGCGCCGAACTGGCAGGCGAACCGCGGTTCGAGGCGGTCACCCCGATGCACACCAGGAACGATCCGCAGTTGGCGGCCTCGGTCGGCTGGTACGTGGGGCTCGGCCCGATCTGCTTCGACGTGCGCGGCGCCCAGTCGTTCGGCGAACTGGCAGCGCGGGCCCAGGAGCAGATCGCCGCGGCCAAGCCCGCCGCCCGGTTCCCATACGAGCGGGTCAGCGAGGTGCTCACCACCGCAGCCCGACCGCGATTCGTCGTTTCCTACATGGACCTGCGTTTTGTGCCCGCGGCGACGGAATGGCAGGAATGGAACGCGCGGGCGTTGCGGAGCAAGCAGTACGAGCACGACGTGCACATCTGGGTCAACCGCACGCCACGGGGGGTGAACATCGCCGCCAGGTACCCCGACACCGCCGAAGCGGCCGCCAACGTGCACCGCTATCTCGGCCGGCTCCGGATCCTGATGGAGGAGGTCGTCGGCACCGGTACCTGCACGCTCGCGGAGAGCATCACCCGGTGACCCAAAGAATTACTGGTCAGTAGCGTTTGCTGTGGCCCGAGGGCCACGGGGTCGAAACCGCTATCCGATTACATCGGTCCGCGGGGCGGTGCTTACACTCCGATGTGATGCCCGTAACCACCCCGCCGGGTAGACCCCCGGTTTGGGGATCGAACAGCGGGTACCCCTTGCGACAAACAGGAGGCTCAGTGCCCAGTCATGCCAGCGCGCACATCACCAAGGTGCTCGTCGCCAACCGCGGCGAGATCGCCGTGCGGGTGATCAGGGCGGCAGCGGACGCAGGCCTGGCCAGCGTCGCCGTGTACGCCGAGCCGGATGCCGACGCGCCCTTCGTGCGCCTTGCCGACGAGGCGTTCGCCCTCGGCGGTCAGACGTCCGCCGAGTCGTACCTCGTGTTCGACAAGATCCTCGACGCCGCGAAGCGTTCCGGCGCCGACGCGATCCACCCCGGATACGGCTTCCTCTCCGAGAACGCCGACTTCGCTCAGGCCGTCATCGACGCGAACCTGATCTGGATCGGCCCGTCGCCGCAGTCCATCCGCGACCTGGGCGACAAGGTCACCGCCCGGCACATCGCCGAGCGCGCGAAGGCGCCGATGGCCGCGGGCACCAAGGACCCGGTCAAGAACGCCGATGAGGTCGTCGAGTTCGCCAAGCAGTACGGCGTCCCGGTCGCGATCAAGGCCGCCTTCGGTGGCGGTGGCCGCGGCATGAAGGTCGCCCACACCATCGAGGAGATCCCCGAGCTCTTCGACTCCGCCACCCGCGAGGCGATCGCCGCCTTCGGCCGCGGCGAGTGCTTCGTCGAGCAGTACCTCGACAAGGCCCGCCACGTCGAGGCCCAGGTCATCGCCGACCAGCACGGCAATGTCATCGTCGCGGGCACCCGCGACTGCTCGCTGCAGCGCCGCTTCCAGAAGCTGGTCGAGGAGGCCCCCGCGCCGTTCCTCACCGACGACCAGCGCGCCCGCATCCACTCCAGCTCCAAGGCCATCTGCAAGGAGGCCGGCTACTACGGCGCCGGCACCGTGGAGTTCCTCGTGCAGGGCGACACCGTCTCGTTCCTCGAGGTCAACACCCGCCTGCAGGTCGAGCACCCGGTCACCGAGGAGACCGCGGGGATCGACCTCGTGCTCCAGCAGTTCAAGATCGCCAACGGCGAGGAGCTGGAGTTCACCGAGGATCCGACGCCGCGCGGCCACTCCTTCGAGTTCCGCATCAACGGTGAGGACGCGGGCCGCGGCTTCCTGCCCGCCCCCGGACCGGTCACCAAGTTCGTTCCGCCGACCGGCCCCGGCGTCCGCATGGACTCCGGCGTCGAGTCCGGCTCCGTCATCGGCGGCCAGTTCGACTCGATGCTGGCCAAGCTGATCGTCACCGGCGCCACCCGCGACCAGGCGCTCGCCCGCGCCCGCCGCGCGCTGGCCGAGTTCCAGGTCGAGGGCCTCGCGACGGTCATCCCGTTCCACCGCGCCATCGTCGAGGACCCCGCGTTCATCGGCAACGGCGAGAGCTTCGACGTCTACACCAAGTGGATCGAGAACGAGTGGAAGAACTCCGTCGAGCCGTTCACCGCCGGTGAGGCGCTCGACGAGGACGAGGCGCTGCCGCGCCAGTCCGTCGTGGTCGAGGTCGGCGGACGCCGCGTCGAGGTGTCGCTGCCCGGGCAGTTCTCGCTCGGTGGCGGCGGATCGGCCAACGGTGCCACCCGCAAGAAGCCGAAGCCGCGCAAGCGTGGCGGCGGCGCGGGCGGCGCAGCGTCCGGTGACGCCGTGACCGCCCCCATGCAGGGCACCGTCGTCAAGGTCGCCGTCGAGGAGGGCCAGGAGGTCGCCGAGGGCGATCTGATCGCCGTGCTCGAGGCCATGAAGATGGAGAACCCCGTCAACGCGCACAAGGCCGGCATCGTGACCGGTCTGGCCGTCGAGCCGGGCGCCGCCATCACCCAGGGCACCGTGCTCGCTGAGCTCAAGTAACACAGCACTTCCGCTCGAACGCCCCCGATCGCTCAGGCGATCGGGGGCGTTCGGCTCTCCACGGGACGAGGATCAGAACTGATGGAACCGATCGAGGTCAACGCGGGCGCCTGGTACCTGCGTGCACTGCGCGCCGACGAGCGGGTCGACGACCGGCCCGCGCTCGCCGACGGCGGGATCGCCGACCCGGATTACGTCGCCACCCGCACCGCGCAATGGGCGGCGGACGAGCACTATTCGTGGGCGGTGTGCCAACCGAACACGGGCGAGCTGCTCGCCGAGGTGGGCCTGACGCTCGACGGTGCCCGGGCCGTCCTGGTCGGCTGGGCCCGGACCGGGCACGAAGATGCGCTGGGCACCGCGACGGCCGTCATCCGCCGGTTCGCCGAGGGTGCGCTGGAGTTGACCGTTACGTGAGCAGCTTCGCGCGCAGCGCATCGCGGTCCGCGGCCGCGAGCCCGAGACCGTCCTCGAAGTACCCCTCGACGCCGCCGAACCCGGAGCGGACCTGCTCGAGCGCGGCCTCGAGATAGGCCCTGCGGACGCCGAGGATCGGCAGCAGGATGTCGGGATTGCCGCCCGCGGCCCGGAACCTCTCGAAGACCGGCTCGAAGGCGGGCAGCAGCTGCTCGTTGGTGAGCAGGTAGTCGGCGAACGCGTCCTCCTCGCTGACCCCGAGGAACAGCAGCAGCGACGCGGTCGCCCAGCCGGTCCGGTCCTTACCCGTGGTGCAGTGGATCAGCGCCGGAGTGCTCTCCGCCCGAGCCAGGTCGGTGAACAGCGCGCGATAGGACCTGACCGCGCTGGGCAGGGTGACGAAGTCGCCGTAGCTCTTGAGCAGGTACTCGTTGGTGTCGCCGGTCCCGAGCAGTCGCTCCGCCAGTTCCGGGTCGGTGAGGATCTGCTGCATCATCGCCGGGGCCGCGCTCGGGTCGGTGTCCGCGAGCACGTCCAGCGCGACCTCCTTCGCACCGGTCGGGATCCGGTCGGGCAGCAACTCCCGCTCGGCCACGGTGCGCAGGTCGAAGACCGTGGTGATCCCTAGCGCCTCCAGCGCGGCGGCGTCGCCGTCGACGACCCGGCCCAGGTCGGTGGAGCGGTAGATGACGCCCGTCCGAACCCGGGCGCCGTCCGCCGTCGCATAGCCACCGATGTCGCGCAGGTTGGGCACAGAGGCGATGGGAATGCTGGCGCCGACCGTGGAAGGAGTGCTCATATCAGCACGGTAGACCACGGTCGGTCTCGGCAATCAGCCACTACTTCTCCCACGCCCCCGCGACCTGCCTGGTGGCGGCGTTGAGACGATTCCAGAGGTTCACGGTGGCGATCGAGAGGATCAGCGACGCCAGTTCCTGCTCGTCGTAGTGGTCCGCCGCTTCGTCCCATACCGCGTCCGGCACCGCGTCCGACCGATCACTGAGCCGGGTGACCGCCTCGGCCAAGGCCAGCGCCGCGCGCTCGGCATCGGTGAAGTAGGGCGTCTCCCGCCACGCCGCGACCGCGAACACCCGCTCGTCGGACTCGCCCGCCGCCTTCAGTTCTCGGGCGTGCATGTCGACGCAGACGCTGCAAC
This sequence comes from Rhodococcus sp. NPDC059179, assembly GCF_042754885.1. Lineage (NCBI taxonomy): Bacteria > Bacillati > Actinomycetota > Actinomycetes > Mycobacteriales > Nocardiaceae > Rhodococcus > Rhodococcus sp. NPDC059179. The sequence goes on along the minus strand of NZ_JBHZBV010000010.1, from coordinate 51,232 downwards.
CGTTGATCTGGCTGGCCCGCAGGTGGACCATCGTGTGCGTCACCGACGGCACGGTGCCCTTTGCACTCGCCTTGCCCAGCGCGAGCAGGGCATCCATCGCGTCGGGAACGACCATTGCCGGGTTACCCATTCGTGCCTGCATAATTACTCCTCCAGTGTTGTCCGGGAATTCGTCCGTCACCGCTTTGACGGAACTCGACGGGAGAATGTGACAGGTGGACGAAAACGACTGGTTGGCGCTGCGTTTCGAGGAGCATCGGACGCATCTGAGGGCGGTGGGCTACCGGATGCTGGGCTCGCTGAGCGATGCCGACGACGCGGTCCAGGAGACCTGGCTCCGGCTGAGCCGCTCCGATGCCGACAGCCTCGCAAACCTCGGTGGATGGCTGACGACCGTCATGGGACGGGTGTGCCTGGACATGCTGCGTTCGCGCAAGGCTCGGCGCGAGGAGTCCATGGGTGAGCAGCACCTGCCGGACCCGATCGTGAGCAGGGCGGAGGGCACCGACCCCGAACACGAGGCGCTGCTGGGCGATTCGGTCGGGCTCGCGCTCCTGGTAGTGCTCGATACCCTGACCCCGGCCGAGCGCCTCGCCTTCGTCTTGCACGACATGTTCGCGGTGCCCTTCGAGGAGGTGGCCTCCGTGGTGGGGCGGTCCACCGCGACGACCAGGCAGCTCGCCAGCCGCGCCCGCCGCCGCGTGCAGGACTCGACTCCGGTTCCCGACGTCGATCTCACCCGGCAGCGGGAGGTCGTGGACGCGTTCCTCGCGGCCTCCAGGGGCGGCGATTTCGATGCCCTGGTCGCGGTGCTCGACCCGGACGTGGTGCTCAGGGCCGATACCGGCGCGGGGATCTTGCAGGTGGTCCGCGGGGCGGAGGCCGTGTCCGCACAGGCCCTGCGCTTCTCCCGGTTCGCCCAGGCGTCCATGCCCGCACTCATCAACGGCGCGGTCGGACTCGTCAACGCCCCCGATGGTCAGCTGCAGTCGATCATGTCCGTCACGATCACGAACGGCCGGATCGTCGAGATCCACATCCTCGCCGATCCCCCGCGCCTGGAGCGCCTCGTCCGGGAGGCCTCCCGAGACTGACCCGCTACCGGCCCAGCACCCGGTCCACCGCGTCCACCGCGGCATCGAGCTCGGCCACGGTCACCGTGAGGGCCGGCCGGAACCGGATGCCGCGCTCCCCCGTCCCGAGGATCAGCACGTGCTCGCGCTCGCGCAGCTCGGCGACCACCGCGTCGCGCCTGGCGGCCGAGTCGACGGTGAACGCACACATCAGCCCCCGGCCGCGAGGATCGGTCACCGCCGGATGCCGCTCGGCCAGCTCGAGGAGCCGCGAGAGCAGGTGCGAGCCGAGCAGCCGGGCACGGTCGATCAGCCGGTCCCGCTCGATCACCTCGAGGATGCGGCGGGCGCGCACCATGTCCGCGAGGTTGCCTCCCCAGGTGGAGTTGATCCGCGAGGCCACCCGAAAGACGTTGTCGGGCACCTCGTCCACCCGACCGCCCGCCATGATCCCGCACACCTGAGACTTCTTCCCGAACGCGACCACGTCGGGCGCGAGCCCGAGCTGCTGGTACGCCCAGGCGGTGCCGGTCAGTCCGACCCCGGTCTGCACCTCGTCGAGCACGAACAGGGCGTCGCGCTCGTGGCACAGCGTCGCCATCTCCCGGAGGAACTCGGCCCTGAAATGGTGGTCCCCGCCCTCGCCCTGGATCGGCTCCGCGATGAAACAGGCTATGTCGTCCGGACTTTCGTCGAACGCCCGCCGTGCCTGCGTCAGCGCCCTCTCGTCGGCCTCGGCGGCGTCGCGGCCGGGCTCGAGGTACGGGGCGTCGATGCGGGGCCAATCGAACTTCGGGAACCGCGCGACCTTGTTCGGATCCGTGTTGGTCAGCGACATCGTGTAGCCGCTGCGGCCGTGGAAGGCGTGGGTCAGGTGCAGCACCTTGGTGCCGAGCGCCGGGTCGAGTCCGCGTGCCTCGTTGCGCCTGCTCTTCCAGTCGAAGGCGACCTTGAGCGCGTTCTCGACGGCGAGCGCCCCGCCGTCCACGAAGAACAGGTGCGGCAGTGCCGGGTCGCCGAGGACGCGGACGAAGGCTTGCACGAACTCGGCCATCGGCACCGTGTAGATGTCGGAGTTGCTGGGTTTGTTCACCGCGGCGGCGGTGAGCTCGGCCAGGAAGGTCTCGTCCGCCGCCAGGTCCGGGTGGTTCATCCCGAGCGCCGAGGACGCGAAGAAGCCGAACATGTCCAGGTACTCGGTGCCGTCGCGTTGGTCGACGAGCCGACGTCCGTGTGAGCGTTCCAGATCGAGCACCAGGTCGAAGCCGTCGACCAGCAGGCTCGCCCGCAGCACGTCCCGCACCTCGTCTGGGGCGAGGCCGGGGACGGGCCGAGAACGCCGGATCGCGGTGCTCATACGTCAAGATTATGTGAATAGTCCTGCCCGAGCCACCAAACTACATAAAATTACCTGCGACAGTGCTAGCCGCCGTAAAAAGTCTGCAAGATGATGGTGCTGCGGGTACGCACATTCGCGGTCGACCGGATCTCCTGCAGCAACGCCTCCAGCGCCCGCGGCGACGCCACCCGCACCAACAGGACGTAGCTCTCCTCCCCCGCGACCGAATGGCAGGCCTCGATCCCGGGAATGTGCTCGAGCCGCGCTGGCGCGTCATCCGGGCTGGATGGATCGAGCGGGGTGATCGCGACAAACGCCGAGAGCTCGTTCCCCAGGGCCTCCGGGTCCACCTTGGCGGCGTAGCCCCTGATCACCTGACGAGCCTCGAGCCTGCGCACCCGAGCCTGGACGGCGGACACCGACAGCCCTGCCTTCTCGGCCAGCGTCGCCAGGGTGGCCCTGCCGTCGGCGATCAGCTCGCGCACCAACAGGGTGTCGATCTCGTCCAGTGTGTCCGGCACCAAGGCAGGCTAACTCAGCGGACACTGGAGCAGGCACGTACAGGAGGAACACAATGAACCTTCCCGACACCGAGGCCCTACGGGCGATGGCCGAGGCGGCGCTGCGCGCCTGCGGCGCCCGCGACGAGCACCCGACCACCGACGGAGCACTGGTCGCCCGAACGCCGATCACCGGCGGGGTCCTGTGCACCCTGACGCCCAGCAGCCCGGAACAGGTCGCCGACGCGATCGCCGAGGCACACGATGCCTTCGCGCGGTGGCGCACCGTGCCCGCCCCGCAACGCGGCGCCCTGGTCCGACGGCTGGGCGAGCTACTGACCGAACACAAGTCGGACCTCGCCACCCTCGTCACGCTGGAGGCGGGAAAGATCACCTCCGAGGCGCTCGGCGAGGTCCAGGAGATGATCGACATCTGCGAGTTCGCCGTGGGCCTGTCCCGCCAGCTCTACGGCAGGACGATGGCCTCCGAGCGCCCAGGGCACCGGCTGATGGAGACCTGGCATCCGCTCGGCGTGGTCGGGGTGATCTCCGCGTTCAACTTCCCGGTGGCGGTGTGGTCCTGGAACACCGCGGTCGCGCTGGTCTGCGGGGACACCGTGGTGTGGAAGCCATCCGAGCTGACTCCGCTGACCGCGATCGCGTGTGATGCGTTGCTACGCAGGGCCGCCGAGGAGGTGGGCGCGCCGACCGGGGTGCACCGCCTGGTGCTCGGCGCCGGACCGGTCGGCGAGCAGCTGGTCGACGACCCGCGGGTGGCCCTGGTCAGCGCGACCGGATCGGTGCGGATGGGCCGGGAGGTCGGGCCGCGGGTCGCGCGGCGCTTCGGCCGATGCCTGCTCGAGCTCGGCGGCAACAACGCTGCCGTCGTCGCGCCGTCGGCGGACCTCGACCTGGCCGTGCGCGGCATCGTGTTCTCCGCGGCGGGCACGGCGGGCCAGCGGTGCACCAGCCTGCGCAGGCTGATCGTGCACTCCTCGATCGTCGACGCGGTGGTCGAGCGGGTCGCATCCGCCTACCGGCAGCTCCCGGTCGGCAACCCGCTCGGGGAGGGCACCCTCGTCGGTCCGTTGATCCGCGAACGAGCCTGGGACGCAATGGCGGCCGCGCTGGACAAGGCCAGGGCGGACGGCGGCACCGTAGTGTGCGGCGGCGAACGAGTGGAGTCGGGTGGCGGCCACTACGTCTCGCCCGCCCTGGTCCGGATGCCGGCACAGACGTCGGTGGTGCGCGAGGAGACCTTCGCGCCCATCCTGTACGTCCTCGGCTACGAAACGCTGGACGAGGCGATCATGCTGCACAACGAGGTGCCGCAAGGCCTTTCGTCCTCGATCTTCACCATGGACCAGCGCGAGGCGGAGCGGTTCCTCGCCGCGGACGGCTCCGACTGCGGGATCGCCAACGTGAACATCGGCACCTCCGGAGCGGAGATCGGCGGCGCGTTCGGCGGCGAGAAGGAGACCGGGGGCGGCCGCGAGTCGGGATCCGATTCGTGGAAGGCCTACATGCGGCGCGCCACCAACACGGTCAACTACTCCGATCAGCTCCCGCTCGCCCAGGGGGTGCGGTTCGGGCGCTGACGCGCCCGTGAGTCCTTCTGGTCCCGGTGGGGGCCAGAAGGACTCACAGGCGGCGGAGCCGCTCGTCGTAGGCGGCGCGCGCCGCCGTGTCGACGGAGTCGACGGCCCGGTTGCCGCCGACGAGCCTGCGGATCAGGGTGAGCAGCGGTTCCGGTGCGATGGCCAGGCCGAGGTCGAGTGCGGCCAGGTAACCGGGCACCGGGGTCTGCGCCCGCCGCGTCGACACCGTGCGTACCACCGCCGCCGCGATGGCCTCGGGGTCGACGGTCGGCAGTCCCTTGCCGAGCGGGAGACCGGAGGTCAACGTCGTCCGCACGGCGCTGGGCAGCACGGTGGAGACGCTGACGCCTGCCTCGGCGAACTCGAGGCGGGCCGTCGAGGAGAGTCCGACGGCGGCGAACTTGCTGGCGTTGTACACGGCCAGGCCGGGGATCGCGATCTTGCCCGCGAGTGAGGCCACGTTGACGATGTGCCCGCGGCCCCGTTCGATCATCGCGGGTGCCACGGCGCGCATGCCATGGATCAATCCCCACACGTTGACGTCGAGGGTGGTCTCTCCGATGGCGTCCGGCTCCTCGAGGAACGGGGCGACCGGCATCACCCCGGCGTTGCCGACCAGCACATCGATCGGCCCGAGGTCCGTAATCACGGCCGCGACACCGGCATCCCACGACGTCCGTGTCCGCACGTCCAGCGTGTAGGCCCGTGCCGCCGAGCCGATCTCGGCCACGACCTCGTCGGCCGCGGCGCGATCGAGGTCGGCGACCGCGACCCTGGCGCCGCGAGCCGCCATGGCGTGCGCGGTGGCGCGTCCGATGCCCCTGCCCGCGCCGGTGATGAGGACGACGGCGCCTGCCAGGTCGATCGTCGGATAGTTCACAGGGTCTCCATTTCGTAGGCACGCTCGTCGAACTCGCCGAGCCTGGTCTTCATCCGCGCCGTCGACCATGGCCAGTTGAAGCTGTTGCGCCCGTTCACGTCCAGGAAGTAGCTCTGGCATCCACCGGCGTTGTAGACGGTGGTGGCCAGCGCCTGCTGCACCTCGGCGTTGAAGGCCGCCTGCACCTCCGGGCGGGTCTCCATCCGCGTCCAGTTGCCGTCCTTGGCCGCGGCGATCGCCCTCGCCAGGTATCCCAGCTGCGCCTCGAGAATCATGAACGCCGAGGTGTGGCCGGTGCCGAGCGCCGGACCCAGCAGCACATAGGCATTGGGGAAGCCGGCGATCGTGGTGCCGAGGTAGGCCTGCGGGCTGCCCTTCCAGTGCTCGTCGAGGCTGCGACCCTCACCGTCGAATATCCTGCCGCCGATCGGCATGTCGAGGATGTGGAAGCCGGTGCCGAAGATGATGGCGTCGACCTCCCGCTCGGCACCGTCGGCCCCGACCACGGTGTTGCCCCTGATCTCCGTCACCGCGTTGGCGTGCACCTCGACGTTGGGCCGGGTCAGTGCCGGGTAGTACGTGTTCGACAGCAGCAACCGCTTGCAGCCGAGGGTGTAGTCGGGGGTGAGGGCCTTCCGCAGCTCGGGGTCGAGGACCTGGGCACGCAGCTGGGCCTTGCCGACCTGCTGCACGATCCGCAGGATCCACGGGTGTCGGAAACCGAGCCCGAGCGCCTCCATGATCGAGTACTCGATCGCGCGCAGGGCGCGGTGCGCGCCCGGAATGCGGCGCATCACCCAGCGCTCCGCCTTCGGCACGTGATGGTCCGGCTTCGGCAGCACCCACTGGGCGGTGCGCTGGTAGAGGTGCAACTTCTCGACTCGCGGCGCGATCGCGGGCACGAACTGCACCGCCGAGGCGCCGGTGCCGACCACGGCGACCCGCTTGCCGGCCAGGTCGTAGTCGTGATCCCAGCGCGAGGAATGAAATACCTTGCCGCCGAACGTGTCCAGGCCGGGAATCTGCGGCACGAGCGGCTCGTTCCACGGACCGACGGCCGCGACCACGGAGTTCGCGGTGAACGTGCCCTTCGAGGTCTGCAGTATCCAGCGGTGGGCCGACTCGTCCCAGTCCGCGCGGACCAGCTCGGTGCCGAATCGCACGTGCTCGCCGACTCCGTGTTCGGCGGCGGTCCGGTCGATGTAGCGGCGGATCTCGTCCTGACCCGCGAACAACCTGGTCCACTCCGGATTCGGCGCGAACGAAAACGAGTACAGGCCGGACGGGACGTCGCAGGCACACCCGGGGTAGTCGTTGTCGCGCCAGGTACCGCCGAGCGAATCACCCTTCTCGAGGATCGCGAAGTCCGTGATCCCCATCTTCCGCAGCGTGATCGCGGCACCGATGCCGGAGATCCCCGCCCCGACGATGAGGACCTCGAAGTGCTGTTCCTGTGTCATGCGAATGCCTTTCGAGTCGTGCGCAGGGAGGATTCCAACGTGGCCAGGCGCCTGCGGTCGTCCATGAAGTTCGGGCCCATCACGGCCAGGTCCTCGGCGGTGGCATCGAGGCGGATGACCCGGGTGCCCGCTGCCTCGACCGCGGCGATCTCCGCGTCCAGACCCGCGCTCATCCAGCTCCGTAGGATCAGTCGTTCCGCACGGGCGGCGCCGCGGGCACGAACGGGGCCGGTGGAGGCCATCGGCGCCAGCACCACCAGTTCGTCGAGTTCGAGCGGGGTGACCAGGTCCGCGGAGGCGGTCGAGGCCGCGCCGCCGTCGACGTAGCGGCGGCCGCCGATCCGCACCGGCGGCATCCAGCCCGGGATCGCCCAGGACGCGCGAAGCGCCTGCGACAGTGTCGCTTCCGGGGCACCTGGCGAGCCGAAGGCGACGGGGGTTCCGGTGTCGTAGTCCATCGCGACGAGCCAGGTCGCGGGGTGGGCGACCCAGCCGTTGTCGGGGTTCAGTCCCACCGCGAGCCGGTGCAGCCACGACGCGTCCCCTCCGCCGGGCGGCAGCAGCCCGCTCAGCGCCGTCACCGGCGCGACCTCGCGACGCAGTCCCGCGCGGACGAGCTTCGCCGAGCCCAGCCCGATCCGCGGCAGTGGCGGCATCCGGCCGGGGGCGTCCGCGAGGTGATCGCGCAACGCCGGATGGGTCGGCTGCTCCCCCAGTTGCATGGCCAGCAGCTCGTCCACCCCCACCCCGCTGCCGAGCATGGTGACCAGTTCCGCGCCCGCCGAGGTGCCGACGAGAACGTCGGCGTCGCGGGGGTCCCAACCGAGCCCGTCGCGCACCGCCACCAGCGCCGCGACGGTCCAGGCCGCGCCGAGGGTTCCGCCGCAGCCGATCACCAGGCCCCGGCGGAGTTGTCTGTCACTCGAAGTCATATTCAGAAACTAGCAGTATTCGAATACGATGGGTATGCAGAATCTGAGTTTTCTCTGAACGGAGTTGTGATGGCGCGAATGACCAGGTCGGAGAGTCAGGCCAAGACCAGGGCCGACCTGATCGCGACCGCGCGCGACCTGTTCCTCGCCGACGGGTTCGCCGTGACCTCACTCGAGAAGGTCGCCGAGGAGGCGGGTTACTCGAAGGGCGCGGTGTACTCGAACTTCCGCAACAAGAACGAGCTGTGCCTGGAGGTGCTCCAGCTGATCCACCTCACCAAGGGCGCCGAGGTGGCCGAGGTGATGTCGCGGCAGGCGCCGCTGGAGGAGCGGCTGACGGCGTTCGAGGAGTGGGCCGAGCGGACGCTGGGCGACGTCGGCTGGACGACGCTCGAGTTCGAGTTCATCGCGGCGGCACGCCACGATCCGGAGTTGCGGGCCGCGCTCGTGTCCAGCCTCGCCATGGCCCACGGCATCGTGGCCGCGCTACTCGGCTCGCTCGTGGCCTCCGGCGAGGTCGCGCTGCCGATGCCGGTCGACGACGCCGCGACCAGCGTGCTGAGCATGGGCGTCGGCCTCGGCATCCAGCGCGCCATCGACCCGACCATCTCGACGGGCATCGTCACCCGAAACCTCCGCGCGCTTCTCACCGCTGCCGGCTCCGCGGAACTACCCTCACAGGCGTGACGAACTGGCCCGAGCTCGCGCGCGAGATCGCCGAGGATGTCCTGTTTCCGGCCGCCGACAGCGTCGACGCCGACGGCGAGATCCCGCTCAGCCACTTCGAGGCGCTGGCCGCGGAGGGCTTCTACGGCATCGCCGCGCCGCCCGAGTTCGGCGGGCCGGGGCTCACCCTCGACGAGCTGGTGGCCGTGACAGAGACTCTGTGCGGCGGCTGCCTGGCCACATGTTTCACGTGGATGCAGCATCACGGCGTCGTCGCGGGACTGGCATCGAGCCCAAATCATGATCTGCGCGACGAGTATTGGGATGGCGTGATGGGCGGATCGGTCCGCGCGGGCGTCGCGTTCGCCGGTGCGATTCCGCAGCCACCGCTGCTGTACGCCCGCCGCGTCGACGGCGGGTATGTGCTCGACGGCGTCGCGCCGTTCGTGACCGGCTGGGGCATCGTCGACATCCTGCAGCTCAGCGCCCGCGACGAGTTCGACGATTCGATCGTGCACGCGATCGTCGACGCGGTGCCTGGCGAGGCCGTTGTGGTGGAGGCTCTGCAGCTGATCGCCGCGCGCGGAAGCAACACCGTCCGAATGCGGTTCGACGGATTCGAGGTGCCGGACGAGCGGGTGAGCAAGGTCGTCACCCAGGAGGAGTTCGCGGCCGGTCAGGGTTTCGGGCAATGGCTCAATGCGTGCATGGCGATGGGTGTCGCCCGCCGTTGCCTCACCGAACTCGGCGAGCGGGGCGTGGACACCGCCGGGTTCGCGGCGGAGGCTGGAGCGGTCAGGGCGAACCTCGACGCCGCACTCGGCGGCGGGTTCGACCTCTTCGCGGCGCGGGCGCAGGCGTCGGAGCTGGCTGTCCGAACCGCCGCCGCGCTGGTGACGGCGACCGGCAGCTCCGCGGCCGTGAGCGGCGCCACCGCGGAACGGCTGATGCGCGAGGCGACGCTGACGCTGGTCGCGGCGTCGCGGCCACAGATGAAGGCGGCGCTGCTGGATCGACTGGGGGCCTGACGCCACCGGCCGTGTCGGGGGCTCGGGGCACTATGGACACCATGGACACGGTGCTCGGCAGGTTCTCGGCCCCCACCAGGGAGTGGTTTGCCGGGGCCTTCCCCGCCCCCACCGCCGCCCAGCTGGGGGCCTGGGACGCGATCGCCGACGGCTCCCACGCGCTTGTCGTCGCCCCGACCGGTTCCGGCAAGACCCTGTCCGCGTTTCTGTGGGCGCTCGACCAGCTGGCCGGCCGCCCACACGATGAGCGCCCGGCCGGGACGACCGTGCTGTACATCTCGCCGCTCAAGGCACTGGCGGTGGACGTCGAGCGGAACCTGCGCGCCCCGCTGGTCGGCATCACCCAGACCGCCAAGCGCCTCGGCGTCACCCCGCCGGAGATCACCGTCGGAGTCCGCTCCGGCGACACCAGCCCCGCCGACCGGCGTCTGCTGGTCCGGAAGCCGCCCGACATCCTGATCACCACGCCCGAGTCGTTGTTCCTCATGCTCACCTCGGCTGCCCGCGAATCGCTCGCGACCGTGCAGACCGTGATCGTCGACGAGGTGCACGCGGTCGCGTCGACCAAACGCGGTGCGCACCTCGCGCTCTCGCTCGAACGACTCGACATGTTGCTCGCCCGGCCCGCTCAGCGGATCGGGTTGTCCGCGACCGTCCGCCCGCACGAGGAGGTGGGCCGGTTCCTCACCGGGTCGGCGCCCATCCACATCGTCTGCCCGCCCTCGCCGAAGACCTTCGACCTGACGGTGCGGGTTCCGGTCGAGGACATGACCGAGCTGGGAGTCACCGCGCCGGACGAGGAGTCCGCTTCCCCCGCCCCGCAACAGGGTTCGATCTGGCCGCACGTCGAGGAGCAGATCGTCGACCTGGTCCTCGAACACCGGTCCTCGATCGTGTTCGCCAACTCCCGCCGGCTCGCGGAGCGGCTCACCGCCCGGCTCAACGAGGTCTACGCCGAGCGCCTCGGCGCCCCCGTCGAGATCGTGAGCAAGCCTGCCTCGCAGATCGGCTCCCCCACCGAGGTCAACCGCGGCGCCGAGCCGCTGCTCGCCCGCGCTCACCACGGCTCGGTGAGCAAGGACCAGCGCGCCCTCATCGAGGATGATCTCAAGTCCGGTCGGCTGCGCTGCGTGGTGGCCACCAGCAGCCTCGAGCTCGGAATCGACATGGGCGCCGTCGATCTCGTGGTGCAGGTGGAAGCGCCGCCCTCGGTGGCGAGCGGGCTGCAACGGGTCGGCCGCGCGGGACACCAGGTCGGCGAGATCTCCCGCGGCGTGCTGTTCCCCAAGCACCGCACCGATCTCATCCACTGCGCGGTCACCGTGGAACGGATGACCGCGGGCCGGATCGAGGCGCTCGCCGTCCCCGCCAACCCGTTGGACATCCTTGCCCAGCACACCGTCGCGGCCTGCGCCCTCGACCAACTCGACGTGCAGTCCTGGTTCGACGCGGTCCGCCGCACCGGCAACTTCGCGACGCTCCCGCGGTCCGCGTTCGACGCCACCCTGGACCTGCTCGCCGGCCGCTACCCGTCCGACGAGTTCGCCGAGCTGCGCCCGCGGCTGGTCTGGGACCGCGACGCCGACGTCCTCACCGGCAGGCCCGGATCGCAACGGCTGGCCGTCACCTCCGGCGGGGCCATCCCCGATCGCGGCCTGTTCGCGGTGTACATGGTCGGAGAGAAACAGTCCCGCGTCGGCGAACTCGACGAGGAGATGGTCTACGAGTCCCGCGTCGGCGACGTCTTCGCGCTCGGCGCCACCAGCTGGCGGATCGAGGAGATCACCCACGACCGGGTCCTCGTCAGCCCCGCCTACGGGCTACCTGGCCGGCTCCCGTTCTGGCACGGCGACGGACTCGGCAGGCCCGCCGAACTCGGCGCGGCGCTCGGTGAGTTCCTGCGGGAGATGTCCCTAGGCGCGGACACGGACCTGCGCGCCCGGCTTGCCGACCAGGGGCTCGACGCCAACGCCACCCAGAATCTGCTCGCCCTGGTCGAGGAACAGCGCGCGGCCACCGGCCAGGTCCCCACCGACCGAACCCTGGTGCTGGAGCGGTTCCGCGACGAGCTCGGTGACTGGCGCCTCGTATTGCACTCGCCCTACGGTCTGCCTGTCCACGCGCCCTGGGCCCTCGCGATCGGTGCCCGGCTGCAGGAACGGTACGGAATCGACTCCGCGCCAACCGCATCCGACGACGGCATCATCGTCCGACTGCCGGACACCGAGGACGCCCCGCCCGGCTCGGAGCTGTTCGTCTTCGACCGCGACGAGATCGCGGACATCGTCACGGAGCAGGTCAGCAATTCCGCGCTGTTCGCGTCGCGATTCCGCGAGTGCGCCGCCCGCGCCCTGCTGCTGCCTCGGCGCAATCCCGGCAAGCGGGCGCCACTCTGGCAGCAGCGGCAGCGCTCCGCCCAACTTCTCGACGTGGCGCGCAAGTTCCCGACCTTCCCGATCCTGCTCGAGACCGTCCGCGAATGCCTGCAGGACGTCTACGACCTGCCCGCGCTCACCGGCCTGTTCGACGGCATCGGCCGCAAGCAGATCAGGCTCGTCGAGGTCGAGACGCCGTCGCCGTCGCCGTTCGCGGGTGCGCTCCTCTTCGACTACGTCGGCGCCTTCATGTACGAGGGCGACAGCCCGCTCGCCGAACGCAGGGCCGCGGCCCTGTCCCTCGACTCCACCCTGCTCGCCGAGCTGCTCGGCCGGGTGGAGCTGCGCGAACTGCTCGACGCGGACGTCATCGACCTCACCGAACGCGAGCTCCAACGGTTGGTCCCGGACCGCAGGGCCAGGGACGTCGAGGGCGTCGCGGACCTGCTGCGCCTGCTCGGACCGCTGACCGAGGCAGAGATCGCCGCGCGATCGCTCACCGACCCCGCAGGGTTCGTCCGCGAACTCGAGTCCCAGCGGCGGGCGATGCGGGTGACCTTCGCCGGCGCGCAGTGGTGGGTGGCGATCGAGGACGCGAGCCGAATGCGCGACGCGCTCGGCGTGCCGCTGCCGATCGGCACCCCCGCGGCATTCATCGAGCCGGTCGACGACCCGCTGGGCGATCTCGTCGCCCGCTACGCCCGGACCCACGGGCCCTTCACCCTCACCGACGCCGCCGCCCGGTTCGGCCTCGGCACCTCCGTGGTCCGCGACGTGCTGCGCCGCCTCGCCGCCGACAAGCGCGTCATGGAGGGCGAGTTCCGGCCCGCCGCCACCGGCACCGAATGGTGCGACGCGGAGGTGCTGCGGCGGTTGCGCCGTCGTTCCCTCGCCGCGGCCCGCAAGGAGGTGGAGCCGGTCGAGCCGTCCGCGCTCGGCCGCTTCCTGCCGGACTGGCAGCACATCGGCGGCGGGCTACGCGGCATCGACGGGGTGGCCGCGGTGATCGAACAACTTGCAGGCGTGCCGATTCCGGCCTCCGCCTGGGAGCCGATGATCCTTCGTGCGCGGGTGCGTGACTACCAGCCGGCGATGCTCGACGAGCTGACCGCCACCGGCGAGGTGCTGTGGTCGGGCGCCGGGCAGATCTCCGGCAGCGACGGCTGGGTGTGCCTGCACCCGGCCGACGCCGCGCCGCTCACCCTCGCCCCACCCACGGACACGGACTCGGACCTGTCCGAGCAACAACGCCAGATCCTCGACGCGCTGGCTCCTGGCGGCGCCTACTTCTTCCGGAACCTCTCGGATCTGGTCGGCGGGACCGACGACGCCGTCCTCGCCGCGTCGCTGTGGGACCTGGTGTGGGCCGGTCACCTGAGCAATGACACCTTCGCCCCGCTGCGAGCCCTGCTGTCGGGGCCCTCGCGCTCCGCGCCGAGCCACCGGACACCGCGCCGCGCGCCGCGGGCGAGGCCCTACCGGGCCCTGGCCCGGCCCGCGATGCCGAGCCGGTCCGGACCCCCGACCGTCGGCGGCAGGTGGTCGCTGCTGCCCGAGCGCGAACCCGACCCGACCATCCGGGCGCACGCGCGAGCCGACGTACTGCTGGACCGGTACGGCGTGCTCACGCGGGGTTCGGTGGTCAGCGAGTCGGTTCCCGGCGGCTTCGCCCTGATGTACAAGGTGCTGCGCGGCTTCGAGGAGAGCGGTCGCTGCCGACGCGGGTACTTCGTGAACACCCTTGGCGCCGCTCAGTTCTCGACCTCCGAGGTGGTCGATCGACTGCGGGCGTATGGCGATCGGCTCGGCCCGGCCAACGCACCGGCCGCGCTGACGCTCGCCGCGACCGACCCCGCGAACCCGTTCGGCGCCGCACTGGCCTGGCCCGCCACCGCGGGCGGGCACCGTCCTGGCCGCAAGGCGGGCGCACTGGTGGTTCTGGTCGACGGCGGGCTCGCGCTGTACGTCGAGCGCGGCGGCAAGACCATGCTCACCTTCACCGACGATCCCGGCGCCCTCCATGGCGCCGCCGGATCGCTTGCCGCCGTGGTGGATCGCGGCGGCGCCGACAAGATCGTCATCGAGAAGGTCGACGGCGAATCGGTGCACACCAGCGCCCTCTCGCAGGTCCTGGTCGAGGCGGGCTTCTCCGCGACGCCGCGCGGCCTCCGCAAGCGGGCCCTCCATGCCCGAGGGTGACACCGTCTGGCGGGTCGCGGGGCTGCTCCGGGAGGCGCTGGTCGGCGAGCCGCTCACCGTCTGCGACATCCGGGTCCCGCGCTTCGCGACCGTCGACCTCACGCCCGGACCGGTGGACGAGGTGCTCAGCCGGGGCAAGCACCTGCTGATCCGGGTGGGTGAGCAGACCGTGCACACCCACCTGAAGATGGAGGGCGACTGGCACGTCTATCCCGCGGGTGGCCGCTGGCGGCGGCCCGCGTGGCAGGCGCGCATCCTGCTGGGCACCGCGAAGCGGCTGGCGGTCGGCTTCCAGCTCGGCATCGTGGAGGTGCTGCCGCGCGCCGACGAGGATCTCGTGGTCGGCCACCTCGGTCCGGATCTGCTCGGAACAGACTGGGATCCCGGCCTGGCCGCGGCGAACCTGGCCGCGGATCCCACCCGACCCATCGGACTCGCGTTGCTCGATCAGCGTGTCCTCGCCGGGATCGGCAACGAGTACCGAAACGAGCTTTGCTTCCTGCGAGGCCTGAACCCCGAGCGTCCCGTCGGCACCGTCGCGGACCTGGCCGGCCTGGTCGACCTCGCGCACCGCACCATGGTGGCCAACAGGTCTCGGGTGGCGCGCACGACGACCGGAGATCGTCGTCCCGGCCGCCGGCTGTGGGTGTACGGGCGCGCGGGCAAGCCGTGCCTGCGTTGCGGGACCATCATTCGAGGCGCAACGCTTGGCGAAGACTCCGCGAGCGCGCGGCAGATCTACTTCTGTCCCCGCTGTCAGAGCTGAATTACTCTAGGCCCGTCGGACGGGGCGGTTCGCGCCGATCAGCAGGTCGACGCAATGCGCCACGAACCGCTCGCGGTCGGGAGCGATGGTGCCGTCGAGGTAGCCGATGAACAGACTCGTCAATGCCCCGACGAGCCCGACTGCGACCAACTGCCGCTGCGCCGGGTCCCGCACCGCATCTAGCTGATCCTGCACCAGCACAACGAAGGTGGGCGCGAGCGCCAGGCCCCGGCCACCGAGCGCCGGCTCGGTGATCGGCGCGAGCATCAGCACCCTGCCCATCTCCGGATGGTCGACCATCAGTTCCACGAAGGCGAGGACCCCTGCCGTCGCGCGGTCGCGGGGTGTCGCCGCTGAATCGACCGCACCGACCAGCGTCAGGTGTGCCCGCTCACCCACGTCGGCATAGACCGCGCGAACGAATTCCTCGCGGTCGCCGAAACTCTCGTAGAAGTAGCGCTCGGTGACACCGGCCGCGCGGCAGACCGCGCGCACGCTCACCGCGGGCCCGTCCGCCGCGCCGAGCAGGTCGACGCCCGCCGCGAGCAACTTCTCGCGGCGGGCCCTCTGTCGCTGCTCCAGATCGGTACCTGCCCAGCTGCGGCGTTCGGTGCTCATCGCACCCGAGTGTATTCGCCGAGCGCGACTCACATGTGGGTGCCGCCGTCGATCCGGATCTCGGTGCCGGTGACGAACTTGCCGTCGTCGGAGGCGAGCATCGCGATCACGCCCGCGACGTCCTCCGGCGGCGCGAAGCCCTCGCCGATCCACGGGTACAGCTTGCCGATCAGGGTCGGATCCAGGTCGTGATCCGGGAATCCCGGGTTGCTGGTCATGCCGGAGGCGATGCTGCCGGGCTCGACCGCGACGGCGCGCAGGCCCTGCTTGGCGTACTCGAGGGCGATCGCGTGGGTGAACGATCGGATGCCGCCCTTGGTCGCCGCGTAGGCCGCCATGTACGGGTGCGCGAAGGACGCCGAGGTGGAGCTGAAGTTGACGACGACGCCCTTGCCGTTCTCGACCAACGCGGGCAGTGCCTCGCGGGTGACGAGGAAGGTGCCGGTGAGGTTGACGCCGATGACGGTGTTCCAGAAATCGAGGCTGGTCTCGTGCGTGTGCGAGGCGCGCAGGATGCCCGCCGCGTTGATCAGCACCTGCAGCCCGCCGAGGTTCTTGATCGCGCCGCCGATGGCCTCGTGCACCGAGGACTCATTCGAGATGTCGACGACGACGGTGGTCAGCCGATCCGCGACGCCCGCCTCCTCTGCGCGGGCGCGGGTTACCGCGAGGCCCTCCTCCGACACGTCGGCGGCGGCGACCACGCCGCCCTCCGCGAGAATCCGGGCGACCGTCGCCTGACCGATGCCGGATCCGGCCCCGGTGATGAGCGTCTTGCGGCCATCGAAGCGGTTCATGAACTGATCTCCTTCAGGTGGATATTCGGGTCTCTGAGTTCTGAGTTGCACGCTACGCCGAGATGGCACAACGTGCCATGATGGTGCGCATGGCCGAACCTGGCGCACAAGCCCCCCTCCCTCTCACCGAGCGACGACGGCTCCAGACCCAGCTCGAGATCGCGCGTTGTGCCGCTGAGCTGTTCGCCGCGCGCGGGGCGTCCGCGGTCACGGCCGAAGACATCGCCACCGCCGCCGGGATCGGCCTGCGCACCTTCTACCGGTACTTCCGCACCAAGGAGGAGGCCGTCACCCCGCTGCTCGCAGGCGGCGTGACGGACTGGATTCACGATCTCGCCCAGAGCTCGCGGGACGTCCCGGCGGCCGAGGCACTCGAACGGTCCGCCCGCCGCATCCTCACCCGCTCGGACCAGGCGGGCCTCGACTCGCTGCGCTTGACCCGCGAGCTTTTTCGGGCCATTCCAGGGGATCCCGCCCTCGAATCCGTCTGGTATCGAATCGTCAACGACACGGAGGAATCACTGGTCACGGTGCTGAGCGAGCTGATGGGACCCGACGCCGACCCGCTGGACGTGCGATTGATGGCGGTGGCAGGGAACACCGCCATGCGCATGGCCATCCAGACCTGGGCTGATTCCGACGCCACCGCCGGTCGCGACGGCACTCCCGCCGAGATCGCCGCGCGCTGCATCCGCACGCTCACCGCTGGACTGCATCCTCCCCAGGGATGACGCGACTCTCAGCGAGTTCACACCTGGCGCTGATGTGCCTCAAGGGTTCGCTCGCGATCCTTGAAGCATGATCACTTTCCCGCTTGCCTTCATCGCCCTGCTGGCCATGGCCTTCTCCGGACTGGCAGCGCGTTCGGTACCGCGCAGCGTGGTCCGCATCGATTGACCCACCTGTGCCTAAGCTCTACCCATGGATCGAACCCCTCTGACCGTCGAGGACTCCGCGAGCCGGATCAGTGCCTACGTATACGGGAACATCCTGGTGCTCACCGCGCTCATCCCGCTACACGACGCGAGCACGACCCACGCCGGACTGGTCGTCATCGGCACCTCGCTGTCGACGTTCGTCGCGCACGCCTTCGCCGAATCCGTGGGCCGCAGCGCCAGGATCGGGCGCCCGCTCACCCGCTCCGAACAGTTCGAGGAGCTCCGCGACTCGGTGCCGGTCCTGACCTCAGGGGTCGTCCCCGCCGCGGTGGTCGGGCTCGACGCGCTCGGCGTGCTCGAGCAGCAGACCGCGCTGTTGCTCGCCGAACTCTGGGTGGTCAGCCGCATCGCCGGCCTCGGTGTCGTGATTACCCGGCTGCGGGGCGAGAAACTCAGCAGGCGCACCCTGGTGTCCTGCGTCGTGCTGGCCTTCGTGGCCGTCGCCGTCGTCGCGGTCAAACTGGTGCTCACCCACTAACGCGAGATCGGCACCGGCTCCAGGATCTCTGCCCGCGCCTCGGGCGCCGCCGCCCGCAACGCGTCCGCCGCGGAGTCGTCGGGCTGCGCCTGCGAATGGACCTCCGCCTCGACCCGCGCGCGGTAGGTCTCCACCTCGCGGTCGACGGTGGCCGCATCCCAGCCCAGCACCGGCGCCACCAGCTGCGCGACCTGCTCGGCGCAGTTCACCCCGCGATGCGCGTACTCGATCGAGATCCTGGTGCGCCTGGCGAGGATGTCCTCGAGGTGCAGCGCGCCCTCGGCCGCGGCCGCGTACACCGCCTCGACCTGTAGATAGTCGGGTGCGTCGGTAATCGGTTGCAGCAGTTCCGGAGTCGAAGACGCGAGGTCGAGAACCTCATGGATCAGCGAGCCGTACCGGTCCAGCAGGTGCTTGACCCGGTATGGATGCAGGCCGTACTGCTGACCGACCGCCATAGTCTGGTTCACCAACGCGAAGTAGCCGTCCGCCCCGACCAACGGCACCTTCTCGGTGATCGAGGGCGCGACGCGGGCCGGAATGTCCTCGGACGCCAGGTCCACGGCATCCTCCGCCATCACCCGGTAGGTGGTGTACTTCCCGCCGGCGATCGCCACCAGACCCGGCGCCACCCGCGCCACCGCATGCTCGCGCGAGAGCTTCGAGGTCTCGTCACTCTCCCCCGCCAGCAGCGGGCGCAGCCCCGCGTACACGCCGTCGATGTCGTCGTGGGTGAGCGGGGTGACCAGGACCTTGTTCACGTGGCCGAGGATGTAGTCGATGTCCGCCTTCGTCGCGGCGGGATGCGCGAGGTCGAGATTCCAGTCGGTGTCGGTGGTTCCGATGATCCAATGCCCGCCCCAGGGGATCACGAACAGCACCGACTTCTCCGTGCGGAGGATGATCGCGGCCTCGCTGACGATCCGGTCCCGGGGCACCACGATGTGCACCCCCTTGCTCGCACGCACCCGGAACCGCCCGCGCTGGTTGGACAGCGCCTGGACCTCGTCGGTCCACACGCCCGCGGCGTTGATGACAACATGCCCGCGCACCTCAGCCGTGCTGCCGTCTTCCGAATCACGCACCCGCACACCGGAAACCCGGTCCGCCTCACGCAGGAATCCGACCACCTGCGTCGAGGTGCGGACAACCGCGCCGTAGTGCGCGGCGGTGCGGGCCACGGTCATGGTGTGGCGGGCGTCGTCAACGACGGTGTCGTAATAGCGAATTCCGCCGACCAGTGAATTCCGCTTGAGGCCCGGAGACAGGCGGAGTGCGCCGGAGCGGGTGAGATGCTTCTGCGCCGGTACGGACTTGGCGCCGCCCATCGTGTCGTAGAGAAAGATGCCCGCCGCCATGTACGGGCGTTCCCACACGCGGTGCGTGATCGGGAACAGGAACTGCAACGGCTTGACGAGGTGCGGGGCGAGCGTGGAGAGCGAGAGCTCACGCTCTCGCAAAGCCTCACGCACCAATCCGAATTCGAGCTGCTCCAGGTAGCGCAGACCGCCGTGGAACATCTTCGACGACCGCGACGAGGTGCCCGAGGCGTAGTCGCGAGCCTCGACCAGCGCAACCTTCAGGCCCCGGGTGGCCGCGTCCAGCGCGATGCCTGAGCCCACCACGCCGCCACCGACGACGACGACGTCGAACTGCTCGGATCCCAACTGGTCCCATGCATCCGTGCGCTGCTGTGGACCCAGAAACTGTGCTCCCGATTGCTTGGTCAACGCGAGCTCCTGTGAGTTGTCGACGAATCAGGAATCAGGGTAGTAGCTTCGAGCCGTGTATGTCGCCGCCATCGACCAGGGCACCACCTCGAGTCGCTGCATGATCTTCGATCATGCAGGACAAGTGGTCGCCGTCGCGCAGAAAGAGCATGAGCAGATCTTCCCGCGCGCGGGGTGGGTCGAGCACGATCCGGAGGCGATCTGGCGGGCCACCCGCGAGGTCACCGCGGCCGCGCTGGCCAAGAAGGACCTGACCCGGCACGACATCGCGGCGGTTGGCATCACCAACCAACGCGAGACCACCGTCGTCTGGGACCGCGGCACCGGCAAGCCGGTGTACAACGCGATCGTCTGGCAGGACACCCGCACCGACGAACTCTGTGCCGAACTCGCAGGCGACCAGGGCCCTGGACGCTACCGCGAACGCACCGGACTGCCATTGTCCACCTACTTCTCAGGTCCCAAGATCCGCTGGATCCTCGACAATGTCGAGGGTGTCCGCGAGCGCGCCGAGGCGGGCGACCTCTGCTTCGGCACGATGGACAGCTGGATCCTGTGGAACCTCACCGGCGGAGTGGACGGCGGGCTGCACGTCACCGACGTCACCAACGCGTCGCGGACGATGCTGATGGACCTGCGGACCCTGACGTGGGACGAGCAGATCTGCGCCGACTTCGAGATCCCGACCTCCATGCTGCCGCGGATCCGTAGCTCCTCCGAGGTGTACGGGCAGGTTCGCGAGCGCGGCATCCTGGCGGGAGTTCCGATCGCAGGCATCCTCGGCGACCAGCAGGCCGCCACCTTCGGGCAGGCCTGCCTGAGCGCGGGCGAAGCCAAGAACACGTACGGCACCGGGAACTTCTTGCTGCTCAACACCGGAACCACCCCCGTGCCAAGCACAAACGGACTCCTCACCACCGTCTGCTACCGAATCGGCGACGCGCCTGCCGTGTACGCGCTCGAGGGCTCGGTGGCGGTGACCGGGTCACTCGTCCAATGGCTGCGCGACAACCTCGGGATCATCAACTCAGCCAAGGAGATCGAGGGACTCGCCGCCGGAGTGGAGGACAACGGCGGGGCCTACTTCGTGCCCGCGTTCTCCGGGCTGTTCGCGCCGCGGTGGCGCCCCGACGCGCGCGGGGCGATCGTCGGGCTGACCCGATTCGTCAACAAGGGGCACCTGGCGCGGGCCGCACTGGAGGCCACCGCTTTTCAGACTCGCGAGGTCCTCGAAGCGTGCGTCGCCGACTCCGGGGTCGAACTCACCGCCCTGAAGGTGGACGGCGGCATGGTGCTCAACGAGATCCTGATGCAGTTCCAGTCCGACATCCTCGACGTCCCGGTGATCCGGCCGGTGGTGAACGAGACCACCGCGCTCGGCGCCGCCTACGCCGCCGGGCTCGCGGTCGGGTTCTGGGCGGGCGAGGACGACATCCGCAACAACTGGGCCGTCGGACGCACCTGGAAGCCGACCATGGCCGCGGCCGAGCGTGATCGGCTGTACCGGGAGTGGAACAAGGCCGTCGAGCGGACCTACGACTGGGTCGACTGAACGCCCTCGACGCGGTCCCGCCATGCTGCGAGGCGCTCGCGCCAGTAGTCCGGGGAAGGTCCGGCCCCCTGTTGCCGTACCCGGACCGTGACCGTCGCACCCTCGACAGCGAAGTCCATGCGTACCTCGGTGCGCGCTTCGACTGGTTCTTCCCTTCGCCAGCCCCAGACAATCCGGATCATTTCGCCCTCGACACAGTCGAGAACCAGCCCGGTGCGCTTGTCCCAGTCGATCCTCGCCTCGCCGTCGAGGTAGCCGTCGAGTAGGAACCCCGGCCACCATCCCGCGCGCTTGCCGTAGCTGGTGAGCGTGAACCAGACGTCTCGGATGTCGGCGCGCATCGTGATGCTCTCGTCGGGATCCACCGGACTCGGAGACGCCGCAGCATCCTCAGACAGCGTCTCCAACCGCCGTAGATCTTGAAGCGAGATCAGAGCGGCCGCGGGTGACCCATTGCGGGTGATGGTGATTCGCTCGACCCCATAGGCGACCCTCGACACGAGGTCCCGCAGCTGCGCCCGCACCGCCACGAAGGGAACCGCGATCGTCTTCATATCGGATGGTAGAGGGGCGCACCGACAGGAAGTTCGGTCCACCACGATGGCCGGCCCAGGCCCACCACGCGGCCGACAAAGGAACGTCCACACGAAAATGAAAAGGTACAGCTCGCGCATTGTGTACAAAACGCCGACTCTGTACCGATCGCGCAGTCTGTACAGAGTTCGCAGTCTGTACCTTTCATTCCGCACTCGAATCAGTAACTCCGGCGGTAGCCGGCCGCCCGTTTCCCCGATCAACCCAGCGTCAGGTGTGCCGCCGCCAGCCGTTCGACCGCCTCACACAGCGTCGCCTCGTCGTTGGTGGTGAAGCACAGGCGCGCGGTGCCCCGATGGTCGCCAGCGACGGCGAACGCCGACCCCGGCACGAACGCGACCCCGTGGTCGAGTGCGGCCGCAAGCAACTGCGCTGTGTCGGTGCCGTCCCGGAACTCGAGCCAGGAGAACATGCCGCCGCCGACGTCGGTCGCGGACACGACATCGCCGAACGCGTCGGCGACCGCCGCGGAGAGCGCCGTGGCCCGCGCGCCGTAGATGCCCCGAATTTGTTCCAGATGCCCGTCCAGCCACGGCCCGTCGGCCAGCATGGTCGCCGCGATCTGCTGTGTCAGCGTCGATCCGCACAGGTCCGCGCCCTGCTTGACCAGTTCGACCGCCTCGCAGACCGCGCGGGGACCGCTCAGCCACCCGACGCGCAGCGCGGGCGCCAGGATCTTCGACGCACTCGAGAGTCGGATGACGCGATCCGAGTGGTCCGCGACCGGCGCGGGCGGCGGTCCGCCGAACCAGATCTCGCCGTACGGGTCGTCCTCGATGACCCAGAACCCATACGTCTCGGCGAGCGCGGCCAGGTGTCGCCTGCGCGCGGCGGACATCGTTGCGCTGCCGGGATTGTGGAAGTTGCTCACCGTGTGCACCAGCACGGGCCGCTCGCCGGCGACGAGCAGGCTCTCGAGGTGCCCGGTGTGCATGCCGTCGGCATCGAGCTGCACCGTCAGGATCCTCGCCTCGGCGAGGCGGAACACCTGCAGCGCACCGGTGTACGCCGGCTCCTCGACGACGACGGTGGCGCCGGGGTCGAGCAGCACCTGAGCGAGCAGGCTCAGCGCCTGCTGGGATCCGTGGGTCACGACGACCTCGCGCGGGTCCACCGAGCGGGATCCCGCCGCCGATTCCCGCGCGGCGATCACCTCACGCAGGCCGAACCAACCCGCCGTCTCGGTGTACTGCGCCGAATCGGCACCGTCGAGCACCCCGGCGCCCGCCGCCCGAATCCGCTCGCGCGGAATGAGTTCCGGGTCGGGCAGCCCTCCGGCGAGGCTGATGATCTCCGGTCGCGCTGTAACCGCGAGCAGATCGCGGATGGCGGAACTGCGC
Source organism: Rhodococcus sp. NPDC059179 (assembly GCF_042754885.1). Taxonomy (NCBI): domain Bacteria; kingdom Bacillati; phylum Actinomycetota; class Actinomycetes; order Mycobacteriales; family Nocardiaceae; genus Rhodococcus; species Rhodococcus sp. NPDC059179. The sequence goes on along the minus strand of NZ_JBHZBV010000010.1, from coordinate 28,369 downwards.
AGCCCGTCCATGCGGCTGGCAAAGGTGGGCTTGGAAGAATCGATCGACATGTGAACTCCCGAAGGGCACGTGGGTACAGGACTAGGCAGGAAACACCTGGTCGTCCCGGATCCGCGGGGCGGGAGGCGCCGAAGCGAGGCCGAAGGTTGCGGCCGATGCCTCGACTATCACACAGAACAGACCACGATGTGAACTCAAAAGTTCACATCGTGGGATGATCGCGATCAGTCGAGATCGTCGTGTCGCATCAGCTGGCGGGCGGCCTCGGTGATGGAACCGGTCAGCGACGGGTACACCGAGAAGGTCTGCGCCAGATCGTTCACCGACAGGTTGTTCTGCACGGCGATCGCGATCGGGAGGATCAGCTCCGACGCGGTCGGGGCCACCACCACGCCGCCGATCACCACGCCGGTGGCCGGACGGCAGAAGATCTTGACGAAGCCTCGGCGCAGGCCCGACATCTTGGCCCGCGGATTCGTGTTCAGCGGGAGCATCACGGTGCGGGCAGGCACCTCGCCGTTGTCGATCGCGGCCTGGCTGACGCCGACCGTCGCGATCTCGGGGCGAGTGAACACCGCGGAGGCGACGGTCTTGAGCTTGATGGGGCTCACGCCCTCACCGAGCGCGTGATACATCGCGATCCGGCCCTGCATCGCCGCGACCGAGGCCAGCGGAAGCAGACCGGTACAGTCGCCCGCCGCGTAGATCCCCGACACCGAGGTCCGCGAGACCCGGTCCACCCGCAGGTAGCCGCCCTGGTCGAGTTCGATGCCCACCCGCTCGAGGCCGAGGCCGTCGGTGTTGGGGATCGAACCGACCGTCATCAGAGCGTGGCTGCCGGTGACCACGCGACCGTCGGAGAGGGTGACCGCGATGCCGTCCTCGGTGCGCTCGACGGAATCTGCGCGGGCGTGCTTGACCAGGGTGACGCCGCGTTCGGAGAGCGCCTCCTCGAGCACAAGAGCCGCGTCCGCGTCCTCGTGCGGCAGCACCCGGTCACGGCTGGAGACCATCGTCACCTGCACGCCCATCTCGGTGTAGGCGGAGACGAACTCGGCACCGGTGACGCCGGAACCGACCACCACCAGGTGCTCGGGCAGCTCGGTGAGGTCGTAGAGCTGGCGCCAGTTCAGGATGCGCTCGCCGTCCGGCTTCGCGCTGGGCAGGATGCGGGGGCTGGCGCCGGTGGCGATCAGCACGACATCGGCGTCGAGCACCCGATCTCCCCCGCCGTGCAGGGTCGCCTTGACCTGGTGCGCAGCCATCCCGAGTTCCTGATCGATCAGCTCCCCATGGCCGGCGAGCAGCTCGACGCCGACGGTCTGGAGCCGGTCCCTGATGTCCGACGACTGGGCCTGCGCGAGGACCTTCACCCGGCCGTGGATCTGCGGCAGCGAGATGGTGGCCTGCGACGGATCGAGGCTGATGCCCAGGTCGACGGCCCGGCGCATGTCCGTGCGCACGCCGGTGGAGGCGATGAACGTCTTCGACGGCACGCAGTCCCACAGCACACAGGCACCGCCGACTCCGTCGCAATCGATCAGGGAAACCGTCGCGCCGTGCTGTGCGGCGACCAGAGCCGCCTCGTACCCGGCCGGTCCGCCGCCAATGATCACGATCCGGGTCATTCGTCCTCCAGTTTTCGGCAGCGAACACGCACTTGTCGGTGCTTTCACGCTATTGCACCGGCCCGGTCCGGCGCACGTCGACACCGGTTCGGTGCGGCGAACGGATTCCGTTTTGCTGTGTGCGGTTCTTCAGTGACCCCCGCACGGTTTAGGCTTTCGCCGTGCCGATCTATGCCGCCTACGGATCCAACATGCATCCCGAGCAGATGCTCAAGCGCTGCCCGCACTCGCCGATGGCGGGAACGGGCTGGCTGAACGGTTGGCGGTTGACCTTCAGCGGCGGCGACATCGGCTGGGAAGGTGCGCTGGCCACTGTCGTCGAGGACCCCGACTCCAGCGTGTTCGTGGTGCTCTACGACGTTCCCGACGAGGACGAGGTGAGCCTCGACCGGTGGGAGGGCTCCGAGCTCGGCATCCACCGCAAGATCCGGCTCCGCGTCGACACCGGCGGCGAACCGGTGCTGGCATGGCTCTACGTCCTCGACGCGTACGAGGGCGGGCTGCCGTCCGCGCGATACCTCGGCGTGATGGCCGAGGCCGCCGAGATCGCGGGCGCACCCGCGGAGTACGTACGCGACCTGCGGACCCGCAACAGCCGCAACGTGGGCCCCGGGACCCCCGGCTACCCCGGCTAGAGCGCGCCAGCCGCGGCCAGCGGCAGGTTCGCCATCACCCGGACGCCGACTCCGAGCGCCCGCTCGTCGAGGTCGAAGGTCGGCTGATGGATGTCGAGCTGCGGCCCGACTCCCGACCACACACCGAGACGCGCCATCGCTCCCGGAACCTCCTCGAGATACCAGGAAAAGTCCTCGCCGCCGCCCGATTGCGGCGTGTCCGACAGCGCGTCGGGTCCGATCGCGGCGATGGCACTCTCGAACATCCGGGTGGAGGCCTCGTCGTTCACCACCGGCGGCACACCGCGTCGGTAGTTGAGCTGGTAACGCACCCCTGTCGGCGCGAGCAGACCGTCCACGATCTCGTGGACCAACGGCTCGAGCAGCGCCCAGGTGTCGTGGTCGCCGGTTCGGACCGTCCCGATCAGCCTGCCGGACTGGGGAATCGCGTTCGGCGCCTGGCCCGCGGTGACCGCACCCCACACCATCACGGTGCTCGTACGCGGATCGATCCGCCTGCTCAGCATGCCCGGCAGTCCGGTGATCACGGTGCCGAGGGCGTACACCAGGTCCGTGGTCAGGTGCGGTCGCGACGTGTGCCCGCCCGGCGAGTCGAGGATCAGCTCGACGGTGTCCGCCGCGGAGGTGATCGCGCCGAGCCGGACTCCGACACGGCCCGCCTCCAGGCGCGGGTCACAGTGCAGCGCAAAAATTCTCGACACGCCCTCGAGCGCGCCTGCGGCGACCGCCTCCAGCGCGCCGCCGGGCATCACCTCCTCGGCGGGCTGGAAGATCAGCCGCACCCCGACCGGGAGTGCAGGCGCCTGGGCGAGCGCGAGGCCCGCGCCGAGCAGGATGGTGGTGTGCGCGTCGTGGCCGCACGCGTGCGAGACGCCGGTGACCGTCGACGCATAGGGGGCTCCGGTGGCTTCCTGGAGCGGCAGCGCGTCCATGTCGGCCCGAAGCGCGACCCGCGGACCGTCCGGCCCGATGTCACAGGTCAAACCTGTTCCGCCGGGAAGGATCTCGGGCGCCAGGCCCGCCGCGATCAGACGGGTCGCGACGAACTCGGTGGTGGCGTACTCGTGCCGGGCCAGCTCCGGGTGCGCGTGGATGTGGCGTCGCCAGGTCGAGAGTTCCGCGGCGTGGTCGACGACCCAGCGGTCGATCCATTCGGTCATCGGCTTCCGACCCCCCGCCGCTGGACGCCCTGGAGCAGGCGCTCGCGCTGCGCCGGATCGGTCGCCGCGCGGATCGCGGTGCCCGCCAGCGCCACCGCACCATCGATGACCGCGCGGTCGGCGGAATCGGTCACACACGCCGCGGCGAATGCCGGCTGATGGGTGGCCGCTCCCCCGGACTCGATCCCGATCACGGGGTGGATCCCCGGCAACACGTGCGTCACGTTGCCCATATCTGTGCTGCCCAAGGGACGTGATCCTTCCAACGCTGGGGCAAGCGGACTGCGCCCCATCTCCACTATCAGTTCACGATAGGCCCCGACCAGCCACGGGTCGGGCCGCAGTTCGGTGTAGTTCGGTGAGACGGTGCGAATCTCATGCGTGCACCCGGCCGCCAACGCACCCGCCTCGAAGCAGGCCAGCGCCCGCTCCGTCAGCTCCGCGAGGGAATCGGAGGACTGCGCCCTCAGGTAGTAGTGCATCTCGGTCCGGGCGGGAACGATGTTCGGCGCGACCCCTCCGTCGCTGACGATCCCGTGCATCTGCTGACCGGCGGACAGGTGCTGACGCAGCAGTCCGAGACCCACCTGCGCGATCGTGGCCGCGTCTGCCGCGTTCCGACCGAGCTGCGGCGCCGCCGACGCATGCGCCTCACGGCCGCTGAAGGTGACGGCGAGATCGGCCATGGCGAGCGAGGCCGCACCCGCGATGTCCTCGGGACCGGGGTGCACCATCATCGCCGCGCCGAGACCGTCGAAGACCCCGTGCTCGAGCATCAGCACCTTGCCCCCGCCGCTCTCCTCGGCAGGCGTGCCGAGTACCCGAACGGTGATGCCGAGGCGGTCCGCGAGCGGCGCGAGTGCGAGCCCCGCGCCCACCGCCGATGCCGCGATGATGTTGTGCCCGCAGGCGTGTCCGATCTCCGGCAGCGCGTCGTACTCGGCGAGGATCCCGATGACCAGGTCGCCGCTGCCGTAGCTCGCACTGAAAGCCGTCGGCATCTCGGCCACCGGCGACTCGATCTCAAAACCACGCTGCGAGAGCAGTTCCGCGACCTTGGCGGCGCTGCGATGTTCCTCGAACGCGAGCTCCGGCTCCGCGTGGATCGAATGCGACAGCGCGACGAGGTCGGACGCAGCCGCCGCGACCGTACCGACCACTTCCGAATTCACGGCTCCAGTATCTCATCCGCGGCAGGCCGCCCCCGCCGCTCGAGCCGGGCGGCTACCCGAAGCTGAGGTTCGACGGATCCGTCTTCACCGCGAACGCCTCGAGGATCGGCCGGTGGATACCCGCCTTGATCCCGGCCAGGTTCGGCCCGCGCAGACCCGTCGACGCCGCCGCCCGCGCCACCGCCGCGGCCAGCACGCCGTCGCCGTCCGCCGTCTGGTTCACGATCCCCGCCGCCAGCGCGTCGGGTCCGCCGTACCTGCGGCTCGTCGTCATCGCCTCGACCGCGGTCTGGCGGGCCAGGGCCGTGGTCATCAGCGCGTTCATGCCGATGGTGAAGGGCATGTTCAGGGCCGCCTCCGGCAGGCTGTAGAAGCCGCGGTCCGCGCGCATCACGCGCAGATCCTGCGAGGTGGCGAGCATCGCGCCCGCCCCGAACGCGTGCCCCTGCACCGCGGCGACCGTGGTCATCGGGAAGGTCAGCAGCCGGGTGAACACGGTGTGCACCTGATCCAGGTACCAGTGCGACTTGTCCAGGTTCCCGAACAGCCAGTCGGTGTCGAGTCCGTTGCTGTAGTACTTGCCGGTCGCATGCGTGACCAGGGCAGCGGGGCCCTCGTGCGCCTCGACCTCGTCCAGCTTCGCGTGGACCTCGGTTATCCAGTCCGGATGGAACCGGTTCTCGCTGTCCGTCTGACCTTCGTTGCCGAGGTACAGGATGAATACGTCGCCGTCGCGCTCGAGGTAAGGCATGGCCGAATACTACCTGTCGGTAACTTCCCGCATCGTCAGTACTGTGTGCGGCCATGGACGATTCCGATCTGGCCGCCGACCCGTTCGGCGCCGCGGCGCTGGCCGCGAGTGTCCTCGCCGAACGCACCGGCGTGCCCGCCCACGACGTGGCGGTGGTGCTCGGTTCCGGCTGGCAGGCCGCGGCCGACGCGTTCGGGGCCCCGGTCGCCACGGTGCCGATGGCGGAGCTGCCCGGGTTCGCGGCGCCGTCCGCATCCGGGCACGCCGGGCAGGTGCGGTCGGTCCGCGTCGGTGAGCGGCACGTGCTGTTGCTGCTCGGGCGCACCCACGCCTACGAGGGTCACGACCTGTCCCGGGTGGTGCACCCGGTACGGACCGCCTGCGCCGCGGGCGCGGGAACCGTGATCCTGACGAATGCGGCAGGCGGGATCCGGGAGGGCATGAGTGTCGGTGATCCGGTCCTGATCTCCGACCATCTGAACCTGACGGCCAGGTCGCCGCTGGTCGGCGCCGAGTTCGTCAACATGGTGGACGCCTACTCCCCCGACCTGCGCGCCCTCGCCAGGCAGATCGACCCCGCGCTGGCCGAGGGCGTGTACGCCGGGCTTCCGGGACCGCACTACGAGACGCCTGCCGAGATCCGGATGCTGCGGGTGCTCGGCGCCGACCTGGTCGGGATGTCGACCGTCCACGAGGCGATCGCGGTCCGGGCGATCGGCGCACGGGTGCTTGGCCTCTCCCTGGTGACCAACCTGGCCGCAGGCATCACCGGCGAACCGCTCGACCACGCCGAGGTGCTCGCTGCCGGCGCGGCCTCAGCGCAGCGGATCGGCGAGCTGCTGCGGGCCGTGGCGGCAGGGCTGTGAGCACCGACACGCCGTTGACCTTCGGCACCGCCGGGCTGCGTGGACCGCTGGGGCCCGGGCCGGGCGGGATGAACGTCGACACGGTCGTCCGGACCACCGCCGGGCTGGTGTCCTGGTTACAGGCCCGCTGCCTCGGCGGGTCGACCGTGGTGGTCGGCCGCGACGCACGGCACGGTTCGGCGGAGTTCGCCGAGGCGACCGCGGAGGTGCTCGCGGCCGCCGGGTTCGACGTGGTGGCGCTGCCCCGACCGCTGCCGACGCCGGTGCTGGCCTTCGCGGTCCGCAGGCTCCGCGCCGCGGCGGGTGTGCAGATCACCGCCTCGCACAACCCCGCGACGGACAACGGCTACAAGGTGTTCACCGGTGGCGGTGCGCAGCTCATCGCGCCCGCCGACCGCGAGATCGAACGCGCCATCGAGGCGGTCGGTCCCGCGCTCGCGGTGCCCCGGACCCCGGCCCCGCCCGCCGACGACGCGCTGCTCGCCGAGTATCTCGCCCGGGTGGCCGCGCTGCCGCACGGGCGCGACCGCGAGCTGCGCATCGCACTGACCCCGCTGCACGGCGTCGGCGGGGACACCGCGGTCGCCGCCCTGACCGCCGCGGGGTTCACCGATCTGCACACCGTGACAAGCCAATTCGAGCCGGACCCGGACTTTCCCACCGTGCGGTTTCCCAATCCCGAGGAGGACGGCGCCACCGACGCCCTGCTCGAGCTCGCCGAACGCGTGGGCGCCGACCTCGCGATCGCGCTCGACCCGGACGCGGACCGATGTGCCGTCGGCGTCCCGGGACCGGACGGCTGGCGGATGCTGCGCGGCGACGAGACCGGCGTGCTGCTCGGCGACCACGTGCTTCAGGCCGCGGGCCCGGACTCACTCGTGTCCACCACGATCGTGTCCTCGCAACTGCTCTCGAAGATCGCGGCGGCCAGGGGCGCGCGGTTCGCGGAGACGCTGACCGGGTTCAAATGGCTGGTCCGCGCGGGCGAGGGCCTGGTCTACGCCTACGAGGAGGCGCTCGGTCACTGCGTCGATCCCGAGGCCGTGCGCGACAAGGACGGGATCTCCGCCGCCGTGCTGATCGCGGATCTCGCCGCGGGACTCAAGGCGCGGGGCAGGTCCCTTCATGACGTCCTCGACGACTACGCGGTCGAATTCGGGGTGCACGCAGGCGAGCAGGTCTCGCGACGGGTCGAGCGGGTCGACGAGATCACCGAGATGATGGATCGGCTGCGATCCGCGCTGCCGCACACCCTCGCCGATGACCCGGTCACCGCCGAGGACCTGCTCACCCGACGCGGCGCGCTGCGCACCGACGCGGTGGTGCTGCGCGGCGAACACACCCGAATGGTGGTGCGGCCGTCCGGGACCGAGCCCAAACTCAAGTGCTACCTCGAGGTCGTCGTGGACGTCGACGATCGGTCCGACCTGGGGCGGGCGCGGACCGAGGCGGCGACGCGGCTGCGCGAGCTGATCGGCTACGCGCGCGGTCTGTGACCGTCAGATCCAGCGCGGGCCGAACTGCCGGTCCCCCGCGTCCCCCAGCCCGGGGACGATGTACGCGTCCGCGTTGAGTCCGTCGTCGACGCTCGCGGTGACCAACCGGACCGGGAATCCCGAGTCGGCGAGCGCCGCGACGCCCTCCGGGGCGGCGACCACGCAGACCGCGGTGATGTCGACCGCGCCCCTGGCGACGAGGAGTTCGATGGTGCGGACCATCGAGCCGCCGGTGGCGAGCATCGGGTCGAGGACGTACACCGGGATCCCGGACAGGTCGTCGGGCAGCGACTCGAGGTACGGGACCGGCTGATGGGTCTGCTCGTCGCGGGCCATGCCGACGAAGCCGACCTGCGACTGTGGGATCAGCGAGCTGGCCTGCTCGACCATGCCGAGACCGGCCCGCAGCACCGGCACCAGCAGCGGCGGCGCGGCCAGCCGGACGCCGCGGGCGGTCGCGACCGGGGTCTGCACCTCGAAGACCTCGATCTCGGCGTCGCGGATGGCCTCGTAGATGAGCATCTGGGTCAGTTCGCGCAGCGCCGACCGAAAGGTCGGGTTGTCGCTGCCCGCATCGCGCATCGTGGTCAGCAGCGAGGCAGCCAGCGGGTGATCAACCACATGCGTGTCCATGCCGGAAACAATATGCGCGAACTTCGTTTCGATGGAACCGGAACCGTGTCGCAGGCGTCCAACCATGTAATGCACAGTTCTGACTCCGGGGGAACGACATGACTGAATTCTCGGCCGTGACCGAGGGCATCCGCGCCTACGGTGCGACGGCCTCGTCGATGGCGGCGCAGGTCGAGACCGCCGCGCTCGGGGCGGCCGCGGCAGGCCCGATCCTGCTCGGCCCCGCCTTCGGCCTGATCGGCGGCGATTTCGTCGCCGCCTTCGCGACGGCGCACGGCGGCCATACGGCCGCGCTCACGAACCTCGCGCAGGTGCTGGGCAGCATGAGCGCGGCGGCGCACGCCTCGGCCGCCGCCTACGACTCCGCCGACCTCGGCGTGGCCACCGGGCTCAGCGCCACCGGCAACGGATTGGAGGCCTGAGCATGATCGGGATCGACATCCTCGCCCGCCCCATCATCGAGTTGGTGGAGACCTTCGGCACCGGCGTGATGCCGTCCGGCGGCCCGGCCGACGCCATGAAGATCGCCTCGATCGCCCTCGACTCCGCGTACGCCGTCGGCAAGCTGGGCATCGCCGAACTCGGCGGCGTGTGGACCGGTGTCGCATCCGACGCCGCCGTGGCGAAGGCGGACCAGGCCCAGGCACAGCAGGTACAACTGTCCGACCGCGGCAACGAGATCGCGGGCGTGCTCACCGTCGCCTCCCGCGACGTGAACACCGGGATGGTCGAGCTCGAGGGCATCCTGCAGTCGTTCATCTCGGTCGCCGTCGCGGCAGGCCCCACCCTGACCACCCCGCCCGGCCAGATCATGATCATCGCCGCCGCGATCGATCACCTCTCGCGGGGACTGGCCGTGGTCGCCCGGGTCCGCGCCGAGCTGACCGCCCACACCGCGAAGATGACGGCACTGACCGCGCCCGAGGCGACGGGCACCCCGGCCGACCCGGGCGCCGCGCAGGCCTCGATCCGGCCCGCCGCGTCCACCGGTGCCACCACCACGCCCGCGTCCGCGCTACAGCAGCGCGGCGACGCCTTCAGCGGTTTCGGCAACAGTTTCGCGGGCTCCGCCTCGTCCGCACCCGGCAACGGCTACTCCGGCTTCAGCGGTGCGATGGGGCAGGCCGGGCGCGGCCTCGGTGGCGGCAACCCGTTGGGACGGGGCTCGGGCACCGCTCCCCCGGAAATCGGCAAGGCCCCGACCCGGCAGGGCACCGGGAGCAGCTCGGATTCGCTGGGCAGCAGCGGCGGCGTCGAGATCTTCCTGCCGGACGGCAGCACCGCGATGGCGCCGAACAAGGAGGCCGCGGACGCGGTCCGCAATGCGCTGAGCCAGCAGGGCGTGCCGTACGAGTGGGGCGGCACCACGCCCGGCCAGGGCCTGGACTGCTCCGGACTCACGCAGTGGGCCTACGGCGAGGCAGGCGTGGAGATCCCCCGCCTTGCGCAGGAACAGAGCGTGGGCATCCCGGTGAACCAGTCCGATCTCCAGCCGGGCGACCTCGCCATCTGGGACGGCCACGTCGCGATGGTGATCGGCAACGGCCAGATGGTCGAGGCAGGAGACCCCGTCCAGGTCAGCTCGGTCCGCACCGAGAACATCGGCATGGGCTTCCAGGGCTTCTACAGGCCGACCGAATGAGCGCCGACGAGGTCGCGGCCGCGACGGTGGCAAACCGGGCAGGAACCATCACCGTGCGCGCCACCGACCAGGGCCTGCCGCTGGAGATCCGCATCGACCAGCGCGAACTGCGCTACGGCGGAACGCAACTGGCCGCCTCGATCCTCGAGGTCTGCAAGCGGTCCACGCTGGAGGCGAGGGTCCGCAGGCGCGCCGATCTGACCGAGCAGGGGGTACCCCTCGAGGTGCTCGACAAGCTGGGCCTGCCGACCAGGAACGAGCTGGCCGCCATCCAGCACGCGGAGGCCGAGGAAGAAGCCGCCCCGACGAGTTGGATGCGACAGCTGTGAGCGAACATCAGATGGACCTCGTGGTCGAGCGCGCCACCGGCCAGGTCAACCACCTCGAGGATGCCCTGCACAACCTGACTCGGGCGCGAGCCCGGGTGACCCACGACTCGGGTCTGGTCAGCGTCGAGGTCGACCAGAACGGCGGGATGAGCGGCCTGTGGATCTCCGAGTCCATCGCCCACGTCGACGCCCGCGAACTCGCCGCCATGATCACCTCGACCGCAGCCAGGGCCGCGCAGATGGTGGCCGACCGACGAGAACGGATACTGACGTCGCTGCAGGCCTCGTTCACCGACTAGGCTGCCAGCCATGGCAGGAGACATCGTCCCGATCCAGCTCGGTCTCACCGACGGCGACCTCGTCACGTTGTGGGCACCCCGGTGGCGCGAGGGGGACGACGAGTGGGAGGCGTTCCTCGGTCACGACGAGGATCTCTACGCCTTCGAATCGGTCGCGGAACTTGCCGCGTTCACCCGCACCAACGCGGACAACGACCTGGTCGAGCACCCGTCCTGGACGACGTTGTCCGCGCTGGGGGCCTCGGAGCTGGAGCCGGACGAGACGCACGTCTATGACCTTGTCGGCGTCCCCGAGCTCGCCGCGAGTGATCCGGACGCCCTCACCATCGCCGAGCTCGAGGACACCCTCGAGATGGTGCGCACGATCGGCGAGGTGTGCGAGCTCGACACCGTCACCAAGTTCTTCGGCGCCCATCCCGTTCTCGGAGCGCTGCCCGGCGGCGTGAATGCCTTCGCAGGACGCGACGGCGAGCAGCTGTGGATCCAGATCGGTACCGCGGTCGCGGACGGCTGGGATGACGTGCTCGACGCGATCGATGCGATCGTCGCGACGCCCGACGTCGACCAGGCCGCTGTCGCGGTCGCCGAGGCGGAAATCCTTGCCGCGGAAGAGAACGTCGTCGACGCGGACGACGCCGCGGAGGAATCCGACGAGGACGACGACCTCGAGTTCATGACGGTGGATCTCGACGACGACACCGTCGACCCGACCGCCCTTGCCGCGGAGGACGACTCGTTCTGGGCGTCCGTCGGCATCGATCCGATCAAGATCATCACCTCGGGCGCCGTGTACTACACGCTGCGGTGCTACCTCGACGACGATCCGATCTTCCTCGGCAGGTCGGGCCGAATCCTGGTCTTCACCTCCGAACGCGCGCTGGCCCGCTACCTGGCCGACAATCACGAGCACGACCTCGCACAGCTGAGCACCTACACGGACGTGCAGACCGCGGCCGTCGACGGCGCGCTCGAGATCGAGGTCACCGACGAGAACGTCTACGTGTTGCCCGGCATCGCCGACGATCTTGCGCAGGGTCCCCAGTCGGTCGACGCCGACCAACTCGACCTGGCGATCGAACTGTTCACCGACGCAGCCGATTACGCGGACGACGACTCCACCGAGCAGGCGCTTGCCGCCTCAACTCCGCTCGGCTGGTACGTCTCGTACACGCTCAACCCGGACCCCACCCGGCTGGCGCCGAACCCGCCGTTCGACACCGAGTCGGAGGCCTGGCGGGCGCTCGAGCGCGAGTTCGAGGCCCGACTGCGGGTCGAGTGATCAGCCGGGACCGGCGATTGTCCTGATTAATTCCGTTGCGGCTGGAAAGTCAGATCCGTAGGTTCTGCCGCATGTACTTTCACTGTTTCATTCGGATCCGCCACTGCGGGGCTCTGGCCCGCTAGCGGACCCTCGGTCGCGCTGGCGCGCCCAGGGCCCTTCGAGACCTCTTCTTTCATCTCGAGGACCCGAAAGGGCAACAGCTGTGGCGCAGTCATTCGCACACGGAAACTACTCACACACGCAGAAGAAGATTCGGGTCAAGGGCGGTCGCACGCCCAGAGACCGAGCCAGGCGGGAGCACTCGCAGAACTTCCTGACCGACAGGCCCGCCATCGACCAGGTGATCACGGCGGCCACACCGGCCGGGCTCGTCCTGGAACCGGGTTCCGGCAGGGGCGCGCTCACCGTAGCCCTGGCCGGAACGGGGGCCGAGGTCGTCGGCTACGAGATCGACCCGCTCCTGGCCCTCCAGCTCAAGGCCAGGACCGGACTGAAGGTGGTCAACGGCGACTTCACGGCCGCCCGGCCGCCGCGCGAACCGTTCGCGGTGGTCGGCAACATCCCCTTCTCGATCACGTCCAAGATCGTCGACTGGTGCCTGCGGGCACCGTCCCTGACGTCGGCGACTCTGGTCACGCAATGGGAGTACGCACGCAAACGATCCGGCGACTACGGCCGCTGGAGCCTGGTCACGGTGGAGAGCTGGCCGTGGTTCACCTGGGAGTTGCTCGGGCGGATCGACAGGGAGAGCTTCAGGCCGGTGCCATCGGTCGACTCGGCGATCCTGCGGATCGAGCGGCGGCCCGAACCGCTGGTGGCCGAAGGCCCCGCCTACCAGGACATGGTCGAGCTGGGTTTCTCGGGTATCGGCGGGTCGTTGTACGCGTCGTTGTCCACGCGCTACGACGGGGTGGACAACGCCTTCTCAGTGGCAGGGATCGCCCACGACACCGTGGTGGCGTTCGTCCATCCGGACCAGTGGATCACGTTGGCCGACACGTTGCTTCGCTGAGCGGGCACACCCGGGTATCGAGCCCACTCGATACCCGGGGGTTCCCGTTTCTCGCGCGAGCCCCTAGCCGATGAGCACCGCGTAGCCGGGCTTGACCACCTCGTCGATCAGCCGCAACCGATCCGGGAACGGGATGAACGCCGACTTCATCGCGTTGATGGTGAACCGCTCGAGGTCGCTCCAGCCGTAGCCGAAGGTCGTGACCAGTTTCAGCATCTCCTCGCTCATGCTGGTCGCGCTCATCAACCGGTTGTCGGTGTTCACGGTGACACGGAACCGCTCCCGGGCGAGCAGGTCGAAGGGGTGCTTCTCGAGGCTCTCCACCGCACCGGTCTGCACGTTCGAACTCGGGCACAGCTCCAGCGGGATCCGCTTGTCCCGCACGTAGTTCGCGAGCCGGCCCAGCGTCGCCGCGCCGTCCGAGGCGACGGCGATGTCGTCGGTGATCCGCACCCCGTGACCGAGGCGATCGGCCCCACAGAACGCGATGGCCTCGTGGATGGACGGCAGCCCGAACGCCTCACCCGCATGGATGGTGAAGTGCGCGTTGCTGGTCCGCATGTACTCGAACGCGTCGAGATGTCTGCTCGGCGGGTGCCCTGCCTCGGCGCCCGCAATGTCGAACCCGACCACTCCGCGGTCCCGGAACCGAACCGCCAGTTCCGCGATCTCCCGCGACCGCGCCGCGTGCCGCATCGCGGTGAGCAGGCAGCCGATCCGGATCTCGTGGCCCCGTTCCCGCGCCGCCGCCACCCCCTCCTCGAAACCCACCAGGGTGTGGTGCACCACCTCGTCGAGGCTCAGCCCCGCCTCCAGATGCTGCTCAGGGGCGAACCTCACCTCCGCGTAGACCACCGAGTCCGCGGCCAGGTCCTCCGCGCACTCCTTGGCGACCCTGGCCAAGCCCTCGGGCGTCTGCATGACCGCGACCGTGTGCTCGAACGTCTCGAGATAGCGCACCAGGGAACCGCTGCCAGCGGCCTCCGCGAACCACTGCGCCAGCGAGTCGGCGTCGTCGGCGGGTAATGCGCCGTACCCGACCTGATGGGCCAGTTCGAGCACGGTGGCAGGCCGCAGTCCGCCGTCGAGGTGATCGTGCAGGAGGGCCTTGGGTGCGGTCCTGATGTGCGCGAGATCGAGCGGTGACGTGCTCATCCCCCGACGCTAGACCCGCTCAGGCCGATCCGCTCGAAGACCAGCGGCGTCGACGGCGGCGTGTCGCCGACGGTCCACCCGCCCGCCAGCGCGGCCAGCGCCGGATCGAACTGGCGCGGGGTGTCGGTGTACAGCGTGAAGAGCGGCTGACCGGCGACGACGGCGTCGCCCGGTTTGGCGTGCCAGCGCATCCCAGCACCCGCCTGCACTACCTGGCCCTGACGCTCGCGGCCCGCCCCGAGCCGCCAGGCGGCGATGCCGACGGCCATCGCGTCGAGCCCGGTCAGCACGCCGGACTCGGTCGCCCGCACCACTTCGCTGTGGCGCGCGGTCGGCAGGGCGGCGTGCGGGTCCCCGCCCTGCGCGCGGACCATCGACCGCCAACGGTCCATCGCCCGCCCGTCGCGCAACGCCCGATCCGGGTCGATCCCGTCGATTCCCGCCGCCGCGAGCATCTCCCGGGCCAGCGTCAGCGTCAGTTCCACCACGTCGGCAGGCCCACCGCCGGCGAGCACCTCCAGCGACTCGGCGACCTCGAGGGCATTGCCCGCCGTGTTGCCGAGCGGGCTGTCCATCGCGGTCAGCAGTGCGACCGTGCGCACCCCGGCGTCGGCTCCGAGATCGACCATGGTGGACGCCAATTCGCGCGCGTCGTCGATGTTCTTCATGAAGGCCCCTGAGCCGACCTTGACGTCGAGCACCAGGGCCCCTGTGCCCTCCGCGATCTTCTTGCTCATGATCGAACTGGCGATCAGCGGGATGGACTCGACGGTGCCGGTCACGTCGCGAAGCGCGTAGAGCTTCCGGTCCGCCGGAGCCAGTCCGGAGCCGGCCGCGCACACCACCGCGCCGATGTCGGGGTCCGCCAGGATCGAGTAGATCTCCTCCGCCCCCAGGTCGGCCCGCCAACCCGGTATCGACTCGAGCTTGTCGAGGGTGCCCCCGGTGTGACCGAGGCCCCGGCCCGACAGCTGGGGGACCGCCGCGCCGCAGGCCGCCACCAGCGGGGCCAGCGGCAGCGTGACCTTGTCGCCGACCCCGCCGGTGGAGTGTTTGTCGACCGTCGGCCTGCGCAGGCGCGAAAAGTCCATCCGCCCGCCCGAGGCGACCATCGCGTTCGTCCACGCGGCGGTTTCCGCGCGGGTGAGCCCGCGGAAGACGATCGCCATGGCAAGCGCCGACATCTGCTCGTCCGCCACCTCGCCGCGGGTGTAAGCGTCGATCACCCAGTCGATCTGGGCCGTGCTGAGCTCACAGCCGTCCCGCTTGGCTGTGATAATGGAAACCGGATCGCTCATGACCTGCGTACCCTTTCCAAGTCCTGCGGTCCGAACGCCTCGGGCAGCAGTCGTGAGAGCGGCACCGGGCCGCCGGGTGCGTCGACCAGCAGGTTGCCGCCACCGTGCTCGAACAGCAGCTGCCTGCAACGCCCACAGGGCATCAGCGTTTCCCCGCTGCCGTCCCGGCAGCTGAACGCGACCAGCGTCCCGCCGCCCGAGGAGTGCAAGTTACTGACGAGTCCACATTCGGCGCACAGACCGAGTCCGTATGAGACATTTTCCACATTGCATCCGATGACGATTCGCCATCGTCGACCAGCGCGGCCGCGCCGACCGGGAAGCGGGAGTAGGGCGCGTAGGCGGACCTCATGGCGCGATCAGCATTGTCGCGCAACGTATTCCAATCGATTTCGGCCACAGTGTGTCATCCAAGCACGCCGACTGAATGGATGCAGAAGATCCCCAAGAAGGCGCTCCGCGCCATTGGACAGGCAAACCTAAGAAGTCCGCCACCGGTTCGTACGAACCGCACGTCGAATTAGTTCCCGCATTGGCCGAGGATTACAGTTCAGGAAGTCGGTTCAGGTACACGTCGCGCCAAGGCTGAAAACTCCAGGGTCGTCCCAGATGAAACAGCCAAACGGGGTGCGACACGTCCACCAAAGACGTTGGAGGCACAGCACTCGATGAGTAGCACGACTGAAGCCGCTCCGGTCAAGGAGCGCACGCGGTCGCTATACCGGGGCGATCCCGGCATGTGGTCCTGGGTACTACACCGGATCACCGGAGTCGCGACATTCTTCTTTCTCTTCGTCCACGTTCTCGACACCGCGCTGGTGCGAGTCAACCCGGACTCCTACGACGCGATCCTCGAGACCTACAAGAACCCGCTCGTCGGGCTCATGGAACTCGGACTGGTCGCGATGGTGCTCTACCACGCGCTCAACGGTGTCCGCGTGATGCTCGTCGACTTCTGGTCAAAGGGCCCGCAGTACCAGCGCCCGATGCTCTGGATCATTCTGGCGATCTGGTTCCTGGTGATGATCCCGGCCGCCGGCCGCATCTTCTACAACATGTTTGCGGGGCACTGACATGACTGAAGCCAAGACTCTCGGCACGTCCTACGACCGTCCCGCCAGCCTGGAGAACCCGCGCTCGCCGCGGCGCGTCGCGAAGAACAACTTCGAGCTCTATGCCTGGCTGTTCATGCGCCTGTCCGGGCTCGCGCTGATCGTGCTGGTCCTCGGGCACCTGTTCATCATGCTGATGCTGGACAACGGCGTGCACCGCCTCAACTTCGCGTTCGTCGCGGGTCGCTGGTCCAGCCCCTTCTGGCAGTTCTGGGACCTCACCATGCTCTGGCTCGCCCAGCTGCACGGCGGCAACGGCCTGCGCACCGTGATCGCGGACTACTCGCGCAAGGATTCGACGCGCTTCTGGCTCAACACGGTTCTCGTGGTGTCGATGATCCTGATCATGGGCCTGGGCACCTACGTCATCTTCACCTTCGACCCCAATATCGTCGCGAGCTAGGGGAGCAGAAACTTCATGCAGGAACATCGTTATGACGTGGTCATCGTCGGTGCAGGCGGCGCAGGCATGCGCGCAGCCATCGAGGCCGGCCCTCGGGTGCGCACCGCGGTCCTGACCAAGCTCTACCCCACCCGTAGCCACACCGGCGCGGCCCAGGGCGGCATGTGCGCCGCGCTGGCGAACGTGGAGGAAGACAACTGGGAGTGGCACACCTTCGACACCGTCAAGGGCGGCGACTACCTCGCCGACCAGGACGCGGTCGAGATCATGGCCAAGGAAGCCATCGACGCGGTCCTCGACCTCGAGAAGATGGGTCTGCCGTTCAACCGCACCCCCGAGGGCAAGATCGACCAGCGCCGCTTCGGTGGACACACCCGTGACCACGGCAAGGCGCCCGTGCGCCGTGCGTGTTACGCCGCGGACCGCACCGGCCACATGATCCTGCAGACGCTCTACCAGAACTGCGTCAAGCACGACGTCGAGTTCTTCAACGAGTTCTACGCGCTCGACATCGCGCTGACCGAGACCGAGGAAGGCCCCGTCGCGACGGGCGTCATCGCCTACGAGCTCTCCACCGGCGAGCTCCACGTCTTCCATGCCAAGTCCATCGTGTTCGCCACCGGCGGCTCCGGACGCATGTACAAGACCACCTCGAACGCCCACACCCTCACCGGTGACGGCATGGGCATCATCTTCCGCAAGGGCCTGCCCCTGGAGGACATGGAGTTCCACCAGTTCCATCCGACAGGCCTCGCCGGCCTCGGCATCCTGATCTCGGAGGCCGTCCGAGGCGAGGGCGGCATCCTCCGCAACGCCGACGGCGAGCGCTTCATGGAGCGGTACGCGCCGACCATCAAGGACCTCGCGCCCCGCGACATCGTGGCCCGGTCCATGGTGCTCGAGGTGCTCGAGGGCCGCGGCGCAGGCCCGAACAAGGACTACGTCTACATCGACGTGACCCACCTCGGCGAGGAGGTGCTCGAGGAGAAGCTCCCCGACATCACCGAGTTCGCCCGCACCTACCTGGGCGTGGACCCGGTCACCGAGCTGGTGCCCGTGTACCCGACCTGCCACTACGTCATGGGCGGCATCCCCACCAAGATCCGCGGTGAGGTGCTGCGCAACAACGAGGACATCGTCCCCGGCCTGTACGCCGCGGGCGAGTGCGCCTGCGTCTCGGTGCACGGCGCCAACCGCCTCGGCACCAACTCGCTGCTCGACATCAACGTGTTCGGCCGTCGCGCCGGCATCGCGGCCGCCGAGCACGCGGAGAACTCCGAGTTCGTGCCGCTGCCGGAGAACCCGGCGAAGATGGTCGAGGAGTGGCTCGCGGTCATCCTCTCGGACCACGGCACCGAGCGGGTCGCGGACATCCGCACCGAGCTGCAGCAGACCATGGACAACAACGCGTCCGTGTTCCGCACCGAGACCACACTGACCAACGCACTCAAGGACGTCCGCGCCCTCAAGGAGCGGTACAACCACATCACCGTGCAGGACAAGGGCAAGCGCTACAACAGCGACCTGCTCGAGGCCGTCGAGCTCGGCTTCCTGCTGGAAATGGCGGAGGTGACCGTCGTCGGAGCGCTCAACCGCAAGGAGTCCCGCGGCGGCCACGCGCGCGAGGACTTCCCGGACCGCAACGACGCCGAGTACATGCAGCACACCATGGCCTACAAGGAAGGCGACGGTCTGCTCTCCGACATCCGTCTCGACTACAAGCCGGTAGTCATGACCCGCTACGAGCCCATGGAGCGTAAGTACTGATGTCCGCACCCGTTGTAGACAAGGACGCCCCCGCGCTGCCGCCCGTTCCCGAGGGCGCGGTGATGGTCACCCTCAAGATCGCCCGCTTCAACCCCGAGGACGGCGAGGGCCAGCACTGGGACAGCTTCCAGGTCCCGACCCTGCCCACCGACCGGCTGCTGAACCTGCTGCTCTACGTGAAGGGCTACCTGGACGGCACGCTGACCTTCCGTCGCTCCTGCGCGCACGGCGTCTGCGGTTCCGATGCCATGCGCATCAACGGCGTGAACCGGCTCGCCTGCAAGGTCCTGATGCGCGACATGCTGCCGAAGGATCCCAGCAAGTCCCTCACCATCACCGTCGAGCCCATCAAGGGCCTGCCGGTGGAGAAGGACCTGCTCGTGGACATGGAGCCCTTCTTCGACGCGTTCCGCGCCGTGAAGCCGTTCCTGATGACCACCGGAAATGCGCCGACCCGCGAGCGCATCCAGTCCGCCGCGGACCGCGCGCGCTTCGATGACACCACCAAGTGCATCCTCTGCGCGTGCTGCACCACCTCGTGCCCGGTGTACTGGAGCGACGGCAGCTACTTCGGCCCCGCCGCGATCGTGAACGCGCACCGGTTCATCTTCGACAGCCGCGACGAGGGTGCTTCGGAGCGACTGGACATCCTGAACGACAAGGACGGGGTGTGGCGCTGCCGCACCACCTTCAACTGCACCGACGCGTGCCCCCGTGGCATCCAGGTGACGAAGGCGATCCAGGAAGTCAAGCGCGCGCTGCTCTTCGCGCGGTAGACACAGCTCGACACTCAAGGCGCGGGTCCCGGCAACGGGGCCCGCGCCTTCGTCATGCCTGCCTGGCCACCAACCGGCCGTCCGCCCCCTTGTCCACCCGGGTTCCGAATTCGCAGCTGATCTCGTCGAGGACCGTGCGCAACCATTCGGTGTCGGCCACCGACGCGCGGTGCAGCCGCATCCGCCTGGACTGCATCGGCACCATGTCCAGCCCACGCAGTTCGTGCGTCCGCCCATCGAGGGTGACGAGGTACAACAGGCGCAGGTCGTCGCGGAACCGCTCGTATCCGCCGATCCCCTCGTAGTCGTTGATCAGGTCGCCGCAGCCGTACAGGATCGGCCTGCCGCGATAGATCTCGACGGGACGCGGATGGTGCGACGAATGGCCGTGGACGATGTCGACGCCGCCGTCCACGAGTCGGTGCGCGAACCGGACCTGCGCCGCGGGCACGTCGAACCCCCAGTTCGATCCCCAGTGGACGGACACCACCAGCAGGTCACCGTCGCGGCGGACCTGTCGCGTCCGCCGGATCACGCTGTCGGCAGCGGTATTCGACAGATCCGCGAGGTACGCCATACCGGGGCGACCACCTCCGGCTGCATCACGGGGTGAGACACCCGACGACCCCGCACCCATCGACCAGATCAGCACGCGTCCCGCGCCGGTGTGCACCGCCGCGGGGGCCCACGCCTGCTGGGCGGTGCGTCCCGCACCCGCATACCGGACACCCGCGCCGCGAAGCGTGCGCAGTGTTTCCTCGAGACCGCGGATGCCGAAGTCGAGGACGTGGTTGTTCGCCACGGCGCACACATCGATGCCAGCGGTGGTGAGCACGCCGACGTTCGACGGGTGCATCCGATAGTTGATCCCCTTGGGCGCGAAGCCATCCCACGTGGTGACGGCGGTCTCCAGGTTGATCATCCGGATGTCCGGCCCGACCTCGTCCAGGATCTCCAGCGACTCGCCCCATGGCCAGTCGAACCCGACCGGCGCGGCGATCGGGCCGCTCGCGTGCTCGGCCAGGGCGACGTACTCGCGCGCGTCGCGAACGCAGCGCTCCCGCAGCACGGGCGAGCCAGGGAACGGCAGGATCTGATCCACGCCCCGGGCGGTCATCACGTCCCCGGCCAAGAACAGCGCGATGGTCTCGGCCATTCATCCATCACCTCGATACCCGCCACGGTAGCCATTCCCTGACCGCCGCGCGGCGGCTACCGGTCGACCACGGTCATATCGAAGTGGTACATGGTCGCGCGGTAGACATGGCTGCCGAACTCGACCACCCTGCCCTCATCGTCGAACGCGGTGCGGTTCATCGTCAACAGCGGCGCCCGGACCTTCTCGCCGAGCAGCGCGGCCTCCTCCCGGTCCGCGGCCTTGGCCCCGATCCGCTGCCGCGCCAGCCGGATGTGCACGCCCCTGGTACGCAACGACTGGTACAGCCCATGCGTTTCCAACTCGTCCGAGCCGGGCGCGAGGACGGCGGGCAGATGGTTGGTCATGAGGGCGAGTGGTTCGCCGTTGCTCAGCCGCAGCCTGCGGATCGTCGCGACCTCCTCGTCGCGATCCAGGTTCAGCTCCCGCGCGAGGTCCTCTGTCGGTGCTCCGACCCGATATTCGAGCAGGGTGGTGGTCGGATTCTGCCCGGCCCTGGCGAGGTCATCGAAAAGGCTGGTCAGCTCGACCGGTCGGTGCACCGGCCCCTGCACCACCTGGGTTCCCACGCCGCGCTTGCGGACCAACAGGCCCTTGTCGACCAGTTCCGCGATGGCGCGCCTGGCTGTGGGCCGGGACAGGTTCAGCCGCTTGGCGAGGTCCAGTTCGTTTTCGAACCGGTCCCCCGGGCCCAGGTCGCCGCCCAGGATGGCGCCCTCGATCGCCTGCGCCAGCTGGAAGTACAGCGGCACCGGACTCGACCGGTCGAGCTCCACGGCAAGCGGTGCAGCCACACTCGGCTCCGATCATCGTCGGCGACCGCGCCGGTGCGGCCGCCGAATGGGCAGGCTGAGGCGAAGGTTAACACCGCGTGGCCAAAAGTCAGAATGTTAGGACAAATGGTTGACATTCCCCCGCGGAGTGGCGCAGAGTTTGCATCAGAGATCAGTCTCCATCAACTTCGGGAGTCCCTCTTGGCAAACGCGGCAATTCAGGTGATCGACGTTCTCGCCATCGGCCGGTGCGGCGTCGATCTCTACCCGCTCCAGACCGGTGTCGGCCTGCAGGACGCCCAACTCTTCGGCAAGTTTCTGGGCGGCAGCGCGGCGAACGTCGCCGTCGCGGCGGCCCGGCTCGGTCGGCGCAGCGCCCTCATCTCCGGAGTCGGCAACGATCCGTTCGGCACCTTCGTGCGCGCGGAGCTCGCCCGCCTCGGCGTCGACAACCGCTACGTCCGCACGGACGACGAGTACCCGACCCCGATCACGTTCTGCGAGATCTTCCCGCCTGACCGGTTTCCGCTGTACTTCTACCGCCGCCCCGCCGCACCGGATCTGCAGGTGCGGGCCGAGGAGATCGACACGGCGGCCGTCCGGTCCGCCGCCCTGTACTGGTCGACGACGACCGGCCTGTCCGAACAGCCAAGCCGGGACGCGCATTTCGCCGCGTGGCAGGCGCGCGGACGCAGTCGGCATACGGTGCTCGACCTCGACTACCGTCCGATGTTCTGGGACTCCCCCGCGGCGGCCACCGCCCAGATGCGGCTCGCACTGCAACAGGTCAGCGTGGCGGTGGGCAACCTCGAGGAGTGCGAGATCGCGGTCGGGGAGAGCGATCCGCACCGGGCGGCCGACGCGCTGCTCGACCACGGCGTCGAACTGGCGGTCGTCAAGCAGGGCCCCGCGGGAGTACTTGCCCGGACCAGGGACGAAACGGTGATCGCGGCGCCCATCCCGGTCGAGGTGGTGAACGGGCTCGGCGCGGGCGACGGCTTCGGCGGCAGCCTCTGCCACGGGTTGCTGTCCGGATGGCCACTCGAGAAGACGTTGCGCCACGCCAACGCCGCGGGCGCCATCGTCGCCTCGCGCCTGGAATGCTCCACCGCGATGCCGACGGCGACCGAGGTCGCGGCGCTCGCCGAACAGTCCTCTGTGGGGGCCGTCGATGCCTGACGAGAACCACCTTCCCGCGGGCACCGCGGCCGACGGCCCGTTCGCGCTGGCCATCACCCCGCGTTCGGCGGGCTGGAGCGCGTCGAGCCTGTGGATCCTCGAGCTGACGTCGGGCGGGCACATCGACCTCGAGTCCGGCGACGACGAGATCATCGTGCTGCCGCTGTCCGGGTCGGCGTCGGTGGGATGCGACGGACGCGAGATCACCCTGGCCGGGCGGCGATCGGTGTTCGACGGCCCTACCGATTTCGGCTACGTCGGGCGAGGACATCCGTTCACCGTCGCCAGCAGTGGCGGTGGACGCTTCGCCCTGTGTGGCGCAAGGGCGGCAACCGAATTCCCGTTCCGCCACGTTCCCGCGTCGGCGGTTGCCGTCGAGCTGCGCGGCGCCGGAAACTGTAGCCGCCAGGTGCACAACTTCGCGATGGCCGACGCCTTCGACGCCGATTCGATCCTCGCCTGCGAGGTGATCACCCCCGCAGGCAACTGGTCCTCGTACCCCAGCCACAAACACGACGAGGACACCGCGCACGAGTCCGCGCTCGAGGAGATCTACTACTTCGAGATCGGCGAGGCCGGCTCTCGATCGGTGGATCGGGGCCGCCGCGGGTTCGGATTCCACCGGGTGTACGGCACGCAGGAACGGCCGATCGACGTGCTGGCCGAGGTGCGCACCGGGGACGCCGTGCTGGTGCCGCACGGATACCACGGGCCGTCGGTGGCCGCGCCCGGCTACGACATGTACTACCTGAACGTGATGGCAGGGACGGGCGCGCAGCGAGCCTGGCGAAGCGTCGACGATCCCGCGCACGCCTGGATCCGGGACAGTTGGCGCGGCCAGGACGTCGACCCCCGGCTGCCCCTCCCCCGGATCACAGGAGCGTGAGCGTGACGCAGCGGCGGGAAGCGGCATCGAACACCGAAGCGACGGTGCGGCTTTCCGTCGCGCAGGCCACCGTGCGGTTCCTGGCCAATCAGTTCACCGAGCGCGACGGCGACCGCACCAGGCTGTTCGCGGGCTTCCTCGGAATCCTCGGACACGGCAACGTCGCGGGCCTCGGGCAGGCGCTCTTGGAGGCCGAGCTCGAGGATCCGGGCCTGATGCCGTACGTGCTCGGGCGCAACGAGCAGGCGATGGTGCACACCGCCGCCGCGTACGCCAGGGCGCGCGGCAGGCTGCAGACCTGGGCGGTGACCACCAGCGTCGGGCCTGGTGCGACGAACATGATCACCGGAGCCGCGCTCGCCACCATCAACCGGCTACCGGTCCTGCTGCTGCCCGCCGACACCTTCGCGACCAGGACGAGCGCGCCGGTCCTGCAGGAACTGGAGCTGCCCTCGAGCGGCGACGTCACGGTCAACGACGCATTCCGGCCGGTATCGAGGTACTTCGATCGGGTCTGGCGGCCCGAGCAACTGCCCGGTGCCCTGCTCGGCGCGATGCGGGTGCTCACCGACCCGGTGGAGACCGGTGCGGTGACCGTGGCCATCCCGCAGGACGTGCAGACCCAGGCATACGACTGGCCCGAAGCGTTGTTCGCACAGCGGGTCTGGCACGTGGGACGCCCACTGCCCCAGCACGGCGCGCTCGAGCGTGCCGTGGACGTGATCCGCTCCGCGCGCAGGCCGCTCATCGTCGCGGGCGGCGGCGTCCTCTACTCGGGCGCGTCCGAGTCACTGGCCAGGTTTGCCGAGCTGACCGGCATCCCGGTCGCGGTCACCCAGGCGGGCAAGGGCTCACTGGTGTCCGACCACCCCCGATCCGTCGGTGCGGTCGGCACGACGGGCACCACCGCCGCGAACGCCCTCGCGGCCGAGGCGGACGTGGTGATCGGGATCGGCACCCGGTACGCGGACTTCACCACCGCGTCCCGGTCCGCGTTCGCCGACCCGGACGTCCGGTTCGTGAACATCAACGTCGCCTCGATGGACGCCGCCAAGCAATCCGGGGTTGGCGTGGTCGCCGACGCCAGGGAGGCACTCGACGCCCTC
Organism: Rhodococcus sp. NPDC059179; assembly: GCF_042754885.1. Taxonomy (NCBI): domain Bacteria; kingdom Bacillati; phylum Actinomycetota; class Actinomycetes; order Mycobacteriales; family Nocardiaceae; genus Rhodococcus; species Rhodococcus sp. NPDC059179. The sequence continues at coordinate 3,853 of NZ_JBHZBV010000010.1, read as the reverse complement.
GGCACGGCGCTGCACGACCACCGGGTTGCCGCGGAATACCTGACGCGGGCAACCGAATTGGTGTCGGCGTGGGACCGCACAGTCGATGCGGCGTACCGGCCGACGGGCGCTCGGCTGACCCAGACCGAGGTGATCGGGCTGGTGAACACGCTCTCGGACCCGACGGACGTGGTGGTGTGTGCGGCGGGCTCGCTGCCGGGCGACCTGCACAAGCTGTGGCGGGTACGCGACCGTCACGGCTATCACGTCGAGTACGGCTACTCCTGCATGGGTTACGAGATCGCGGGCGGTCTCGGCGTCGCGATGGCCTGCCCCGACCGCGACGTGTTCGTGATGGTCGGCGACGGCTCCTACCTGATGATGGCGACCGAACTGGTCACCTCGGTTCAGGAGGGCATCAAGGTGATCGTGGTGCTGATCGACAACCGCGGATTCGCCTCGATCGGCTCGCTCTCGGAATCGGTTGGCTCGCAGCGCTTCGGCACCCGGTACAGGTACCGCTCGCCGGATGGCCGGCTCGGCGGCGGTCCGCTGCCCGTCGACCTCGCCGCGAACGCCGCCAGCCTCGGCGTCGACGTCATCTCGGCCGGCACCGCGAGCGAGTTCGCCGACGCCGTCAAGTCAGCAAAGGCGGGTGCGCGCAGCACGCTGCTGTACGTCGAAACGGACCCGACGTCATGCGCGCCGGACAGCGGGTCCTGGTGGGATGTGCCGGTTTCCGAAGCCTCGACCGTGCAATCCACCCGGCTGGCCAGGGACGAGTACGAATCCCGTAAGCGGGCACAACGCCACTATCTGCGCCCATCGGAGGAGCCGCGATGAGCGTGATCCGCGTCGGATCGGCACCCGACTCCTGGGGGGTGTGGTTCGGGACGGACCCCAGGCAGGTGCCGTACGGCCGCTTCCTCGACGAGGTTTCCGCGGCCGGCTATCGGTGGATCGAACTGGGCCCCTTCGGGTATCTGCCCACCGACCCGCAGCGGCTCCGCGACGAGCTCTGCACGCGCGGCCTGCGGGTGTCCGCCGGTACCGTCTTCGAGCGCCTGCACCAACCGGGGTCATGGGACGCGGTGTGGGACGCGGTCAGCCGGGTCGCGGCCTTGACCGCCGCGGTGGGCGGCGACCAGGTGGTGGTGATCCCCGAGATGTGGCGCGATCCCGCGACCGGGACCGTGCGAGAGGACAGCCGTCTCACTCCGGAGCAATGGCGCGCCAAGACATCCGGGGTCGACCGGCTCGGTCGGGCGATGTTCGAGGAGCACGGTGTCGCGTTGCGCTATCACCCGCATGCCGACAGTCACATCGGCAGGCAGGAAGAGGTGGTCCGGTTCCTCGAGGACACGGATCCGCAGTTCGTGAACCTGTGCCTGGACACCGGACACATCAGCTACTGCGGCGGCGACAATCTCGCGCTCATCGGCGAGTACCCGGACCGCATCGGCTACCTGCACCTCAAGCAGGTCGACCCCGCCATCGTCGCCAAGTCGGTCGAGCAGGACCTGACGTTCGGCGAGGCCGTCACCCTCGGGGTGATGGTCGAGCCGCCGCGCGGTGTGCCCGAACTGCCCCCGCTGCTCGCCGCGGTGCAGGAGCTGGACGTGGACGTGTTCGCGATCGTCGAGCAGGACCTGTATCCGTGCGGGGGCGACGTCCCGCTGCCCATTGCCGCGCGCACCCAGAAGTACCTGTCGGGATGCGGTGTCCCGGCGGTTCGTTTCGACTGATCACCGAGCGAGGAGCACACCATGTCTGATTCGCAGGACCTGCGGGTGGCCGTGCTGGGCGTCGGCGTCATGGGGGCCGACCACGTGGACCGGATCAACAGGCGGATCAGCGGCGCCCGGGTCACGGTGATCAGCGACGCCTCACCCGAACGGGCCGCGGAGGTCGCGGCGACCGCACCGGGGGCGCAGGTGGTGGCCGATCCGTTCGAGGCGATCGCCGTCGAGGATGTGGACGCGGTCCTGCTCGCCACGCCGAGTCCCATGCATGCGGAGCAGGTGCTCGCCTGCCTGAAGGCGGGCAAGCCGGTGCTCTGCGAGAAGCCGCTGGCCACCGACGCCGAGGGGGCGCTCGAGATCGTCAGGCGGGAGGCGGAACTCGGCAGACAGCTCGTGCAGGTCGGGTTCATGCGCCGCTTCGACCACGAGCACGAGCGGCTCAAGTCGCTGATCGACGCAGGCGAACTCGGTCAGCCGTTGCTGATGCACTGCACGCACCGGAACCCGGCGGTGCCACCGCAATGCGACAGCGCGGCGGTGATCAGGAACTCGGTGGTGCACGAGATCGACGCGACGCGGTTCCTGCTCGGCGAGGAGATCATGGCGATCACCGTGCTCCGCCCGACCCCGAGTTCGCATGCGGCCGAGGGACTTCAGGATCCGCAGCTGGTGATCCTCGAAACCGAGACCGGCCGGATGGTGAACGTCGAGGTGTTCGTCACGTCGGGTGTCGGGTACGAGGTGCGGACCGAGGTCGTCGGCGAGCGGGGCAGCGCCATGATCGGCCTCGACGTCGGGCTCGTGCGCCGATCAGATCCCGGGAGATGGGGCGGCCAGATCACCCCCGGCTTCCGGGAACGCTTCGGTCAGGCCTACGACAGCGAGGTCCAGCGCTGGGTGGACGCGGTCCGTGCGGGCGGTTCCGGTGACTGCGTCGACGGCCCGGGAGCCTGGGACGGGTACGCCGCAGCCGCGGTGTGTGCGGCCGGGATCCGGTCACTGGAGACCTGGGACCGGATCGAGGTGGACATGGTGCCGCGTTCGACCGTCGGCGGGCCCCGTAGCCGGTCCTGAATCGCGGTCTAGGGATCGCCGCGCGCGTCAGCCGCGTACCGCACTGATCTGCAGGCGGACGTAGTCGATGACAGGTTCGGGCAGCCGTTCGGCCACAGCGTGCACGAAGGGCCGCCGCTCATCGGCGGGCAAGTCTCGAAGCTGTGCGCCGAGCAGCACAGTGGCGAGGAACGCCTCCAACTGTTCTCCACGCTCAAGCCTCGCCGGGTCCGCGACGAGGCGGACGTCGATATCGGTGAATCCTGCATCCTGCAGGCGGTCGGCCGTTTCGGCGGTATCGGCGAAGTTCCAGAGCTCGCCGCCGTCGGCGCCGCTCACGGCTCGCAAGGCGGTACGGAATCTCGCGAGGTTGCCTGCGCCTCCAGCCTCGGCGACGAACCGGCCACCCGGCCGCAGGACCGCGGCCACACTGCGAAACACCTCGGCGTGATCCGGCAGCCAGTGCAGCGTCGCCACGCTCAGCGCCGCGTCTACCGATCGCGGCAGAGTCAACGGTTCGCGGACATCCGCTCGAATGACGGTGATGCGGTGAAGCTGCGAGGCCAGGCGCGTGCGCAGCTCGCTCAGCATCTGCTCAGAGCCGTCCACGGCGATCACGTGGCCGTGCGGGAGCAATCCGAGGAGCAGTTCCGCGTCGCGGCCCGTCCCGCAGCCGAGATCGAGCACGGCTTCGTCGCCGCCCAACTCGAGCCGTGCGATCGCGGCCGCACCCCACCGTCGATGCGGCAACGGCAGCCTGTCGTACGTTCGAGCGTCCCACTCCAGCAACTCCACAGCAGCCCCTTCCTCGTATCCACACCCCACCAGAAGCAGTCTCATTATTCAAGAATGCAAGTCCAGATATTGAGATCCCGTGAAGATGGTGCCAGGATTCGCGCCTGGGTGCAATGCCACTGCGGCAGTGATGGAATCGGCCCAGTCCTGCCCATTGTTTGAGTCGCGCCCCAGGAGTAGGATCGAATGCATGTTCGAATCGCGTGGTGAGGTCAGGGACGGCGAGGTGAGGTCCGGCGCCGAGGCGGGGGCCTTCTCGCTGCTCGATGATGTCGCTGCGTTGG
>NZ_JBHZBV010000009.1:0-143490 GCF_042754885.1 Rhodococcus sp. NPDC059179 | reverse complement strand
CCGCCACCGTCTCCGGCTTCAACCCCATCGTCTCCCGAGAGACCACCCGAACCCGCGACAGATCCAGCCACCCCGCCTCAAACTCCGCCCGCACCCGCGGCAACCGCAACCACAGATCCATCCCCAACGACGCATGCGACTCAGCGACCGTCTTCGAACACCCCATCCGCACCGAAAGCTCCGCGATCGCACCGTTGCCGCAGTCCATGATGTCGCCCGACCCCAACCGCACATCACGCTCGATCCACGACTCCCAGAACCGACCCGCCGCCAACACCTTCCGCGCCGCGAAACGATTCTCGGCCACACACGACAACCCGACATCCTCCAACGCAGCGACATCATCGAGCAGCGAGAAGGCCCCCGCCTCGGCGCCGGACCTCACCTCGCCGTCCCTGACCTCACCACGCGATTCGAACATGTATTCGACACTACGCCTCGGGTCCGACAGATTCCAGGTCCCGAGGTGAACTGGCAGGGCCCGGGACCACGTGCCACCCCGCGACCATCGTCAGCGTGAGACCACGGGGACCTGCTCCGGCGCAGCCACCCGCCCGGAACGAAGCAGCGGCATCAGGAACGCCAATCCGAGCACCAGGACCCCGGCCGCCACCGCGAGAGACCGCGAATACCCGCCGTCGAGCAACGGGGCCACCATCAGCGGACCCAGCACCTGCCCGACCCCGTACAGCGCCGTGCCGATCGCGGGAGCGCGCGGGCCCACCAGTTCCGTGCCCTCCGCCAACGTCAGCATCACGATCCCCATGAACGTCCCGCCGAAGGCGAGCGCCGCGAGCAATTGCACCGCCGTGGAATCGAAGAGCGCCGAGGCCCCCACCCCGACCAGCTGCACAGCGAAGGCCGCCGCGAGCATCGTCACCCGGGAGTGCCTGCGTGACAGCCTGATCCACAACACACAGGACGGCAGCCCGGCCAGACCGACCGCGATCCACACCGCGCTACCCAGCCAGGCCGTCGTTCCGATGGACGCCACCGCGGCCACGATGAAGGTCGCGGACACGATGTAGCCGAGGCCTTCGCAGAAGTAGGCCGCCATCAACCAGGCGAACCTCGTCCGGGCCCGGCGCGATACCGGCGCCGCCCCTGCCACCGAGTCAGCAGCCGCCGGATCACCGCCCGGCAGTGACCACGAGAACGCGGCGAGCACCGCCGCCAACCCGGCCACGACCAGCCAGCTCACCCGCCATGATCCGCTGGACCCCAGCGCGAGAAGGGCGAAGCCGGACAACGCGATTCCGGCCCCGATCCCGCCGAACACCCAGCCGACGCCGTCCCCGCCGCCCGTGACCTGCTGATGGGCCACCCGCGCGGTGAAGACGAACAGCACCGCGCTGGCGACACCGGCCAGGAACCGCAACGCCAGCCACAGCGACATCGACTCGGCCGCAGGCATCAACGCCAGAGTCGCGATCAGCAGGAGCAGCGATACCCGCATCGCGGGCCTGCTCCGTGGAATCCAGTGCGCGAAGATCGCGACCACCGCGCCGACGAGGTAGCCGAGATAGTTCGCCGTCGCCAGGGTCGCCGCGGACTCCGCGGTCAGGCCCGCCTGATCCGCCATCAACGGCAGGATCGGGGTGAACGCGAACCGGCCCAGCCCCATGGCGACCGCCAGCGTGATGCTCGCGCGCAACACGAGCATCCGATCGTTGCCCTCGGTAACCATGCCCTGCAGGCTACGACCCGCCCAAAATCGCCGAATCAGCTGCCGGAATGAACTCTCGCGTCGCGGGGTTGCGCAAAGCGCCCCCATGGCAAGCCAATCGGACGGAGAGCCCATGAGCGTCATCGAAGAAACACCCAATCTCGGCCGAATCGGTGTGTGGCAGCCCGCGTACTTTGCGACTCCCGAGTTCGGGCAGGCGATGGAGCGACTGGGTTACGGCACCGTCTGGCTCGGCGGCTCCCCACCCGCGGACCTCGTGACCGCCGAGTCCCTGCTAGACGCGACCACCGATCTCACCGTCGCCACCGGGATCACCAACATCTGGGTCTCCCCCGCCGCCGAGGTCGCCGCGTCGTTCCACCGGCTGGAGGCGCGCCACCCGGGCAGGTTCCTGCTCGGCATCGGCGCCGGTCATCCCGAGCACTCCGGACAGGTCTACGCGAAGCCCTACCAGGCACTCGTCTCCTATCTCGACGAACTCGACGCGGCCGGGGTCCCCGCCGGGCGCCGTGTCCTCGCGGCCCTAGGACCGCGCGTGCTCAGGCTCGCCGCGGACCGCACCGCGGGCGCGCACCCCTACCTGACCACCCCCGAACACACCCGCGAGGCGCGCGAGTTGCTCGGCCCCGAACCACTTCTCGCACCCGAGCACAAGATCGTGCTCGACACCGACGCCGCGGCCGCAAGGGCGATCGGCCGCCCGGTCGTGGAAAACCCCTATCTGCACCTACAGAACTACATCGCGAACCTCACCCGGCTCGGATTCACCGAGGCCGAACTCTCCGACGGCGGCAGCGACCGGGTGATCGACGCCCTGGTCGCGCACGGCGATGCCGCCGCGATCGCCGCCCGCCTCACCGAACACCTCGACGCGGGCGCGAACCACGTCGCTATCCAGGCGCTCCCCGTCGACGGCGACCAGCTGCCCGCCCTCTCCGCGCTCGCCGCCGCACTGTACTGATGCGGCTTCGCCGCAGTGGTGCGCTTACGGGGTCTACGTACTCCATAAGCGCACCACTGCGGCGGAGCCGCATATGCTGGCGCCCATCACGAGGGAGGGCACGGCATGAGCGCAGGGGGGTCCCCGGCGGCACTCGAGGCGATCGGACTGACCAAGCGGTTCAAAACCGTTGACGCCGTGTCGAATCTGGCCTTCACCGTTCCGCATGGCTCGATCACCGGGTTCCTCGGCCCGAACGGCGCCGGCAAGACCACCACGCTGCGGATGCTGCTCGGGCTGGTGCGTCCCACGTCCGGCACCGCCACCGTCGCCGGTGTGCCGTTCTCCGAACTCAGGCAACCCGCCCGCGTGGTCGGCGCGGTCCTCGACTCGCTCAGCCTGCATCCGAACCGGACCGCACTCGGTCATCTCCTGATCTACACGGCCGCGATCGGGCTCCCCGACGCCCGCGCCCGGCAGGTCCTTGCACTGGTCGGGCTCGACCAGGCCGCACACCACAAGGCCGGCACCTTCTCGCTCGGCATGCGGCAACGGCTCGCGCTGGCCACCGCGCTACTCGGCGACCCCCAGATCCTGGTCCTCGACGAACCCGCCAACGGCCTCGACCCCGAGGGCATCGCGTGGCTGCGCGAGTTCCTCCGGGCCTTCGCCGGATCCGGCCACACCGTCCTCGTCTCCAGCCACATCCTCCGCGAGGTGGAGCAGACCGTCGACCGCCTGGTCATCGTGAGCCAGGGCAGCCTCGTCTATCAGGGCGGCATCGACGAGTTGCGGCGCTCGCGCCGGGGCCGGGTGCTGGTCGCCGGGTCCGACCCCGCCGCCCTCGCGATCGCCCTCGCCGCCAACGGGATCATCGACGCCCAGGTGCTGCCCGACGGCCGCCTCGCCGTCACCGGCGCGGAACTCGACACGATCGCCGCGATCGCACAGCCAGCCGGAGTCCGCATCTTCGGCGCCATCGCCGAACCGGTCGATCTCGAGCAGGTGTTCCTGTCGATGACTTCCGGCCGGTACGCGGCCGAGCATTACGGACCGCAGGGCTACCCGTACGGAGGTTCCCGATGACCGCGCTGCTCACCTCCGAACTGCGCAAGGTCACCACCCTGCGCTTCTGGTGGGCGCTGGCGATCGCACCGCTGGCGGTCGCCCTGTTCTCCGGGGCGATCTTCGCCGCCGTCGACGGCACCCTCACCACCATGGACGCGGAGCTCACCACCAGCGCGGCGAACGTCGGGCTCTTCATCACCATCGGCTGGGTCGCGCTGTTCGCCGGCCTGTTCGGCGCGGTGAATGCGGGCACCGAATTCCGGTACAGCACACTGACTCCCACCTTCCTGACGTCCTCGAGCCGGGACGGGGTGCTCGCCGCGAAGCTGATCGTGACGGCCGCGTTCGGCGCGCTGTACGCCATCGCGGCCGTGGCCGTCGCGATGGTCGCCCTGATGGCCTTCGGCGGCGCACTCGAATTCGACGGCACCCTGCTGGGACTGCTCGGCATCGGCGTACTCGCCGCGGTGGCCTGGTCGCTGATCGGGGCCGGACTCGGGCTGGCGTTCGCGTCCTCGATCGGCGCCGCGATCGTCCTGCTGGCCTGGTTTCCGGTCGGCGAGATGATCGTCGGCTCGATCCTCGCCGGGTTCGGCGCAGGCGCGGCCGGGCAGTGGTTGCCCGGCGCCCTCACCCTGTCCACCGTGCTTGGTGCCGCCACCGACGGGCTCGCCGACACCGCGCCGTGGCCGCTCGCGCCGGTGGCTCTGCTGGCCTGGGCCGCGCTGTCCTTCGGCCTCGGCTGGTGGCTGACGCGGGGCCGCGACGTCACCTAGGCCTGAGGATTCCGCGTCGGACCCCGGGGCTACCGTGGCTTTCGATGGCGAACTCGGAGAGTGCACGCGGCTGGATACGACGGCTGACGGCCGAATGCTGGGCCCACCGGACCGTCGCGCTCGGCGCGCTCACGGTCACGGTGATCGCCGCGATCATCGACATCTCGTTCCCGCTGCTGACCCGGATCGCGATCGACGACGCCACGTCGGGCGACACCGAGATGATCGCCACCGTGGCCGCGACCATCGCGGCGCTGGCCGTGGTCCGGTTCGGCTGCCAGTTCGGCCGCCGGATGCTCGCGGGCCGACTCTCGATCGATGTGCAGCACGACCTCCGACTCGGGCTGCTCGGCTCGCTGCAGCGCCTCGACGGCGCCGGCCAGGACCAGATCCGTACCGGACAGGTGGTGTCCCGCTCGATCACGGACCTGCAGTTGGTGCAGGGCCTGCTCGCGATGGTCCCGCTGTCCGCGGGTGCGCTGATCCAGTTCCTGCTCGCGATCGTCGTGATGGCCTACCTCTCGCCGCTGCTCACGGTCGTCGCCCTCCTCGTCGTGCCCGCGGTGTCGTTGGTGGTCTGGCGGATCCGGCCGACGCTGTACGCGGCCACCTGGTCCGCCCAACAACGTGCCGCGGACCTCGCCCAGCACGTCGAGGAGACCGTCACCGGGGTACGCGTGGTCAAGGGTTTCGGGCAGGAGGCCCGGGCGGTGCAGCGCCTCGAGGACCTCGGCCGCGACCTGTACGCGGAACGGATGCGGGCCGCCCGGATCAACTCCCGCTTCGCGCCGACGATGGCCGCGCTGCCGCAACTCGGGCTGGTGGGGGTGATCGCCCTCGGCGGCGCGCTGGCGCTACAGGGCTCGATCTCCGTGGGCACCTTCCTCGCGTTCGCGACCTACGTCGCCACCATGTCGAACGTCACCCGGCTGCTGTCGTCGGTGGTGATCATGGCCCAGTTGTCGCGGGCCGCGGTCGAACGCGTCTACGAGGTGATCGACACCGAGCCCTCGGTCGCGGACCCCGCGCGCCCGATCGCGTTGCCCGCCGGGCCGATCGGTGTCCGGCTGCGCGGGGTCACGTTCGGATTCGAGCCCGGACGCGACGTGCTGCGCGACCTCGACCTGGACCTCGCTCCCGGCGAGACCGTCGCCGTCGTGGGCCGGGCCGGCTCCGGCAAGACCGCGCTGTCCCTGCTGCTCCCCCGCTTCTACGCCCCCAGCGCGGGCAGCGTCGGACTCACCGCGGACGGGCAGTCGTTCGACGTGACGGACCTGCGCGGCGATCAGCTACGCGAGGCAGTCGGGCTGGTCTTCGACGAGCCGTTCCTGTTCTCCGACACGATCTCCGCCAACATCGCGCTCGGCCGGTCCGACGCGAGCGCCGAGGAGATCGCGATCGCCGCGAAGATGGCGCAGGCCGACGAGTTCATCGAGGCACTGCCGGACGGCTACGACACCGTCGTCGGCGAGCGCGGACTCACCCTCTCCGGCGGTCAGCGACAGCGGGTCGCGTTGGCCCGCGCGCTGCTGGTCGCGCCGCGGCTGCTCATCCTCGACGACGCCACCTCGGCCGTCGATGCCGCGACCGAGGCCGCGATCTTCGACACCCTGCGCTCCCAACGCGATCGGACCACGCTGATCCTTGCGCACCGGCGCTCGACGCTGACCCTGGCGGACCGGGTCGCCGTCCTCGACGACGGCCGGATCATCGACACCGGGACGGTCGCCGAGCTCGACGCACGCTGCCCGCTGTTCCGCGCCCTGCTCGCCGACCCCGACCCCGACGCCGTGCAACCCGACGAGACGCCGTCGCCCGCCGGACCCGAACCCACCGAAGCGCAGCTGTGGCCCGCGACGGTGCCCTCGGCCGAGTTCGACGCGACCGTCTCGGGCAATCCGGCCCCGGCGGCGGGGCACGGGCACGGCGGAGGTGGCGGCGGCGGTCCGATGTCCGGCGCCCTCGGCGACGTCGCGGGCACACCCGAGCTGCGCGCGGCGGTCGAGGCGTTGCCTGCTGCCACCGAGGACCCGCGGATGGACGACACGGGACTGCGCAGGCCCGATTCCGACTTCCGACTGGCGACGCTTTTGCGTCCGGTCCGGTGGATCCTGGCCGCGGTGGTCGCCTGCCTCGCGCTCGATTCGCTGGCCGGTGTGGTGTTCCCGTCGATCGTGAAGTTCGCGATCGACCACGGTGTGGTCCCCGACCAGCCCTCAGCACTGTGGTGGGCGACCGCCGCGGGGGTCGTGCTGGTGGCCGCGGACTGGGTGGTGGTCGCCGTGATGACGGTCATCACCGCCCGCGCGGGTGAGAAGGTCCTCTACGGCCTGCGGGTCCGCAGCTACGCCCACCTGCAACGGCTCGGACTCGACTACTACGAGCGCGAGCTGTCCGGCCGCATCATGACCCGGATGACCACTGACGTCGACGCGCTGTCGTCGTTCCTCCAGACCGGCCTGTCGACCGCCGTGGTCAGCGTCCTCACCATCGTCGGTATCTCGGTGGCACTCCTGCTCACGGACGTCGTCCTCGCGCTGGTCGCCCTCGCGGTGGTGCCGCTGCTGATCGTCGCCACCCTGATCTTCAGGCGGGTGTCCTCCGTCGCGTATTCGGTGTCGCGCGAACGCATCTCCATCGTGAACGCCGACTTCCAGGAGAACATCGCGGGCCTGCGCGCTGCCCAGGCCTACCGCAGGGAGGACTTCGCGGCCGAACGCTTCGCGGAGCGCGCCGACAGCTACCGCCGCAGCCGGATGCGCTCGCAGCTCGCGATCTCGATCTTCTTCCCGTTCATCACCCTGCTCTCGGACCTGGCGCTGGCCGCGGTCGTCCTGGTCGGGGCCCGCGAGGTCGCAAGCGGGGACGCCACCGCGGGCACGCTGGTCGCGTTCGTGCTCTACCTGGGGCTGCTGTTCGGCCCCATCCAACAGCTCTCGCAGGTGTTCGACGGCTACCAGCAGGCGAGCGTCGGCCTGCGCCGCATCGGCGACCTGCTGCGCACACCGAGCTCTATTGAGACGGCCACGCAGGCCGACACCGCTGAGACATCCCCCGTCGCTGCGCTCGCCCACATCGACGGCCACCTGCGCGGCGAGGTGGCCCTCGACGCGGTGAGGTTCCGGTACCGCGGCGCCGACCGGGACGCGCTGAGCGACGTGGACCTGCGGATCGAGCCGGGCACGACCGTCGCGCTCGTCGGCAAGACCGGCGCGGGCAAGTCCACCGTGGTCAAGCTGCTCGCCCGGTTCTACGACCCGACCGAGGGCTCTGTCCGCGTCGACGACGTCGACCTGCGCCGCTACCCGCTGCACCAGTACCGCGGCCGCCTCGGCGTCGTCCCGCAGGAGGCGCACCTGTTCTCCGGTGACGTCGCGAGCAACATCGCCTACGGCAGGCCCGACGCCACCCGCGACGAGATCGTCGCCGCCGCCCGCGCGGTCGGGGCGCTGCACACCATCGCCGGCTTCCGCGGCGGGATGTTCCAGCCGATCGGCGAGCGCGGCCAGGGACTGTCGGCCGGGCAACGACAACTGATCGCCTTGGCCCGCGCGGAGCTGGTCGACCCCGACCTCCTGCTGCTCGACGAGGCCACCGCAACGCTCGATCCCGCGACCGAGCGAACCGTGCTCGAGGCGGGCCGGCTGCTCGCCCGGCGCCGGACCGCCGTCATCGTGGCCCACCGCCTGGCGACCGCCGCGCAGGCCGACCTCGTCGTGGTGATCGACGGGGGACGAATCGTGGAATGCGGCAGGCACGGCGATCTGCGACGTGCCGGTGGTCACTATGAGGGACTCTGGGATGCAGCTCAGAGCCGGGCGGGGAATAATTCGGGGCGACTAGCCGTCATCGATAGTAGTGAACCCGGCGGCCTGAAGTGATGTACTTCACTCGGCGGCCGCCCGGTGCGCGCCCGTCACAGATGGGGTCTAGCCTCAGGTCTATCCGCGCTGATCTGGGACCAAGAGAGAAACGAGGCGAACACCTGCCGTGAGCAGCAGTTCTACGTCACAATTCGGACAGAACCAGTGGCTGGTCGACGAGATGTACCAGAGGTTCCAAAAGGACCCGTCATCCGTCGACGCGAGTTGGCACGAATTCCTCACCGATTACACGCCAGATACCTCCGGGGCCGGCAACGGCGTGAGCACCCCCGCGGTGCCCGCTGCCCCCGCCCCGACGAACGGCACTGCAGCGCCCGTCGCCGCTGCCCCGGCCCCCGCCGCTGCCGCCCCGCCGGCGGCGCCGCCCGCGCCTGCAGCCCCGCCCGCGCCTGCAGCCCCGCCCGCGCCTGCCGCCAAGCCCGCGGCTGCCGCACCCGCGAAGCCCGCGGCCGCTGCCCCCGCGAAGCCGGCGCCTGCCACGCCCGCTCCCACGGCCGAGTCCAAGGTCCTGCGTGGCGCGGCTGCCGCGGTCGCGCGCAACATGTCCGCCTCGCTCGCGATTCCCACCGCCACCAGCGTGCGCGCGATCCCGGCGAAGCTGATGTTCGACAACCGCGTCGTCATCAACAACCACCTCGCCCGGACCCGCGGCGGCAAGATCTCGTTCACCCACCTGCTGGGCTACGCCATCGTCCAGGCCGTCAAGGCCTTCCCGAACATGAACCGGCATTTCGCCGAGGTGGACGGCAAGCCGAACGCGGTCACCCCCGCGCACACCAACCTCGGCCTGGCCATCGACCTGCCCGGCAAGGACGGCAGCCGCGCGCTGGCCGTCGCCGCGATCAAGGGCACCGAGGCGATGAACTTCGCCCAGTTCCACGCCGCGTACGAGGACATCGTCCGCCGCGCCCGCGACGGCAAGCTGACCGCCGAGGACATGTCCGGCGTCACCCTTTCGCTGACCAACCCCGGCACCATCGGCACCGTGCACTCGGTGCCGCGCCTGATGCAGGGCCAGGGCGCCATCGTCGGCGCGGGCGCAATGGAGTACCCGGCAGAGTTCCAGGGCGCCAGCAACGAGAAGATCGCCGAGATGGGCGTCGGCAAGCTGATGACGCTGACCTCGACCTACGATCACCGGATCATTCAGGGCGCGGAGTCCGGCGACTTCCTGCGGACCATCCACAACCTGCTGATCAGCGACGACTTCTACGACGAGATCTTCCACGCGCTGCACATCCCGTACGAGCCCGTGCGGTGGCGTCAGGACGTCTTCGCGACGGACATCGACAAGAGCACCCGCGTCCTCGAACTGATCGCCGCGTACCGCAACCGCGGCCACCTGATGGCGGACACCGATCCGCTGCAGTTCGTCAAGGACAAGTTCCGCAGCCACCCCGACCTCGACGTCACCACCCACGGCCTGACCCTGTGGGACCTCGATCGTCAGTTCAACGTCGGCGGCTTCCACGGCAAGCAGCGGATGAAGCTGCGCGACGTGCTTTCCATCCTGCGCGACGCGTACTGCCGCCACATCGGCGTCGAGTACACGCACATCCTCGACCCCAAGCAGCAGCAGTGGCTGCAGGATCGCGTCGAGGCCAAGCACGTCAAGCCGACGGTCGCACAGCAGAAGTACATCCTGAGCAAGCTGAACGCCGCCGAGGCATTCGAGACCTTCCTGCAGACCAAGTACGTCGGCCAGAAGCGGTTCTCGCTCGAGGGCGCCGAGTCGGTCATCCCGATGATGGACGCCGTCATCGACCAGAGCGCCGAGCACGAGCTCGACGAGGTCGTCATCGGCATGCCGCACCGCGGTCGCCTCAACGTGCTCGCCAACATCGTCGGCAAGCCGTACTCGAAGATCTTCACCGAGTTCGAGGGCAACATGAACCCGGCGGCCGCGCACGGCTCCGGCGACGTGAAGTACCACCTCGGCGCCGAGGGCACCTACATCCAGATGTTCGGCGACAACGACATCAAGGTCTCGCTCACCGCGAACCCGTCGCACCTCGAGGCCGTCGACCCGGTGCTCGAGGGCCTCGTCCGCGCCAAGCAGGACATCCTCGACAAGGGCGAAGAAGGCTTCACCGTGCTGCCGCTGATGCTGCACGGCGACGCCGCGTTCGCAGGCCAGGGTGTGGTCGCGGAGACGCTGAACCTGTCGCTGCTGCGCGGCTACCGCACCGGCGGCACCGTGCACATCGTGGTCAACAACCAGGTCGGCTTCACCACCGCCCCGGAGCACTCCCGCTCCTCGGAGTACTGCACCGACGTCGCGAAGATGATCGCCGCGCCGGTCTTCCACGTGAACGGCGACGACCCCGAGGCCTGTGTCTGGGTCGCGCAGCTCGCCGTGGACTACCGCGAGGAGTTCGGCAAGGACGTCGTCATCGACATGATCTGCTACCGCCGCCGTGGCCACAACGAGGGCGACGACCCGTCGATGACGCAGCCGGCGATGTACGACCTGATCGACACCAAGCGCAGCGTCCGCAAGAGCTACACCGAGGCCCTGATCGGCCGAGGCGACATCTCGCTCAAGGAAGCGGAAGACGCCCTGCGTGACTACCAGGGTCAGCTCGAGCGGGTGTTCAACGAGGTTCGTGAGCTCGAGAAGTTCAAGCCGGAGCCGTCGGAGTCGGTCGAGCTCGACCAGACCCCGCCCGCCCGCCTGACCACCGCCGTCGACCAGGCGGTCCTCGAGCGGATCGGCGACGCGTTCGTGAACGTGCCCGAGGGCTTCACCGTGCACCCGCGAGTCAAGCCGGTCATCGAGAAGCGTCACGAGATGTCCAGGGACGGCAAGATCGACTGGGCGTACGCGGAGTTGCTGGCCTTCGGTTCGCTGGTCGAGCAGGGCGCCCTCGTCCGCCTGACCGGCCAGGACTCGCGTCGCGGCACGTTCACCCAGCGCCACTCAGTGCTCATCGACCGCAAGACCGGCGGCGAGTACAACCCGATCTCGGCGATCGCGGCGAACGCAGGCAACGGCGGCAAGTTCATGGTCTACGACTCGGCGCTGACCGAGTACGCGGGCGTGGGCTTCGAGTACGGCTACTCGGTGGGCAACCCCGACGCGCTGGTGCTGTGGGAGGCGCAGTTCGGCGACTTCGTCAACGGCGCGCAGACGATCATCGACGAGTTCATCTCCTCCGGTGAGGCGAAGTGGGGCCAGCTCTCCGACGTCGTGCTGCTGCTGCCGCACGGCCACGAGGGCCAGGGACCGGACCACACCTCCGGCCGCATCGAACGCTTCCTCCAGCTCTGCGCGGAGGGCTCGATGACCGTGGCGGTGCCGTCCACCCCGGCGTCGTACTTCCACCTGCTGCGTCGCCATCACCTCGACGGAATCCGGCGCCCGCTCGTGGTGTTCACCCCGAAGTCGATGCTGCGCAACAAGGCTGCGGTCAGCAACCTCGAGGACTTCACCACCGGCAAGTTCCGCTCGGTGTTCGAGGAGCCGGCGTACGAGACCGGCGGCGCCCCGCGCGACAAGGTCAAGCGCGTGCTGCTGGTCAGCGGAAAGCTGTACTGGGAGTTGCTGGCCCGCAAGCAGAAGGACAACCGCGAGGACGTCGCGATCGTGCGGATCGAGCAGCTGTACCCGCTGCCGAGTCGCCGCCTGCGCGAGACCCTCGACTGGTACCCGAACGCGACCGAGTTCCGTTGGGTGCAGGAGGAACCGGCGAACCAGGGTGCCTGGCCGCTGTTCGGCCTGGCACTGCCGGAGCTGATCCCCGACAAGCTGACCGGGATCAAGCGGATCTCCCGCCGTGCCATGTCCGCCCCGTCCTCGGGTTCGAGCAAGGTGCACGCCGTCGAGCAGCAGGAGATCATCGACGAGGCGTTCAAGCCGACCTCGTAGGTTGACCGAACCGACGCTGCCACCACGGCGAGCCGTGCAATTGCCACTGAGCCGGGTCGAATTCACTCCCAGGAGCGGATTCGACCCGGCTTCGTGGTATCTCGACGTGCCCGCGATCAGCGAATTGCGTCGGGACGGAATCGATTTCACCAGCCCTGTGACGGTCATCGTCGGCGAGAACGGTGTCGGCAAGTCGACGCTGGTCGAGGCGATCGCCGGTGCCTGGCAGGGCGGATTCCGCGGGGCCCAGGACCGGCTGTGGTCGGCGGGCGGCAGCGCGGAAGACACCGACCTGCCGCGTCACCTGACCTGTATCGGCGCGCAGCCCAGGCCGTACGGCGGCTGCTTCCTGCGAGCCGAGTCGATGCACTCGCTCTTCGACCGGGCCGACGCCGATCGCGTCCGGGACACCGACCAGGGCCTCAACGAACTCTCCCACGGCCAGTCGTTCCTGCGGTACGTGGCGGACCGTCCGGTCGGCGTCGGCCTGTGGATCCTGGACGAACCCGAGGCCGCGCTGTCGTTCCAGTCCTGCCTGGCGCTGCTCGGCGTGATCAAGGACCTGGCGGCCGAGGGCTCCCAGGTGATCATGGCGACCCACTCCCCCGTGCTGGCGGCGTGCCCCGACGCCGAGATATGGGAGCTGACCGAGGCAGGCACCGAGCACCCGCAGTGGGAGGACCTCGACCTGGTCCGGAACTGGCGTTCATTCCTGGACGGTCCGGAGCGGTTCCTGCGGCACCTGTGAGCTCGCCCGGACCGCGTAGACGCCGAACGCGGTCCCCGCTATCACACCGCCCGCCGCCACCACGGTGAGCAGATCGGGTTCGGTCAGCGGCTGGCCGCGCAGCGCCTGCCAGGTCAGCAGCGCGAGCAGACCCGTGTAGCCGCCGGCCAGCACCCCCATCACCGCGGCCCGGGCGGGCTCCGCCCGGAGCCACGGAACGCGCGGGGCGAGCGCCGCTAGGATCACCGCGGCCAGCAGCAGGACCTGCAGGGCATGCAGCCCGGCGAAGTGTGGGATGCGCAGGTCGCCGCCGGTGGTGCTCCAGTTGGTGATCGGCATGCCGGAACGGTCGTCGGTCGCCCCGACGGTGTGGCGGGCGCCGAGTTCGACCATGCGGCCGTTCGCGTCGCGCGCCGACTGATCGCCCTGGAACCCCACCAGGTAGGCGATCGCCATCCCGGCCAGCGCGAGCCACAGCCCGGCCTTGATCGCCCGGGTCGTCGGACGGTCTGTCAGCCGCTGTCGCAGCAGGATCACGGCGATCACCAGATTGGCGGCGAAAAGCCCCAGCACGCCGTACATGAAGATCGTCTGCCCCACGGAGTTGATGATGTCGTCGGACTTGTTGAAGTGACTGAAGGTTCCGCGAGCCGCCTGAAGCGCGATGAAGCCGACGTCGGCGAGGCCGGCGACGGCGAAGACCGCAGCCAGTGCGCGCGTCCAGCGACTTCCCCTGTGCGGCAGGTTCAGCATCCACGCCAGGGTGGCGCCGTACAGGGCGAAGGCGATCGCGAACTTGAACGGCTTGACCCAGATCGACACCCCCAGCAGCGTTCGGTCGTCGACGACCATGCCGACGGCGGCCGCGCATGCCAGAAACACCATCGCGGCGACCATCACCATGAGTGGCCGTTGACGGGAAAGCAGTGGGCGGACTTGTGATCCGAGGATGTCCATGTACCGACGGTAGGGAGGCGGGCCCGATCAGCGCGTCCCGCTGCGGGGTGAGATCGGATCCCATACCCAGGTATGAGAGATCTACCTAGACCTCGTAGGAGACGCTCCCCATCATGCCCCGGTCCTGATGAAAGCTGTTGTGACAGTGGAAGGCCCATCGCCCGGGGTTGTCGGCATCGAAGTAGGTCGTCATCGCGGTCTTGGGAAGCACGATGACGGTGTCGTTGCGCGAACCGGATTCGGCGATCTGAAATGTGTGGCCGTGCAGGTGCATGGGGTGCCACATGTCGGTGTCGTTCCGCCACGTGATTCGCACGCGTTCGCCGCCGCGCACCCCGAATCGGTTCGACTCGATACTGCTGGGGTCGAAGGGGACGCCGTCGATGCTCCACGTGTACGGACTCATCGACCCCGTCAGCCGGATGTCGAGGGTGCGGACGACGTCGCGGCGCGGCAGGCTGTCGGCCTCCGTCGCCGACATATCCCATGCCATCGGGACGTTTCCGTCCAGCTCGGCCACGGACACGTCCGGCGGCGGGCGCCCGCCCGGACCGGTGCGGACGATCGCCAGCGCGCGGGCGTTCTTGCCTTCCGCCGAGGCGATGAGCGGGAACACCCCGTCCTTCAGCGTGACCAGAGCGTCGTATCGCTCGCCCATCCCCAGCAGCAGCGCATCCGCCCGCAACTGGTTGATCGGGAAGCCGTCGGTGTGCGTCACCATGAGCTCGTGGCCGCCGAGCGCGACGCGAAATGCGGTGTCGGCGCCCGCGTTGATGATGCGCAGCCGGGCACGGTCGCCCGGTTTCGCGGTGAACTGCGGCGGATCGGTGGAGATCCTGCCGTTCACCAGGTAATAGGGGTAGTTCACGTCGCCTGCGTCTCCGCCGAGGAGTGCGCTCTTGCCGTCGGTGAGCATGTACTGCGGCCGCGCCTGGGCGGTGCCCGATTCCCCACCCATTCCCTCCATGCCGCCCATCCCGGCCGACAGTTCGCGGAGGACGTCGTCGGGGGTGCCAGTGATCCCGTCCATCCAGTCCTTCAGGAACACCGTCCATTCGTGGTCGTACTGCAGGCTCTCGTTCGGGTCCTCGATGATCAGCGGCCCGGACAGTCCCCGGTCGAGCTGCAGCCCGGAGTGCGAGTGGTACCAGTACGTTCCCGGATCGGGCATCACGGCCTCGTAGACGAACGTCTGCCCCGGCGCGATCGGCGGCTGCGTGAGGACCGGGACGCCGTCCATGTCGTTTCGGATCGCGATGCCGTGCCAGTGGATCGTCGTTCCGACCGGCAGGTCGTTGGCCACCTCCGCGCGCAGGCGTTCGCCCGCCTGCAGCCTGATCTCGGGTCCGACCGCCTCCGAGGCGAACCCCCAGGTGTTCGCCACGACTCCCCCGAGGTCCACGGCCACCGGCCGGGCCGACAGCGCCATCGGGACCACCGTCGCCGAACCCGCAAGCGCTCGTTCGCGCGCCGCGATCTCGGGGTCGGCCGGGGTGATGAACCGAGCAGCCTGGGGCGGCGCACTCGAGCACGCCGCGGCCAGTCCCCCCGATACCGTCGCCACGGCGGCGTATTTCAGGAAGACCCTGCGGGGCATAGGTTCCATCGCGGCTCCTCCGCGGACGGACTCCTTGCTGCCGCGCCGGCCGACGCAGCGGCTACGCCTCGACCGTCAGGTGCCGGATCGAGGCGCATGAACGCCGACAAGTCTATCCCCGATCGGTCGGCGCCCACCGTCAAGCGCCCAGCATCGACCCGACCGCCCCGGCACTGATCGCGACCGCGGGCAGCGCGGTGACGATCAGTTCGATCAGTTCCTCGCGGGTGATCTCGGGATCGGTGAGCCAGCTGATCGTGGCCTCCTCGACGAACGCGATCCAGCCGCGGACCGCGAGCGTGATCCGCGGACCGGGTTCGATGCCGATCCTCGGGAGTTGCGCGGTGATCCGCTCGGCCATCGTCGCGCGGGTGCGTTCGAACTCTTCCCGCATCTCGGGGTCGCCGCTGGCGGTACCGCGCAACAGGGACACGTAGGTGTTGCGGTTGTTCGAGACGTAGTCGACGTAAGCGGCGATCGACGACCGGAGGATCTCGAGCGGTTCGAGGCTCAGGTCCGGTTCGGTCCGCTCGAGCATCTCGGCGCCGGCGTGCCGCACGATTGCCAGGTGAAAGTCGTGCTTGGAGGCGAAATAGTGGAAGAGTAGGCCCCGGGAGACCCCGGCCTGGTCCGCGATTTCCTCGACCGAGATCTGCTCGAGAGGACGCTCGGCCAGCATGCGTGCGCCGAGGTCGATGAGCTGTGCCCGCCGCTCCTCGGGGCTCAGCCGGATGCGCTTGGTGACCACCATGGCCTCAGACTACTGAATTCGGGTCAATAAGCTATTGACCGGGGCTCAACAAGCCCCTACGATCCAATACATGAGTCTTCCAGTTACAGATACTGCGGTGAAGCCGGATGGAACTCCCCGCCACGTCGACACCCTGATCATCGGCAGTGGCTTCGCGGGCCTTGGTGCCGCGATCAAACTGGTTCAAGAAGGCAAGCAGGACTTCGTCGTCCTCGAGCGGGGCAGCGAGGTCGGCGGCACCTGGCGCGACAACACCTACCCCGGCGCGGCCTGCGACGTCCCGTCGCATCTGTACTCGTACTCCTTCGCGCTGAACCCGACCTGGACCCGGTCGTTCTCCAAGCAGCCGGAGATCCAGAACTACATCAGCTCGGTCGCGCGCAAGTACAACGTGCTCGACAAGCACGTCTTCAACTGCGACGTCCAGGAGGCGCGCTGGAACGAGGTCAGCGCACGCTGGGAGGTGCAGACCACCCGCGGCGCCTTCACCGCCAAGATCGTGATCTCCGCCGTCGGCGCGCTGTGCGAGCCGTCCCTGCCGGACATCAAGGGCATCGAAGGCTTCCAGGGCGAGATCTTCCACTCCGCACGCTGGAACCACGACGCGGACCTGGCAGGCAAGCGGATCGCCGTGATCGGCACCGGCGCCTCCGCCATCCAGATCGTCCCGCAGCTCGCCGCCAAGGCAGGCCGGCTCGACGTCTACCAGCGCACCGCGCCCTGGGTGCTGCCCCGCGCGGACCGCGAGTACACCAAGGTCGAGAAGCTCGCGTTCAAGTACCTGCCCGGGTTCCAGAAGCTCTCCCGCACCGGCATCTACTGGATGCGCGAGACCCAGGTCGTCGGCCTGGCGAAGGCCCCGATCTTCATGAAGCCCTTGCAGTTCGCGGCCGAGCGCCACCTGCGCATGCAGATCAAGGACAAGGACCTGCGCAAGAAGGTCACCCCGAACTTCCAGATCGGCTGCAAGCGCATGCTGATCTCGAACAACTACTACCCCGCGCTGGCCCAGCCGAACGTCGACCTGGTCACCGACGGCATCGCCGAGGTCACCGCCAACGGCATCGTCGACCGTGACGGCAAGACTCGGGAGGTCGACGCGATCGTGGTGGCCACCGGCTTCCACGTCACCGACTCCCCCACCTTCGCCGGGATCATCGGCAAGGATGGCCGCTCCGCCGCGCAGGTCTTCGAGGACAGCGGACAGCAGGGCTACAAGGGATCGGCGATCGCCAACTTCCCCAACATGTTCTTCCTCGTCGGCCCGAACACCGGCCTCGGCCACACCTCGATGGTCTTCATGATCGAGTCGCAGCTCAACTACGTCGTCGACGCGATCAACACCATCGAGCGGGGCGGCATCGGGACCATCGAGGTCCGACAGGAGGCGCAGGACGCCTACAACAAGGACCTGCAGGACAAGCTCGCCCGCAGCGTCTGGAACAACGGCGGATGCGCCAGCTGGTACCTCGACAAGCACGGCAACAACACCACGCTGTGGCCTGGCTTCACCTTCCAGTTCCGCAACACGACCAAGAAGTTCGACCTCGCCGCGTACCGCAGCGTGGCCACCAGCGACCTGCCCGTGGCAACGAGGGATCTGCGCGCGATCACCGGCGACGAGATCGTTGCCGAAATCGAGGCAGGCACCACATCCACGGTCGGCACCGCCGACGACGAGAAGGTTGTTGCACAGTGAGCGATTTCGCAGGCAAGGTCGTGGTCATCACCGGAGCGGGCTCCGGCATCGGTCGCGCGCTCGCGCTGAACCTGGCGGGGAAGGGCGCCCGGCTCGCCCTCTCCGACTTCGACAGCGTCGGACTCGCCGAGACCGTCCGCCAGGCCGAGGCGCTCGGCGCCGAGGTCAAGTCCGACCATCTGGATGTCACGCAGCGCGAGGCCGTGCTGGCCTACGCCGACGCGGTCGCCGCCCACTTCGGCAAGGTCAACCAGATCTACAACAACGCAGGCATCGCGTACCACGGCGAGTTCGAGAAGTCCGAGTTCAAGGACATCGAGAAGATCATGGACGTGGACTTCTGGGGAGTCGTCAACGGCACCAAGGCATTCCTGCCGCACCTGGTCGCCTCGGGCGACGGGCACGTGGTGAACGTCTCGAGCCTCTTCGGGCTGCTCTCGATGCCCGGCCAGACCGCTTACAACTCCGCGAAGTTCGCTGTCCGCGGCTTCACCGAGTCGCTGCGCCAGGAGATGCTGATCGCCAAGCACCCGGTCAAGGTGACCTGTGTGCACCCCGGCGGCATCAAGACCAACATCGCCCGCAACGCCACCGCAGGCCCAGGAGAGGACCTCGACGTCTTCGCCGATTTCTTCGACAAGAAGCTCGCGCGCACGACGCCCGAGCAGGCCGCGAAGGTCATCGTGAACGGCGTGCAGAAGGGTAAGGCTCGGGTACTGATCGGCGCCGACGCCAAGTTCCTCGACGCCTGGGTCCGCCTGGTCGGTTCGGGCTACCAGCGCATCACTGCCGAGATCGCCGGCCGTGTCATGCCGAAGGCGAAGTAGCCCGTGGTGTTCCTGCCCCGACGGCTGGTCGCCGCGAACCTCGGTGCCTTCTATCGGCTGGCCCTGCACGCCAAGATGCCGGTGCCGGCGGCCCGCGCGCTGCTCGAGGCGGGTTCCCCGCTGCAGCGGCTCCCGCGCGACACCGTCGTGCGACCCCTGACCCTCGCAGGCCGCAAGGCCGAACGGGTCACGGTCGGGGCCAGCGAGCGGCGCACCGCCGTGCTGTACCTGCACGGCGGCGGCTACACCCTCGGCTCGCTCGCCACCCACCGGTCCCTGGCCGCGTACCTCGCGCGTGAGTCCGAGTCCGCGGTGTTCGTGCTGGACTATCGCCTCGCACCGGAGGATCCGTATCCGGCAGGCCTGGAGGACGCCGTCGACGCCTACCTGGAATTGCTCATCGAGCACGGGTACACCGCCGATCAAGTTGCCATCGCCGGTGATTCGGCCGGCGGCGGGCTGACGGTGGCCACCGCTCGCCGTCTGATCGACGTGCACGACGTGCGCCCGGCTGCCCTCGGGCTGATCGCCCCGTGGGTGGATCCCAGCGCGCGGGACGCCCCGTTCGAGCGGGATCTCGTCATCAGCGCCGCGTGGGGCGCCATCTCGTCAGCGGCCTACCTGGGTGGGGGCGACCCGACCGATCCCGGCTATGCGCCGCTACGCGGTGAACTGGCCGGGCTGCCGCCGACCATCGTGCACGTCGGCACCACCGAGGTGCTGTACCCACAGGTGGTGGAGCTGGTCGACAAGCTGCGTGCCGCAGGCGTTCCGGTCGAGTTCACCGAGTACCCGCAGCTGTGGCACGTCGCGCACCTGCAGGCGTCGATCCTGCGTGAGGCCAACGAGGCCGTGCGCGAACTCGGCGACTTCCTGCGCGCAGCGCTCGATCACGCGAAGGTCTAGCGTCGAACGGGTGGTTGTCGGGGCAAACGCCGAGAGGCGACCCCGGTAGCCGCCCGTTCGACCCGTGCCGAGCTCAGCGGGCGGCGAGCCAGTCCGCGGCTGCCTGCTCCGCGGTACGGTGACCACCACGCACCGCCTCCCCCATCTGCGCCAGGTCGGCCGAGGTGAGCTCGCCCGCAACGACGTTGAGCGCCTTGACCTGGTCCTCGGTCAGCACCCCGTTGCGGATCAACGGCACCACGTTCTGCGCGGGCGCCGACCCCTCGGCCTCCAATTCCGCATCGCTGAAGTCGGACACCGATAGCCCCTCCGGCAGAGACCTGTTCAGCTCGTCGAACACCTCGTCTGGGTCGGTCAGCGTCGAGTCCGGCTGAAAGTAGTTCAGTAGCTGCCCGGTGAAATCCGGCACCACCGTGACGTCCGCGGCGCCGAGTTCCTCCACGTACTCAGCGCGCGTCGTCGGGGCGGCCACCTCGACCGGGGAACCGGTGCCGCGCAGGATCTCCGCGTAGATCTGCGCGACGACCTGCGACTCCGCGGACTCCCCCGACCCGACCGTGATCGCCGCCGGTGCCTGCGCCTCGTCGAGACGCGAATTGTCCACCGAGCACCCGGCGAGCACGATCGCCGCCGCGGACATCGTGGTCACCGCGACCTTCCTCCACCGAGCCGTCATGGCGCGCCACGCTCCCTCTCTTCACCCAGCGAATGTCCTCCCTATCGTTACACTCGGTGGCCAGCACCATCTCGAGCGGCCGAGAGATCCGGCTTGTTGACGCCGCAGCAACCAGATGGAAGGACGCCATGAGGTTCTCCGCACGCCGCTCCACCCGCTTGTTCACGGTCGCACTGACGGTTTCCACGGTCGCCGCACTCGCCGCCTGCGGCGGCAACTCCGACCCTCTCAGCAGCGGCGGTGGCGGGACCTCGGATCCGAACTCGGTCGTGATCGGCTCCGCGAACTTCCCCGAGTCGGAGACGGTGGCGAACATCTATGCGGAGGCGTTGAAGGCCAACGGCTTCGACGTGCGGACGAAGCTGAACATCGGCAGCAGGGAGACCTACATCCCCGCGGTCAAGGACGGGTCCATCGACGTGATCCCCGACTACACCGGCAACCTGCTGCAGTACCTGGACAAGGACACGACCGCCACCACCGCCGCCGACGTGGACGCGGCCCTGCCCGCCGCGCTCGGCCCTGACCTGGCGATCACCACACCGGCTCCCGCCGAGGACAAGGACGCGGTGGTCGTCACCAGGGAGACCGCGGACAAGTGGCAACTGACCTCGATCGCGGACCTGGCGCCCCACTCCGCCGAGGTGAAGTTCGGCGCGCCAGCCGAGTTCCAGGAACGCGCGGGAGGACTGCCCGGGCTCGCCGCCGACTACGGCCTCGTGATCAGCCCGCAGAACTTCGTCCCGATCGCGGACGGCGGCGGACCGGCCACGGTGGCCGCCCTGGCCTCCGGCCAGGTCACTGCGGCGAACATCTTCACCACCTCGCCCGCGATCGCCAAGAACGACTTCGTGGTGCTGAGCGACCCGAAGAACAACTTCCCGGCCCAGAACGTGGTCCCGGTGCTACGTGCGAACAAGCAGTCCGAGAAGCTGACCGCGGTGCTGAACGCGGTATCCGCCAAACTGACCACCGACGAGCTTGTCGCCCTGAACGATTCGGTGTCCGGCGACACCAAGACCGAGCCCGCGGCCGCAGCCTCGCAGTGGGTCACGGCTCAGGGCCTCGACAAGCCGGTGTCGTAGGCGGTAGGCCTTGATCTCCTTCGAGTCGGTCACCAAGCGCTACCCGGACGGCACCACCGCGGTCGACACCCTCGACCTGGTCATCGAACCGGAGTCCTTCACGGTGTTCGTCGGACCGTCCGGCTGCGGCAAAACCACCTCCATGCGGATGATCAACCGGATGATCACGCCCACCTCAGGCAAGGTGCTCGTGAACGGCGAGGACGTCACCCGCACCGACCCCGTCAAGCTCCGACTCGGCATCGGCTATGTGATCCAGAGTGCGGGGCTGCTGCCGCACCGAACCGTGATCGACAACGTCGCCACCGTGCCTGTGCTGCGCGGGGATTCGCGTCGGGCCGCCCGTTCGGCAGCGCTCGAGGTGCTCGACCGCGTCGGGCTCGACCCGGCGTTGGCCACCCGCTACCCGTCCCAGCTCTCCGGCGGACAACAGCAGCGGGTCGGCGTCGCCAGGGCCCTGGCGGCCGATCCGCCGATCCTGCTGATGGACGAGCCGTTCAGCGCCGTGGACCCGGTGGTTCGGGAGGACCTGCAGGCCGAGATGCAGCGCCTGCAGGCCGAGATGCGGAAGACCATCGTGTTCGTCACCCACGACATCGACGAGGCGGTCCGGCTGGGCGACCGCGTCGCGGTGTTCGGCCCGCACGGCAGGCTCCAGCAGTACGCCGATCCGCAGAGCGTGCTCGCCTCCCCCGCAACGGATTTCGTGGCAGCCTTCGTGGGTCGCGATCGCGGGTACCGGGGCCTGTCGTTCCGGCCTGCGGACGAGGTGCCCCTGCACGAGATCCGCACCGCGGTCGAATCCGAACTCGCCACACTGCGGCTCGACCAGGGCGAGTGGGTGCTCGTGGTCACCGAGAAAGGGTCGCCGCGCGGCTGGATCGACGTCACCGGCGTCGAGGGCATCCGGGCGGGCAACTCACTGGCCGAGAGCACCTCCGCAGGCGGATCCCTGTTCGTTCGCGGCGGGGACCTGCGGCAGGCGCTGGACGCCGCGATCTCGTCGCCGTCCGGAATCGGCGTCGCGGTGGACGAATCCGGCTCGGTGGTGGGCGGGGTGTACGGATCCGAGGTGATCCGCAAGCTCGCGGATCAGCGGCAGGCCGAGGACCGCGCACGCAACCGGCACTACTTCAACGGCGAGACGGCCGGCTGATGCGCTGGTTGATCGACAACTTCTCGCAGGTTGTCGACCTCGCGAAGACGCACCTCTACCTCGCGCTGCTGCCGCTGTTGATCGGGCTGTTGATCGCGGTGCCGGTCGGCGTCGCCATCCGAAACCTGCCGTGGCTGCGCAAGACCGCCATGACGATGGCCTCTCTCGCGTTCACCATCCCCTCGCTGGCGCTGTTCGTGACCATCCCGCCCCTGCTCGGCCTGAGCATCCTCGACGAGCTGAACGTGGTGATCGCGCTGTCGATCTATTCGACGGCGCTGCTGGTGCGCGCGGTGCCCGAGGCCCTCGACTCGGTGCCCGAATCGGTGATCGACTCGGCCACCGCGATGGGCTTCACCCCGCTGCGCCGCGCGCTCACCGTCGAACTGCCGCTGGCCATCCCGGTCCTGATCTCCAGCATCCGGGTGGTCGCCGTCACCAACATCTCGCTGGTATCGGTGGGCTCGCTGATCGGCATCGGCGGGCTGGGCGAGCTGTTCACCAAGGGCTACCAGCGCGACTACCCGGACCAGATCCTGGCCGGCATCATCGCAATCGTCTTCCTGGCGTTGGTGATCGACGGTCTGCTGTACATCGCCGGCCGGCTGCTGACGCCCTGGACCAGGACGGCGCGCAGCCGCAAGGCCGACGAACCGGCCGCGGTACTGCGCGCCGCTGCGCCGAAGGCCGCTCTTCGAGCTACCGAGGGTCCCGCATGAACCTCTTCGGCGCCGCCTTCGACTACATCGCCGACCCGTCGAACTGGTCCGGCCCCACCGGGATCGGGGCCCGCATCATCGAGCACCTCTGGTACAGCCTGCTGGCGGTGGCCGTCTCCGCGGTCATCGCGATCCCGCTCGGCCTGCTCATCGGCCACTTCCGCAGGGGCGACGCCGTCCTTGTCGGGCTGGTCAACTCGCTCCGCTCGCTGCCAACCCTTGGCGTGCTGACCTTCCTGGTGCTGCTCCTGGGGCTCGGGCTGGTGCCGCCGATCATCGCGCTGGTGCTGCTCGGGATCCCGCCGATCCTGGCCGGCACCTACGCGGGTGTCGCGAACGTGGACGCCGTCGTGGTCGATGCCGCGCGGTCGATGGGGATGACGGAGGCACAGGTGCTCGGCCGGGTCGAGGTCCCGAACGCGCTGCCGCTGATCGTCGGCGGGCTGCGCAACGCGACGCTGCAGATCGTCGCCACCGCCACCGTCGCCGCCTACGTGAACCTCGGCGGGCTGGGACGGTACATGTTCGACGGCCTCGCACTGGGCGACTACGCCCGGGTCCTGGTGGGTGCGATCCTGGTCGCGGCGCTGGCCCTGGTCATCGACGGCATCCTCGCCCTCGCGGTGTGGGCCTCGGTGCCCGGCACCGGCCGACTGCGCCGCAGCCCGTCGCTCAGCTGACCACCCACCCAGAAACGGATGAGGGGAACCCTCGCCCGGTCAGACCGGCTCTGGGTTCCCCTCACCTGAGTGGAGTTGCGACTAGACGACGCCCTCGGCGCGCGCGGCGGCCGCGACGGCCTCGGCGACCGCGGGGGCCACCCGCGGATCGAGCGGGCTCGGCACGATCTTGTCGACAGCCAGCTCGTCGGCGACGACGGACAGGATCGCCTCGGCCGCGGCGAGCTTCATGCCCTCCGTGATGCGGCGGGCGCCCGCGTCGAGCGCGCCCTTGAACACACCGGGGAATGCCAGCACGTTGTTGATCTGGTTCGGGAAGTCGCTGCGGCCGGTCGCGACGATCGCGGCGTGCTTGTGCGCGATGTCCGGGTGGATCTCCGGGTCCGGGTTGGACATCGCGAAGATGATCGCCTCGGGGGCCATCGTCGCGATGATCTCCTCCGGCACGACGCCTGCGGACACGCCGAGGAACACGTCGGCTCCGTCGAGGGCCTCGGCCAGCCCGCCGGTGCGGCCTGCCGGGTTGGTGCGGGCCGCCAGGTCGACCTTGATCTCGTTGAGGTCGCCGCGGCCGGCGGAGACGATGCCCTTGGAGTCGATAACGGTGATGTCCGCGATGCCGGCGGCGAGCAGGATGTTCGTGCAGGCCACTCCGGCCGCGCCCGCACCGGAGACCACCACGCGCAGCTTGGTGATGTCGCGATCCTGGACCTTGACCGCACCCTTGAGCGCGGCCAGCGCGACGATGGCGGTGCCGTGCTGGTCGTCGTGCATGACGGGGCAGTCGAGGGCCTCGATGACGCGCTTCTCGATCTCGAAGCAGCGCGGCGCCGAGATGTCCTCGAGGTTGACGGCGCCGAAGCTCGGACGCAGGCGGATCAGCGTCTCGACGATCTCGTCGGGATCCTTGGTGTCGAGCACGAGCGGGATCGAGTTGAGGCCCGCGAAGTTCTTGAACAGCGCGGACTTGCCCTCCATGACGGGCAGCGAGGCCTTGGGCCCGATGTCGCCGAGGCCGAGCACCGCGGAGCCGTCGCTGACCACGACGACCAGGCGGCTGGTCCACGTGTAGCGGTCGGCCAGCGACTCGTCCGCTGCGATCGCGCGGCTGACCTGCGCCACGCCCGGCGTGTACGCGATCGACAGCGCGCGCTGAGTATCGAGGGGGGCAGTCGTCTCGACAGAGAGCTTGCCGCCGATGTGGCCCGCGAAGATCTCTTCGTCGGTCAGCTCAACCTTCTTCGGTGTGGTTGCTTCAGACACAAGAGACACGATTGCACTCCTACTCATGCCGCTCCCACTCGGGGGCGGGTTACTGGGAAGTAGCAGCGCCGAGGTCGATTTCGACGCAGCCGCAGGTTTTGGTCGAGATGAGGGTGAGGCTAACCGAGGGTGCACGATCAATTCCCGATTGGTCTACGGGCTACTGCACTCACTTCGGAAGCGTGAAGGCGCCAGGCGGGGTGAGCCCGGGCGCGAAATCTGCCGCTGGTGAATCCGACTTTCTCTCCGTTACCGGGGGGTAGCACCGGCGCGAAGTGCAACAAGTGTGCCACCGCGGCCTCACCGCACGCAAATCTCACCGGTGAGTAGCTTTTTGGGTGAGCTAACGCCACCACTGGGTCCAGAGCAACAATCCTGTGATGAAGAACACTCCCACCGAGCCGAAGATGCCCGCGACACCCCGTCGATGATCTGCCACTCGCTGCGACAGCAACACCAGCACGGCGGCCACGATGTGCGCGCCGACCGAAACCCGTCCCGGGCCAGGGAACCCGCGCTCACCGCCGAGGTACGACGCGACGACAACGACCAGCGCCAGCACCACCACGCCCGCCGCGACGACACCACTGAGCGCCCGCAAGCCGCGTGCGACCGCCCCGCTGCTCGCGGCCTGGTCCTCGTACTCGTCGACCGACACGTCCCTACCCACCTGCGATGAATCCGCGAACCGAGTCCGCAATGAGCTGCACCGCGATCGCGGCCAGCAGGAGCCCGGCGATCCGGGCGAGCAGCGTGATGCCGCTCTCGCCCAGCAGCCGGATCAGCGCCGTGGAGAACCGCAGCACCACAAACAGGATGAGGTGAATCGTCAGAATCGCCAACCCCACCGCCAGCGGGGCACCCGAATGCCCCTCGGCCTGGTTCACGAAAACGATCACCGCCGCGATCGCACCCGGTCCCGCCATCAGCGGCGTCCCGAGCGGCACCAGCGCGACGTTGACGTCCTCCGCGCCCTTCGGCTGATTGGCGTCCCTGCCGGTCAGCAGCTCCAGCGCGATCAGCAACAGCAGCAGTCCGCCCGCGCCCTGCAGGGCGGGGATCCCGATGTGCAGATAGTTGAGGATCGCCTGGCCGCCGATCGCGAACACCGTGATGACCGCCAACGAGACCGCGGGCGCCTGCCACGCGGCCTTGTTGCGCGCCTCCTTGCTCTTGCGGCCGACCAGGGACAGGAAGACGGGGATCGCGCCCGGCGGGTCCATGATCACGAAGAGCGTGATCACCGCCGTCAGGTACAGGGTCGTGTCGAAGGACATCAGCGCACCTCCCTCATCCCGAGATCACGTCGACGCCGGACGCCGTGGCCACGATCCGGTCGAACTCGTCGGGTGCGGTGACGAATTCGCCGAGGGTCACCGACTTGTTGACGCCGTGGTAGTCCGAAGACCCGGTCACGATGAGGTCGTGCTCGCGGGCGATCCCGGCGAGGATCTCCCGGTCCGCGGGGAGGTGGTCGTGGTGATCGATCTCGACGCCGGACAGTCCGTCGACGACGAGTTCACCGATCTGCTCCATCGCGAGCAGGCGTCCCCGACTGGCCGCCCGCCCGTGCGCGATCACGCTGACGCCACCTGCGTCGGCCACCATCCGCACCGCTTCGGGCAGCGGGGTGTCCACCTTGTGCACGTAGTAGCGGCCGCCGGTCTTGAGCAGGTCGCGGAAGGCCTCGTCGACCGACCCGACCACTCCAGCAGCGACGAGCGCCTGCGCCAGGTGCGGGCGCCCGGCCGCTGGCCCCGCTGCCGCCATCACCTCGTCCGCGTCCACTGGCAGCCCATCGAGGGCCATCTTCTCCGCCATCGCTCGCAACCGCGACGTCCGCTCGGACCGCAACCGTTCACGTTCGGCCGCGAAGGCCGCGTTCGCCGGGTCGAACAGGTAGGCCAGCAGGTGCACCGCGACCGGTTTTCCGTCCTCGCCCCGGCCTTCGCAGGACATCTCCATCCCACGCACCAGGCGCAGCCCGGGCGGCAGTGCGGCGGCGGCCTCCGCCCAGCCGGCGGTGGTGTCGTGGTCCGTCAGCGCCACCACGTCGAGGCCGGCGTCCGCGGCGCGGCGCACCAGGTCCGCGGGGCTGTCGGTCCCGTCCGAGGCGGTGGAGTGGGTGTGGAGGTCGATGCGCACCAGGTCATTGTCTCAGGCTGCGGGCGGCGGGCCCGACATCTCGCGGTGCGGCGGCCACACCGGACGGCCGGGCTAGGATTGATCGAAGATCATTGCCGGGACCGAGAGGGAGTGACTGCCGTGCCGTCCATGCCGTCGTTGCGCCCGACCCGCAGGCCGCCCGCGGCCCCACCGGTTCGGATTCCCGTCCCGACCGCCAGGGCCATCGTGGACTGCGCCGTGTACATCGACGGCGAGCGGCTGCCGGGAAAGTTCACCCACTCGGCGGCGCTTGCCGAGGTCCGCGCCAGGGGCAGGGGCTTCGCCTGGGTCGGTCTGCATGCCCCAGATGAGCATCAGATGGGTAGCGTGGCAGAGGTTTTCGGGCTGCACGAGCTGACGGTCGAGGATGCAGTGCACGCCCATCAGCGACCCAAACTCGAGCTATACGACGACGTGCTGTTCCTGGTGCTCCGGACCGTGAATTACGTTGAGCACGAGTCGATCAACACCGCCAACGAGGTGGTCGAGACCGGCGAGATCATGATCTTCGTCGGCGCCGACTTCGTGGTCACCGTCCGGCACGGCGAGCATTCCGGGCTGGCAGGGGTGCGCGCGCTGATGGAGGCGAACCCCGGACGGCTCGCGCTCGGGCCGTCGGCGGTGCTGCACGCCATCGCCGACCACGTGGTCGACCAGTACCTCGCGGTGACCGAATCCGTCGAGAAGGACGTCGATCTCATGGAGGAGGAGGTCTTCAGCCCCCGCACCCGGGTGGCCATCGAGCAGATCTACCTGCTCAAGCGGGAGATCGTCGAGCTACGCAAGTCGGTGAACCCGCTCGCCAGTCCGCTGCAGCGGCTGAGTCAGGACACCACAACCGGTGTGCCGAAAGAGGTTCGACGCTACCTGCGCGACGTGCAGGACCATCACACCATCGTCGCCGAGCGCATCGCCGAGTTCGACGAGGTGCTCAGCACCCTCGTCGAGGCGGCCCTGGCCAAGGTGGCCGTGCAGCAGAACACCGACATGCGCAAGATCTCGGCGTGGGTCGCGATCGCCGCGGTGCCGACGATGATCGCAGGCATCTACGGGATGAACTTCGACCACATGCCGGAGCTGCGCTGGAGCTACGGTTACTACCTGGTGGTCGCGCTGATCGCGACCGTGTGCACCGGACTGTTCGTCACCTTCCGCCGCAACCACTGGCTCTGACTACAGCGCGGCGGCGCCGCGCTCCGGGTCACGCACATCGATCCCGGCCTCCGCCCACGCCTCCCGCAGCGCCGCGGCACCGCGCAGCCGCACCCAGGCCGCCTCGGTGCCGGTGATCGGTACCGCGGCGAGGAAACGGACCGGATCGGCGGGCTCGGGCAGCTCGAGGTCCTCGACGTCGCCCTCCCCCAGCAGCATCGCGGTGAACGGCGCGCCCTTCCACAGCGGCTCACCCACATCGAGCAGACCGTCGACGGTGAGGACAACGCCCTCCACCGCGGGCGCCGCGGCCAGGATCGCCAGCGTCTTGTGCACCCCGGAGGCCACGCCGACGCCACCGCGCAGGGTCAGCATCAGCTCCGCGCGGGGCCCACGGACCGGATCCGCGATCGCCTCGCCGGGATCACCCATCGGGTGCCGCGAACAGCCGAGCGAGACGTACCTGACCAGGTCGTCGGCGTCGGCAGGAAAGCGCAGTACCTCCAGCGGTTCGAGCCCGAGGAAGGTGACGGAGGCAGCGGACGGTGGGGGCCCACCGATCCGCTCGGTGAGGTGCGCGCGGACGGACTCGATGACGCTGTCACTCACCCGTCCATCTAACACCCACGTCACGGGCGGAGCCTCGGGGGATGTTGCCGCGCACCGATCAGGGAGCGGGGGTGAGCGTGACGGTCACCCCATCCGCCGACTCGTGGCCGCGCAGCGAGAGGATCCGCGTCTCCTCGTTCCAGGACAGCACCTCGGCGCCGCCGTCCACCCTGGCACCCGAGGGAAAGGTGCGCCGGGGCAGATAGACCTCGGTCGGCGCGGCGATCTCGGGATCGGGGCGGAAGGTCAGCTCGAGCCGATCCGGGTCCGCGGACCAGTGCGTCGGGGTGCCCGCGATCGCGCGGGGGTACGGGTGGTCGAGCGCGGGCACCAGGTTGCGCGCCGAGCCGTCCTCCTCGTACGGCCCCCAGCTGCCGTCGTCCCGCGACCAGTAGGCGACACCCGCGCCGATCTCGGCGGCCGTGGCGTACACCCGGTCGACGTAGTCGAGCGCCCCCGGGAGCGTGGTGTCGAGGCCGAACTCCCCCAGGATGATCGGGACGTCGCCCAGGGCCGCCGCGGTGCGCAGGGTGTTGCCGCGCCACGCGGAGACCGTCGCGTCGACCAGGTCGCGGGAGGTGCCCTCGTAGCCGCCGCCGAGATCCATCGGAAGCGGATAGATGTGCGGGCAGTAGGCAATTCGCGGGTCGCCGTCGCGGTTGTCGTCGATCGCACCGAGGCCGCTCGGGCTGCCCCAGTTGACGCCCATCGCCTGCGGCGCCACGCACACCCAGGTGTCCTGGTCGACGGCCCGGATCGCGTCGGCCGACTTCTGGTAGAGCGCGGTCAGCGGCCCGGCCTCGAAGACGGGACCCTGCAGGGTGCCGCCGTAGGGCTCGTTCATCAGGTCGTACGCGACGACGGCGGGGTTGTCGGCGAACCGCTCGGCCACCGCGCGCCACGCGTTCGCGTAGTGCTCGGAGAGTTCGGGGTGATCGCCGGTGGTGTTCCAGAAGTTGTCGAAGGCCCGGATCACGCCCGGGTCCAGGTAGTACTGCTCCCACATGTCGTGCGAGCCGACCGCCAACCCGTCCATGTAGGTGGCCCACGCCGGTGCGCCGTTGCCGGTCTTGCCATCCGGGGTGATCGCTCCCGACCAGAGGTCCTGGTGCATGTCCAGCATGACGTGGTACCCGCGGTCCGCGTACCAGCCGATGCGCTCCTCGACTCGGTCCAGGTACTCCTGGCTGTAGACCCCGGGCTGGGGCTCGACCGAGCGCCAGGAGATCAGGAACCGGACGAAGTTGGTGCCCATGTCGGCGTGCTCGCGTTCGAGGTCGGCCTCGGTGAAGTCGGGCATGCCGTCCGGGGTGCTCTTCGCGCTTGACGCCGTGTTGAACCCTCGAAGGATGAGCGAGCGCCCCTGGTCGTCGGTGAGGAACGCCGCTGAGGACGCAGAGGGCGCGGGATCGGATCGCAGCACCGCTCCGACGCCGCCGGCGAGGACGAGCGCACCGGCCGCGATGAGGGACACCACTCTGATTTGCCGCACGCGCTTCACACTCGACTTTCTTGATGATTCTGGACGCTTGGTCTGTTCGCTCCCGATAATGTTGCGACATGCCTGACGCCAGCGCTGCTGTTTCGGTGAATCCACAGGTCGATACCCGTTTGCCGGCCCCATGGCCCGGCGTCGTGACGCTCGCCGCCATCTCCGCCCTGTGCGGGGCCTGGTCGATCACCGGCGCCGTCCTGACGCAGCTGCCGGAGTTGCTCGTGCCGAGCGCGATCGGTCTGCCGTTCGCCATCCCGACGCTGCGGCTGTCCCCGCTCGGCGAGACGACCACCGCCTACTGGCTGGTCGATTGCGCCGCCGCGCTGGTGATGATCGCCGTCGTCTGGATGCGGTTGGTCAATTCCGCGCGCAGGCACCCGGGCGGCGGGGCCGGGCGAGCCTTCGCGGCCGGCCTGGGCGCCACCGTGATCGGCGTCCTCGTAGGCAACCTGATCCGCACCGTGTACCTGAGCTTCGTGCTGCAGGAGGGCCCGGGCGCCTACCTGGCCTCGCTCCTCGGCGGCGCGCTCATGTCGCTGCTCTGGGGTGCGATCGTCGGGCTGTTCGTCGGCGCGGCGCAGGCGATCGCACGAGCGGCAGCGGATCGTCGACCGGCAAAGGAATCGTCGAATGGTGTTCCCGCAGTGGATGAGTCGCCGATTGCGGAGGCCGTCAGCCCGCTGCCGTGAACCGAACATCGTGAGTCTCGGCGCCGGGATGCGCGAATGCCAGCAGGCGCTGCGCTTCGGCCTCAAGCGCCGACGTGGCACCCTTCGCGAGCGGTGCGAATGTCGCGATCTCGACGGCCGCAGAACGCTTCTTGGCGGTGACCGTGACGAATCCGGCGACCTGGCCACCGACCATGACAGTCGGCTTGATGATCCCGTTTGCGGTGAACACCACCTTGCGGTGCTCGTCCGCGAGCACCCGGCTCCGGTTCGCGTGGCCCAGCAGGACACTGTCGTACGGTGCCAGGATCCGTGGCGGCAGGCTGCCGGCCGCGTCCGGCCGCGCTGCGTCGGGCAGATCGAACAGTTCGGCGCCGTCCTCGTCAACGAACACCCGCAACCTGGGGCGGAGTCGGTCGAATACCTCCCCCAGCCTGGTCAGTCCGGACCATGCCTGGGCGTCCGCGGCCGACGCCGGGCCGTAGGCCGCCAGGTAGCGAAGGATCATCTCGTCCGGTTGCGATTCGGACAGCGGCGCGTCCGTCCACCGCTCCAGGGTGGTGCAGACCGGCTGACCAGACCGGCCCCAGATCCCCCTCGGGGGGACCTGCACGAGTGGGAGCAGGTTCCGGACCCCATGCGCGAGCGCCACCGGGTCGCGGTCCGGCCAACGCTCGGCCAGCAGCGGTCGCAGCTCGGCCATGCTCAGCGGGGTGTGCTCGAGCGTCGCCCGACTCCAGTCCGCCAACGCCGCGAGGTCCATCCCGACGAGGCCGTTCTTGTGCAGGGTGTTCGTCCGCAGGTCCGCATCCATGATCGGCTGTACCCACGGTCGCAGCGCCAGGGCATCCGCCGCGGTGACCGCATGCACCGTGCCGCGCATCACCACGATCCGGACGACATCACGGTTCTCGATCAACGAGGACAGGTCCGCCGGCCGAAATCCCTTGAGACGAGCCCACAACGCGAAGTAGGGCGCCATCGGCGCCTGCGCCTGCAGGCCGTACAGGTGCCCGATCACCTCGAGCGCGTTGTCGCCGGTGCGGCGTAACAGGTGCTGCCGTTCCAGCGTCGCGCGGCTCAGGGCTCGGCGCGACAACCGTTCTCGCAACACCGGGTGGTCAGATGGCCAGCTTGGCGAGCAGATCCCTGGCCCGCTCGGCGGTCTTCGGCTCGCACAACACGTCATAGCGTCCCGCCACCAACTGCATGGTGGACGCGAAATCCCGCTGACCGCGCGTGGCCGCGTACGGAATGGTGGTGGAGATCACTCCGAAGATGATGCCGCCCACGATGCCCGCGATGAGCGGACCGAGGAGGCTGTCGGTGAACAGCCCGAGCAGCAGGCCAAGGAACACACCCAACCAGGCTCCCGAAACAACTCCGCCACCAATCACTTTCGCCCAGGTGAGGCGTCCGAGAACGCGCTCGACCTGCATCAGATCGACACCGACGATGGTGACGTCCTCGACCGGGAAGGCCTGATCCGAGAGGTGATCGACGGCGTGCTGCGCCTCGGCGTAGGTCGGGTACGAGCCGATCGGCCACCCGGTCGGCGGGGTCGGCAGCGGCCCGCCGCGTCCGGGCCGATTCGGCTGTGCGAGCGGATTGGTCATCGTCTGTGCTCCCTCATCGGTGATTGACGCTCGTGAGAACTGCACTCTCGTCGACGTCCATCTTACTGAGGTTTCGGTTCGAACCGGG
This sequence comes from Rhodococcus sp. NPDC059179, assembly GCF_042754885.1. NCBI lineage: Bacteria > Bacillati > Actinomycetota > Actinomycetes > Mycobacteriales > Nocardiaceae > Rhodococcus > Rhodococcus sp. NPDC059179. The sequence goes on along the minus strand of NZ_JBHZBV010000009.1, from coordinate 110,430 downwards.
TGGTGCGTGCCATGCCCGCCGCACGGCCCTTGCCCGCGACGACCAGTGCCATATTGGCGCTGGCCTCGTCGATCATCTCGTCGCCGAGCATCGCGGCACCGCGCCCGCCGCCCGCGGCCGAGGTGTGGAACTCGTACGCCTCGAGGATCATCTCCGCGTGGTCGTAGTCGGCCTGACGGGGACTGAAAACCTCGTTGGCGGCGTCGATCTGGCCGGGATGGAGCACCCACTTGCCGTCGAAGCCGAGCGCCGCGGTCCGGCCCGCCGCGCGCCGGAAGGCATCGACGTCGCGGATCTGCAGATACGGTCCGTCGATCGCCTCGAGCCCGTGGGCCCGCGCCGCCATCAGGATCGTCATCAGGATGTGGTGATAGGCATCCCCCGGCTCGTATCCCTCCGGCTGCTCGCCGACCACCAGGGTCCGCATGTTGATGCTCGCCATGAAGTCCGCGGGACCGAAGACCAGCGTCTGCACCCGCGGGCTCGCGGTCGCGATGGCGTTGATGTTGGTCAGCCCGATCGCGTTCTCGATCTGCGCCTCGATACCGATCCGACCGATCTCCAGCCCGTTCGCCCGCTCGACCTGGGTGAGCAGCAGATCGAGCGCCTGCACGTGGCTCGCGTCGGTCACCTTCGGCAACAGAATCGCATCGATCTGGGCCCCCGCCCCGGAGACCACCTCGATGACATCCGCATGGGTCCACTCGGTGGTCCAGTCGTTGACCCGGACGACCCGGATCTGGTTGCCCCACCCGTCGGAGTTCAGTGCGTCGACGATCTCGGCCCTGGCCTGCGCCTTGGCGATCGGTGCGACCGCGTCCTCGAGATCGAGGAACACCTCGTCGGCTGGCAGCCCCTTGGCCTTGTCGATCATCTTCCGGCTGCTGCCTGGTACGGCAAGGATCGACCGGCGCGGGCGCGTGACCTGCATGTGGACCTCCAGTGTGAATTAGCCTGGCCATCATGGCAGCAGTGAGCAAGGTCTTCGTAGCCAGGCTCGCCGGCCTGGTGGTGCTCGGGCCGGACGGCGAATCGATCGGCCGCGTCCGCGACGTCGTCATCACCATCCGGATCGGTCGACAGCGCCCCCGGGTCCTCGGCCTGGTCGTCGAATTGCTCACCCGGCGGCGGATATTCATCCCGATGCTGCGGGTGACCGCGATCGAACCCGGCTCCGTCACGCTGACCGGCAACGTGAGTCTGCGGCGGTTCACCCAGAAGCCCGGCGAGGTCCTCGCGCTCGCGCAGGTGCTCGACACCCGGGTGCGCGTGGACGATCCCGAGCTCGAGGAACTCGAAGGCGTCGACGTGCTCGTCGTGGATCTCGGGATCGAGCTGACCCGGACCAGGGACTGGGTCGTCTCGCGGGTCGCGGTCCGCAAGCCTCGTGGACGGTTGACGCGGCGAGCGGCGATGCATGTCGTCGAGTGGCAGCACGTGTCGGGTCTGACGCATACGCAGCTCGCGCTGCCGGGGCAGGGTGTCTCGCAGCTGCTCGCGCAATTCGAGGGCATGCGCCCGGCCGACGTCGCGGCCGCGATCCGAGAGCTGCCCGACAAACGCCGTCACGAGGTGGCCGTCGCCCTCGACGACGAGCGGCTCGCAGATGTGCTGCAGGAGTTGCCTTCCGACGATCAGACCGACCTGCTCACCCACCTCGAGGTGGAGCGCGCAGCCGATGTGCTCGAGGCGATGGACCCCGACGACGCCGCCGACCTGCTCGGCGAGCTGCCCGACGCGGAGGCGGAGTCGCTGCTGCAGCTGATGGACCCCGAGGAGTCCGCTCCCGTGCGCCGGCTTCTCGAGCACTCCCCCGACACCGCGGGCGGCCTGATGACGCCCGAACCGGTGATCCTCACGCCCGCCACCACCGTCGCCGAGGCGTTGGCCCGGGTCCGGAATCCGGACCTGACACCCGCGCTTGCCAGCCTGGTGTTCGTGGTCCGGCCGCCGATCTCGACCCCCACCGGGCGATATCTCGGCTGCGTGCACCTGCAGCAGCTGCTGCGTGAGCCGCCCGCGTCGCTGGTCGGCGGGGTGCTGGACACCGACCTGAGCCGACTCGACCCGGACGACTCGCTGACGGCGGTGACCCGATACTTCGCGAGATACAACCTGGTCTGCGGGCCGGTGGTGGACGACGAGGAGCATCTGCTCGGCGCCGTCACCGTCGACGACGTGCTCGATCACCTGCTGCCGGAGGACTGGCGCGAACAGGAAGTGGCCGATGAGTGAGAAGCGGACAGCATCGGAAAAGACGACGGCGCTGAGCGCGCGGCAGCGGCTCGACACCCCACGCGGGACGCGCCTGTTCAGTTTCCAGTTCGACGTCGAGGCCGTCGGACGGGTCGGCGAGCGGTTCGCCCGATTCCTGGGCACCGGGCGCTACCTGGCCATCCAGACGATCGTCGTGATCGTCTGGATCACCCTGAACGTGTTCGCGATCCGGCTGCAGTGGGATCCCTATCCGTTCATCCTGCTCAACCTCGCGTTCTCCACACAGGCGGCCTATGCCGCGCCACTGATCCTGCTGGCACAGAACCGCCAGGAGAACCGGGACCGCGTCTCGCTCGAGGAGGACCGGTCCAGGGCCGAGCAGACCAAGGCCGACACCGAGTTCCTGGCCCGCGAGCTCGCCGCGCTGCGCCTGGCCGTCGGGGAGGTCGCCACAAGGGACTATCTGCGCCGTGAACTCGAGGAGATCAAGTCACTGCTGACCGCGCAGGACGACGAGGAACCCCGGCCGCCGCGCCGGTGAGCCACCCGACCCGCCAAAGAAGCACCACCACCGTCGCCGATATGTAATCTGGGTCACATTTCATGGGTCGGGCATCGCGAAGGGTGGGCGGATGCGGATCAGGGGTCTCGCGGCGGCATCGACGGCGACGATGGTCGCGGTCGGGGCGGCGGCCGCGTCGGTCGGCGCCGCGCTCGGCTTCGGCCCGTTCGGCACCGCTGCACCCACCCTGGCCGGGTACGCGGTCGCGGCGCCCGAGGTCACCGACCCGTCCGGGGCGGGCACGGTCGGCCTGCTGCCCCCAGCACCGCGGCCCGCCCGCGCACCGCACGCCTACACCCCGCCGCCGCCGGTCCGGTTCGAGTTGCCGCCGACCCTCGCCCCGCGGCTGTCGCCGATGCCGGTCGCGCTGAGCGAACTCGGCATCCCCGAGCTGGTGCTGGGCGCGTACCGCGTCGCCGAGTCGACGATGGCCGCGGAGGCACCGGGCTGCGGGGTGACCTGGCACCTGCTAGCCGGGATCGGCCGGATCGAGTCCGGCCACGCGGGCGGCGGGCGCACCGACGCCGCGGGCACCACGGTGACCCCGATCCTCGGGCCGACGCTGGACGGGCACCTCGCGGGCAACAACGTCATCACCGACACCGACGACGGCAGCCTGGACGGCGACAAGAAGCACGATCGCGCGGTCGGGCCCATGCAGTTCATCCCGGGCACCTGGGCACGGCATGCGGCGGACGGCAACGGCGACGGTGCCGCCGACCCGAACAACATCTTCGATGCCTCGCTCGCGGCCGCCAGATACCTGTGCTCGGGTGGGCTGAACCTGCGCGAGAGCGCCCAGGAGGTGCGCGCGGTGCTGCGCTACAACAACTCGATGGCGTACGCGGCCAACGTGCTGGCCTGGTCTGCGGCATACGCGGGCGGCGGGACGCCCGCCCCCGGCTCGATCCCGGACATCAGGCCTGAGCCGGTCGAGTCGACCTCGACCCCCGAGCCCGGCCGACCGGTGGACGGCGGCCGCGCGCTCGATGCCGCCGCACCCGCCGCGCCTGGCGCCCTGGCCCCTGCCCCTGCGCCACTGATCCCCGGACTGCCCGAGCTGCCGTGCCTGATCTTCTGCCCGCCGCCCGGCGCCGCTCCCGCAGCGCCGGTGGCGCCGCCTCCACCGCCCGTACCCTGACCGCGCGGTCGAAGAGCAGGCACCCGCGCCCTGCGCCAGTCCTCGCCCAGATCTCGAACGGCCCTCTTTTCGGTCTCGACCCGCCGCTGGCGTGACCTAACTGAAATTATCCGCTTTTCGCGTCCGACCAGCGATGACGGTCAAAATCTGGCTACGCAGATCACGGTAAAGTAACGGAAGTATCTCGAATTCGGGTAGCCTCGGCTCCGGTCGATAACAAATCAGTGCCCCCGACCGGGACGCAGGAGGATCACCGTGGGTCGTCACAGCAAGAAGAAGGACTCGAACCTTCGCCGCAACTCGGTCGTGGCGCTCGCCGGGCTCGTCCCGGCCGGACTGGTCGTCGGAACCACGGCAAGCGCCTCCCCCTCGCTCCCGTTCACGGTCGCCGCCGAGTCCGCGCCGATCGCCGACGTTCCCTCCGCACCGCAGCAGCCGGAGCCCGCGCCCGCCGCCGTGGCCACGCCCGCCCCCGAGCTCGCACCGGCCCTGCCGCCCGCTCCGGAGCCAGCACCCGCGCCCGCCCCCCTGCCCGGCGGACCGCTCGGCATCCCCGGGATCAACTTCGCCGCCTACCAGTCCGCCGAGAAGCTGCTCGCGAAGGACCTGCCCGGCTGCGGCATCACCTGGATGCAGATCGCCGGCATCGGCATGGTCGAGTCGCGGCACGCCAACGGCGGCCAGGCCGACGACAAGGGCGACGTGTTCGAGCCGGTGATCGGCCTGCCCCTCAACGGCAGCCTGCCCGGCCAGGCCGTGATCATGGACTCCGACGGCGGCACCCTCGACGGCGACACCGTCTACGACCGCGCGGTTGGCCCCACACAGTTCATCCCCACCACCTGGGCGCAGTTCGGCGCCGACGGCAACGGCGACGGCAAGGTCGATCCGCAGAACCTGTACGACTCCGCCGCGGCGACCGGAAAGTACCTGTGCGACCGCGGGACCAACATGCGCGACATCGGCTCGGCGACCATGGCGATCCACCGCTACAACAACTCGATGGCCTACGTGGCGAACGTGACCGCATGGGCGCTCGCCTACTCGACCGGCATCACCCCCACCGCGGACGCCCTCCCGCGAATCCACTGAATCCCAGGCAACCTAGGATTAGGGCATGCCAGTAGTGACCGAGTCCGACGTTCGTAGCGCGCTCTCCCGGGTGCTCGATCCGGAGATCCGCAAGCCCATCACCGAGCTGGGGATGGTCAAGAGCGTCGCGCTGTCCGATGACGCCAGTGTGGACATCGAGATCTACCTGACCACCGCGGGCTGCCCGATGCGGACCGAGATCACCGATCGGGTCACCAAGGCGGTCGCCGACGTGTCCGGCATCGGCGCCATCCGCGTCGAGCTGGACGTGATGAACGACGAGCAGCGCACCGAGCTGCGCAAGTCGCTGCGCGGCGACGCCACCGAGCCGGTCATCCCGTTCGCCCAGCCCGGCTCACTGACCCGCGTGTACGCCGTCGCCTCCGGCAAGGGCGGCGTCGGAAAGTCCAGCGTCACAGTCAACCTCGCGGCCGCGATGGCCGCGCGCGGCCTGTCGGTCGGCGTCCTCGACGCGGACATCTACGGCCACTCGGTCCCCCGCATGCTCGGCACCGACGCCAAGCCCACGCAGGTCGAGCGGATGATCATGCCGCCGCAGTCGCACGACGTGAAGCTCATCTCGATCGCGCAGTTCACCCAGGGCAACACCCCCGTCGTCTGGCGTGGACCGATGCTGCACCGCGCGCTGCAGCAGTTCCTCGCCGACGTCTTCTGGGGCGACCTGGACGTGCTGCTGCTCGACCTCCCGCCCGGCACCGGCGACGTGGCGATCTCCGTCGCCCAGCTGATCCCCGGCGCGGAGATCCTGGTGGTCACCACCCCGCAGCAGGCCGCGGCCGAGGTGGCCGAGCGCGCAGGCGCGATCGCACTGCAGACCCGCCAGCGCATCGTCGGGGTCGTGGAGAACATGTCCTGGATGGACCTGCCGGACGGCACCCGAATGGACGTCTTCGGCTCCGGCGGCGGTCAGGCCGTTGCCGACCGGCTCACCAAGGCCGTTGGCGCCAAGGTGCCGCTGCTCGGACAGATCCCGCTCGAGCAGGCCGTCCGCGTTGGCGGCGACGAGGGTGTCCCGATCGTGCTCAGCGCGCCGGACTCCCCCGCAGCCACCGCGCTGCGCGACGTCGCCGAGAAGCTCGCGGTCCGCTCCCGCGGCCTGGCCGGCATGTCGCTCGGCATCGACACCACTCGACACCTGTAAGCGCTACGCGCCCGTGCGCGGTTAACGGGTCTGTGGACCCGCTAACCGCGCACGGGCAGCGAAGCTGCCTGTCTGCTGCTACGTCGCGTCGGCGTCGTACGGCGGGCGCTCACCCGTGGCGAGCGGCGTCGACTCGCGCTGCGGCGAGGCGGGCAGGGAAGTGGCGCCGCCGGGCCCGCCACCGCTCTTCGGCTTCGCGTCGAAGTTCCCGGTGAGGATCGAGTCGTCGCCGTCGAGCAGATGCTTCGTGATCATCGAGCGCGGCGTCATCCCCCGCAGCTGCTGCAGGTCGGAGAGCGGCTTGCGCAGGTCCTCGAACTCGGGACCGAGCTCGCTCTTGAGCTGCTGGGTCGCGCCGCCCGCGTAGTCACGCACCTGGCGCAGCGACTTCGACACCCAGGAGACGGCACCGGGCAGCCGCTCGGGTCCGAGGATCACGAGCGCCGCGACGAGTAGGACCATGAACTCGCCCCAGCCAATGTTGCCAAACACCGGGTCAGCCTACGTGCCCGCGGCGATTCGCGCCGCGATCAGTGCCGAATTCACACCACATTCCGCGATCCCGAGGGCGGACACTCAGTCGGACGCGGGCGTGACCTGCACTTCGACAGTCCGCCCCGCCCGAACCAGCTGCACAGGGACCGGCTGGCCGACGGCCTGCTGGTGCACCGCGACCACCAGCTCGTCCGCGCTGGTCACGTCGCGATCGCCGACCTTGACGATGACATCGCCCTCGACGATCCCGGCCTGCTGCGCCGGCCCGCCCTCCTTGACGTTCGCCACCTCGGCGCCGCTGGTCTGCTCGTTGGTCACCGACCTCGCGTTCACCCCGATCTCGGGGTGGTGCATGGCGCCGGTGCGGATCAGCTCCTGTGCGACCGCGGTGACGTCGTCGACGGGGATCGCGAACCCGAGACCAACCGATCCCCCGCTCTCGCTGCGGATGGCGGAGTTGATCCCGATCACCCGGCCCTCCCGGTCCACCAGCGGACCGCCGGAATTGCCGGGATTGATCGCGGCATCGGTCTGGACCGCGTCGATCACCGCGTCGGTGTCGGTGCCCTCGCCGGTGAGCCGAACCGGGCGATGCAGCGCACTGACGATCCCGCTGGTGACCGTCCGGCTCAGGCCCAACGGTGAACCGACCGCCACCACGTCGTCACCGACCTTCAGGTCCGAGGATCGGCCGAGCTCGGCGACGGTCAGGTTGCCGACATCCACCTTGAGCACCGCGAGGTCGGTCTTCGTGTCGCGGCCAACGACACGCGCCGGAGCCTTGGTGCCGTCGGAGAACACGACGCGGAGCGTGGCGTCGTCCGGGTTCGTCGCGGCCATCGAGATCACGTGGTTGTTGGTGACGATGTACCCGGCGCCTTCGATGACCACGCCCGAGCCGGTGCCGGACTGCTCACCGAGGGCGACCTGGATGGACACCACCGACGGCAGCACCGCCTCGGCCACCTTCGCAACCTGACCGAGCTCGGTGGCGTCCCCGCTCGACTGGGTGAGCTCGACCCGCTGACTGGTCAGCGCGCCGACGTTCTCCGCGGTGACGCGCCCGATGATGCCGCCGACCAGGCCGATCGCCAGCGCGACGCCCGTCAGCGCGGCCAGCGCCCGGGGCGCGATGCGCTCGCCGAGCAGCACGTCGCGGACGCCGAGGGCGGGCGCGGGCAATTCCTCATCTGCCGGGGCGTCGAGGGCAGGGCCTCCGAGACGTGCGGGGGCGTCCGGATCCCGCCACGGGTCGGCCGGGACCTCCACGCCGGGCTCGTCGACCTCGCCCGCAGAGGGATCACGCTGGATCGAATCGGTTTCGCCTGCCGGTCGGCCGAACGCCTCGGCGAGCACCGGGTCGGGACTCCGAACGGCCACCTTGGGGTCGGCACCCCGGCCCGCGCCGGGCGCGAAGGAGGAATCGACGCCGTCAGGCCGACCGAACGCCGCCGCGGCCGCCGGGTCGACGGTGGGGCGGTACAGCGGTCGAGGCGTCAGGCGCGGCGGGGCCGTATCGCGTTCGGCTGCGCCGTCCGGCCGCGGGCCTGCGGCGGGCTGTGCGGGATCCGAGTTCACGCGGCTGTGTACCCCTCGTTGGCGTCAGTCACGGTTCCCAGTATCACCGACGCGGTGCCGGCTACCGCTTCCGACGCCAGGACGCGAACGTGTACGACGTCACCATCGCCGCGATCACGGCACCGGCCTTGCCGTCGGGACGCCGGAGTCCGGCCCGTTCCGCGAAGCGACGGCCGCGGTCGTCCCCCGAGGCGTCGACATCCGAGGGCGGGGTGCACATCGGGATCTGACTGAGCACGCCGAGAAGCGAACTGGGCATGCTGATCTCGGGCGCCTGGCGCAGCGCGCCGCGCGCGTGATGCTGGGCGTCGACCTCGGCCGCGCACTCCGGGCACATCGACAGGTGCTGCGAGGCCCGGAGGTAGGCGTTCATCTGCAGCTCGCCGTCGACGTACGCCGCGACCGCCTCGCTCGCCAAGTGCTCGGTCGAGCTGAACCGGCGCGGTTTCCGGGCCTGCGTCATCCAACCCTCCTGCACGGTCATGCGAATGTCATCTTCCCTGTCCCGGACACCGAAGTGAGGTACTCCTTCAGCGCCTGCCGACCACGGTGGATTCGGCTGCGCACGGTCCCGAGCTTGACTCCCAGTGTGGCACCGATCTCCTCGTACGACAGGCCTTCGACGTCACAGAGCACCACCGCGGCGCGGAATTCCGGTGCCAGCGAGTCAAGTGCGGACTGCAGCTCGGGATCGAGCCGGGCGTCGTGGTAGATCTGCTCCGGGTTGGGGCGATCGGAGGGCACTCGCTCGTAGTCCTCGGGCAGCGCCTCCATCTTGATCCGGTTGCGGCGCCGCACCATGTCGAGGAACAGATTCGTGGTGATCCGGTGCAGCCACCCCTCGAAGGTGCCTGCCTGATAGTTCGAGAGCGAGCGGAACACCCGGATGAAGGTCTCCTGGGTGAGGTCCTCGGCGTCCTGCGCGTTGCCCGAGAGCCGGTAGGCCAGCCGATATACCCGGTCGCCGTGCTCACGGACGAGTTCGTCCCATGAGGGCATGGTGGTCTGATCGCCGGTGGCGTCGAAGGCGGCGGTGCCGCTCAGATCTGCGGCGGCGGCGCCACCCGTGGACACCGACTCGGTGAACTCCGCGTCGAAGGCGGGAACGGCGTTGACCATCGAGATTGTGGAAACCTCCTGCTAAGGACAGCTGGTGAGTGAGCACAGACGATGCGAACAAAAGGCACAACCCCCGCGATGTCGGGTTTGTTCCCCCCGCCGGTTTCGTCCGATACCCCTTCCGGGCGGTCAGCGATCTCGTATGGACCCACCCTTTCCGATCCAAATGTGCGAGATGTGTGAGCAACCTGAGGTTCAGCTGAGAATCTGCGGGTCAGCGGCCAAGCTCACGTGCGCGCCTCGACTCCACCGCAGTGTGTCGGCTATAACCTCGGATCGTGCACAACAACGCCGAGCAGCTGCTGGCTCACACCGAGGAATCGGTCCTGGAAGACGCGATCCTCACGCTCGCGCGTGAACGGGCCGACGACCTCGGCGCGACCCCCGTTCCGCCATCGGTCGGCGCCCTGCTGAGCCTGTTCGCGCAGATGCTCGACGCGAAGACCGTGGTGGAGATCGGGACCGGCGCAGGCGTCAGCGGGCTGTGGCTGCTCGACGGCATGCGCGCGGACGGGGTGCTCACCACGATCGACACCGAACCCGAGCACCAGCGGGCCGCCAAGGACGCGTTCCGGTCAGGCGAGATCGCGCCCGGGCGCACCCGGCTGATCAACGGCTGGGGGCTGGACGTGCTGCCCCGCCTCGCCGACGCCGCCTACGACCTGGTGTTCGTCGACACCTCTCCCGCCGACCACCCGCAGTTCGTCGCCGAGGGCGTTCGGCTGCTCCGGCCAGGAGGGGTGATCGTCCTGCACAACGCGCTGCTCGGCGGTCGCGTCGCCGACCCCAACCAGCGCGACGCGACCACCCTCGCCGTCCGCTCGGCGGCCAGGGCGATCGCCGAGGACGACCGGTTGACGAAGGTGCTGCTGCCGGTCGGCGACGGTCTGCTCTGCGCGTCGCGCTCGGAGTAACCTCGGTCGGCCGCAGGCCATCTCGTCTCCGCGGTCGCCGGCGCTGCAGTCGGTGGGCTCAGATCCAGACGCCCTTGCCGATCGCGACGACGCCGCCGGGACTGACGGCGAACCGCTGGCGGTCGCGCTCGAGGTCGACGCCGATGATCTCGCCCTCGCCGACCACCACGTTCTTGTCCAGGATCGCGTGCCGCACCACCGCACCCTTGCCGACCCGCACGCCCGGCATCAGCACGCTGCCCTCGACGGTGGCGCCGTCGTCGACCATCACGTTGGAGCTGAGCACCGAGTTGCGGACCGTCGCGGCCGACAGGATGCAGCCGGATCCGACGATCGACTCCTGTGCGAGTCCGCCCTGCACGAACTTCGCGGGCGCCAGGTTCTCGGCGGCGCCGCGGATCGGCCAGCGCCGGTTGTACAGGTTGAACACCGGGTGCACCGACACCAGGTCCATGTGCGCGTCGTAGAAGGCGTCGATGGTGCCGACGTCGCGCCAGTAGCCGCGGTCACGGTCGGTCGCGCCGGGCACCACGTTGTCCTTGAAGTCGTAGACGTGCGCCGCGCCCTCCCTGACGAGTTTCGGGATGATGTCGCCGCCCATGTCGTGGTCGGAGTTCGAGTCCTCCGAGTCGGCGCGGATCGCGTCGACGAGCACCTTGGTGGTGAACACGTAGTTGCCCATCGACGCGAACGTCACGTTCGGGTCGTCGGGGGTGCCGGGCGGGTGCGCCGGCTTCTCCAGGAACTGGGTGATCTTCCCGGACTCGTCGGAGTCGATGCAGCCGAACGCGAACGCCTCGCTGCGCGGCACCCGGATCCCGGCGACGGTGACGCCCGCGCCGGACTCGATGTGGTGCTGGACCATCTGCTCCGGGTCCATCCGGTAGACATGGTCGGCACCGAACACGACGATGTATTCCGGATCCTCGTCGTAGACGAGGTTGAGCGACTGCAGGATCGCGTCGGCGCTGCCGGTGTACCAGCGCGGGCCGAGCCGCTGCTGTGCGGGGACCGGGGTGATGTACTCCCCGGCGAACCCCGACAGCCGCCACGTCTGGGAGATGTGCCGGTCGAGGGAATGCGACTTGTACTGGGTCAGCACACAGATCCGGAGGTAGCCGGCGTTGACCAGGTTGCTCAGCACGAAGTCGATCAGGCGGTAGGCCCCACCGAACGGCACCGCGGGCTTCGCCCGGTCAGCGGTCAACGGGTACAGACGTTTCCCTTCGCCTCCGGCGAGCACGATTCCGAGCACATGCGGCTGGCTCCTCACCCTGTCAACCTATCGGCCGCGCCTGACCCCCGCCAGCGGTGGCCCGAAGACGGCCCGGCGGCTACGTTTATCGCGTGCGGGTTGCGATGATGACCAGGGAGTACCCCCCGGAGATCTACGGTGGCGCGGGGGTCCACGTCACCGAGCTCGTCGCCCAGCTCGCCCGGCTCTGCGACGTCGAGGTGCACTGCATGGGCGAGCCCCGCGAGGGTGCGATCGTGCACCAGCCCGATCCCGCTCTGGCAGGCGCCAATCCCGCGATGACCATGCTGTCGGCGCAGCTGCGGATGGCGAACGCGGCTGGCGCGGCGGACGTGGTGCATTCGCACACCTGGTACACCGGCCTGGCCGGTCATCTCGCGGGCGAGCTGTACGGGCTACCGCACATCATGACCGCGCACTCGCTCGAGCCCCGACGCCCGTGGAAGGCCGAGCAGCTCGGCGGCGGGTACCGCATCTCCTCCTGGTCCGAGCGCAACGCGGCGGAGAACGCCGACGCCATCATCGCGGTCAGCGCGGGCATGCGGCTCGACGTGCTCGACGCCTATCCGTTCGTCAACCCGGATCGAGTGCACGTGGTGCGCAACGGGATTGACACCGACGTTTGGTACCCGGATTTCGGCGGCGAACGCCCGGCGTCGGTGTTGCGCGATCTGGGTGTCGACCCGGCCGCGCCGATCGCGGCATTTGTCGGCCGGATCACCCGGCAGAAGGGCGTCGGCCACCTGATCGCCGCAGCCCACGACTTCGACCCCGACGTGCAGCTGGTGCTGTGCGCAGGCGCGCCCGACACGCCCGAGATCGCAGAGGAAACCGAGCGCGCGGTGGCGAAACTGTCCGAGGCGCGGGGCAACGTGTTCTGGGTCAGGGAGATGCTGCCCACCGCTCAGGTTCGGGAGATTCTCTCCGCGGCAACGGTGTTCGTGTGTCCCTCGGTGTACGAGCCGCTCGGCATCGTGAACCTGGAGGCGATGGCCACCGAGACCGCGGTGGTGGCCTCCGATGTCGGCGGCATTCCCGAGGTGGTCGAGGACGGCGTCACCGGGCACCTGGTGCACTACAACTCCTACGAGCCGGAGGCGTTCGAACACGCGCTGGCGGCGGCGGTCAACGCGATCACCGCCGACCGAGCGGGCGCGTCCGCGATGGGCCGGGCGGGCCGGGCGAGGGCGATCGCGCACTTCTCCTGGGGTGAGATCGCCCGGCAGACCCTCGCGGTCTACGAGGCCGCGGTCGAGGGGTACAACGGTCGTCAGCCCGCGGCCGGAATCGGCCGGTAGCTGCTGATCGTGACGGACGCCGTCACCGTCGAGTGCTCGGCCAACCCGGCGATGCGCTGCGCCCTGGCCTCGTCCCCGAGGTGCCGGGCGGACGGGCCCATCGCGATCAGGCTGTCGACGTCGGTGCGCGAGAGGGTCATCGGGTATTCGACGCCGACCCGGTCCACCCGCTCGAAATGCCCGGACATGGTGGCGCCAAGGCGCACCGTCTTGTTCTCGTCCACCCGAACGAGTCCAAGCAGGTCCACGATCTCACGCAGGTGCCGGTCCGTCGGGGTGAGCACCACCAGCGTGCCGTCCGGCCGCAGCACCCGGCGCAGCTCCGCGGCGTTGCGGGGGGCGAAGATCGACAGCACGTGGCTGAGGGCGTGCCCGCGGACCGGGAGCTGGGTCCAGATGTCGGCGACCACCGACGCCGCCCGCGGATGGCTGCGGGCGAGCCATCGCGCGGCGGCCTTCGACACGTCCACGCCGATCCCCTGCGCGGCCGGCAGCGCGTCGAGGACGGCGGCGAGGTAGTGGCCGGTGCCCGCGCCGACCTCGAGCACCGCCGGGTCGTGCGGGGCCGCGGCGACGCAGGCGCGGGCCACCGCGTCCATCAGCGGGTCGAAATGGTGGCCGTCGAGGAATCGGGCACGGGCCGCGATCATCTCGGCACTGTCGCCGGTGAACTTCGCGGACCCGGACAGCAGGCTGACATAGCCCTGCCGGGCGACGTCGAAGCTGTGTCCCCGGCCGCACAGCAGGGTGCGGTCGGCAACGTCGAGGTCCCCGCCGCAGTGCGGGCAGGCGAGCAGCCCGACGACATCGGCCAGCATCGGTCCACCTCTCTCGATCGATCGCACCGCAAAGACCCCGCGAGCCGAGGTGGCAAGCGGGGCCATATGCCTGAAGGCTCGCGTCCGACGCTGTCCGTCGAACCGAACCTTTCCAGGAGCTAGCTGGTGACGCCCTTCAGCTCGTCTCCGAGCGCGGCGGCTTCTTCCGGGGTCAGCTCGACGACGAGCCGACCTCCACCCTCGAGCGGAACCCGCATGACGATTCCTCGCCCTTCCTTGGTGGCTTCGAGGGGACCGTCACCGGTCCGGGGCTTCATGGCCGCCATTACCTGCTCCCTCCAGATCTGCGCTGACAAGCTCTGCGCCTAGGCTTACCGTCGGTTCCCCGACAGCTGTTGTCGGGGATCACATGTGCCATTCTTCCCTATTGCAAGGATTGCCGGGAACCTGAGTCTCTTTTCCGTTCGATTGTGGACCGGAATCCGGGCTCAGCGGCGCGCCTGAACCCAGCAATCGAGCAGGTGATCGTCGACCATCCCGGTGGCCTGCATCAGGGCATATGCCGTGGTCGGACCCACAAACTTGAATCCTCGACGCTTGAGTTCCTTGGCCATCGCGGTCGACTCCGCCGTCACCGCAGGCACCTCGTCGACGGTGCGCAATCGTCTCGGGCGTGGCTGCGGAGCGAATGACCAGAGCAGCGCGTCGAGATCGGTGTCGGTCATCGCGAGCACCGCCCCCGCGTTGGCGATGCAGGCCTCGATCTTCGCCCGATTGCGGACGATTCCCGGGTCGGCCAGCAACCGCTCGACGTCCTCTGGGCCGAAAGCCGCCACCGCGTCGACGTCGAAGCCCGCGAACGCCGACCGGAACGCTTCCCGTTTGCGGAGCACCGTGATCCAGGCCAACCCTGCCTGGAAGGCCTCGAGGCACAGTCGCTCGAAGAGTTCGTCCCGACCGCGTAAGGGCGTTCCCCACTCCTGGTCGTGATAGTCGCGGTAGATCCGCGAGCCCGACCCGTCCACCGCCCACGGGCACCGTATCCGGCCGTCGTCCTGCGGGTCCGCGCTCATCACTTCTCCGGCCCGGCGGCCGGCTCCTTGCTCAGGCTCGCCAATTCGCTCCGCAGGGAATCGATCTCGCGGCCCAACCGATCCAGCGCCCAATCCACCTCGGAGGCCTTGTATCCGCGGACGGTCTGCTGGAACCGCAACGCCCGCACGTCGGCACCGGTGACGTCGCTCGCGGGGAGCATGGTGGCCGTCGTCCCCGGCGGCAGCGGGGCCATCTCCTCGCCGCGCCCGAAAACCGCCGAGGCGACCAGGAACAACAGCCCGCCGACCAGCGCCATGATCAGCAGATAGAGCAGCACCGTGAACATGCCCCGATCCTGTCACGGCGGTCCGACACGCACTCCTACGGCCTGAGCGTGTTCATCGGCGGTCGATCCGTCAGCGACACCTCCGTGGTCACCGGCACGAACGAATCGCCGTCGGCCAGGAACTGTGTCAGCCCGGCTCCGGAATCCTCGATACCGCACCGACGGAGCATGGTGCCGATGATCTGCCTGCTCATCACCCCGAGCTCGACCAGCGGCCGGTTGCGGTGCTTGCGCACACCCAGGTTCACCTGGCCGATGGCGCCGAGCCCGAGCCGGTCGTACGTGTCGAGCAACAGCCCGATCTCCACCCCGTAGCCGGGCGCGAACGGGACCGCGGACAACAGCTCCCTGGTCCCGGCGTACTCACCGCCGAGGGGCTGCAGCACCGAGGTCAGCTCGGGCCGCATCGCCGCCAGCAGCGGCCGCGCGACCAGTTCGGTGACCCGCCCGCCTCCGTTCGCGTCCTCGGTCCCGCTGACCCGCAGCGGCCGCCGGTAGTACCCCTTCACCAGGTGGATGCCCTCGACGGTGAGCAGCGGCCCCAGCAGCTTCGGCACGAACTCCGGGTCGGGGTTGATCAGGTCGGAATCGACGAAGGCGATCAGGTCACCGGTGCTCGCGGCGATCGAGCGCCACAGCACCTCGCCCTTGCCCGGCACCGGCGCGAGCCCAGGCACCGCCTGCTCGCGGCTCACCACGGTGGCGCCCGCGGCCGCCGCCCGGTCAGCGGTCTCGTCGGTCGAGCCGGAGTCGAGCACGATCAACTCGTCCACCAGGCTGCCGAGCAGCGGATGGATGGTGTCCACGACCGCGGACACGGTCTTCTCCTCGTTCAGCGCGGGCAGCACCACCGACACCGTCCGGCCTGCCTTCGCCGCGACCAGATCCGCGACGCTCCAGGAGGGGTGATCCCAGCTGTTGGCCTCCGACCACACGCGGACCGCGCTCGCCGTGCTCATGCCAGCCCCCGCACGGTGCGGGCCGGGGCCCTGGTGCCGACGATGGCCGCGACCATGTCGACCACCCGGCGTGTCGACGCGACCTCGTGAACCCGGAAAACGCGGGCGCCCTGCGCGGCCGCCAATGCTGTCGCTGCCAATGTGCCCTCCAACCGCTCGGCGAGTTCCACCCCTAGAGTCTCCCCGATAAAGTCCTTGTTGCTCAGCGCCATCAGGACCGGCCACCCGGTGTTTACGAGATCGTCCACTCGACGCAACAACTCGAGCCCGTGGAAGGTGTTCTTGCCGAAATCGTGGGTCGGATCGATGAGGATCCCGTCGACGGGCACCCCGAGATCTCGCGCTCGCACGGCCGCCGACACCACGTCGTCGACCACGTCCGCGACCACGTCGGCGTAGCGCACCCGGTGCGGCCGGGTACGGGGCACGGCGCCGCCGGTGTGCGAGCAGACGTATCCGGCGCCCAGTTCGGCCGCGACCTCGACCAGCGTCGGATCGGCGCCCGCCCAGGTGTCGTTGACCAGGTCCGCGCCCGCGCCACAGGCCAGCCGGGCCACCGGGCCGCGCCAGGTGTCGACGGAGATCAGCAGGTCCGGGTACTCGCCCCGGATCGCCTCCACGAACGGCACCACCCGGCGGATCTCCTCGGCCTCGCCAACCTCGTCCCCCGGGCCCGCCTTGACACCACCGATGTCGACCAGGTCCGCGCCCTCGGCGACCGCGCGGTGCACGGCCGCCATGGCTGCCTCGTCGGTGAACGTCGCGCCCCGGTCGTAGAACGAGTCCGGGGTGCGGTTAACGATGGCCATCACCAGCGCCCGATCGGTCGCCACCGGCTTGCCGCACAGGGTCGGCGAAGGCGAGGGCACCGCGTCAGGTCGCTTCGCGGCTGGTTCGGTCATGGCTTGAGGGTAACGACGCTCACGGCGCGCAGGCGTCGAGCGCCTCGTCGACCGCAGCGGTCACCAGCAGGCGGTCGAGTGCCCGCTCCTGCACGAAGCCTCCGTCGAGCAGCCCCTCGAGCCAGCTCAGCAGCCCGGAGTAGTGGCCGACCGGGTCGAGCAGGACCACCGGCTTGGCGTGCATGCCCAGGTAGCCCGCGGTCCAGGTCTCGAAGAGTTCCTCGAGCGTGCCGATCCCCCCTGGCAACGTGATGAAGGCGTCGGCCAGGTCCTCCATGATCTGCTTACGCTGACGCATCGTGTCGGTGACGATCAGTTCGTCGGCGTCGGTATCGGCAACCTCCCTGTGCACCAATGCCTTCGGGATGACTCCGATGGTCCAGGCACCGGCGTCGCGGGCGGCCCTGGCCACCGCGCCCATCATCGAGACGTTGCCACCGCCCGAGACCAACCGCAGCCCGCGGCGGCCGATCTCGGTGCCCAGTTCCGTCGCGAGGGCGAGGTACGAATCGTCGACCGGCCCGGAGGCGCAGTACACGCAGATCGTGCGCGCGGAGCTCACCACTCCTCCTCGGTGCCCATCAGCTCGGCGGCGTCGACGCCGTGCTGCGACTCGACGACGATCCGCACGGCCTCCTCGACGCTGTCGGTCACGTGGATCAGCTCCACATCGCCTTCGGAGATCTTGCCGCTGGCCAGCTGAGTGCCCCTGATCCACTCGACAAGGCCCGACCAGTACTCGGTGCCGAACAGCACGATCGGGAAGCGGGTGACCTTGCGGGTCTGCACCAGGGTCAGCGCCTCGAACAGCTCATCGAGGGTGCCGAAACCACCGGGCAGGCAGATGAAGGCCTGCGAGTACTTCACGAACATCGTCTTGCGGGCGAAGAAGTAGCGGAAGTTGATGCCGAGGTCGACCCACTCGTTGAGGCCCTGCTCGAACGGCAACTCGATGCCCAGTCCGATGGAGTACCCGCCCGATTCGCTTGCGCCGCGGTTCGCGGCCTCCATCACGCCGGGGCCGCCGCCTGTGATGACCGCGTACCCGGCCTCGGCGAGCGCCGCGCCGAGCGCGCGGCCCGCGATGTATTCGGGATGGTCGGAACCGGTTCGCGCGGAGCCGAACACCGTCACCGCCCTCGGCACCTCTGCCAGCGCGCCGAAGCCCTCGACGAACTCGCTCTGGATCCGCAGCACCCGCCACGGGTCGGTGTGCACCCAGTCGGTCGGCCCGCGCTGATCGAGCAGTCGCTGATCGGTGGTGGTCGCTTCCGCCTTGCGGTCGCGGCGCAACAGGATCGGGCCGCGGTGCTTGACCGAGGCGCTGCCCCGCTTCGAGGTGTTCTGCTTCGCGGCCCGGCCGGGCGTCTTGTCGGGTGCCATGCGAGCAAGGCTATCCCGACCCGGGTGACCCAATTCACTCGGTAATTGCCAGGGCAAGAAATTGCAAAGCAGTTTAGCCTTCGCTAACTTCTTGTTCGCGGCGGCAATGAAATGCCCCGCCTGCCTCGGTTGTCCGAGTTGCTGGTCGAGATTCCTTGTGAGGGGATTGCATTGAGTGTGAAGAACCTGCCCGTGCTGCGCGTCGGAAGCGTCGCGGCCGCTGCGGCGGTGGCGATCGGTTTGATGTCGGGCGGTGCGGCGCATGCCGACACCTTCGTCCCGCTGCCGGACGGACAGAAGGCCGGTCCGGGTGCGGTCGTCTCCCGCACCGGCGAGAGCGCCCTGATCTCGCCGTCGCTGGCAGCCAACGGCGCGGGCCGCGTGGCGTGGGTCTCCGGCACCGTGACCGCGGACGTCACCGGTGTCACCGGCGAGACCGAGGCGGGCCCGGCGAACGGCGCCAAGAACAGCCCCGGCACCAACAACTCGTCGACACACGGGGTCTCCCGGATCAGCACCGGCTACATCGTCGGCTGCCAGGTCGACATCACCGGTCTCGGTGGCTCCATCGGCGGCGGCATCAGCCTGGACGGTCCGTCGATGTCGGGTTCGCTGACCGTCCCGCTCGCCGCGGGCCAGGTCAAGTTCGTC
This sequence comes from Rhodococcus sp. NPDC059179, assembly GCF_042754885.1. Taxonomy (NCBI): domain Bacteria; kingdom Bacillati; phylum Actinomycetota; class Actinomycetes; order Mycobacteriales; family Nocardiaceae; genus Rhodococcus; species Rhodococcus sp. NPDC059179. The sequence continues at coordinate 91,542 of NZ_JBHZBV010000009.1, read as the reverse complement.
GGCGTGAGCGGCAAGGACATCAAGAAGAACGGCAAGTACTCGGTGCAGTACCAGGACACCCAGCTGGAGATCCAGAACTGCGGCGGCTACGCCCAGGCCCGCGCCTACACCGTGGTCGAGATCGTCGGCAACGACTACGCCAAGACCACCCTGTACGGCCAGCCCTTCAGCATCGGCTAGTCGCGGCTGCGCCGCCCGTGCGCGAATTTCACCCCCGCTGGGGTACCGATCGCGCACAGTCCACACTTGAACTTGAAACCTGAACCCTCAGAGGGGAATTCATGAACGCCAGCAAGACCGGCCTGCGTCGCGGGCTGCAGATCGCCGCCGTCGGCGCCACCGCCGCGGTCGCGGTCGGCTTCCTGTCCGCGGGCGCCGCGAACGCCGACACCTTCACCGCGCTGCCGGACGGGAGCATCAGCAAGACGCTCGCCGACGGCACCGTCGTCACGATCACCCGGACCGGCGAGACCGCCAACGTCTCGCCGTCGATGGGCGCGACCCCGCTGCACCGCAACGTGTGGGTCTCGGGCAAGGTCGCCGCCGAGGTCACCGGACCGAACGCCAAGGGCGGCAGCATCACCGCGGGCTACGTCGTGGCCTGCCAGCTGACCCTCGGCGGCAAGGGCGGTGCCGACACCGGGATGTCCTCCAACTGGGAGGGCGAGGCCGTCAAGCAGACGGCAAAGGGCTCCGGCAACGTCAGCATCGGCCCCGGCCAGGCCAAGAACATCCGGCTCCTCGACCTGGAGCGGGAGGACAGCTACGGCAACGAGGCCCACTCCGGCGCACACTCGTTCAAGGGCAAGTCCGGCTCGGTCACCTACGCCGACTCCACGATCGGCGTCGAGGGCTGCGCGGGCTACGCGCAGGCCCGCTCCTACGCCACCGTCTCGGTGAGCACCGACAACGTCACCAGCAGCACGACCCTCTGGGGTCAGCCGTTCAGCATCGGCTGACCCCGCAAGGACGTCCGGCCCCCACCCCGACCGCCGGGGTGGGGGCCGGCCGCGTTCGGCGCTCGGTCACGCGTTGGGTAACGGACCGTCCGGCGGTGCGATTGACTGGACAGGTGGCGCACGATCGAAGGAGGGCTGCGATGGTGAGGATCGCCCGAAGCTCGAGCGTCCTGCTCCTGACGGTCGCGGGATTTCTCAGTGTCTCGGGTACGGCCGCTGCCGATGAGGGCCGCTACAACTACGTGACGCTGGGCGATGCGTGGTCGGCCGCGGAGGGCATCGCCTGCGGCGGACGCGTGTACGGCGGTGCCGTGTACTCAGAAACCATTCAGCCCGGGCCAGGGGCCGACCGCGTTGACCACCGCGGTTGGGTCCTCTTTTCGGTGGGCGCCGCGTTTGTCGGCCTCTCCGCCGCGCCGGGAGTGCACTGCTCGGCGGCCGCCACCATTTCCTGGCGCAATCTGGACACCGGCGCCGCGGGGTCTTGGACGTCCGACGTGAACGGTTCGCTACCGCCCTTCCTCGGCACCGGCGCCTCCACGGAGATCTTCACCGGTTCCGGCCGGGTCGAGGCGAGGCTCACCACCAACCGTCCGCACCTGCCGTCGGTCACCGGCTTCACGGTGTTCTGAGGCGTAGCCCGAACCTGCTTCAGGCGCTCAGATAGCCGCGCAACACCCGGGTCACATCGGTGATCTGCGAGGTCGGCACGTGCTCGTCCCGCTTGTGCGCGAGGTTCGGGTCGCCGGGCCCGTAGTTGACGGCCGGAATGCCGAGCGCCGAGAACCGGGAGACGTCGGTCCAGCCGTACTTCGCGCGGAACTGGCCGCCCGCCGCCTCGATCAGCGCGGCGGCGGCGGGCGCGCCGAGACCGGGCAGCGCCCCGGCGGAGCTGTCGGTCACCTCGAAGCCGAGGCCGAGGCCGTCCACCACCTCCCGCACGTGCGCGATCGCCTGGTCCACACTGCGGTCGGGCGCGAACCGGAAGTTCACGTCGAGCTCGGCGGCGTCGGGCACCACGTTCCCCGCCACTCCCCCGGCGATGCGAACCGCGGACAGCCCCTCGCGGTAGACGCAGCCGTCGATGTCCACCGAGCGCGGCTCGTAGTCGGTCAGCCGGGCCAGCAACGGCGCGAACTTGTGGATCGCGTTGTCCCCCAGCCAGGATCGCGCCGAGTGGGCGCGGGTGCCGGAGGTCGACAGCCGCACCCGGAGGGTGCCCTGGCAGCCCGCCTCGATGAACCCGCCGGACGGCTCGCCGAGCACCGCGACGTCGGCCTGCAGCCACTGCGGCAGCTCACGCTCGATCCGGCCGAGTCCGTTGTGCACGGCCGCGATCTCCTCGCAGTCGTAGAACACCAGCGTCAGGTCGTGCGCGAGATCGGAGATCGTCGCGGCCAGGTGCAGGAAGACCGCGTCGCCGGACTTCATGTCGACGGTGCCGCAGCCGTGCAGCAGCTCGCCCTGCTCGGGGTCGACGGTGCGAGTGCTTGGCACGTTGTCGGCGATCGGGACCGTGTCTAGGTGACCTGCCAGCATCACCCGGCTCGGCAGCCCGCGGTCGGTGCGGGCGAGGACCGCGTTGCCGTTGCGGATCACCTCGAAGCCGGTGGTCTGCTCGCGCAGCGCCGCCTCGACGGCGTCGGCGATCAGCGCCTCGTCGTGGGACACACTCGGGATGTCGACGAGGGCGGCGGTCAGCTCGATCGGATCGGCGTGCAGGTCCAGGCGCGGCGTCGGGGTCACCAGACCAGGTTAGGCGGCTGCGCCGCCCGTGCGTGGTTGACGGGCCCCCGGACCCGTCAACCGCGCACGGGTGCTACGCGCCTATCTCGTAGATGTCGCCGTCGAACCCGGCCCGGAAGAGCCGGCCGGCGGAGAACCCGGAGCCGCCGCTGCCGAAGGTCAGCACGCTGGACCCCTGCAAGCCGCCTGCGAGGGCGCAGTACCGGTTGTGCCCGTCCACCCGCAGGATCTCGCCGCTGATGTCGGTTGGCACGATCGGGCGGCCCAGCGCGTCCAGCACCAGCCCGTCCGGCGCGACGAACATGTCGGCACCGCCGAAGTCGACCAGCGACTCCGGCGCCGCCGGGTTCGCCAGCGGGATCCGGCTCACCCCCGGGTTGACGAAGGTGCGCGAGACGTAGAGGTAGCGATCGTCGGCGCTGAGCGCGGCACCGTTGGCGCTGGGCAGCACCGCCCAGTCGGGCTGGACGACACCGTTCGGCAGCACCCGCCCGACCAGCGACGCGAGATCGTTGGTGGCGTACACGGTGCCGTCACGGGTCACCGCCAGACCATTCGCCGCCGAGAGCCCGGACGCGAACGGTGCCACCGCACCGGTCCCGACGTCGATCTTGACGATGCCCGCCGGCCGCGCGACGTCGCCGACGAACACCCGGGCGTCGCCGTAACCGACCAGCAACCCGCCGTCCGGCGCGAACGCGAGACCGCCACCCATCGGGCCCGGCACGGTCGCGAACGGCACCGCAGGGGCACCGGGCCGGTCGATCCGGAGCACCCGGTTGCTGCGCAGGTCCGTGACGTAGAGCCGGCCCGCGCCGTCGACGGCGGCGCCCTCGATGGCGGCGCCAGGCGCCCGCCCGACCAGTACCGGGGCCCGACCGGCATCGGGGCAGATCGGCGCGGCGCCAGCCTGCGGCGTGGACAGCAGCGAGACGGTGGCGGCCAGCGCGGCGCCGGCGGCGGCGATCCTGGCCGGGCGAGCGAATCTCATTCCACGCATGCGTCCCCACATCCAATCGGCTGGTACGACGGGCCCTGCCGACAGCCTTCCACGGATGCGCGCGGGTGAAGGCTCGATTACTCCTGCCGGTATCCTGACTGCCCGTGAGCATTCAGGGAGCATCGGCAGTCGGTATCGCAAACGTGACCACGGGCGGGGTAGTCCTCGACACCTGGTACCCGGAGCCCACGCTGGGCGAATACCCGCAGGCAGGCACCGCCGTGCTCGAGGGCTCCGACGTCCCGGCCGAGCTCGCCGCGCTCGTCGGCGACGACGAGGCGCGCGGCGTCCGCACCGTCGCGGTGCGCACCACCATCGCCGACCTGGCCGCAGCGCCGCTCGACGCGCACGACGCCTACCTGCGTCTGCACCTGATCTCGCACCGCCTCGTCCAGCCGCACGGCGCCAACCTCGACGGCGTCTTCGGTCTGCTCGCCAACGTGGTGTGGACCAACTTCGGGCCCTGCGCGGTCGACGGCTTCGAGGTGGTCCGGGCCAAGCTGCGGGCCCGCGGCCAGGTCACGGTGTACGGCATCGACAAGTTCCCGCGCCTGGTCGACTACGTGGTCCCGTCCGGCGTCCGGATCGCCGACGCCGACCGCGTCCGCCTCGGCGCGCACCTGGCCAGCGGCACCACCGTCATGCACGAGGGCTTCGTGAACTTCAACGCGGGCACCCTCGGCAACTCGATGGTCGAGGGCCGCATCTCCGCTGGCGTCGTCGTCGACGACGGCTCCGATGTCGGCGGCGGCGCCTCGATCATGGGCACCCTCTCCGGCGGCGGCAAGGAGGTCATCTCGGTGGGCAAGCGCTGCCTGCTCGGCGCGAACTCCGGCCTCGGCATCTCGCTCGGCGACGACTGCGTGGTCGAGGCGGGCCTCTACATCACCGCGGGCACCAAGGTCTCCGGGCCGGACGGCACGGTGATCAAGGCCAAGGAACTCAACGGCAAGTCCAACATCCTGTTCCGCCGCAACTCGGTGTCCGGCGCCGTCGAGGTGACGCCGTGGAAGGGCACCGGCGTCGAGCTCAACGCGGCACTGCACGCGAACGACTGAACGAAGTACTGAAGTGACGACGAACGACCCGGCATCGAACGCGACCGAAACTCTCGCCGAACAGGGCGACACCTCACACCTGGGGCACGGACTCAAGGTCCGTCACCTGACGATGATGGGCCTCGGTTCCGCGATCGGCGCCGGGTTGTTCCTCGGCACCGGGGTCGGGATCGCAAAAGCCGGCCCGGCCGTGCTGATCTCGTACATCATCGCCGGCATCATCGTGGTCTTCGTGATGCGGATGCTCGGCGAGATGGGCGCCGCGATCCCGGCCAGTGGCTCGTTCAGCCACTACGCGCGCATCGGCATCGGCGAGTGGGCCGGCTTCACGATGGGCTGGCTGTATTGGTTCATGCTCATCATGGTGCTCGGCGCCGAGATCACCGGGGCCTCGGCGATCGTGCACGGCTGGCTGCCGGGCGTGCCGCAGTGGGTGGTGGCGCTGGTCTTCGTCACCTTCTTCGCGGTGGTGAACCTGGCCAAGGTGAGCAACTTCGGCGAGTTCGAGTTCTGGTTCGCCGCAATCAAGGTCGCGGTCATCGTCGCTTTCCTGGTGATCGGCGTGCTGCTGGTGTTCGGGCTGCTGCCGGACACCGACCCGGTCGGATTCACCAACCTGCTCGGCCAGGGCGGTTTCATGCCGAACGGCTTGGCGGGCATCGCGGCAGGCCTGCTCGTGGTGGCGTTCGCGTTCGGCGGCATCGAGATCGTCACGATCGCGGCGGCCGAGTCGAAGGACCCCGAGCACTCCATCGCCGCGGCCGTGCGCAGCGTGGTGTGGCGGATCAGCCTGTTCTACATCGGGTCGATCGCGATCATGGTGCTGGTGCTGCCGTGGACCTCGCCGCAGTTGCAGAGCGGCCCGTTCGTGGCGGTGCTGAACCAGGCGCACATCCCGTACGTGGCAGGCCTGATGGAACTTGTCGTGGTGGTGGCCCTGCTCTCGGCCTTCAACGCGAACGTCTACGGCACCTCCCGGATGGCCTACTCGCTCGCCCGCCGCGGCGACGGGCCCGCGCTGCTCGCCTCCCTGTCCAAGACGGGGGTGCCGACCAACGCGGTGCTGTTGTCGGTGTTCTTCGGCTTCGTCAGCGTGCTGCTGAACTGGCTGCTGCCCGACTCGTTGCTGTCGATCCTGCTGAACGCGGTCGGCGCTGCGCTGCTGGTGATCTGGATCTTCATCGTGGTCTCGCAGCTGCGGCTGCGCCCGCAACTCGAGGCCGAGGGCAGGCTCAGCATCCGGATGTGGGGCTTCCCCTACCTGAGCTGGGTGACGCTCGCCGCGCTCGGCGGCCTGATCCTGCTGATGCTGACGGACGCGGATGCGCGCAAACAGCTGATCTCCACGGCGGTGCTGTTCGCGGTCATCGCGGGGCTGTCGGCGCTCAACGCGCGGCGGCGACGTCGCGAGGCGGCACGCTAGCATCGATCGTCGTGACCGACACCGCCGTGGCCGACCGAAGGCAGTCCGACCCATCTGACCCCGTCCCGCTATCCGGCCGGGACGCGGCCCGGATCCGGATCGTCGCCGGGGTCGCGTCGGTGCTTGCGGTCCTGGCCGCGGTGTCGGTGCCGTTCCTGCCGGTACAGCAGCAGACCGCGACGCTGTCCTGGCCGCAGGCGGACTCGCTCGCCAGCATCGACTCACCCCTGGTGTCGTACGCGCCGCTCGAAGTCGACGTTTCGATCCCCGCCGCCGCGGCGCAACAGTTGTCCACCACCGGGGGCGTCGTGATCTCGACCGCCCCGGTCGGCGCGGCCGACGCGGCCCGCTACGGCCTCGTCGCCCGGGTGAACCCCGGCACCGATGATGCGCCCGCTCGGCTCGATGTCACGGCGCGCGACCAGCACCTGCTCTCGATCCCGGTCGACGATCTCGCCGGCCGTTCGGTCACCGTCACGTCGAACCCGGAGCGGACCACGACCACGGTGACGGGCAGCGACCCGACCACACTCGACGGCGACTTCCGGCCGCAGATGGTCGGCGTGTTCACCGAACTCCAGGGCCCGAGCCCGGCCGGTCTCACGGTGAACGCGGACATCGACACCCGGTTCTCGTCCTCGCCGTCGGCGATCAAGCTCGTCGCGATGATCGTCGCGGTGCTGGCGACAGCGGTTGCACTCGTCGCGTTGCACCGGATCGACAACCTCGACGGCCGGCGGTCCCGCCGGTTCCTGCCTGCGCGCTGGTGGAAGCTCGCCCCGATCGACGTCGTGGTGATCGGGACCCTCGTGCTGTGGCATTTCATCGGCTCCACCACGTCGGACGACGGCTACCAGTTCACCATGGCCAGGGCGTCCCTCGAGTCGGGCTACATGGCCAACTACTTCCGCTGGTTCGGGGTGCCCGAGGCGCCGTTCGGCACCCCGTACTACGACCTGCTGGCGCTGATGACGACGGTGTCCACCGCCAGCCCGTGGGTCCGGTTGCCCGCCTTGATCGCGGGCATCGTCTGCTGGCTGGTGATCAGCCGCGAGGTGGCCCCGCGACTGGGCGTCGCGGTGGGCAGGAATCGGCTGGCGCTGTGGACCGGCGGCCTGGTGTTCCTCGCCTTCTGGCTGCCGTACAACAACGGTCTGCGTCCCGAGCCGATCGTCGCCGCGGGCGTGCTGCTGACGTGGTGCTCGGTCGAACGCGCCATCGCCACCCGACGCCTGCTCCCCGCCGCCGTCGCGGTGCTGGTCGGCGCGCTCACGGTGACCGTCGGACCTTCCGGGATCATCTGCTTCGGTGCGCTGATCGCGGGCGCGCGGCCGGTCCTGCAGATCGTCTCGTGCCGCGCCAAGACCGTCGGCTACGTCGCCGCCGTCGGCCCGATCGTGGCCGCAGGCCTGGCCATTCTCGTCGCGGCGTTCGCCGACCAGACGCTCGCCGCCGTCGTCGAGATGCAACGCGTGCACGCGATTCCGCCGTCGACGGCATGGTTCGAGGAGTACAAGCGCTACGAATGGCTGTTCAACATCAACGCCGACGGGTCCCTGGCCCGACGGTTCGGGGTGTTCGTGATGGTCCTCTCGATCGTCACCAGCCTGCTGGTGATGCTGCGGCGCGGAGGGCGGATCCCGGGAACCGCATCTGGCCCGTCACGACGGATCATCGGCATCACCGCCGCCGCGATGGTGCTGATGATGTTCACCCCCACGAAGTGGACGCACCATTTCGGGGTGTTCGCCGGGCTGGCTGGTTCGCTCGCCGTCCTGACCGCCGTCGCGGTGGGCCCACTGGTGCTTCGGTCGCGGCGCAACCGGGCGCTGTTTGCCGCCGCCGTGCTGTTCCTCCTCGCGCTCGCGTTCACCAGCAGCAACAGCTGGTGGTACGTGTCGAGGTTCGGAATCCCGTGGTGGGACAAGCCGGTGATGATCGCCGGTTTCGGTGCGGGCACCATCCTCCTCGGTCTGACCGGGGTGACGCTGCTCGTCGCCGGGTGGTGCTTCCTTCGGGAACCCCACGAGGACACGTCCGCTCGGCCGGGCAGGCTGTGGTCGATTCCCCCGCTGACGGTCGCTGCCGCAGCCATGGTCGCGTTCTTCGTGCTCTCGATGACCAAGGGGGCCGTTGCCCAGTACCCGTCGTTCTCGCTGGCGAAGTCGAACCTCGGGGCCCTCGCCGGACATTCGTGCGGCCTGGCTGAGGATGTGCTCGTCGAGACCGACACCAATGCGTCCATGCTGCGCCCTCTCACCGCCGCGCCCGCGAACGCGCTCGGCGCGCAGAACGTCGGATTCACCCCGAACGGGGTGGCCGCTGACCTGACCGCCGACGAGGAGGCCTCGTCCGAAGGCATGGCGACGTCCCTCGACAATGAGGACGCCAAGGCCAGCGACGCGGCGGGCACCGCAGGCGGCCAGGGCGCTGTCGGCATCAACGGGAGCACCGTGGCCCTGCCGTTCGGTCTCGACCCGGCGACCACCCCCGTGCTGGGCACCTACGGAGCCAATGAACCTGCGGGGCTGACCTCGGACTGGTACGCGCTTCCGGCCGGGGGCGACCTCGTCTCGATGTCCGTTGCCGGACAGGTCTACTCGGTCGACGCGGACAGCATCGCCACCCCCGGCGCCCGGGTCGAACTCGACTACGGTGTCCACGGCGGCGACGGAACCGTTCAGAAGCTGGGCAGTGCGCTACCCATCGACATCGGCCCCGCTCCCTCGTGGCGAAACCTCCGGGTTCCGCTCGACGAGCTTCCCGCGGAGGCGAACGCCGTTCGGATCGTCGTCGAGGACACCGACACCCGACCCGACCAGTGGCTGGCGGTCACACCGCCGCGGGTCCCGCAGACTCGAACACTCGACGACGTGATCGGATCGCAGACACCGACGATGATCGATTGGGCTGTGGCCCTGCAGTTCCCGTGCCAGCAGCCGTTCAACCATCGACTCGGCGTGGCCGAGATCCCGGAATACCGCATCCTCCCTGACCGCCCGGCCGCGGTGATGACGAGCCTGTGGCAGGACCACTTCGGCGGCGGCCCTCTCGGCTGGATCGACCTCACCGCGACCGGCCGCACCCTCCCGACCTACCTCGACGGCGACTGGGGCCGCGACTGGGGCACCCTCGAGAAGTACTCCCGCATCGACCCGAATGCCGTACCGGCGCAGCTCGACACCGACACTGTGCGACGCTCGGGCACCTGGAGTCCTGGGGCGATCAATATCGCGTGGTGAGCCGGACCGGGTTGCGCGCGACCGCGACCGGCCATTAGAACCTGTTACAACTTCCGCCGGTTCGACGTAGTGTCGGCTGGTCCGATCCGTGCCGCCGAACAGGAGACACCCGTGAGCTTCATCCTCGTCGAGAGGCCCCGCGCGAACGTGGCCCTGGTGACGCTGAACCGGCCCGAGCGGATGAACGCGATGGCGTTCGACGTGATGGTTCCGCTCAAGGAATCCCTCGAGGCGATCAGCAACGACAACTCGGTGCGCGCCGTCGTCCTCACCGGCGCCGGTCGCGGCTTCTGCTCGGGCGCCGACCAGGCCTCCGCGGGCAGTCCCCCGCACATCGACGGGCTGACCCGGCCGTCGATCGCGTTGCGGGCGATGGAGATCCTCGACGACGTGGTGCTGGCGATCCGCCGGATGCACCAGCCGGTGATCGCGGCGGTCAACGGCGCCGCGATCGGTGGCGGCTTCTGCCTGTCGCTGGCCGCGGACATCCGACTGGCCTCCACCGACGCGTACTTCCGCGCGGCGGGCATCAACAACGGGCTGACCGCGAGCGAACTGGGGCTGAGCTACCTGCTGCCGCGCGCGATCGGGTCCTCCCGGGCCTTCGAGATCATGCTGTCCGGCCGCGACATCGACGCCGAGGAGGCCGAGCGGATCGGCCTGGTCTCGCGCCTCGTCCCCGGCGCCGACCTGCTCGAGGAGTCATTCACCCTGGCGGAGCGGATCGCGGCCTTCTCCCGGCCCGGCGTCGAGCTGACCAAGCGCACCCTCTGGTCGAGCCTGGACGCCTCCTCGATGGCACAGCACATGAACCAGGAAGGTCTGGGCCAGTTGATGATCCGGCTGATGACCGACAACTTCGAGGAGGCCGCCCTGGCCCGGCGGGAGAATCGCGAGCCGGTGTTCCGGGACAGCAAGTAGGGGGCACCACCCGCTCGACAGTGCCGCTACCTGGTGCGCAGTTCCCGCCTGAATCGCTCCGCGAACACAGCGGTGGACACCACGAAGAAGACCGCGCCGACGAGCCAGCCGACGGTCAGCCCGATGATCAGGCCTGCCACCGCGAACAGCGCCGCCTGCGCGTACAACCGGGATGGATTGGCGAGTCTCCTGCGCGACGTCGGAGCCATCCACACCGACCAGATCCCTGCCGCGGCGGCAGGCAACGCGATCGCCACGAGCACCCGACCGAGCAGTGACTCCATCGCGGCGACCCCGGCCAGGGTGAGAAGAACGAGCATCGCCAGCTCGCACAGGAACGCGACGATTTCGAGCGGCCCGACCTTCTCCTGCGGTCGCTCACCCAGTTCTGTCACCCGCGCGCCTCCGCCACCTTGATGATCACCTTGCCGAAGTTGCGGCCCGCGAGCATTCCGTTGAAGGCGGCCGGCGCGTTCTCCAGTCCCTCGACGATGTCCTCGCGGTACGCGATGCGGCCCGCGTGGATCCAGCCGGACATGTCGCCGACGAACGACTTGAAGTCGCTCTTGACGAACTCGCTCTGGATGAACCCGCGGATCGTCAGGCTCTTCTTCAGCACGTCGTTCATGAAGCCCGGCAGCCGATCCGGGCCCGCTGGGCCCGCTGTGTCGTTGTAGTGCGACACCAGCCCGCACACCGGAACCCGGGCGAAGTCGTTCAGCAGCGGGAACACCGCGCTCCACACCGCGCCGCCGACATTCTCGAAGTACACGTCGATGCCGTCGGGACAGGCCGCCGCGAGCTGATCGGCGAAGTCAGGGGCGCGGTGGTCGATCGCGGCGTCGAACCCGATCTCGCGCAGGTACGCGACCTTCTCGGGCCCGCCCGCGATGCCAACCGCCCTTGCGCCCTTGATCTTCGCGATCTGCCCGACGGCCGATCCGACGGGCCCCGTCGCGGCGGCGACGACCACTGTCTCGCCGGGCTTGGGTTCGCCGATCCGCAGCAGCCCGGCGTAGCCGGTGAAGCCGGGCATCCCCAGCACGCCGAGCCAGCTCTGCACCGGCGCGGCGCTCGGATCGAGCTTGCGCACGTGGTGCGCGTCGACCACCGAGTGGGTCTGCCAGCCCGAGAAGGACAGCACCACATCACCCTCGTGGAAGGCGGGGTCCTTCGAGTCGACCACCTCGCACACCGTGCCACCGACCATGACGTCACCGAGCTCGACCGGATCGGCGTACGACTTCGCGGCGCTCATCCGGCCCCGCATGTACGGGTCGAGGGAGAGGTAGAGGGTCTTGAGCAGTAGCTGCCCGTCCGCCGGAACAGGGGCGGGGACGGTCTCGATCCGAAAATCGGACGGCGCGGGTTCGCCGACTGGGCGGGACGCGAGCACGATACGGGTGTTCTCGGCTGGCATGGTCATGGTTATCGAGGTTAGTCGCGTCCGCCGAGAAAGTGGGCTGTCTACGGCCCGTCGCGTCGAAGCGCGCGAACGCCGGAGGTGCTCTACCGTGACCGACGTGCGAGCGACACCGAACCGGCGGACGATCCTGCTGGGCCTGCTCGGCGGCGCGGCATCGGCGGTGTCGGGCTGCGCCGACCTCGGGGGCCCGGCGGTCTCGAACGCCGAACCGGTTCCCCCACCCGGGTCCGCCGAGATCCAGGGGATCGCGGCACCCGTGCCCCCGCCGCTCCCTCCGCCGCCGCCGGACCCGGCCACACTGATCGCGAAGTATGCGGGCGCCGTCCCCCACGAGTGGGGACTGGCCGTGACCGGGACCAGGACCCGTCTCGCGGCGGCAGGCCCGCGGATGACGCTGACCTTCGACGGCTGCGGTGGACCGCGCGGCAGTGCCGTCGACGCCGAGCTGATCGCCCTGCTCGAACGCGAGCACCTGCCCGCCACCCTGTTCCTGAACACCCGGTGGATCGACGCCAACCGGGAGCTGACCGACCGGCTCGCCGCGAACCCGCTCTTCGAACTCGCGAACCACGGCACCAGGCATCTGCCGCTCTCGGTGACCGGGCGCTCCGCCTACGGGATCGCGGGCACCGCCTCGGTGTCCGAGGTCATCGACGAGGTGATGGTCAACCACCAACGCCTGCAGGAGATCACCGGTGTCGCGCCGCGCTGGTTCCGGCCGGGCACCGCGCATTGCGACGAGGTCGCGGCCGCCGTCGTCCGCGACCTCGGCGAGGAGGTCGTCGGTTTCACGGTGAACGGCGACTTCGGAGCCACCGCGTCAGCGGGCCACGTTCAGTCGGCCACTGCCGGGTCCACACCCGGCTCGATCGTCATCATGCACCTCAACCGCCCGCACGGCGCCACCGCGGCGGGACTGGCCGCTGCACTGCCCGCGCTGCGGGCGGAGGGCCGCGCGTTCGTCACCCTCGGGGGCGCGGGCGGGCTCGCGTAGGACCGCTGAGAACTCAGCCGAGCAGTTTCTTCTGCACCTTCCCGAGGGCGTTGCGCGGCAGCGAGTCCACCACTCGCACCTCGCGGGGCCGCTTGTGCGCGGACAGCTCCGCGACCACGTGCTCGATCAGATCCTCGGGCGAGGGCACGTCGCCGACCACGTAGGCCACCACCCGCTGGCCGAGATCGTCGTCGGGCACGCCGATCACCGCGACCTCGCGGACCGCCGGGTGCCCCAGCAGCGAGGCCTCCACCTCACCCGCCCCGATCCGGTACCCCCCGGACTTGATCAGGTCGGTCGACTCGCGGCCGACGATCCGGTGGAAACCGTGCTCGTCGATCACCGCGACGTCCCCGGTCTTGAACCAGCCGTCCTCGGTCCACGACACCGCCGTCGCGGCTGGGCGGTTGAGGTAACCGTCGAACAGCATCGGCCCGCGCACCTGCAGCCCGCCGATGCTCTCGCCGTCGTGCGGCACCGGAGCCCCGTCCTCGTCCATCAGCCGGGTTTCGACGCCCGCCACCGGCAGCCCCACCCAGCCAGGGCGCCGCTCACCGTCCACCCGGGTGCTGAGCGTGATCATGGTCTCGCTCATGCCATATCGCTCGATCGGCACCAGCCCGGTCAGGTCCGCGAGCCGCTCGAATACCGGCACCGGAAGCGGCGCGCTGCCGGAGACCAGCAGCCGGGCCCCGCTCAGCGCCCTGGCCGACTCCTCGTCCTCGACCACCCTCGACCACACCGTGGGCACACCGAAGTAGAGCGAACCGTGCGCCTGCGCGTACGCCTCCGGCGTCGGCCGCACGGTGTGGATCAGCCTGCTGCCGAATCGCAACGGGCCGAGCAGACCCAGAATCAGCCCGTGCACGTGGAACAGCGGAAGCCCGTGCACCAGCGTGTCGTTCGCGGTCCACTGCCAGGCCTCCGCGAGCGCGTCGAGCCCGGACGCGATGGCGCGCCTGCTCAACAGCACGCCCTTCGGCAGTCCGGTGGTGCCGGAGGTGTACAGCACGAACGCGATCGAGGACGGGGCCGGTTCGGGGTGAGAGTGCCAGTCCCTGGTGTGCAACCGCACCGGCACGACCGGCAACTCGCTGCCCTCGGGCGCCTGCCCGAGCCAGGCCTGGGCCCCCGAATCGGAAAGAATGTGCGCCAACTCGGCCTGACCGGCGTCCGGCGGCACCGGGACGACCGTGACGCCCGCGAGCAGACAACCGACCACCGCGATCACCGTCGACGCGGACGGCGTGGCGAGGACGGCGACCCGCTCGGCGCCGCCGATGCGCTTGGCGAGCGCTCCGGCAGCGCCGAGGAGGTCGGTGCGCGAGAGTGTGGTGTCGCCGATCCGGACGGCGTCTGGGAGGTCGTCGCCGCGGGCGACAGCGAGGGCATCTAGAGATCGGAGCAGCACGCCGTTCAGCGTCTCACACCAAGGTTCGCGAATCCGCGAACCCGACGTGCCCGAGCGGCGGGGGCACTCGGATCACCTTCGCCAGAAAAGGTGGTGGATTACGCCGCTCGGGCTGGGCACGACATCGAGGTGGAACCGGTCGAGGAGGTCTTCCGGCGACTCCCAGAGTCGCAGTCCGGATCCGAACGTCACCGGCGAGACCGCCACGTGCATGGTGTCGACCAGGTCGGCGTCGAGGAACTCTCGGATGGTGGTGACGCCACCGCCGAGTCGGACGTCCTTGCCCTGCGCCGCCTCCCGCGCCTGCTCGAGAATGGCGGCAGGATCGCCGTCGACGAAGTGGAACGTGGTGTCGGAAAGCGTGAACGAGGGCCGTTCATGGTGGGTCATGACGAAGACCGGGGTGCGGAACGGGGGCTCGTCGCCCCACCAACCGCGCCATTCGAGATCGTTCCAGGGCCCGCGTTGGTACCCGAATTTGTTGCGGCCCATGATCTCGGCACCGATATTCCGTGAATAGTCCCGGGTGAGGTAGTCGTCGAGACCGCGGCTGCCCCCGGGGTCGGTGCGCATGGGCCAGCTCGCCGTCGCGCCCGCCCACGCGAACATCGCGCCGGGGTCGAGACCGAACGGGCTCTCGAAGCTCTGGTCCTCACCGGCGCCGATTCCGTCACTCGAGACGTTGAAGTTCTGGACTCGTAACAGCTGTTCCACTCGGTTCTCCCGGACTCTCGACAATGATGACAAAGGTGTAGACCTCGCGGGTTCGACAAACTCATCGCTCGCCGATCAACAAACGCGTTTCGCCCTGCCCGTGCCCCGCCGCGTCGTGGCGGTCTCAGTCACCGGTCGCCGTCGCCTTCTCCGCGATGAGCTGGATGAGGTTGCCGCACGTGTCGTCGAAGACGGCCACGACGGCGGTGCCGATGTCGGTCGGCGGTTGCGTGAACACCACACCTTTGCCGGTCAGCCGGGCATATTCGGTCTCGACGTCGTCGACGGCGAACTGGGCGAGCGGAATGCCGTCCGCCGCAAGTGCATCTCGGTACGGCTTCACGGCCGGGTGGCGCGCAGGCTCGAGCAGAAGTTGCGGACCGTCGGGAGATTCGGGTGACACCACCGTGAGCCACGCGTCGTCGCCGAGGGGAATGTCGTGGTGCTTCGCGAAGCCGAGCACGTCGACATAGAAGGCAAGGGCTGCGCGCTGGTCGTCCACGAACAGACTCGTCAGATTGATCCTCATTGATTCAGGCTATGCGGGTCAGCCCCTCGGGAGAAGCGAACGTAGGAAGAAGGTCAGGTTTGCCGGCCGTTCGGCGAGCCTGCGCATGAAGTAGCCGTACCACTGGCCGCCGTAGGGCAGGTAGACCCGCATCTGGGCGCCGCCCCCGGCCAGGCGGAGCTGCTCGCCGTCCCGGATCCCGTACAGCATCTGGTGTTCGAATTCCCCCCGTCCCCGGCCCGTGTCTGCCGCCATCGAGCCCGCCTCCGCGATGATCGCCGGGTCATGGGAGGCCACCATCGGGTAGCCCCTGCCCTCCATCAGCACCCGCAGGCATCGCAGGTACGAGGCGTCCACGTCCGCCTTCGCCTGGAACGCGACCGACTCCGGTTCCCGGTATGCGCCCTTGCACAACCGGATCCTCGAACCCGGTCCGGCCAGGTCGCGGCAGTCCGCCTCGGCGCGACGCAGATACGACTGGAGCACCGTGCCCAGCCACGGGTAGTCGGCGCGCAGTTCGCGGACGATGGACAGGGCCCCGTCGGTCGTGGTGTGGTCCTCGGCGTCGACGGTGATCCAGACCCCGGACCGCTCCGCAGCCGCGCAGAGCGACCGCGCGTTCTCCAGCGCGATCTCGCGGCCGTCGACCTCCAACGCCTGCCCGAGCGCGGACAGCTTCACCGACACCTCCAGCCGCCGCACCTCGCCTGGTGCCCGCGCCTCCGGCTGGCCCGCCAGATCCGCGAGCAGGGCGAGGTACTCGGTGACGGTGGCCCGCGCCTGGGACGCGTCGGTGGTGTCCTCGCCGAGGTAGTCGATGCTGATCATCCGCCCGGAGTCGAGGATCGCGCGGGCAGCGTCCAGCGCCTGCGCCCTGGTCTCCCCCGCAATGAAGCGGGTGACGATGGATCGGGTCACCGGTGCCCTGGTGATCGCCGACTTGAGCATCGTCGAGCGGGCGGCGGCCAGGATCGCGGGTCGCAGCGGGTTCGCGAACACCTGCGACGCCACTGCTACTCCCCCAGCTCCATGTGCGGGTAGCGGTGGTCCGTCGGTGGCACGAAGGTCTCCTTGACGGTCCGGGCGGAGGTCCAGCGCAGCAGGTTGATCGGCGAGCCGGCCTTGTCGTTGGTGCCCGAGGCGCGGGCCCCACCGAAGGGTTGCTGGCCGACCACGGCACCGGTCGGCTTGTCGTTGACGTAGAAGTTGCCCGCCGCGAATCTCAGTGCCGCACCTGCCTTGTCGATCGCGACGCGGTCGTCCGCGATGACCGCTCCGGTGAGGGCATAGGGAGCGCTCGAATCCACCACCGCGAGCAGATCGTCGAAGGAGCCGGGTGCGTCGTCGTCGTAGACGTGCACCGACAGGATCGGCCCGAAGTACTCGGTGGCGAAGCACTCGTCGCGCGGATCCTCGGCGAGCAGCACCGTCGGCCGGACGAAGTACCCCTCGCTGTCGTCGTACTTCCCTCCGACCGCGATCTGCACCCCGGCGGCGCCTCGTGCCCGCTCGATCGCGGCGACATTCTTGTCGTAGGCCGCTCGGTCGATCAGGGCCCCGCCGAAGTTCGACAGGTCCGTCACGTCGCCATAGCCGAGCTGATCGACCTCGGCGAGAAAATCGTCTCCCATCCTGTCCCACACCGACTTCGGGACATATGCCCGCGACGCGGCCGAACACTTCTGGCCCTGGTACTCGAAGGCGCCGCGCACCAGTGCGGTGCGCAACACCTCGGGGTTGGCGGACGAATGCGCGACCACGAAGTCCTTGCCGCCGGTCTCACCGACCAGGCGCGGGTACCCGCGGTACGAGTCGATATTGGCCCCCACCTCCCGCCAGAGATGCTGGAAGGTCTTCGTCGAGCCGGTGAAATGGATGCCCGCCAGGCGCGGATCACCCAGCGCCACATCGGATACCGCGGCCCCCGCGCCGGTGACCAGGTTGATCACCCCCGGCGGCAGCCCCGCCTCCTCGAGCAGCTTCATGGTCCAGTACGCGGCGACGGTCTGCGTGGTCGCCGGCTTCCAGACGACGGTGTTGCCCATCAGCGCGGGCGCGGTCGGCAGGTTGCCCGCGATGGCGGAGAAGTTGAACGGCGTGATCGCGTAGACGAATCCCTCGAGCGGCCGGTACTCGAGCCGGTTCCACACCCCCGGGCCGGAGACCGGCTGATCGGCCAGGATCTGCCGGGCGAAGTGCACGTTGAACCGCCAGAAGTCGATCAGCTCGCACGGTGCGTCGATCTCGGCCTGCTGGACCGACTTGGACTGTCCGAGCATGGTCGCCGCGGCCAGCGTCTCCCGCCAGGGACCGGAGAGCAGGTCCGCGGCCCGCAACAGCACGGCGGCCCGGTCGTCGAAGGACAGCGCCCGCCAACCGGGTGCGGCGGCGACCGCGGCCTCGACGGCGGCGTCCGCGTCCTCGTGGGTGGCATTGGTGAGCGTCCCGAGCACGGCCGAATGGCGGTGGGGTTGAACGACGTCCACCCGGTCACCCGAGCCCTGCCGGTGCACACCGCCGATCACGTGCGGCAGCTCGACCGGTTCCGAGGCCAGTGCGGTGAGCTTCGCGATGAGCAACTGTCGCTCGCGACTTCCCGGCGCGTACGAGTGCACCGGTTCGTTGCTGGGCGAGGGAACCCGAGTGACGGCGTCCATGCTGCCTCCTGCCCGCGGGGTGACGCTGCAGGGGCGGTACCCCGGCAACGAGGAACTCCGCCCCCAGGCTAGCGCAGGAGCGGAGCCTGCGGAGCGACCAGAGGGATCAGAGCGGAGCCTGCGGAGCGACCAGAAGGATCAGAGCGGAGCCTGCGGAGCCGGCCGAGCTACCAGGTTCTTTGTCTCCCGGAGGTCCCAGGCCTGGTCCCCGAGGAACTGCGCGGCGGGTCCGGTGAACGCGCGCGCCGCCTCGTCGTCGCCGCGCAGGGTGTAGGCGAACCACGCGGTGAGGTAGCCGCGGAACCCGCCGCCGTCCCGCGGCCAGGTGTGCGCGGTTCCGAGCAGCCGGCCACGTACTGCCTGGCCGGGCACCGCGTCGAAGTAGCGTTCCTGCGCGCCCGCGGTGGAGACGGGATCGTTCGCGCCGGTGACGAAGAGCACCGGCCCTGCGAGCGTTGACGTGTCGATCGCATCCGCTGGCTCGGACGCCCACATCGGATCGGGCAGGTTCATCACCGCGGTGGAGGTGATCCGGCCACCCGCGCGAGTCGTGGCGTTGACCGCACCTCCCGCCCCCTGGGAGTGGCCGAGGGCGGCGATGCGGGTGACATCGAGCCGCCCGTGCAATGCACTGGCCGGGTTGGTGTCCTGCTCGACCACCTCGTCAAGGGCCTGCAGCATCTCGACCCCGTCGCCGGTATCGCAACTGTTGGCGACGACCACCACGAAGCCCCACGACGCCAGGTGCCGCAACAGCGGTTCGTACTCGCGCGAGGTGGCGTGGCTGCCGTTGCCGAAGGTGACGATCGGATGTCTGACGCCGTCCTCGCCGGTGTCGGCAGGGTAGAACACCTCGTGACGCGTGCCGGGCGGTGGCCCTTCGGCATGCGCCGGGTCGGAGCCGCTCGGCCACACGTCCTGGCATCCGGGTGCCCTCCCCGGCGCCGCCTCGCTAGCGACCTCCCATGGCCCGACTTCGGCGTAGCGCTCGGAAACCGGTTGCCCCACGGGCGTGCTCGCGGAGACGGGTGGGCCGGTGAAGAGCACGGCTGCCGCGACCACGACCGCGGCCAGCGCTGCGGGCCTGCGGAGGGGAGGCATTCGCGTCAACCGGCGAGCCGCGCGGCGGCGGCGGCGATCCGCTCGTCGGTTGCGGTCAGCGCGATCCGCACGTGCCGACGGCTGCCGGGCCCGTAGAAGTCGCCGGGCGCGACCAGGATCCCGCGGTCCGCGAACCAGTCGACCGTGTCCCGGCAGGCTTCCTCCCGGGTGGCCCACAGGTACAGGCCTGCCTCCGAGTTGTCCACGGCGAAGCCGGCCCCGCGCACGGCGGGCAGCAGCACCTCGCGGCGCGCGCGGTACCGCTCGCGCTGCTCGTTCTCGTGCGCGTCATCGCGCAGGGCTGCGGTCATCGCGGCCTGCACGGGGAACGGCACCATCATCCCGGCGTGCTTGCGCACCTCCAGCAGCTCCGCGATCAGGGCGGCGTCACCGGTGATGAAACCCGCCCGGTAGCTGGCCAGGTTCGAGGTCTTCGACAGCGAGTGCACCGCCAACAGGCCGGTGTGGTCGCCGTCGCAGACGCGGGGGTCGAGGATCGAGTACGCCTCGGCCTCCCAGGTCAGGCCCAGGTAGCACTCGTCGGAGACCACGATCGCGCCCCGCTGGCGGGCGAAGTCGACCACCTTGCGCAGGTGGTCGATGCCGAGCACCTTGCCGGTCGGGTTGGACGGCGAGTTGATGAAGATCAGCGCCGGGCTCTCGGGGCCGAGGCGCATGGTGCCGTCCGCGCGCAGCACGCGGCAACCGGCCAGCAGCGCGCCGACCTCGTAGGTGGGGTATGCGACCTCCGGGATGACCACGAGATCCCCGGCGCCGAGGCCGAGCAGACGCGGCAGCCAGGCGATCGCCTCCTTGGTGCCGATCGCGGGCAGCACCGCGGCCTCGTCGAGTCCGGTGACCCCGTACCGCCGAGCCAGGGCACCGACCGCGGCCGCCCGCAGCTCGGGGGTGCCGTGGGTGGTCGGATAGCCGGGCACCTGCGACACCGCGGCGAGCGCCTCACGGATCAGCGGCGCGACCGGATCGACGGGGGTGCCGACCGAGAGGTTGACGATCCCGTCCGGATGCGACTCCGCCGTCGCCTTCGCCGAGGCCAGCGAGTCCCAGGGGAAATCGGGCAGACCCTGCGACACCGGGACACGGGTGCGCGCGGTCACGGCGCTACCGCGCAACTCAGCCCTCGCCCATGGGCGGAAGCGCCTTGATGAACGGCGGGTCGTAGTCGACCTTGCCGAGCTTGGCGGCTCCACCGGGCGATCCGAGCTCGACGAAGAAGTCGACGTTCGCGCTCACGTAGTCGTTCCACTGGTCCGGCACGTCGTCTTCGTAGAAGATCGCCTCGACGGGGCAGACGGGCTCGCAGGCGCCGCAGTCCACGCACTCGTCGGGGTGGATGTAGAGCATGCGGCCACCCTCGTAGATACAGTCGACAGGGCATTCCTCGATGCACGCCTTGTCGAGAACATCCACGCACGGTTCAGCAATCGTGTAGGGCACTGCTGCTCTCCCTGCCTTTCGTCAAAGACCATTACGCTGCGCGAACCCCCATGTCCGCCCAGTAGTTACCAGTATCGCTCCCCCCACCCGGAAGCGCCCGCTTAGGGTGCCCTGACCGCCTGATCCGGCCGTCGCGCAGGGCCACACGCACAGACTACTGGCGACCAGCCGCGCGCACCGGGTCGAAGTCAGACGCTTGACAGGCCCTGCACGCCGGATCGACCCTCCGCCGTCCGCACGGTGTGACCGTCGATCCAGCGCTGGCCCTGTGCGGCCGCGCGGACCAGGGCGCCCCGCTCGCCGAAGTAATCCGCCACCGCACCGACCAGCGGCAGCTTCCCGAGCGTGCGATAGGGCTGGCCCGGCCTCGGGCGCTTCTCCAGCTCGTCCGGGATCGCCCGCAGCATCCGGGAGGTCGACCACATCGCGCCGAGCAGAGCGAACGGCCGCCACGACGACCCGGACTCGGCCGGCGCCGCGTCCGGGTGCGCGAGCAGCGTCCTGGCATCGGTCTGCCTGCCGCAGAGCACCGAGGCGAGCAGATCCACCTGGGCGCTGCGGTCGGTGACGCCGAGCTCCCGTGCCACCGCGACCAGCACCACCGTCTGGTTCGCGAACGCCAGCAGGTCCTGGATCGGCAGCCGCCGGATCAGCGGACCGAAGACTCCGGGGAACGCGACCGCGATGGTGTTCAGCGCCCCGAGCCGGGTCACCCACCACCGGGCGCGGCGCTCGTCGCTCGCCCGCTCCCATGCCGCGGTGCCTGGCACCTCCGCGACGTCGAGCAGCCAGGCCGCCGCGTCCAGCACCTTCTCCGCCATCGAACGCTGCTCGGCCGTCGGCGTGAACGTGCGCGCCTTGATCCGCAGCGGGTCCGTGCTCATCAGATCCAGCACCGGGTTGATCCCCCAGGCCGCGCGGTCGAGCACCGCGACGACCCTGCCGTCGCCGATTCGATCCTTGTCGCTCATGCCACTCCCACCCTTTCGGCATAACCCGTCGTGCGCTGGCGGGCCGGGCGCCCGATCCCCTCGGCGATCGCCCGGAGTTCCGCCACCGTCATCTCCGATCCGTGCTGCGAACCGGCCATCCGCGAGATGGTCTCCTCCATCAAGGTCCCGCCCAGGTCGTTGGCGCCGCCCTGCAGCATCGCCTGGGTGCCCGCGACCCCGAGCTTGACCCAGCTGGTCTGGATGTTGTGGATCCGCCCGTGCAGCATGATCCGCGCCAGCGCGTGCGCGGCCCGGTTGTCACGCTGCGTCGGGCCCGGCCTCGACGCCCCTGCCAGGTACAGCGGGGAGGACTGGTGCACGAAGGGCAGCAGCACGAACTCGGTGAATCCGCCGGTGCGGTCCTGGATCCCGCGCAACACGTTGAGGTGCCCGACCCAGTGGTGCGGCTGATCGACGTGCCCGTACATCATCGTCGAACTGGACCGCAGGCCCACCTCGTGCGCGGTGGTGACCACGTCGACCCAGGTGTTCGTCGGCAGCTTGCCCTTGGTGAGCACCCAGCGCACCTCGTCGTCGAGGATCTCCGCCGCGGTGCCGGGGATGGAGTCCAGGCCCGCCTCACGCAGGTCGGTCAGCCAGTCCCGCACGCTCTGGCCGCCGCGGGAGGCGCCGTTGACGATCTCCATCGGGCTGAACGCGTGCACGTGCATCGACGGAACCCGCGCCTTCACCGCGCGGACCAGGTCGGCGTAGCCGGTGACGGGCAGTTCGGGATCGATGCCGCCCTGCATGCACACCTCGGTGGCGCCCGCGACATGCGCCTCCCAGGCCCGGTCCGCGACCTCGGCGGTCGAGAGGGTGAACGCGTCGGCGTCGCCCTTGCGCTGCGCGAAGGCGCAGAACCGGCAGCCGGTGTAGCAGATGTTGGTGAAGTTGATGTTCCGGTTCACCACGTAGGTGACGTCGTCTCCGACGGCGTCGCGGCGCAGGGCGTCGGCCAGCGCGACCATCGCCTCCAGGCCGTCACCGTCCGCGGTGGCCAGGGCCCGGTACTCGTCGTCGGTGCAGCCGCCGGGATCGCGCTCGGCGCTGCGCAGCGCGGCCAGCACCTCGGAGGCGAGCCGCACCGGGGCGCCCTGGTTCGACAGCTCGAGCACCTGTTCGCGGACCGAGTCCCAGTCTCCGAACGCGCTACCCAGGTCGCTGCGGGTCTCGGTGTTGCGGCCCTCGGTGTCGATGGCGGTGTTCAGGTCGGTGCGTCCGGCCGACTCCCATGCCTCGTCCGGCTCCTGCCAGGGCAGACCCGCAGGCCGGGTGTCGGGCAGGGCAAGCCCGGTCACCGGGTCGGCGAGCGCCTGCACGTGCGCGGCGATGCGGGGGTCGATCCACGGCGAGCCTGCCAGCACGTACGGCGGCTGCGCCGCGGTCCGCTCGGTGAGCCGGTAGCCCGCCTCGGCGGTGATCGCGGCGAGGGTGTCGAGGTTCGGCCACGGCCGCTCCGGGTTGACGTGATCCGGGGTGAGCGGCGAGACGCCACCCCAGTCGTCGACGCCCGCCGCGATCAGGGCGAGGCATTCGGCGGCGGACACCAGATTCGGCGGCGACTGGATCCGCATGCCGGGCCCGAGCAGCAGTCGGGCGACGGCGATGGTGGCCCGGAACTCCTCGATCCCCGCGTCCGGGGCATCCCGCATCGCGGTGTCGTCCTTGGCCAGGAAGTTCTGCACGATCACTTCCTGGATGTGACCGAACGCCTTGTGCGACTTACGGATCGCGAGAATCGACTCGGCGCGCTCGGTCAGCGTCTCACCGATGCCGACCAGGATGCCGGTGGTGAACGGAACGGACAGCCTGCCCGCGTCGGTGAGGGTGCGCAGCCGGACCGCCGGGTCCTTGTCGGGGCTGCCGTAGTGGCATTCGCCCTTCTCCGTGAACAGCCGGGTGGAGGTGGTCTCGAGCATCATGCCCATCGACGGCGCGACCGGCTTCAGCCGCGAGATCTCCTCCCAGCTGAGCACGCCCGGGTTCAGGTGCGGCAGCAGTCCGGTCTCCTCGAGCACCCGGATCGACATCGCCCGCAGGTAGTCCAACGTCGAGTCGTAGCCGCGAGCGTCCAGCCACTCCTTCGCCTCAGGCCAGCGCGCCTCGGGGCGGTCGCCGAGGGTGAACAGCGCCTCCTTGCAGCCGAGTTCGGCGCCCTGTCGGGCGATCTCCAGTACCTCGTCCGCCTCGAGGTACATCCCGTGCCCCTCCGCGCGGAGCTTGCCCGGCACCGTGACGAACGTGCAGTAGTGGCACTTGTCGCGGCACAGCCGGGTCAGCGGGATGAACACCTTGCGCGAGTAGGTGACGATCTTCGGCCTGCCCGCCGCCTCGAGCCCGGCGTCGCGCACCCGCGCGGCGGAGGTGGACAGATCGTCCAGGTCGGCGCCGCGCGCATGCAGCAGCACCGTGGCCTCGTCGACGTTGAGGGTGGCGCCGTCGCGGGCGCGTCGGAGCGCCCTGCGCATCGCGGACGGCGACGGGGCACCCGCACCGGCCGCGGGCGCCTGCGCGCCCACCTGCGCGGACCCCGACGGCATGGCCGGGTCGGGCAGCATCGCGGGCGTGGTCGTGGGGGCGTCGTCGGTGCTCACGCGTTCGATCATGCGCCATCACCCGTGGGACCTGCCAGGGGAGGCCTCCCGGTGGCGCCGCGTGGACAGCCGTCAGTCGTGCGGATACTCGTCCTCGTCCGGCACGCTGCGGGCCTGCTCGGCCGCATCGGCGTCGTTGACCTCGAGCGAACCGGAGGCCTCCCCGCTCTCCTCCGCACCGTCCTCGTCCGGGGTGCTGACCGCAGTGTCCTGTTCGACGCGGTCAGCCTCGGGGACCTCGGACTCGACTCCACCCATGTCCGCCTCCTTCCGACCTCTGTGTCCAGGCTAGTCCGCAAGGCACCACGTGCCGCCCCGACATCGGGCAGGCTGGGGCGGTGAGCACTCCCCCGCCTCCCGTCGTCACCATGGCCGACCCGCAGTGGCGGCCCAGTACCCGGGCCCCGCTGCTGTGGGCGGTCAACGCCGCCCTGCTGTGGATCCCGATCTTCATCGCCCAGATCGTCTGGGGATTCGTCGACGGACGCTGGACCACCTGGCCGCACGTCGCGGTGTTCGCCGCCAGCCTGGCGTTCGCGCTGACGCACATCCTGGTCGTGCCGCAGTGGCGCTACCGGGTGCACCGCTGGGAGGTCAGCACCGACGCGGTGTACACGAAGACCGGATGGTTCAACCAGGAGCGCCGCATCGCCCCGATCTCGCGGGTGCAGACGGTCGACACCGAGCGCGGACCGATCGACCGGATGCTCGGCCTCGCCACGGTCACCGTGACCACCGCGTCGTCCGCAGGCGCGGTCACCATCACCGCGCTCGACTGCGAGGTCGCGGACCGGACCGTCGCGCAGCTCACCGAGATCGCCGGCCGCAACATCGGGGACGCGACATGAGTTCGCAAGGGCACCGCGCCCCGCAGTACTTCGAGGCACAGAACCCCGCACCCGGCACCGCCCCGCCGGAGGCGTCCGGCGCCGCCGCGCTTGCCGCCGAACAGGAGCAGCCGTGGCTGCGACTCGACAAGCGGATGCTGCTGGTGCATCCCGTCGACGAGGTCGTCAAACTGCTACCGGTGCTGCTGATCTCGCTGATCGTCGGCAGCCAGAGCGGAAACCACATCTTCGGCCTGGCCGTCGTCGCCGCACTCGTGGCCTACGCGCTGCTGCGCTGGTTCACCACGAGCTACCGGATCGGTCCGGTGCACGTGCAGCTGCGTACCGGGGTGTTCCAGAAGAATCTGCTCTCGGTGCCGCGCAACCGGATCCGTTCGGTCGATGTGGAATCCGGTGTGCTGCACAGGGTGCTCGGCCTCTCCATCGTCCGGATCGGCACCGGCCAGCAGTCCGGACACGGCGACTCCAAGAGGTTCGAGCTCAACGCGCTCGACTCCGCCCTGGTGCCCGCGCTGCGCGCGGCCCTGCTGGCCGGGCACCAGGAACCGGCCGGATCGGCCGACGCCGGAACGGCGCAGGCGGGCGCGGCCGCCTGGACGCCGGAGACGGAGATCGCGCACTGGACGCCCGCCTGGGTCCGCTACGCGCCGTTCTCCGTGACCGGGGTGCTCACGGTGGCCGCGGTGGTCGGCCTCGCCTTCCAATACGGCCTCGGCAGCCGGATCGCCAACTCCCCGATGGTGACCCGCGGCCTCGATTCGGCGCAGCAGCTCGGTACCGCGGTCGCGGTCGCGCTGGCCCTGCTCGCGCTGCTCGTCGTGGCGAGCGCGCTCTCCTGCGTGCGCTACCTCATCGCGTTCGGCAACCTCAGGGTCACCGACACCGGCACGGTGCTCCACGTCAGCCACGGCCTGCTCAAGACCAGGCAGACCACCCTGGACCGGACCCGGCTGCGCGGCACGTCACTGCGGGAGCCGCTGCTGCTGCGCGCCGCGGGAGGCGCACGCCTCGACGCGATCATGACCGGGATCAGCGCCGAGAAGGCGCAGTCCACCCTGCTGATGCCGCAGTCGCCGAAGGCCGAGGCGGAGCGGGTGGCGGGCGTGGTCCTTGGCGGCGCGCACTCCCCCACGACGCTCACCGCGCACGGCCCCGCGGCCAGGCGGCGCCGGTACACCAGGGCACTGATTCCGGTGACGACACTGGCTGCCACTGCCGGGGTCGCGGCAGCACTGGGCGCGCCGCTGCGCTGGCCGCTGTGGGCCGGGCTCGCGGCCGCGGCCGTCGCAGCCACCGCGCTGGCCTGGGACCGCTACCGGGGCCTCGGCCACGCCGCGCCGCCCGGCTGGCTCATCACCCGCAGCGGCTCACTGGACCGCAGCCGGGCCAGCCTCGAGGCCGACGGGATCATCGGATGGACCGTGCGGCAGAGCTATTTTCAGCGTCGCGCCGGGGTGGCCACCGTCGTCGCCGCCACCCCTGCAGGCGCAGGCCACTACGAGGTTCTCGACCTGCCCGCCGACCGCGCCTGGGCCCTGATCGAGACGGTGACGCCCGGCGCGGGCGACATCTGGATCCGAACCACCTGACAGCACGGCACCGCACATCTCATCGACGCACGGAGGACACCGATGCACGACGATCGCGAAATCGTGGAAGAGCGGCTGCGGCGGTTCGTCGACCAGCGGCTCGGCGCGGCGCTCTACCGGGAGACCGCGCCTGCCGAGATCTCCGCGTGGCAGGTGCCGGGCGAGCCCGTGCCTGCGGCGGAGGCCCTGACGCAGGAGTTCGCGCCCATCACGGTCGGGACCCGGTGGGGCAGGCCGTGGGGCACGATGTGGCTGCACGTGACCGGCAGCGTGCCACCCGGCTGGCTGACTCGGTTGGGTGACGGCGTCGAGGTGGAGCTGGTGGTCGATCCCGGCTTCACCGGCGGCCCCGGCTTCAACGCGGAGGCGCTCGCCTACCGGCCCGACGGGTCGGTCATCAAGGCAATCTCGCCGTTCAACAGCCACCTGCCGGTGGATCCGCACCGGCCCCTCGACCTGTACCTCGAAATGGCCGCGAACCCCGACGTGGCAAAGAGTTTCGGCTTCCAACCGACCGCGATGGGTGACCGGGCGACCGCGGGCGACGAACCCCTGTATCAGCTCCGCCGGGTCGACTTCGCTCTCCGCGACCGCACGGTGTGGGAGCTGACGCAGGACATCGCGGCGCTCAGCGGCCTGATGCACGCGCTGCCGTTCGACCTACCGCGCAGGCACGAGATCCTGCGCGCCCTCGAGCGAATGCTCGACACCGTCGACCCGGACGACATCGCGGGCACCGCGGCCGCCGGGCGTGCACAGTTGCGCGAGGTGCTCGCGCGTCCCGCCTATGCCAGCGCGCACAACCTGGTCGCGGTCGGGCACGCGCACATCGACTCCGCATGGCTGTGGCCGGTCCGCGAGACCATCCGCAAGTGCGCCCGCACCTTCTCCAATGTCGTTGCGCTGATGGACGATCACCCCGACTTCCGGTTCGCCTGCTCCTCGGCGCAGCAGCTCGCCTGGGTGCGGGACGGCTACCCGGAACTGTTCGAGCGGATCCGCGACAAGGTCGCGGCCGGCCAGTTCGTCCCGGTCGGCGGCATGTGGGTGGAGGCCGACACCAACATGCCAGGCGGCGAGGCCATGGCGCGGCAGTTCGTGGCAGGCAAGCGGTTCTTCCTCGAGGAGTTCGGCATCGACACCCCCGAGGTCTGGCTGCCCGACTCGTTCGGCTACTCGGCCGCGCTGCCGCAGCTGGTGCACCTGTCGGGGTCGCGGTACTTCCTCACCCAGAAGATCTCCTGGAACAAGACGAACAAGATGCCGCACCACACCTTTCGGTGGGAGGGCATCGACGGCACCCAGGTGTTCACGCACTTCCCGCCCGTCGACAAGTACAACTCGGACCTGTCCGGCCACGACCTCGGCCACGCCCAGCGCAACTACCGGGAGCAGGGGGCCGGCACCGTGTCGCTGGTCCCGTTCGGGTGGGGCGACGGCGGCGGCGGGCCGACCAGGGAGATGCTGGCCGCGGCCGAGCGGACCCGATCGCTCGAGGGTTCGCCCACCGTCACGCTGGACTCCCCGGTGAACTTCTTCCGCCGCGCCGAGGCCGAATACCCCACCCCGCCGGTGTGGTCCGGCGAGCTGTACCTGGAGCTGCACCGCGGCACCTACACGTCGCAGGCGCAGACCAAGCAGGGCAACCGTCGCAGCGAGCACCTGCTGCGCGAGGCGGAACTGTGGGCGACCACCGCCGCGGTGAGGGCGGGCGCGGACTACCCGCACGACGAGCTCGAGCGGCTCTGGCACCTGGTGCTGCTGCAGCAGTTCCACGACATCCTGCCCGGCAGCTCCATCGCGTGGGTGCATCGCGACGCGGAGCGCAACTACGCGGCGGTCGCGGCGGGGCTGGAGAAGATCATCGCCGAGTCGGCACGGTCGCTGACCGGAAAGGGCACGGCGACCCTCACGCTCAACGCCGCCCCTGATGCGCGCGACGGCGTGCCCGCGCTCGGCATCTCGGCCGCGGACTCCAACGCGAAGCCCACCCGGGTCACCAAGCGCGGCAAGGGTTTCGTCCTCGACAACGGCCTGATCCGGGTCGCGATCAACGGCGACGGGCTGATCACCTCGCTGACCGACGCCGACACCGGCCGCGACGCCATCGCACCCGGCGCGGTCGGCAACCTGCTGCAACTGCACCGGGACGTGCCGAACCAGTGGGACGCCTGGGACATCGATGAGTTCTATCGCCACACGGTGACCGACCTGCGGGACGCGGACTCGGTGACGCGAGACGGCGATGTCGTGGTGGTGCGCAGGTCGTTCGGGGACTCGACGGCGGTGCAGCGGCTCGAGCTCGCGCCCGGCGCCCTGGCGCTGGAGATCACCAACCAGATCGACTGGCACGAGCGGCAGAAGCTGCTCAAGCTGGCCTTCCCCTTCGACGTGCACGCCGACCGCAGCGCGGCGGAGACCCAGTTCGGTCACGTCTTCCGCCCGACGCACTCCAACACCTCGTGGGACTTCGCGAAGTTCGAGATCTGCGCGCACCGCTGGGTGCACGTCGGCGAGCCCGGCTACGGCGTCGCGGTGGCGAACGACTCCACCTACGGCCACGACGTCGGACGCTCCACCCGGCCGGACGGCGGCAGCACCACCACGGTGCGCCTGTCGCTGCTGCGCGCACCGCTCTACCCGGATCCGGCCTCCGATCAGGGCTCGCACACCCTGAAAGTCTCGGTCCGCCCGGGGGCGTCGATCGGCGACGCCGTGGCCGAGGGCTACCGGATCAACCTGTCGCCACGCACCGTCACGGGCGGCACCCCGGCCGAACCGCTACTGCGGGTGTCGAATCCGGCTGTGGTGGTGGAGGCGGTCAAGCTCGCCGAGGACCGCACCGGCGACGTCGTGGCGCGGCTGTACGAGTCAACCGGCGCCAGGTCAACCGCGCGGATCGACGTGGACTTCCCGCACGCGGGCGTCGAGTTCGTCGACCTGCTCGAGCGGCCGCTGGATGCCCCCGCTGGCGTCGTCGTCGAGGACGAAACGATCACCGTGACGCTGAGGCCGTTCCAGGTGGTGACGCTGAGAATGCGGGCAGTGTCGGCCTGACCAATCATCCGCATTCTTCAGCGCCGATTGCTCCGCGGCTGCTAGAGATGACGGCTGGACCGCATCGCATTTCCCTAACCCTTCTCAGGAGTACTCACGTGAAAACCCGGCTCCGCGCGGCCGCAACGGGCCTCGCGACCGTCGCCATGTTCGCCCTCGGCACCGCGTTCCTCCCCTCGGCGACCGCCTCTGCCCAGTCCTCGGATTTGGGATCTGCCGGGGCGGCGCCCGCCCAACCGCTCGCGGGAATCAACAACTTTGCCTGCAGATCGGAGCAGCATCCCCGGCCGGTCGTGCTCGTGCACGGCACCGGCATGAGCATGGAGCAGTCCTGGGGCCCACTGAATGACGCGCTCAAGCTCGACAACTACTGCGTCTTCGCGCTGAACTACGGCTGGGGCCCATCAGCCACCCGCACCGACCCCTTCGGTCTTCCGGGCGCAAACGCGTGGGGACACACCGCGATCGAGGCTTCGGCGCGCGAACTAGCCGCGTTCATCGACACGGTCCGCGAGCGCACCGGCGCCGCACAGGTCGACGTAGTCGGGCATTCGCAGGGCGGCACGATGACCCGCCAGTATCTCAAGTTCGAGGGCGGCGCGTCGGGCAACAAGGTGCACACCCTGGCGATGCTCGGACCGTCGAACCACGGGACGACTATGGGCGGCACGTACCCGAACGAGGCCGCAGCCATCGCCAAGGGCGCCTCGAAGGCCATGCAGCAGCAGGCTGTCAATTCGACGTTTCTGACCCAGCTCAACGCCGGCCAGGAGACGTTCCCGGGGATCGACTACACCGTCATCGCGTCGAACACCGACTCGATCATCACCAATACGGGCAGCGACGGAAAGCCCTACTCGGACCCGACGTTGTCGTTCCTCGCCCCGGGCCCGTCGGTCGAGAACTTGATCGTGCAGGACGAGTGCCCTGGCACGACCCTCAAGATCACGCACGCAGGCGAGGAGAACAACGCTGGCGACCCGCAGGGGCTTCTCAACCACTCGGCGCCGATCTTCCTCGTTCGAAAGGCCCTCGACCCGACCCTCGCGGGCATGGTCCCCTGTTCCGGGTAGGCCACCGCGCCTCGCGGTGACCCGTCCGACAGGGCCCACCACCGGGCATGAGGCCCACACCCTTTCGTATTCCACCCGATCATTTCTCAGGAGTACTCACATGAAAGCCCGGCTCCGTGTTGCCGTGACGAGCGTCGCGACCGTCGCACTGTTCGCCCTCGGCACCGCGATCGTCCCCTCGGCAACCGCCTCTGCCCAGTCCTCGTCGACCGGCTCCGCGGGGGATCAGGATCCCCCACAGGGCGAACTCGCGGGCGCGAACGACTGGAGCTGTGTGCCCTCGGAGCGGCATCCTCGACCGGTCGTGCTCGTGCACGGCACGGGGATGACAATGCAGAGTGCCTGGGGCAACCTGAAGGACTCGAATCTGCCGGGACCGCTGATCAAGTCGCTCCGGGACGACGGATATTGCGTCTTCGCACTGAACTATGGGTTCGCCGCCGCTCACTTCCTGGGTCCGACGGGCATCCGCGATCCCCTGGTCAAGGACGATTGGGGACACGCCGCAATCGAAGACTCGGCGCGGGAACTCGCCGAGTTCATCGAGTCAGTTCGGGAAAGAACGGGTTCCCAGAAGGTCGATGTCGTCGGGCACTCGCAGGGCGGCACGCTGGCCCGGCAGTACCTCCGGTTTGCAGGCGGCGCAGGCCAGCAGAATCCCGCGAACAACAAGGTTCACGCACTCGTCATGCTCGGACCGTCGACCCACGGGACTACGTACTGGGGCTACACCCCGGCCATCGCCAAGCTGTGGGGTTCCTCGGTCGCGATGCAACAGCAGACCACAGGATCGGAGTTTCTGACCGATCTCAACACCCAGGAGACGCTCCCGGGGATCGAATACACCGTCATCGCGACGACGAAGGACGATCGCATCCTCCCGTACCATAGTTCGTTCCTGAAGCCGGCTCCCGGAACCGAACAGTCCGTGCACAAGATGACAGTTCAGGACAGATGCGGCAACCCGAACCTCGCGGTCTTGCATTCCAGGACCATCCCCGGCATTGCGGGTACGTCAACCGGGCTCCTCGACCACGCGGTGCCGCTCTTCCTCGTCCGACAGGCCCTCGACCCGGATCTCCCCGGCACGCCTGCATGCTGACCACGGCGCCGCCAGCCTCCGAAGCGCGCGGGTACCGTCGGGCCTGTGGAACACCATGCCACCCTCGCCGACATGGACGCCGAACTGATCGACTGTCGGCGGTGTCCGCGCCTGGTCGCCTGGCGGGAGCAGATCGCGGCCGATAAGCGGGCCGCGTTCCGCGACGAGACCTACTGGGGCAGGCCCGTTCCCGGCTTCGGCCCGGCGGACGCCGCGCTGCTGATCGTCGGGCTGGCGCCTGCCGCGCACGGCGGGAACCGCACCGGCCGGATGTTCACCGGCGACCGCAGCGGGGACGTGTTGTACGCGGCGCTGCACGCGGTCGGTCTGGCGAACCAGGCCACGGCCACCCACATCGGCGACGGGTTGGCCCTGCGCGGGACCCGGGTCACGGCTCCGGTGCACTGCGCGCCACCGGACAACAAGCCGACCACC
Organism: Rhodococcus sp. NPDC059179; assembly: GCF_042754885.1. Lineage (NCBI taxonomy): Bacteria > Bacillati > Actinomycetota > Actinomycetes > Mycobacteriales > Nocardiaceae > Rhodococcus > Rhodococcus sp. NPDC059179. The sequence continues at coordinate 59,231 of NZ_JBHZBV010000009.1, read as the reverse complement.
ACCGAGCGGGACACCTGCAGGCGCTGGATCGACGAGGAGCTGCGGCTGCTCACCCCCACCCTGCGGGCGGTGGTGGTGCTCGGCGGATTCGACTGGCAGGCACTGCTGCCCGCGCTGGCCGACGCCGGGTGGGCGATCCCGAGGCCCCGGCCGAAGTTCGGACACGGCGCGCACATCGTGCTCCCCCCGACCGGCGACGGGCGCGAACTCCACCTGTTCGGCTGCTTCCACGTCAGTCAGCAGAACACCTTCACCGGGCGGCTCACCCCGGCGATGGTCGAGGCGGTGTTGGCCGAGGCCGGCCGGTCAGCGGGGCTTCTCTAGGAGCCCGCGCTGCCCGTCCAGGCGCCGAGGCTTCCCGTGCCCGTCCCGCCGTCGGGAGTACCGCCCCAGCCGGCGGGGACGTGCCCGATACGCACCCGCTGCGGATGATCACCCACGGGCACCGTCGCCACCTTCTGCCCGGTCGCGAAGTCGATCGCGCTCACGGAATCGGTGGCACTCTCGGAGATGACGCAGTGCGTGCCGTCGCCGTTGACCGTGGCCCAGTACGGCTTTCCGGCCGGGACGATCGGGGTCTCCTGCAGCGTGGCGGTGTCGACGACGGTGACGTAGTCGTCCATCGTCCCGGCGATGCACAGCCTGCCGCCGTCGGGACTGATCGACATGCCGTGATGGCGGGAGTCGTTGACCCAAGTGGTTCGGTCCGGGTTGGTGTTCGGGTTCTTCGGCAGTTCCTTGATCCGGGTGATCTTGTCGGCGGCGACGTCGTACTCGAGGAAGCCGTTGAAGAAGGACACCTGGAAGTAGAGCTTGCTCTCGTCGGGGGTGAACGCCACGGGGCGAACCGAATCCGAGAGGTCCTTGCGGCCGAAGGCGTCCAGACGATCCCGCATGTCGATCACCTTGACGGTCTGGAAGGTCTGGGCATCGACAACGGTGATCTTGCGGTCGCCCTTGGTGCCGTCCTGCGACGGGGCGTCCAGCGGGGTGTTCACCTCGCCGATGGACATGTTCCACAGGTAGCGGCCGCCGTCGGTGAACACGTTCTCGTGCGGCTTGTCGCCGGTCGTGAACGAGCCGACCTGGGCTCCGGTGTGGATGTCGAGCACGTGCACGGTGTTGCTGGTCGACGCGGAGACCGCGACCCGGTTGCCGTCGGGCGAAACGGCCATGTGGTCTGCCCGGTAGCCGGACACCGGGAAGCGCCAGTTGACCTTTCCGCTCACCAGGTCGATCGACACGACGTCGGCGAAGCTTGGACGGGACGCCACCACCGCGGATCCGTCTGGCGTGGTGTACATGTCGTCGACGAATTGGTCGTGGCCCTCGCCCGCGGTCTCGCGCACCCCGAGGAAGAAGGCCAGCTTGATCGGGTTCAGGTAGATCTCCCGCAGCCGCTCCTCCCTGTCCGGGATGATGTTCACCCGGCCGACCTTGGCGTAGCCGCCGGTCGACTCGATGACGTCCGCGGTCCCGTCCCAGTTGTTCCCGACGAACAGCACCTCGTTGAGGCCGTTCGCAGGCTGCGGGTCGGCGTTGGCGGCGCCCGCGCCGACCCCGAACGTCGCGGCGACGGCGGTGGCCATCGTCGCTGTGGCCCAACCCATCCGACGGAAGCGGGTCAACCAGCTCGATGCCTCGGTCACGTGTCTACTCCAGTCGTCGCGCTGCAGCGGTCGACGGGCACGCTAACAGTCGTTCGCCCGCCCCGAGCGGCAATCGGCGAATCGAACCCCGGAGATGTCCCTAGATCGGGCGGGCGGAACCGCCGCGCGCGACCGCCTCGTCGGAGGCGAACTTCAGCAGCAACAGCCCGGCCGGCACCACCGCGAGCCCGAGCAGCAGCAGGGTCAGCGGACTCGCGAGCAGCAAAGAATCCCCGCCGGGGCCGCCGAACATGCACAACACGAAGCCGAGGAACCACCCGAGCAGCGGCAGTGCGGCCCTCGATGTCCGGTCGGTCACGGTGCGGGCACCGAGTACCAGCAGCACGTTGATCACGGCCGCGACGAGCGCGCTGATCGGAAACGCCACCGACCCCAGGTGCGCGGGCAGGAACAGCACGGCCAGCACGGCGGTGAGCACCCCGTCGAAGACCAGCAGTCCGAGAATCGCCGAGTCGAGGATCCCGCGCCCCGGCGGTGCGGTACTGGTGCCGGAAGTCATGGCACCAATCGTAGGCGGGGGGCTCAGCCCACCGGCGGGTAGCCAAGCATCGTCAGCAGGTGGCTCTGCATGTCAACGAAGTTGTACAGCCCGTTCATGTACATCTCATGGTGCATCTGCGAGTTGGGGCGCAGCGAATCCACGAATGCCACGATCGCGTTCTGAACACTCCAGTTGTACATCGACATCCTTCCGTTGACCCGACCCGGCTATGACCCACATCACAGTCTATGTGGGTGTGCGCCCGCGGTCACGGTCGGGCCCGGAACCATCAGTGGTGGAATCCCATCCTGGCCTCGTCGGAGGGCGTACCCGCCGCCAACCGCACCAGCGATCGGCGGAGGTCCTCCGCGAGCAACGCGGTCTCGTCGCGCGAGACCCCGTGCCGGACCAGAACCCGCTGGATGACGGTCTCCTGACGGTTGGCAGGCAGCGGGTAGGACGGCACCTGCCAGCCACGCATCCGTAGCTGCTCACTGAGGTCGTACAGCGAGAAGCCCGCCGTGGCCGGATCGGTCAGCGTGTAGGACACCGCCGGCAGCGCGCCGCGCCCGTCGTAGAGCAACGTGAACGGCCCCATCGCCTTGACCTCCTCGGCGAAGGCCTGGGCGGTGTCGGCACACGCCTGCTGGATCCTGCGATAGCCCTCGCGGCCGAGGCGCAGCAACAGGTAGTACTGCGCGACCACCTGGCCGCCGGGCCGGGAGAAGTTGAGCGCGAAGGTCGGCATGTCACCGCCGAGATAGTTCACCCGGAACACCAGTTCCTCGGGCAGCAGGCCTGCCTCCCGCCACACCACCCAGCCCACCCCGAGCGGGGCCAGGCCGTACTTGTGGCCGGAGGTGTTGATGGAGGCGACCCGGCGGAGCCGAAAGTCCCACACCAACTCCGGCTGCACGAACGGCGCGATGAAGCCCCCGCTGGCCGCGTCCACGTGGATCGGCACGTCCAGCCCGGTGTCCGCCATGATCGCGTCCAGCTCCGCCGCGATCTCCGCGACGGGTTCATAGTCGCAGGTGTAGGTGACGCCGAGGATGGCGACGACCCCGATGGTGTTCTCGTCCACGTACTCCCGCAATTGGTGCGGTCGCAGCCCGGTCGCACCCGGTTCGAGTGGCACCTGGCGCAACTCGACGTCGAAGTACCTGGCGAACTTGTCCCAGCAGATCTGCACCGGCCCGCACACCAGGTTCGGCCGGTCCGCGGGCTTGCCCTCGGCCTTGCGGCGCTGGCGCCAGCGCCACTTGAGGGCCAGCCCACCCAGCATGGCGGCCTCGCTCGACCCCGTCGTGGAACACCCCATGGTGTCCCGCCCGGCCGGCGAGTTCCACAGGTCGGCGAGCATGTGCACGCACCGGGATTCGATCTCCGCGGTCTGCGGATACTCGTCCTTGTCGATCATGTTCTTGTCGAGGCAGTCGTTCATCAGCCGGTGGACCTCGTCCTCCGACCAGGTCGAGCAGAACGTCGCGAGATTCTGCGACGAGTTGCCGTCCAGTTCGAGTTCACCGTGGATCAGCGCGTAGGCGATCCGCGGATCCGCGGGTCCGTCCGGCATCTGGTACTTCGGCAGCACCTCTTGGCTCAGCGGCGTGGCGTAGATGTCTTGGGCGGCCCCGCCCCTGTCGGTCACCCTGTGAAGCGCCATCGGCTTCGTCCCTCCGTGATCGCGAAATCGACACTCGATCTGGATGCAACGTGAGAAAAGTGAGCTCAGAAACCTTCGATCAAACACCTCGAGGGTAACCCCGATCGGGTCACCCCGGGGGCTTACCGCAGGCCGGTGAGCGACCGCGCTCTAGAAAGCGATGCCGGAGAACAGGTCCCGCTCGCGACCGTCGGCGTCGACCTCACCGCGGGCGCCGCGCACCAGAACGTAGTGTTCCTCGGCCAGGATCGGCTGCGCGACATTGTTCGACAGCGCGTACTCCGTGCCGGTCTCCGAGACCGTCACCTGCGTCGCGTGCGCGGTCAGCGCGGCCCGCTTGGCGCCGAGCACCGCCCGCACGTCCACCGCGGTGGTCACCGTCTCGTCGGGCACACAGGGCAGTTCCCCCGGTTCGGGCATCCGCCATGCCTGCGGGATCTCGGTGATGCCGTCGATTCCCTGCTCCAGCGAGTTCGCCTCGGTGACAGTCCAATACAGTTTTGCAGGCGACCAGGGCCGTCCCGCGTCCGGATACTTGTCGGTGCCCGCGGCCAGGGCCGCGGCCGTCGCGAGGCGGTGTGCCTGGATGTGATCGGGGTGTCCGTAGCCGCCCTCCGGGTCGTAGCAGACCACCACGTGCGGACGAACGTCCCGGATCACCGCGACGAGTGCCTCGACCGCCTCCTCGGGGTCCGCGTTCACGAAGGCGCGCGGGTTGGCGGCGGACGGCGTGCCCGCCATGCCGGAGTCCCGCCAGTGCCCCGCCCCGCCGAGGAACCGGGGGCCGTCGGCGCCCAGGCTCGCGAGCGCCGCGGTCAGTTCGAGGATGCGGTAGCCGCCGAGCTGATCGGCGCGGTCCGCGACGAGGCCTGCCCACCGCTCACCGATCACCTCGCCCTCCTCGCCCAACGTGCACGTCAGGACCGTGACCTGCGCGCCCTCGGCGGCGTACCGCGCGATGGTGCCGCCGGTGGTGAGGGTCTCATCGTCGGGATGGGCGTGCACCAGCAGCAGTCGACGTTCGCTCACTCCGGGCTCCTCGACCAGCCGGCGGCGTCGGCGAAGATGCCGACCTGGATCGCACCGGTCAGCGAGACACCCTGCACCCCCGGCCCGGCCGCGACGACTGTCGTGTCCTGCAGGACGGGGAGCACGGCCGCGAGGTCCCACAGCTTCGGCTCGGCCTGCGCGATCACCTGCCCGACGTCCGCGGTCCCGCGAAGGGCGTCGTCGATACCCGCCTGCAAAGCCGGATCGCAGAGACCCGAAAGATTGCTCGGGGCAAGCGGATCGGGCACGACGTCGGGTTCGGCACCGGGCGACTCGGCCGCACCGGAGGGAACGGGGGCTGGCGCGGCAGGCGGCGGGCAGCCATATCGGGAGGCCATCGAGGTGGCGGGGTCCGAGCCCGCGCGCACCCAGCCGACCACGGCGTCGACCTTTCCGTCGACAAGCGACTTGCCGTACAGCTCGTCAGGACGCATCGTCGTCACCGTGGCGTCGACACCGGCTGCGCGGAGCTGGTCGGCCGCGGTGTTGGCGACGGCGATCGCGGAATCGTCGCTGTCCGGCGCCCCGATCACCAGCGTGAGCTGCTTGCCGTCCCTCATGATCCGGCCCGGCGCCGTGACGTCCGGGCCGTCGACGAACGTGAACGCCCAGCCGGCCTCGGCGATCAGCCCGAGCGACTGCTCCCTGCTCAGTGCGGGTGGTGCGGTCGGCACGTAGCCGGGGTCGGACGGCGCCAAGACCTGCGCCCGGGCCGGGGTGGCGTTCGCGCCGGTCGGGGTGCCGACGGAGGCCAGCAGTTCGGGGCTGAGCAGGCCCAGCAGGCCCCGCCGCAGCCGCTGGTCCGCGAGTTCGGGGACCCTTCCGTTGAGGGTCAGCTCCAGCACCCGGGGGGCGGCGGTGACGGCGGCCCGCACCGAGGGGACGGCCGACAACTGCGCCTGCAGCGGGCCGTTGCCGCGCACCTGCACCACCTGGGCGTCGCCGGAGCGAATCGAGTCGGCCAGCTGCGCGTGCGATCCCCCGCGGCGCATCAGGATCTGGTCGGGGGTCGCGGGCCTACCCCAGAACCGGTCGTTGCGCTCGAGCAGGATCTCGTCGCGGCCGCGGTCGATGGACTTGATGTGGAAGTGGGCGCCGGAGACCGGGATGTTCTCGGCGAGGCCGCGCGCGAAGCCGCCAGGCGAATCCTTCACCAGGTGCGAGGGCAGCAGGTCGGTGAACAGTTCCCGCCACGCCGGATACGGCGAGCGCATCGTCACGGTGACGGTCTTGCCGCCGCCGGAGGAGCCGATGTCGGTGATCAGGCCGTAGCCGGCCGGGTCGACGACCCCGGGCTGGCTGATCATCTGCTGCCAGAGGTAGCGGAAGTCCTCGGCGGCGATGGGGGCGCTGTCGGACCACTGCGCCTCGTTGCGAAGCTGGTACGTGATGGTGAACGGGTCCTGCGAGGTGACGTCCGCGGAGATCAGCAGGGACTCGTCGGGGACCCAGTCCGTGCCGCCGGGCCGGGTGGGGCTGGGCACCGGACGGAACGCGCTCGGCAGCACCATCGAGCTGACCGCCGAGGTGACCGGGGACTGGTCGGAGAGCAGGTGCGGGTTGAAGCCGAGGCCCACGTCGTCGATCGCCACCACCACGGTGTTCTTGGTGGGCACCGTGCTCGTCGGCTTGGGGCTGTCCGTGCTCTCCACGGGAGGGGGCGGGTTCGCGGTGCAGGCTGCCAGCGCGAGGCAGGCGATCAGTGTTGCCGCGATCGGCAGGATCCGTCGAACTCGTCCCGCTCGATGCACTCGCCCGTCCTTCCGATTCGCGGCTACGCCGCCTGTGCGCGTGTTGTACCCCGATCGGGGTACAACACGCGCACAGTGCGCGAAGCGCGACTTTACAGGGCGGCCTTGTCGCGGGACTTGCTGCGCGAACGCTCGCGGGCCCGGTCGGTCTGCGACAGGTGCAGCTTGCGGACGCGGATCGCCTCCGGGGTGACCTCGACGCACTCGTCGCCCGCGCAGAACTCCATCGCGGACTCGAGGGTCAGCTCGATCGGCTTCGCGAGGGTCTCCGTGGCGTCGGCGGTTGCGGACCGCATGTTGGTGAGCTTCTTCTCCTTGGTGACGTTGATGTCGAGGTCCTCGGCGCGCGGGTTGATGCCCACGACCATGCCCTCGTAGGTGTCGGCACCCGGATCGACGAAGAACGTGCCACGATCCGAGAGCTGGATCATCGCGAACGGGGTCACCGAGCCGGTGCGGTCGGAAACGAGCGAGCCGGTGTGGCGGGCGCGGATCTCGCCTGCCCACGGGGCGTAGCCATGCGAGACGGCGTTGGCGATGCCGGTGCCGCGGGTCTCGGTGAGGAAGTCGGTGCGGAAACCGATCAGGCCACGCGAGGGGACGATGAACTCCATGCGAACCCAACCGGTTCCGTGGTTGGTCATCTGGACCATCTTGCCCTTGCGGTTGGCCAGCAGCTGCGTGATCGCGCCGAGGTGCTCTTCCGGGGTGTCGATGGTCAGCTCTTCGAACGGCTCGTGCAGCTTGCCGTCGACCTGGCGGGTGACCACCTGCGGCTTGCCGACGGTCAGCTCGAAGCCCTCGCGGCGCATCTGCTCGACCAGGATGGCCAGCGCCAGCTCACCGCGGCCCTGCACCTCCCACGCGTCCGGGCGGCCGATGTCGAGGACCCGGAGCGAGACGTTGCCGACGAGCTCGGAGTCCAGGCGCTGCTTGACCATGCGCGCGGTCAGCTTGTGGCCCTTCACCCGGCCGACCAGCGGCGAGGTGTTGGTGCCGATGACCACGGAGATGGCGGGCTCGTCGACGGAGATGGTCGGGAGGGCGACCGGGTTCTCGGTGTCGGCCAGGGTGTCGCCGATCATGATCTCGGGGATACCCGCAACGGCGACGATGTCACCGGCGACGGCGACCTCGCCCGGCTCCCGGCTGACGCCGACCGTCTTGAGCAGCTCGGTGATCTTGACGGTCTTCACGCCGTCGGAGTGCATCCAGGAAACCTGCTGCCCCTTGCGGAGCTGGCCGTTGTGGATGCGGACCAGCGCAAGGCGGCCCAGGAAGTCGGAGGCGTCGAGGTTCGTGACGTGCGCCTGCAGCGGCGCGGACTCGTCGCCCTTCGGTGCCGGGATGTGCTCCATGAGCACGTCGAACAGCACGCTGAGGTTCTCGGCGTCGGGGGCCTGCCCGTTCTCCGGCTGGCTCATCGACGCCTTGCCCTCGCGGCCCGACGCGTACAGGACCGGCAGGTCCAGCAGTGCCTCGGCGGCCTGCGCGGCCTCGTCGTCGAGGTCGGACGCCAGGTCAAGCAGCAGGTCCTGCGACTCGGCGACGACCTCCTCGATGCGGGCGTCGGGGCGGTCCGTCTTGTTCACGACGATGATCACCGGCAGCGACGCGGCGAGCGCCTTGCGGAGCACGAAGCGGGTCTGCGGCAGCGGGCCCTCGGAGGCGTCGACGAGCAGCACGACGCCGTCAACCATGGACAGTCCGCGCTCCACCTCGCCACCGAAGTCGGCGTGGCCGGGGGTGTCGATCACGTTGATGACCGTGACCGAGCCGTCCTCGTTGTGCTTATGCACCGCGGTGTTCTTCGCGAGGATGGTGATTCCCTTTTCGCGCTCCAGGTCACCGGAGTCCATCACGCGGTCGACCAGTTCGGCACGCTCGGCGAAGGCGCCGGACTGCCGGAGCATGGCGTCGACGAGGGTGGTCTTGCCATGGTCGACGTGTGCGACGATGGCAACATTGCGGAAGGTGGTGCTGGGCACGCTGCGGTCTCCTGGCTGGCTTGATTCAGCCACGCGAAACCTAGGCTCGCACGGCTCGGGCGGCCGCGTCGCGATTGCGAATCCATCAGCACAGGACGACCTGTACAGGCATTGCGGCCAGCTAGATACTACCCGCCCGCACCAATACTGCGGAAATGAGAGTGGTCACAGCCCGGATCTGCTAGTCCGGAAACTTATGCGAGAGAACTTCTGAGGGTACGCTAACCTCGAAAGCGCCGGGGTGAACCGGTATCCCGGACCGGGCAGGAGGGCCGCGCCGAACATGGGCAAGGTCAAGGCGAAGAAGGTGTCGAGCCTCAAGCCGAAGAAGAAGTGCTGCCGCAGCAAGACGCGCTGCATCAAGTGCCCGGTCGTGATCATGCGGATGAAGAAGCTCGAGAACGAGGGCGTCAAGGGCAAGGACCTGAAGAAGGGGCTCAAGAAGGCGCGCGCCGCCTGAGCCCCTCCCCCGTCAGCAGTTCGGCGTGGTCGGATGGCCGACGACGCGGTCGTCGAGCCACTTGTAGGCGGGCGGGATGCCAGCCAGCCCGTAGAAGACGTGATCGATCCCCGGCCCGGCGGCGTACTCCACGTTCACCCCGCGGTTGCAGTACTCCCGCACCACGCCGGCCATCCCCCAGTCCGGGATCAGCGCGTCCTTGGTGTCGTGGAAGACGTACAGCGGCATGTCCGGCGTCGCGGCCGTGCGCGCCAACGAGTTCTCCGCGATCACTGCCTTGACGCTCGGGAGGTCGAGGATGTCGCCGACCTTGGAGTACTGGGCGAGGCTGACGCCCTTGGTCTTGCTCAGCAGGTCGGCCAGGCAGCCGTCGGAGAGGGTCTTGGCGAACTCGACGCCCTCGGGCGTGAGGTAGTCCTGCGGCCGGACCCGGTCCGGATACTCGCGGGCGAGACCGAGCAGCGCGCCCCAGGCGGTGAAGCCCGACGCGGGCTGCTTCTCGCTGAGCAACGCGAAGTCGCCGGGAACCCCACCCTCGGCGGCGCCGATGATGTTCAGTTCCGGTGCGTACGAGGACTTCTGCTCCGCCGCCCACGCGGTCGCGTGCCCACCGCCGGAGTAGCCGTACATGACAACCGGGGACTGGGACAGACCGAGCGGCTCGAAGCGTTGCGCGGCGCGGATGCCGTCGAGCACGCCGTGCGCGGTCTGCCGACCGGCGATCCAGGCCATCTCCGGACCCTGGTAGTCGCTGCTCACCACCGCGTAGCCGAGCGCCAGCATCGGGGAGACCGTGGCCAGGTCCTGAGACTTACCCGCGGGCAGGGTCACCGACGGATTGCACTCCAGGCCAAGTGCGTCCATGGCCTGCTGCAGCGAGAGCAGCGGGCGCGCGCCGGGTCCGGTCCACGGACGGTCCGGGATCATCACCGTGGTCGTCGTGGTCACCGGGGTGCCGAAGGAGTCGCTGGTGCGGTAGAGCAGCTGCGTGGTCTTGACCACCGGCCACGCGGTGTTCGCAGGGAAACGGACCTCGACCGGGCGGCTGCGGATCACGTCGCCGTTCGCGTATCCCGACAGGTCGGCAGGTCCCTGGAACCAGGTGTCCGCCAACGGCGTCGGGCCGGGCAGCGGCTCGGCGGCCGCCGCGGGGGCCACCCCGAGGGTCAGTGCGGCGGCCGATGCCGCCACCGCACCCAGAATTGCTCTCGTCGATCGCCGCATGGCCGATGCCTTCCCTCGAGTCGCCAATGAACGGTACCAGCGGGCACCGGAAACGACTGGGGCCGCCGGTTTCCCGACGGCCCCAGTCAGAATTCAGTTGTCACGCACAGTTGTTCGGCGCCGGCTTGTGCGCAAACCGGTCGTCGGTGTAATCCATCAGGTCGTTCCAGTGGTTCATACTGACGTCGACGTGACCGCCCGGGACGGTCCGGTAGTCGACCGTCACGCCCGCAGCGCAGTACTTGCCGACCATCGCGGTCGTCGACTCCACGGGAACGATGCCGTCCTCGGTACCGTGCACGATCAGCAGCGGCACGTCCGGGATCTGACCGGGGCGCGCGGCCTGGTTCAGCTCGCCGACCGCGACAGCCTTGGGCCAGTGCGGAATCGGGTCGTCCGACTCCGGCCAGTTGGTCAGACTCTGCAGGGTCCGCGTGCCGAATCCGCTGTCGCCCGTACCGAGACCGTCACCGAGCATGCACGCGTCGCCGAACTGCTGGACGACCTTCTTGCCATCCTCGGTGAAGAACCCGTTCGGGTCCGCCTCCTCCGGGTACTCACGGAAGAGCGCGACCACCGCGGCGAAGTAGAAGAACGAGGTGTTCTTCCCGTTGTTCTGTCGACCGGTGGCCAGAATGTCCAGGGGCGGGCCTGCCATCGCGGCGCTGATCACGTTGAGCTCCGGCGCGTAGGTCGGAGCCAGCTGGGCGCCCCACGCCGTGGCGTGCGCGCCACCGGACTGACCGACGAGGGCCACCTCGGTGTCGGCCCCGAGACCGCGATGGGTCTCGGTCGCGCGAATACCGTCGAGCACCGAATGCCCCTCGGTGTTACCGGCGATGAACGAGGCGAGCGGACCGTTGTGGTCCGGCGCGGAGACGGTGTAGCCGCGCTTGAGCGCCTCCTGCAGGAACGGCACCGCCACCGTGAGGGTGGTGATCGGGTTCATGTCATTGAAGAGCACCGACGGCTGGCACTTCATGCCGAGACTGTTGGTCGCGTGCTGGTACGAGATCAGTTTGCCTGCACCGACACCGCATTCGCCGCCGCCGCCCAGCGAGCCGCCCGCAGACCCGAGAAGCGTGCCGATCGAACCCGACGACCCCGCCCCGCCGCATTCAGGCGTGAACACCGACGTCACGGCGAGAATCGGCTTGTCCTTCGAATTGGTGGTCTTGTACGCCAACTGCCTCGCCTTGCCGCCGACCAGCGGGATCGGCCGCACATCGCGCTCCCGGATGATCGCGCCGTTCGGCAGCGATGCGAGGTTCGCCGGCGGGGTGTAGAAGGCGTCCTTGAACCCGCCGCCGCCGCTGCCCAGTCCGGCGAGACTTCCGCCGCCACTGGCGAAGTCGCCGTTCTGGCCGTACAACCAGTCCAGGCTCGGGTCACCGGTCGGGTTGGACGGAGTCTGGGCGTTCGCCATTCCCGGGGCCGCGATCGCGACGGCGACCGCCGCGGCGACCACCGCCGTTCTTCGCATCATCGTGGAGAGTGTTCTTGTTCGCACCGTTCACACACCTTTCGTCGGCGGGCCGGAATGCTCAAAAATCACTGCATCGAGACACTTTCGCGGTTTCGCGCGCTGGGCCGTGTGAGACCGCAGCCGAAACGTAACACTCGTCCAGGTCAATCGTGATCATTTCGAAAGTCTCCGAAATGAAATGGGGCCGCCGGTTTCCCGGCGGCCCCATTCGATTCACTCGGTGTTCATTCAGTCATCGGCGACGGTGAGAGGTTCTGTGCGTGAAGCAGCTTCGTCAGTTCGACCAGCCAGGCCCTGTCGTTCGGCACCAGCTCGGCGACCGTCAACTCGGGCGCGGTTACCCAGCGCACCGCGGAATGTTCCAGTGCGGCAGGGGTCCCGTCCCGCAGCGTCACCCGGTAGGCGCGCAGCACCATCCCGTTCGGCAGCGGCACGTCCACGCCGATCCGGGGGCCGACGGCGGTGTCCACCCCCAGCTCCTCACGGAGCTCGCGGCGCAGGCCCTGCGCCGGGGTCTCGCCCGGCTCGATCTTGCCGCCTGGCAGCTCCCACATGCCCGCCAGTTCCGGCGGTCCTACCCGCTGCGCGAGCAACAGCCGACCGCCTGCGATGATCGCCGCCGCCGCGACCTCCTGCGCCACATTCCTGTCCACCGGGCCTCCCTGCATGGCACCATCATTGTCATGGCCGAGTTGCTGTCGGATGCCGAGGTCGACGACGCGCTGGGTTCGCTGCCGCACTGGCAGCGAACCGGAGACTCGATCACCCGAACGGTGAAATGCTCGACCTTCCCCGCGGCGATCGCCCTGGTGGATCGGGTCGCGGCGGCCGCCGAGAGCCGCGATCATCACCCGGACATCGACATCCGCTGGCGCACGCTCACCTTCACCTGCTCCACCCACTCCATGGGTGGGATCACGGGGCTGGACGTGGGGCTGGCGCTGGAGATCGATCGTCTAGCCGCCGAGGGCTGAGCCGTCCGGCGTAGATCACCCAGCCGTAGAAGGCGACGGCCCCCACGACGTTCACGGCCCCCAGCCAGGCCAACACCCCTGGCCGTGAGATCAGCCAGATCGAGTCCTGGAAGAAACTCAGCACCCACGGCACCCCGATGAGGGTCGACGCCAGCCAGCAGCCGGCCAGGATCTTCGACCCAAGCCACCCCGCCAGCGGTCCGTGCACGAGCCAGATCAGCATCGGGATCAGCCACACCCAGTGATGCGACCACGAGATCGGCGAGATCAGCAGCCCGAAGAGTTGCACAACCACGAGGGTGCCGAGGCGGTCGTCGTCCCCCAGTGCGCGCCACGCGAAGAAGGCGAGCACCGCCGCGACGGCCACCGCGGTCAGCCACAACCACCCGCTCTGCACGTCATGTCCGAGGACCCGACTCAGCGCGCCGCGCACCGACTGGTTCCACACCGATCCGACCGGGCCGATGCGGGAGGCGTCGCCGAGCAGGTGCTCGAAGTACTCCCGCGCCGAGGGACCGATGACGAGATAACTGACCGCCACCGTCAGCCCGAACGCCACCGCCGAGAAGACGGCGGCCCGCCATCGCCTCCGGGCCACGAAATAGAGGCCGGTGATCGCGGGGGTGAGTTTGATGCCGGCGATGAAGCCGACCAGACCGCCCGCGATCCACCACCTGGTACTGCGGATGGCGACCATGGCGCCGAGCGCGAGGAAGACGTTGACCTGCCCGTAGTCGAGCGTGGTCCGGACCGGCTCGGTCCAGATCCCCATCGCGGTCCAGGCCAGGGCGATCGCGGTCCACCGGGGCTCCCTGACCGCCGCCGCGCCGTGCAGCAGTTCCAGGCTCATCCGGATCAAGAGGAACAGTGCCGCGACGGTGAGCAGCTGCCAGCACACCCCCACCACCGCGAAGGGCAGGTAGTGCAGCGGGAAGAACACCAGCGCGGCGAACGGCGGATAGGTGAACGGGAGCGGGAAGTCCGGAGTCAGGTCCGAGTAGGTGAAGTCGTAGAGGTTGCCGCTGAGCAGCGCGGCCGAACCGTCCACGTAGACGTGCAGGTCGACCAGGTTCATCCCGTTCGGGCTCAGGAACCCCCACGCCATCCGCACCGCGACGGAGACCGCCAGCAGCAGCGGGGCGAAGCGCAGGATCGACGCGGCCCTTGACCCGGTGCGAGCACCCCGAATCTGGGCTGCGGGTGGCATCTCGGACACGTCTCGCGTTCTCCCGTGTGGTGTGGGCCGACGGGTGGAACCCGAAGCGTTCGACAGCGAGCCTAACGGCAGCGGCGGTGGCCGCTGAACCTCCCCGAAAAATGTCGATAACAGTTGCATCAACAATCTCAATTTTCACTCTAGTCACACGATATGGTCACCAGGCAAGCATCACTCGGCCAGCGTGCGCATAGACTGCCCCTCGGCGTCACCCTCGGGTGACAAAGAAATAACAGGCTTGTCTCGGCTAACGCTGTACAACCGCCTGATGGCCTGCATAGAGTGGCCCCTCGTTACCCGCTGGGGGCCTGCAGGCCAACCGACGCTTGAAGAAATAAGGATGGGACGACTGTGCTTCGTACGCGAGGACCGCGCAGAACGATCACCGCGCTAGCGATAGCCGCGGCCGCTGCCTTGGCTGCTCCGACCAACGCCGTGGCGCAGCCCGCGCCCGTGCTTCCCGAGGGCCTCAACATCGACGCGCTGGCCTCGCTGGCGCCCGCGATCATCGGTGCCGCGGCCGGCCCGTCCGACATCGCAGGCGGACCGCAGGCGGATCTGCTCGCCCAGGCGCGCACGCTGCTCGAGTCCTCGAACCTGCCCGAGTCGACCAAGGCGACCCTCGCTCGGGTCATCACCTTCCTCGACGGCAGCGGCGGCGGCGGACCGGAGCTCCCGCCCCAGAGCGGCCCCGTGATCGCACAGTTCCTCTACCCGACCCTCGGCAAGGGCTGCATCTCCGCCACCGCCGACTCGGTGGGCACCGCGCTGGCCGTTCCCGGCCCCGCGCACCTGCCCCCGCCGGGACCGAAGGCCGGCCAGGCCGGGTTCGTCTTCACCGCGCTGGGCACCAAGAAGCCCGCCGCCGTGCAGCCCACCCCGCTCACCGTCAGCTGGGTCAACATCGACAACCAGAAGACGGCGACCCAGAACCTGACCGCCGAGTCGAAGATCAACCCGGATGGACCTGCCACCCTGTCCGCCATCGCCGACACCGGCCGCGGCCGCGTTCTCGCGGTGATCTCCGGATCCCTGACCACCCAGGTCGAGGGTGCCGCACCGATCACGTGCAACTTCCTGCCGACCGTCGGAATGGTTGTCGTTCCGTAACCACAAGGCATTGCCAGAGGGGCCCTTTCGCACAGCGAAGGGGTCCTTCTGCTTTCCCCGGACCTGTGGTAAACCTCAGCGATGGCCTCCGTACCGCATTCGTGGAAGTCCGCACACGCCCGGCGCTCGATCCTGTCCATCCGGTCCGAGGGCTCCATCCTCTCGATCGGTTCGGCCTACTCGATTCTCTCGATCGGCAGCGTCGGCTCGATCCTCTCGATAGGCTCCATCGGCTCGGCCGGTTCCGCATTGTCCTCCGGCTCGTTCGGCAGCCTGGGTTCGGCGCTGTCCGGACTGTCGAAATGGTCGGTGCTGTCCTGGCGAGCCGATACCGCGAGCCCGAGCGACCGCCCACTGCATGTGCTGGCGGAAGAACCCGAACTGGCGGTGTCGACGACGTCGCACACCCAGACCTGACAGCCGCACAACACAATTCGACGGAGGACACGTGACCGAGGTGGACCAGACCGGAAACCGGACATGGACGAGAGCCGAACTGGAGTCGGCCTTCGAGGGCTACCAGCGCACTGTGGAGAAGGCCACCGCCACGGGCGACTGGAACCTGTTCGCGGACATGTTCACCGAGGACGCCACCTACATCGAGCACGCCTACGGGAACTTCAACGGCCGGGAGGAAATCCGGGAGTGGGTCATCAAGACGATGACGAGCTTCCCCGGCAACCACATGACGGAGTTCCCGGCGGCGTGGCACACGATCGACGAGGAACGTGGCTGGGTGATCTGCGAGATCCGCAACCCGATGCGCGATCCCGGCGACGGCACGCTCCACGAGGCCTCGAACCTGACGATCCTGCACTACGCGGGCGACGGGCTGTGGTCCTGCGAGGAGGACGTCTACAACCCGATGAAGTTCCTGAAGATGGCCAAGAAATGGTGCCGCAGCGCGGAGGCCACCGGAGGACTTCCGGACGAGGCCCGCAAGTGGCTCTCCGCGGTGGGCGCTTAGGGGTTCTGCGGTTCCTGAGGGGCGGCGGATCCGCTCGACCCGGACACGCCGTCGTAGATGTTCGCCGCGAGTGCGTACAGGATGTTGATGAGTATCTCCACGTCTGTCCTCCGTCTGGTTCTGTTCCGCTGACGCTACCTGGCACGGGGCCGACCGCCGCCCTACTCACCCGCGGTCGTGTCGCCCGGTCTGTCGGGTACGCACCCACAGCCTGGCGGCGTACCCGGCCAGGCCGATCACCATGCCGACCGCGGCCACAGCGGCGAATCCCGCCCACGGTCCGGCGCGGTCGACCATCGCACCCGCGAGGGGCGAACCGACCGCGCCGCCGAGGGTGAACGAGGTCCCCTGCCAGCCCATCGCCTCACCGCGCCTGTCCTCCGGGACCAGGTCGGCGATCGCCTCGCCCGTCGCCGCCATCACCGGCGCGCAGAACAGCCCGGCCGGGATCGCGAGCGCCGCCAGCGTGAACGTCGAGGTCGCGAAGGCCATCGGGAGCGTGAACAGGCCCAGGAGGAACAGCAGTAGCGCCGGGCTCACCGGGCGGTGCATCGCGCCGTAGACCAGGCCGCCCACGATCGATGACGCACACCAGAAGAAGAACACGATCCCGAGGGCCTGCACCTCCCCGTTCGCGCGCAGCGCGGCCAGGATGCCGACGTCGGTCCCCGCCAGGATCAGCGTTGCGCCTGCCGAGGCCGCGAACACCCCGACGGTGGCCGCGGTGAGCCAGCCGGGACGGGCAGCCGCACTGAGCGCGGCCGCCGTCGCGTCGTCCACCGCCGGGGCTACCGCCACCGTCTCGGCTCCCGCCGGGATGGCGGCCGGCTCGGTGCGGGTCGGCGGGTTGAACCACATCAGGAACACCCCGGCCACGACGACGGACGCGCCGATCGCGATCAGGGTGAGCCGGGTGCTGAAGTGGGTGCCGAGAAAGATGCCGGTCGCCGGGCCGACGATGAACACCAGCTCGGTGCCTATCGAGTCGAGCGCGTACGCGGTCCGACGATCCGCGTCGCCGACGAGCACGCTGATGCTCTGCCGGACCACGGTGAAGATCGGCAGTGCGAAGGCGCCGCCGACGAAGGCCACGACGATCAGGGCCTCATAGGGCACGAAGGCGGCGATAGGCCAGAGCACGCCCTCGGCAATCACCGAGGGCAGCAGGGTCTTTCGCAGCCCGATCCGATCGATCAGCCTGCCGCGCCAGGGCGAGCCGACCGCGATGCCGATGGTCAGCGCCGCCGCCGCGAGGCCCGCCGCCGCGTATCCCCTCCCTAGGGTCTGCACGACGTGCAGGGTGAGGATCAGCCCGGCCGCGGAGTGCGGCAGCCGCGCGACCATCCCGACCAGGATCAGCCTGCGCACCGGTTTGTGCGTCAGCAATGCGACATATCCCGCGGCACCCATGACGGAAAGTCTGTCACCGTTGCCGGTGCTCGAGCGTTACGCTCGACCGCATGAGAAAAGCAGCAGTGCTCGCAGCCGCCACCATCGCCCTCGCCCTCGCCGGATGCAGTTCGGAGGAGGTCACCGAAAAGACCGATACCGCAAAGGACAAGGCGTCCGCCGCGATGTCCTCGGTCGCCGCCGCCGCGGAGGGCGCGCAGTCCTCGGTGAACGCCGCGGCCAGCACCGCCGCCTCACAGGTCAAGGGCGCCCTCGACAGCGCGAAGGTGGCGACCTTCACCGCCGCGTTCAAGGTCGCGAATCCCGATCTCGCGAAGGGCCGCGACGACGACGCCATCGCCGACATCCTCGTGCAGACCTGCGAGGACATCGACGCCGGCCAGGACGAGTCGGAGATCGTCGCCGACCTCGAGGCCCGCGCCGAGAACAATGGCGTCAAGGCCACGCAGGAGCAGGCGCAGCAGATCTACAACATCGCCAAGCCGGCCTGCTGATCGCCGGGCCGTTCGCGACGATCGGTCAGGCCAGCGACCACTGGCCGTAGTCGGCCTTGAGGATGGCATTGAGGTCGATGCCGACCCCGTCCACGGCACGCTTGTCGATCTCGTACTGGTGCAGGTGCGCCTCGGGGTGCACGTACCCCCTCGGCGTACCCCAGTTGTGCTGCCAGTAGAACGAGCCCAGGCCCTCGGCCACCAGCAGGTCGAGGGTCGGCGAGTTCGCGTAGACACCGGTGTTCTCGTGCCCGACAACCGATTCCCAGCCGAGGATGTACGGGGCGATCATCTCGGTGAAGTCGTCCGCGCTCGGGTTGTCGTCGATGGAGGCGTAGATCGGCCGGTTCTCCGGACCACCGGCGGCCAGGTGCAGCTCGAGTCCGCGCTCGGCGTGCTCGACGCCCGCCTCGAATCCGCCGCGCCAGTCCGCGGTGTCCGCCTTGCCGAACTGGTAGCAGGAAACGACCTCGAGCCCGGCCTCGGCGAGCGCGGTTGCCTCTGCTTCCAGCATCGGCTTGCCCTCCATCCACTCCGCGCCGGGCCGACGGTCCGAGACGTAGCGGATGGCCCCGACGTGCCCGGCCGCGAGGATGGCCTCGGCGGACGGCACTCCGCCCGCGTAGTCGATCAGCGTGCCGAGGTTCGGGGAGGCCTGCGCGAGCAGGGAGTTGGATCCGAGCGCCGTGACACCCAGGGCGGCGGATCCGGCGGCCACGTACTTGAAGAGTTCTCGACGGGAAACCTGCACGACGCCCTCACATCACTGATAGCTGGGGTTTCGAGCATTCCACCACAATCACTCTGGTGTCGCCAGTCACATTAATATCTCCAGCCACACCGGTAACGGCGTCGCCGCAGCGTATCGGCCCTTCGAAGCCGAATCGGGACGCCCATCCGACAGCGATCGGCGGTAACGTCTGACCTGTCCGCACAACTTCTCCCGGATGGGACTCGAGGTCATGGGCAATCAGACGTGGTGGGTCATCGCACCCGAGAGTGGATTCGCCTTCGAGCAGCGCTCCAACGGCGACATGGTGGTGGTGGACAAGTCCGCGGCCGAGGAACACATCCTGCACGGCTACGAATGGATGCACGTCAAACACCCCGACACCACCGCGCAGCAGATCAAGGTCCACGGCGAGGGTCCACCCCCGTTCGGTAAGTGGATCGCCTTCGACGAGGGTTGAGCGAAGGCAAAACTGAGCAAAGCTCACGATCGAGACCTCGAACACGTATCCTCCCCCGCGGGGGTCGACCCGGCACCACCGCAGAGTGCGGTGCCGGTGGCGCGACGCAACAGGTGCTCCGCGCAGGACAGGGGAGGAAATTTCTCATGCCGTATGTGGCATTCGGTGTCGTGATGCTTGCGTTGTGGATCTTCTGCATCGTCGACGTGCTCACCCGGGAGGATCACGAGGTGCGCCACCTCCCCCGGATCGGCTGGATCCTGATCGTGCTACTGATCCCGACGCTCGGCTCGCTGCTGTGGCTGATCCTCGGCAGGCCGCAGGGCCCGGTCCGCCCGCATGGCCAGCGGCCGCACCCCTCCACGTACAGCGAGTACGACCGCCCCGGCCGGCAGATCCCGCAGAATCCCGACGACGACGAGGCCTTCCTGCGGCAGTGCCGCGAGCGGGCCGAGGAGCAGCGCCGGATCGCCAAGCAGCAGCGGATCGAGCGCGAGAACCGCGAGTCCGACACGGAATAAGTTGCGCCTGCACATAGTTACTCAGGACCATGACCGAAACCCACGTCCCCCTGCCCGTCGACGGCCTGTTCGAGCCGTTCGCGGTCAAGTCCCTGAGTCTGAAGAATCGCTTCGCCATGGCGCCGATGACGAGGGCCTTCTCGCCGGACGGGATCCCGGGCGAGGACGTGGCGGAGTACTACCGGCGGCGCGCGGCGGGCGGGGTCGGCCTGATCATCACCGAGGGCGCATACATCCCGGACCCGGCAGCAGGCCCGCACACCCGGGTGCCCCGCCTGTACGGGAGCGAGAGCCTGGCGGGCTGGCGATCCGTGGTCGACGCCGTGCACGCCGAGGGCGGCGCGATCATCCCGCAGCTCTGGCACCTCGGGGCCGAGCGCGGTGAGGGTTCCCGACTGAACCCGAAGACCGCCACCGTCAGCCCGTCCGGCCTCGCCCTCGACGGCACCCCGGTCGGGCGGGCGTTGACGACGGGCGACCTCGACGATCTGCGCGAGGCGTGGGTCGCGGCCGCGGTCAACGCCAAGGACGTCGGCTTCGACGGCATCGAGCTGCACGGCGCGCACGGCTACCTGCTCGACGAGTTCCTCTGGGCCGGGACCAATCGGCGCGCGGACGGCTACGGGGGCTCGCTCCGGTCGCGGACCCGGTTCCCCGCCGAGGTGGTGGCGGCCATCCGCGCCGCCGTCGGCGAGGACTTCGCGATCGTCTATCGCTTCTCCCAGTGGAAGTCGAACCACTACGACGCGCAGATCGCGCAGTCACCCGCCGAGCTCGAGCAGGTCCTCGACCCGCTGGTCGCCGCAGGGGTGGACGTGCTGCACGCATCCACCCGCAGGCACTGGGAACCCGCCTTCGGCGAACTCGAGGGCGCCGACGCGACGCTCGGATTGGCCGGATGGACGAAGAAGCTGTCCGGGCTGCCGACGATCACGGTCGGCTCGGTGGGGCTCGACAGGGTGTTCACCACCGCCTTCACCGCGGAGGGTGGCGCCGCCACGGTCGGCATCGACCGGCTGCTGGCCCAGTACGAGAACGGCGAGTTCGACATGGTCGCGGTCGGCCGAGCGCTGCTCGCGGATCCGGAATGGGTCGGCAAGCTCGCGTCGGGCCGCAGCGCGGAGCACATCCCGTACGCGAACGAGCATCGCGAGGTGTTGCGCTGACCGGCGCGACCTGACGACGAAACGAGGCGGGCCCGATTCGGGCCCGCCTCGACGTGTCAGTGGCAGGCGCCGTCAGGACTGCGCGACCGCCACGGTCAGCAACGCCGCGGACTCCTCTGTCGCGGTGAGGTTGTGCCTCGCGTCGGGGATGTCGAGGAGATCGCCCGCCGCCCCCTCCCAGACCTGCCCCTGCGCCTCCACCCTGACCCGACCCCGGAGCACCTGCAACGTGGCCTCCCCCGGGCTCTCGTGATCGGCGAGTCCATGTCCGGCCGTCATGACGATCAGCAGCTGGCGCAACGTCTTTCCCTTGCCGCCGTGAACGGTGGCCACACTGATGCCCCGCGGCGAGGCCTTCGCGGTCGCCAGGTGTTCGTCGAAGACGGTGTTCAGCGAGGACGAGATCACGGTTGGTCCCTTCGATGTCCGGAGAAGTGTTCGACGGTGATCATGCCACCGCGCGCATGTTCTTCCGGCACTTCGCGAAGCGCTCAGTCCATGTAGTCCCAGAACTGCAGCCAGTGCACCGACGCGAACACGGACAGCGTCGCGGCGTACACCACGACCACCGCCCCCGCCCCGATCAGGCCCACGCGCACCCCTGCGCCGTCGACGGGATCGAGCCAGCGCCGGAACCACCGGGTGGCGGCGGGCATGAACAGCCAGGTCAACAACGCGACGCTGACGATCTGGCTGAGCCACATCGACAGCCAGGGCGGCACACCGTGCGCGCTGAGCACCGGGCCGAGGAATCGCGAGAGCGTCATCACGGTCGGGTAGAGCACCAGCAGGACCAGCATCGCGGTCCGCCACCGCGGCGTGATCCGCGCCTTGCCGTCCTGCAGCCGCAGGATCGACCCGAACGGGGTGCTGCGCGCGACCACCGAGAAGTCCTCCAACAGCTGCGAGCGGAGTTCCGGTAGCGCCTCGGTGCGCTGGTCCGACCGCATCCACTCGGAGAGCTGCCGGTCGGTGCGAAACCGGAGCACGGACATCCAGCGGCCCGGCTCCCGCGGCCGCAGCACCGTGGTGCCCTCGAACCCGGAGAAGGTGGAGATCAACGCGGACAGCCGCACCTGCGCCTCCTCGAAGGCCCGCTCCCGCCCCGGCGCGACCGTGTGCTCGAAGACCGCGACGCCGGGCGGCAGATCGCCCTCGAGCAGGATCAGATCCGAACTCGCCCTGCGGAATCCCAACCTCTCGCCCGCCGCGATCAGCCGGTCCCGCTCCGCCGAGTCCAGCCACCGGTGCAGATGCTCCTCGGAATCGAATGTCACCGACACCGCCCAGTCCAGCTCGGGCGCCCGGTACGCCGCGACCCTGGCGTCGACGAAGCCGTCGACGCCCCCGGCTGCGGCTCCGACGCCGTCGGCCCATCCGGCGAAGGCGCCGCCGTCGGGCGTCCGGTGGAACACCGTGACGGCGGTCGCTGCGCTCACCGGTCGCCTCCCCCGTGTTCGCCCTCGACCAGTCGACGGACCGCATCGCGCTGTTCGGGTGGAACGAGGATCGTGACCGCATCACCCGCGCGCAGTCGGGTCGATGCGGTGCCCGGCAGGACCGCGTCGCCGCGCCGCACCGAGACCACCAGCGAGCCCGCGGGTAGAGCCCTGTCCCCCAGCGGTTTTCCCAGCACCGGCGACGCCTCGTCCGCGCGTACCTCGAGCATCTCGACGTGCGACCCGACCCGCTCGACGCGACGCTCCTCGGCCAGGATCTCGGCCCGGTAGCCGTGGACGACGTCGGGCACGGCCACGATGCCGCACACCCGCCTGCGCTCGTCGAGCACCGTCAGCCACCGGAACTCGTCCGGCATCGCGTCGAGGGCCTCGTCGAGGTTCGCGGTGACATCGACCGTCGGCGCGCCCGCATCGGCGCACCGCGACACCGTCGTATCCGGTTGTGCCGCTGCGAGTTCCGCCAGCGCCACCGCGCCGAGGAAGCGCCCGACATCGTCGACGACGGGCGCGCCTGGCACACCCGCGCCGCGCAGCCGCTCCAGTCCGGCGGCGACGTCGGTGCTGCCGACGAGGACGACAAGCGGGGCCGACATCGCGTCGGCGACCCGGACCCGGCCCAGCAGCGGCAGCCCGAGCAGCAGCCGCGCCGCGCGCGCGTCCTCGCGGGTGCCCAGCTGGGCCCGGTAGATCGTCTCGCCGGAACGTCGCACGATCAGGTACGCGAGCCCCACCGCGACCATGGCAGGCGCGAGAATGGTGAGGCTTCCTGTCATCTCGGCGACCATCAGCATCACCGCGATCGGCGCGCGGGCGATGCTGCCGAAGCAGGCCATCATCCCGACGATGACGAACGGCGCAGGCGAGTCCGGCACCGCGGGCGCGATCGGCTCGAGCAGCCGCCACACCGCCGCGCCGGTGAACGCGCCGATCACCATGCCCGGACCGAAGATACCGCCGGATCCGCCCGTCCCGATCGACAGCGAGGTGGCGAGGATCTTGGCGAACGGAAGCACCAGCACCACCCAGAGCGGGATCGCCATCAGTCCTGTCCGGTCCAGTGCCTGCTGCACCCAGCCGTACCCGCTGCCGAGCACCTCCGGCAACGCCAGGGCCATCAGCCCGACCAGGAGTCCGCCGATCGCCGGCTTGAGAATCCGGCTGCAGGGCACCCGGCTGGCCACCGCCACGGTGCCGTAGAACGTCCTGCTGTAGAACAGCCCGATGAGTCCGCCGAGGACGCCGATGACCGCGAACCACGCCAGTTGGAGGGGCTCGTCGAACCGGTAGTCGGCCGCGGCGTAACCGAACAGCGGCGCGAAGCCCAGCAGGGAACCGAAGACCGTGTAGCTGACGATCGAGGTGATCAACCCCGGGATCACCGCATCGAACTCGAAGTCGTCCCGATAGGCGATCGACCCGGCCAGCAGGGCACCGCCGAGCGGCGCCCCGAAGATCGCACCGATTCCGGACCCGATGCCCACCGCGACGGCGATCCGGCCGTCCTTCGGCGACAGATCGAGGGTGCGCGCGAGCAGCGAGCCGAAGCCGGCGGAGATCTGCGCGGTCGGCCCCTCGCGGCCGCCGGAACCGCCCGAGCCGATCATGATCGCGGACGCGACGAGCTTCACCAGCACCGCCCGCATCCGGATCATCCGCGGGTTCCGGTGGATGGCCTCGATGGCCGCATCGGTGCCGTGTCCCTCCGCCTCCGGGGCAAAGGTGAACACGATGACGCCCGACGCCAGCCCGCCCAGGCACACCACGATCGGGATCGCCCACGGGCGGGTCGAGCCGCCGCTGCCCGCGCCGCCGCCCTCCCCAGCGGCGGCGGGCGGCGTGTAGCCGGCGAGCACCCCGAGAAGCAGGTGGGTGGCCTCGGTGAGCGCGAGGTAGAAGACGACGGCGCCGAGTCCGGCGATGATCCCGATGGCGGCGCCGAGCACCAGCCACTTCTTCAGGTAGCTCGTGTGCTTCACCCAGCCACCCGCGGCGGTGCCGGCCGAACGCAGCCCTGTCGCCGCGAGAAGCCGGCGATCGCCGGCCGTCATACTGCGTCAGCGTAGTTCCGCGACGCACGCGTCGGGGCCTGTTCGGCCCGGGTCAGGCCACCGACATCTGCCACACCACGGCGGCGGCGAGCGCGCCGGCCCCGTTGAGCGACCAGTGCAGCGCGATCGGCGCGATCAGGCTGCCGCTGCGGCTACGTAGCCAGGTGAACACGAAGCCCGCGGCTGCGGTGGCGAGCACCGCGCCCGCGATCCCGAGCACCTGACCCAGCAACCCGCCGCCGAGGATCCCGGTCAGCCCGCGGTTCCCGCTGGTCAACCCGAGCGACGACGCGATGTGCCACAGCCCGAACAGCAGCGATCCCGCGGCGAACACCCCGCGCGCACCCCAGGCACGATCGAGCGTGCCGTGCAGCACGCCCCGGAACGCGAGTTCCTCCGGGATGACCGTCTGCAGCGGGATGACGATCATCGACGCGATGAGCGCACCCGAGATGGTGGCGTAGCGATCCGCCATGAAGAACGGCCGGGTGATCGGGAGCAGGGCACCGATCGCGACCACCGCGACGACCAACCCGACCGCGGCCAGCGCGTAGATCGATCCCGTGCGCCAGTGCCGCCGCGACAACCCCAGTTCCGACCAGCCAAGGCCGCGACGGCGGGTCATCGCGACCAGCACCACCGCGGCGATCGGCACGGTGGCGACGCTCGCCCAGGCGTTCGTGAAGTGCGCGATCAGGTTCGTACCCACCAGGACCAGCACCACGACGACCACGTCGACGTAGGCGTGCAGCCTGGGGTGGGTGTGCATTTCGTCAATTGTACGGACTCTCGCGACGGCGAACTCTGCCTCGCGCGCCCCCCGATCGGGTCCCGGAAGCCGCGCGGCTAGCCTGAACGTGCATTTCGGACGCCCCCGTGTACAGGAGAGATGATGGCCGACTTCCTCTATGAGGACCTGCTGCCGATCGGTGACGACAACACCGAGTACCGGCTGCTGACCACCGAGGGGGTGTCCACCGTCGAGGGACCGGACGGTCGCACCTTCCTGCAAGTCGAGCCGGAGGCGCTGCGGCTGCTCACCGAGACCGCACTGCACGACATCTCGCACTACCTGCGCACCGACCACCTGACGCAGCTCGCGAGCATCCTCGACGATCCCGAGGCGTCGAACAACGACAAGTTCGTGGCGCTCGACCTGCTGAAGAACGCGAACATCGCCGCGGCAGGCGTGCTGCCGATGTGCCAGGACACCGGCACCGCCATCGTCATGGGCAAGCGCGGCCAGCAGGTGCTCACCCCCGGTGACGACGAGCAGGCCATCTCGCGCGGCGTCTACGACGCCTTCACCCGGCTGAACCTGCGCTACTCGCAGATGGCCCCGGTCACCATGTGGGACGAGAAGAACACCGGCAGCAACCTGCCCGCGCAGGTCGAGCTGTACGCGGACACGGCCAAGGGCCACGAGAACGCCTACAAGTTCCTGTTCATGGCCAAGGGCGGCGGCAGCGCCAACAAGTCCTACCTGTTCCAGGAGACGAAGGCGATCCTGAACCCGGACTCGATGATGCAGTTCCTCGAGGGCAAGATCCGCGCCCTCGGCACCGCGGCCTGCCCGCCGTACCACCTGGCGATCGTGGTCGGCGGCACCTCGGCCGAGTTCGCGCTGAAGACGGCCAAGTACGCCTCCGCCCACTACCTCGACGAGCTGCCGAACGAGGGCGCGATCACCGGCCGCGGCTTCCGCGACCTGGAGCTCGAGGAGGCGGTGCTGGAGCTGACCCGCAAGATCGGCATCGGCGCCCAGTTCGGCGGCAAGTACTTCTGCCACGACGTCCGGGTCATCCGCCTGCCGCGCCACGGCGCCTCGCTGCCGGTCGCGCTGGCCGTGTCCTGCTCGGCTGACCGTCAGGCCAAGGCGAAGATCACTCCCGAGGGCGTGTTCCTCGAGCAGCTCGACTTCAACCCCGGCCGATTCCTCCCCGAGGTCACCGACGAGCACCTCGACGCCGACACCCACGGCGTCTCGGGCACCGGCAAGGGCGCCGCGGTGAAGATCGACCTCACCAAGCCGATGCCGGAGATCCTCGCCGAGCTGTCCAAGCACCCGGTCAAGACCCGGCTGTCGCTGACCGGTCCGCTGGTCGTGGCCCGCGACATCGCGCACGCGAAGATCAAGGAACGCCTCGACGCCGGCGAGGAGATGCCGCAGTACCTCAAGGATCACCCCGTCTACTACGCCGGACCGGCGAAGACCCCGGAGGGCCTGGCGTCCGGTTCCTTCGGCCCCACCACCGCGGGCCGGATGGACTCCTATGTGGAGCAGTTCCAGGCCGCGGGCGGCTCGATGGTGATGCTGGCCAAGGGCAACCGCTCCAAGCAGGTCACCGACGCCTGCGACACGCACGGCGGCTTCTACCTCGGTTCCATCGGCGGACCGGCCGCGCGGCTGGCACTCGACTGCATCAAGAAGGTCGAGGTCGTCGAGTACGAGGAGCTCGGCATGGAGGCGGTCTGGAAGATCGACGTCGAGGACTTCCCCGCCTTCATCGTCGTCGACGACAAGGGCAACGACTTCTTCGCGCACACCGGCGAGGTCACCGTGACGATCGGCAAGCGCCCCGGCCTGTGAGCTGACCACCCTCCCTTCCGACCTCCCAAATGTCACATTGGTTCACCTCAGCCGAACCAATGTGACATTGGGGAAGTGGTGGCTTCGGGTGCTGCTGATCCCCCATTGCCATGTGCGGCCGGCCGGAGGAAGGTGAGGCAGGAGGGGGGTGACCGGTGGCGCCGCCGGGGTGCTGCCTCGAGAGAAGGAGGTGGATCGTGTACGCACGCTCTACCACTATCCAGGCCCACCCATCGTTCATCGACGCCGGAATCAAGCACATTCGCGACACCGTGATGCCCGCCCTCGCGGACCTCGAGGGATGCGCCGGTCTGTCCCTGCTGGTCGACCGCGACACCGGGCGCTGCATCGCGACCAGTTCCTGGATGGACGAGGATTCCCTCCGCGCGAGCGAGGGACCGGTCCTGCAGCTTCGCGAAAAGGCGACCGAAGTGTTCCGGGGCACCACGCATGTCGAACGGTGGGACATCGCGGTCCTGCACCGCGACCATCGCTCACGCCCCGGCGCCTGCGTGCGGGCCGTGTGGCTCAAGCTCGAGCCCGGCCGGATGGACCACGCCGTCGATGTCTACAAGATTGCCTCCCTGCCCTCGATGGAGGAGTTCGAGGGGTTCTGCAGCGCGAGCCTGCTCGTCGACCACGCCGCTGGCCGTGCCGTGTCCTCGGTGACCTTCGACAGCCACGAGGCGATGACGGCCAATCGCGAGAAGGCCGAGGCCCTCCGGACCAAGGCCGTCCACGAGATGGGCGGCGAGATCCTCGAGGTCTGCGAGTTCGAACTCGCGATCGCCCACCTGCACGTGCCGGAGATGGTCTGAGAGGAGACCCGGTTCGTCAGCGCTCGGCCAGCGCCTGCCCCTTGAGTTCGGGTAGCGCGAGGGTCGCGATCGCCGCGAGCCCGAAGGACACCGCGAACACGCCGAAGACCAGTCCGTTGCCGCCACCGGTCAGCAGCCAGGGCACGATCAGCGGCGCGATGATCGACGCTATCCGCCCGAACGCCGCTGCCGCGCCGGTGCCCGAGCCCCGCACCGTCGTCGGGTAGAGCTCCGGGCCGATCGCGTACAGGGCGCCCCACGCGCCGAGATTGAAGAACGACAACGCCATTCCCGCCGCGACGATCTGCGTCGGCGAGTCCGCCAGCCCGAATAGGCCTGCGGAGACAGCGGACCCGACCAGGAAGGTCGCGAGGGTGCCGCGGCGGCCCCACGCCTCGATCAGCCAGGCCGCCACCGCATAACCGGGCAGCTGGGCGAGGGTGATGATCAGCGTGTACTGGAAGGACTTGACCAGATCGAAGCCCTGCTCGAGCAGCAGGCTGGGCAGCCAGATGAAGGCGCCGTAGTAGGACAGGTTGATGCAGAACCAGATCGCCCACAGCGCGCCCGTCCGCCGCCGCAGCCGCGGCGACCAGATGGACTCTGCGGCGTCGGCCCGCTGATTCGATGCCTCCGAGTCGGCCGCGGTCTCGGTCTCCGGCGCCGGGGCCCCGCCGATCCGAGCCGATTCCTCGAAGGACCGCACGGCCGCTTCCGCCTCGGCGTGCCTGCCGCGGCTCTCGAGGAAGCGGACCGATTCGGGTAGGCCCAACCGGACCACCACCGCATAGGCGGTCGGGACGATGCCGACCGCGAGCGCCCAGCGCCAGCCGTCGTCGCCGAGTGGCACCACGAAGTAGCCGATCAGGGCGGCCAGGATCCAGCCCACCGCCCAAAAGGCCTCGAGCGCAACCACCATGCGGCCCCGCTGCTTTCGCGGCGCGTACTCGCTGACCAGGGTCGACGCCACCGGCAGCTCGGCGCCCAGCCCCAGCCCCACGACGAAGCGGAGCAGCATCAGCACCGCCAGCGACCCGGCCAGTGCGGTGGCCCCTGTCGCGAGGCCGTAGACGAGCAGCGTCGCCGCGAACACCTGCCTGCGACCGATCCGGTCCGCGAGCAGCCCGCCGACGCTCGCCCCGATCGCCATCCCGACGAAACCGATCGAGCCGATCCAGGACAGCTGCGTCTTGCTCAGGTCCCAGTGCACGGCCAGCGCGGCCATCACGAACGAGATGAGGCCGACGTCCATCGCGTCGAGCGCCCAGCCGACGCCGGAGCCGAGCAGCAGCTTGCCGTGCCGACGGGTGAGTGGGAGGTCGTCGAGTCGCTCTGTGCGGGTCCTGGTTTCGGGGTTCACCGAGTCCTACTCACCCGGCGCGTGCGGATCCGCTACGTCCCGCGGGTCAGGTCCACAGCGAGGCGACGAGGACCGCCACGATCGCGAGCCCGCCGACCGCGTGGGCGAGGTTCGGGTTGCCCTGATCCCTCTTCTGCTTGCCGCGACCGATCTCGGCCAGCGCGACCACCGCGAGCGACAGCACCAGCTTGATCGCGATCTTGGTGGTGTTGTATTCCTTGTCGAGCGCGCCCTCACCGAGCCCGACGATGATCAGGCCCGTCACGAACTGGAGCCGGGCGCCCCACACCATGACCTCGGAAATCCGCGGCGCGGCCAGCACTGCGAAGTAGCCGCCGACGATCGCGGCCATGCCGAGCAGGTGGAGGGCGACGAAGACGTTGTATACGACAGACATATCCGCACTGTAGCCGCCAGGCGCCGCACCGATTCTCGATCGCTCGAGATCGGCGCGGCGCGCTGCCCGCCTAGACGGTTCGAGCCAGGCGGTTGGCGAGCATGCCGGTGAACCGCGCCGGGTCGTCGAGCTCGCCGCCCTCGGCGAGCAGCGCCATGCCGTACAGCAATTCGGCGGTCTCCTCCAGCGCCGGATCGTCGTCGCGCTCGGCCTGGGCCGTCCGCAGCGCCGTCACGAGCGGGTGTTCCGGGTTCAGCTCGAGGATCCGCTTGGTGGTGGGAAGTACCTGCCCGGAGGCGCGGTACATCTTCTCCAGGGTCGGCGACATACTGAACGCGTCGCCGACGATGCACGCGGGCGAGGTGGTCAACCGGGTGGACAGCCGCACCTGCTTGACCTGCTCGCTGAGCGTCTCGGTCATCCAGGTGAGCAGGCCGGCGAAGTCCTTCTCCTGCTCCTCGCGCTCGGACTCGGCGGCCTTCTTGTCGTCCTCGGTGTCGAGGTCGACCTCGCCCTTGGCGATCGACTGGAAGGCCTTGCCCTCGTACTCCGGCACCGCGCCGACCCACATCTCGTCCACGGGATCGGTCAGCAACAGCACCTCGAGGCCGCGGGCGCGGAATGCCTCCATGTGCGGCGAGCTCTCGAGCAGCTGCCGCGTCTCGCCCGTCGCGTAGTAGATCTGCTCCTGCCCGTCCTTCATCCGCGCCAGGTACTCGTCCAGGGTGGTCGGATCGTCCTCGCTGTGCGTGGACGCGAAGGACGAGATGCCCAGCAGCGCATCGCGATTGTCGGTGTCGGACAGCAGGCCTTCCTTGAGCACCCGGCCGAACTGGGTCCACAGCGTGCGGTAGTCGTCGGGACGTTCGGCCTTGATGTCCTTGATCGTGGACAAGACCTTCTTGGTGAGCCTGCGCCGGATGGCCCGGATCTGCCGGTCCTGCTGCAGGATCTCGCGAGAGACGTTCAGCGAGAGGTCCTGCGCGTCCACCACGCCCTTGACGAAGCGCAGGTACTCCGGGATCAACTGATCGCAGTCGTCCATGATGAACACGCGCTTGACGTAGAGCTGCACGCCGGTCTTGGCGTCGCGCTGGAAGAGATCGAACGGCGCGTGCGAGGGGATGAACAGCAGCGCCTGGTACTCGAAGGTGCCCTCGGCCTTCATCGGGATGGTCTCGAGCGGCTCGTCCCAGGCGTGCGCGATGTGCCGGTAGAACTCCTGGTACTCCTCCTCGGAGACCTCGTCCTTCGAACGCGCCCAGAGCGCCTTCATCGAGTTGATCGTCTCGGATGAGGTGGTGACCGTCGCCTCGGCGCCGTCCTCCCCCGGCACGCTGCGCGCGACATCCATCCGGATCGGCCACGCGATGAAGTCGGAGTAGCGCTTGACGAGTTCCTTGATCTTGCGCTCGGACGTGTAGTCGTGCAGGTGATCCTCGGTGTCCTCGGGCTTGAGGTGCAGGGTCACGGAGCTACCCTGCGGCGCGTCGTCGACCGTCTCGATCGTGTACGTCCCCTCGCCGCTCGATTCCCAACGCGTGGCCTGGCTTTCGCCCGCACGGCGGGTGAGCAGCGTGACCTTGTCCGCCACCATGAAGGTCGAGTAGAAGCCGATGCCGAACTGCCCGATCAGTTCTTCGGACGCCGCGGCATCCTTGGCCTCACGCAGCTTGCGACGCAGGTCCGCGGTGCCGGAGCGGGCCAGCGTGCCGATCAGGTCGACGACCTCCGCTCGGGACATACCGATGCCGTTGTCGCGGACGGTGAGGGTGCGCGCGTCCTTGTCCGCCTCGATCTCGATGTGCAGATCCGAGGTGTCCACGTCGAGGTCCTTGTCGCGGAACGCCTCGAGGCGCAGCTTGTCCAGCGCGTCCGAGGCGTTGGAGACCAGCTCGCGGAGAAAGGAGTCCTTGTTCGAATAGACCGAGTGGACCATCAGGTCCAGCAGCTGGCGGGTCTCCGCCTGGAATTCGAGCTGCTCGATGTGCGCGTTCAATCCGATTCCCTTCGACAGCCGGGGCCCTCGACATCGGACCCCGACACCAGATTCGTCGTCGGAATATTACGCCGACCCCGGACACGCGTGAGGCCCGGTGGAGCGGATGCTCCACCGGGCCTCACGAAAGATCTGTGGTGGACCTACGGCCCGACGGCCAGCGCTGCGGCCAGGTTCGCGGCCTCGGCCGGACCGACGTAGGGAAGCAGTGCGTCATAAATGAGCGTCGACATCTAGGGACTCCTTCGATGACTCGTCGAGTCGTCAATGTTCTGCCGGATCTACCGACACCGCCGGATCTTCCGACACCGAATGCAGGGTATCCGCGGACGGCGCGGCCCGCCACCCGATTGACCGAAATTCCGCCCTGACCTGGTCGACCGCGTCGTGCAGCATCGCCTCGTAGGCATCGACGTCGGCCAGCACGGCCGGGCTGGTGGTGATGCTGATCGTCACGGTGTCCCCGATGCCGTGTACACCGTGCGTGAGGCCCATGAACTGCGACAGCGCCGGAAATCCGGACGTGAAGCGCACCGGTCCGCCGCCGAGGGACAGGTCGCCTGGCCCGCGGTCGACGCTCGAGACCACGGTGTTTCCGGTGACCGTCTCGGGGATCGCGCCGAAATCGAACTGCTCGACCCCCCACCGGACCAGCGGCCCCGGCACCGAGCGCAGTGCGCGGTCCGCGGCGGCCGCGGCGGGGTGCTCGCCGTTGGCCCGCCGGGACGCCATCGACGCGGCGATTTTCGCGGCGCGCTCACGCAGGTCCGCGACCCCCGGATGCAGGTCGACGGCGACGTTGCGGAAGTGGTTGCGTGCCCGCGCGTGCCCCGACTTGGCGACCGTCACCTCCGCGACCAGGTCGTCGGGCACCTCGCTCCCCTGCGCCCGCAGGTACCGGGTCAACGCCAGCGAGATCGCGGTCATCGCGCCCACCGTGACCGTGACGCCGGGCCCGCGCAGGTCCGCCGAATCGCGAACCACCATCCGCACCGTCCGGCGGTCGTCGGGTTGGGCGTTGGTCGGACCCTTGACGCGGCTCGGCGGCTGCGGCGCCAGCACCCCCTCGGCGGTGGCTCGCTCGAGCGCGCGATGGGTCCGGTGCGCCGGCCAGGCGGCTGCCACGAGGGAGGCCAGCTGCACCGGGAGCCGGGCGCCCGCCAGGGCCAATGCCCACGCCGGTCGCCACGGCGCGGGGCGCGAGGTCCGCCGCGCCTGCGGCGCCTGCCCGCCGAACAGGGCGCGGGCCAACGCGGAGGCGCCGCGGCCGTCCGCCAGGGCGTGCGCGACCTGCAGCACCGCGACAACCGCGGGACCGTCGCCGCACCGCGGGGCACCGTGCGTGACCTCGAAAAGGTGGAGCCGCCAGGGAGATTCGCGCGCGTCCAGGCGCTCGGTCAGCAGTTCCCCCACCGCCCGCAGGCAGTCCGGCCAGCTCGCGAGCGGCGCGTGGGCCACGACGTGATCGGCACCGACGTCCATCGGCACCCAGTACGGGTAGTCGGCGTGCAGCGGGACCTCGCGGACCATCAGCCGCAGGTCCGGGACGAGCGCGGCCCGTGCGATGAGCGCCGCGCACATCTCGGGTATCGAGTCGGCCGGGTCCTCGAAGCAGTAGAGCAGGAATTGGTCGCTGTGGATCTTGGTGGAGATCCAATACGTCTGCGCATCAGGGGGACTCATCCGCGGCACCGACGGAAGGTATCACCGATGCCCTGTCCGCCCTGAGTGAACAGGGGCGCCGAGCGCCACCGCCCGGTGGCAGGCTTGCGGTCATGGCAGCTGCGGATCGGCCGGTCGTCGTCGACATCGCCACCCGGCGACGCGACGGACGGCGCACGGAACGCGACCGGCCCGCTCCCCTGCTGCGACAGGTGTACGGCGAGATCCTGCGCAACGAGCGTCGCGATCAGGACCGCACCCTCGACGACGTCGCCCGCGAGGTGGGCATGTCCAAGCAGTACCTCTCCGAGATGGAGCGTGGACGCAAAGAGCCATCGTCGGAGATGCTGACCTCGGTGTGCGACGCGCTCGGCCTGCCGCTCGAGAACCTGCTTGCCAGGGGTGTGCGACGGCTGTCGGCCCCGCTGCGCACCGGTCAACGCGTGGAGACCGGTCCGCCGCAGGTGCAATTGCTGGCCGCCTGATCGCCGGACCGGCCCTACGCCGCGTCGCGGGAGACGATCACCTGGTCCGCGAGGCCGTAGTCGAGCGCCTCCGACGCGGTGAAGATCCGGTCCCGGGCGGTGTCGTTACGGAGTCGGCTCGCATCCTGGCCGGTGTGTGCGCTGAGAATCTCCTCGGTCTGCGAGCGGACCCTCAGCACCTCGGCGGCCTGCAGGGCCAGGTCGGAGATGGTGCCCTCGCCCCTCGCCGACGGTTGGTGCAGCAGCACCCGCGAGTGCTTGAGCACATGCCTGCGTCCGGGCGCGCCCGCGGCGAGCAACACCGCCGCGGCCGACGCCGCCTGACCCATGCAGTAGGTGGCTACCGTGGGGCGCAGGAACTGCATGGTGTCGTAGATGGCGAGCATCGCGGTGGTCGAGCCGCCCGGCGAGTTGATGTACAGGCCGATCTCCCGCTCCGGCGCCTCCGCCTCGAGGTGCAGCAGCTGCGCCATCACCACATTCGCGACGCCGTCGTCGATCTCGGTGCCCAGGAAGATGATTCGTTCGCCCAGCAGGCGGCTGAACACGTCGAAGGAACGCTCGCCAGCCGGGGTCCGTTCGATGACGTTGGGAATCGTGTACTGCGCCATGACTACAGCCCCATCCGTCGTGCGGTCGCGAACGGCGCGATCTGGTCGAACGATCCGACCACCCGGTCGACGATCCCGTATTCGCGTGCCTGCTCCGGGGTGAACCAGCGGTCCCGGTCGCTGTCGGCGGCGATCTCCTCGACGGTGCGTCCGGTCTCGGCGGCCAGGATCTCCTCCGACTGCCGCTTCATGTATTCCCAGTTGTCGGCCTGGATGGCGATGTCCATCGCGGTGCCGCCGATGCCGGCCGACGGCTGATGCATCATGATCCGGCTGTGGGCCAGGCTGATCCGCTTGCCGTGGGTGCCCGAGGCGAGCAGGACCTGCCCCATGCTGGCGGCGAACCCGAGCGCGACGGTCACCACGTCGTTGGGGATCAGCTTCATCGTGTCGTAGATGGCGAGCCCGGCCAGCACTGAGCCGCCGGGTGAGTTGATGTAGACGACGACGTCGCGCTCGGCGTCGGCCGTGGCGAGCAGCACCATCTCTGCGCAGACCCGCTCCGCCATCTCGTCGTTCACCTCACCGGTCAGCAGCACGGTGCGCTGCCGGAAGAGCCGGTCGGTGAGTTGGTCTCGATAGGTCAGATTCGGTGTCGCGATCATGCATTCCGTTGTATCCGCTTGGCGCGGCGGCGAATCGATTTGTCTGCCGAGGGCAGACGGATCGGTGGACTGTCAGTTCCAGTTGTCGATCTTGACGTCGTCGGGATCCGGAGCGCCCTTCCCGGTTTCGACAAGCGACTTCAGGCTCATCAGGAAGAGCGCCCACTTGGTGCTGCAGTGGTGCATGAACTCCACCGGCTCCTTCCAACCTCGATGATTGAAGAGAACGATGGTGTAGTCATCGACCTGATCGAGCTCCCAGTCCACCTGGGTGCCGATCCATTCCTCGGGTCCGTCGACCACCTCCCACAGCACGCGCCTGCCCGGGTCAAGCTCCAGGACCTTCATGTCGAATCCACCCGCCCCGAAACGGAATCGGAGCACGCCACCCAGATCGTTACCGTCGCCCTGAGTGTTGGTCGTCCACCAGCCGGCCAGCCCCTCGGCGGTCGTCAAGGCCGCGTACACCTCGGTCACCGACGACTTGATTCCCACCCTGTGCAGGATGTCTACCATTTTCGGTACTTCCTTCCAGTGTTGGTTCTCGTATGACCTTCGTGAATTCACGGCTGCAGGCCGCGCTGGTCTTTCGTTCGCTGAACGGCCTCGGCGATCTTCTTGATACGCCGCAGCCTGGCGTCCCACGCCGCCCCCACCGAGGACAGCTGTGCGACCGCGCGAGCAAGTTGCGCCTCGTCCACCCGGTACCTCCGCTCTCGCCCGGCAGGCGTGGCGTGCACCAAGCCGACACGGTCGAGCACGCCGAGATGTTTCGCGATGGCCTGCCGTGTCATGGGCAGCTGCTCACTGAGGCTGGTGGCCGTGCCGTTCCCATCCGCCAGGAGCAGGTCGAGCATTCGCCGACGGGTCGGATCCCCGATCGCGGACCACAGGTCGTCGTCGACGGCGGTGGTCACGGGGTCGACACCAGCCGCGCGAGGTACTCCCCGAGTCGGGGAACGAAGGTGTCCCAACCGACGCTGTGCTCCCGGTACTGCTCCTCCAACTTCGCGGCTTCCCAACCCATCTCGCGGAATCCCGTCTCGATGAGCCGAATCCTGGTGCCCGTGCCCGACGGGGTGAGCTCGAAGGTGATCAGCAACGCGTTCACGGCGTCGTCGACCTTGCCCTCGGGATAGCACCAGCGGAAGGAGAACAATCGAGGCGGCTCGGCGCTCACCACGGTGATCGGGACGACCTCCGCCCGATCACCCCAGACCAACTCACCGACCGCGCCTGGCGTCGCGTCGACCGCGGCATCGTCGGTCCACCACTGTGAGA
This sequence comes from Rhodococcus sp. NPDC059179, assembly GCF_042754885.1. Taxonomy (NCBI): domain Bacteria; kingdom Bacillati; phylum Actinomycetota; class Actinomycetes; order Mycobacteriales; family Nocardiaceae; genus Rhodococcus; species Rhodococcus sp. NPDC059179. The sequence goes on along the minus strand of NZ_JBHZBV010000009.1, from coordinate 23,091 downwards.
TGTGCTCCGGGCTGCTGACGACCTCGAACGCCACCTCGGGCGAGGCGTCGACATAGATCTCTCGTTCGATGCTGCCGTACTCCATGCTCGTCATCCGTCCTCCATGTGCAATGTTTGGTTGCACATCACGCTAGCCGACCATCCACCGTGACGCAACCATTGGTTGCATATTGGAGAACTCAGAACACGAACGGGATCAGCCGCTTGGTCCTGCGCATGTACTGCCGGTACGGCTCGCCGAGCCCCTCGGCGAGCGTCCGCTCCTCGTGCGGGATCCGCACCACGTAGCCGAGGATCAACCCGAGCACCGCCAGCGGTGCGAGCCAGTTCGTGTACGCGATGGTGAACCCCAGCGCGCAGATCAGCGCGCCGGTGTACGACGGGTGCCGGATCCACCGGTACAGGCCGGTGTCGACCACCGCCTGCCCCGCGGCCACCTGGACCTTGAACGTGAACGCCGCCCCGAGCTCGTGCACCGCGCGCAGGCGGAGCCCCTGTCCCGCGGCCGCGATCGCCAGGCCCGCAACGAAATACCAGACGGCGCCCGTGGTGATCACCGTCGACGTCACGAGCAGGCTCACCGCGAGGCCGCCGACGTAGGCGATCAGCAGACCCAGCCCGACCGCGAGGCCACTACGGGTGTCCCGATCCTGCCCGGCGTCGCTGGGCCGGGAACGCCCGATCCAGAGCTCCGAGCACACGAACGCCGTGAACGCCGCGGCCAGGATCAGCCCGGCGGCCAAATTGGACGCGACCAGCGGGAGCACGGCGCCGCCTCCTCGCCCCTCGCGCCCGCGACCGGTCTAGCCGGCCGCATCCTCGTCCAGGGTGTGCTTGACGAGGGCGTTGGCGTGACCGTGCCCCATCCCGTGCTCGGCCTTGAGCCAGCCGACGAGCTCCATGTGCTTGCTCAACCCCGACGATCGAATCATGGTCTTCCACTCCGCGATCGGCCGACCGTGCTTCTTCTCGATCGACGGGAAGTAGGACGCCGGACCCTTCACTGGCTCAGTCATTCCTGCGACGCTACCGTCCCGGGCTCTCGTCGTCCCCTCCATTGACAGCATGGAGCCGCCGGGGCAATACTGAACTAGATGGTTCAGCATTCGCTCCTCGACGTCTCGTTCACGGCGCTCTCGGATCCCACCCGACGCGGGATCCTCGAACACCTCGGACGAGCCGACGCCACGGTCAGCGAGCTGGCGGAGCTCTTCGAGATGACCCTCACCGGCATCACGAAGCACCTCCGCCTCCTCGAGGAGGCGGGCATGGTCGTGACCGAGAAGCGCGGCCGCGTGCGCCACTGCCGACTCGGCACGAACCCGCTCGACCGTGAGGCCGCCTGGATCCGGGGCCACCAGCTCGAGATCGAGGGCCGCCTGGACCGTCTCGGACAGTTCCTCAACCACACGGAGGAGTAACGATGACCACGCAAGACACCCCCGCCGCCGCAACCGTGTCCACTCCAGGCGACCGGGACATTCACATCGAACGCGTCTTCAACGCCGCCCGCGACCGGGTCTGGGCGGCGTACACCGAACCCGAGCAACTCGCCAAGTGGTGGGGCCGGGGCAACCCGCTCGACGTCGAGCGCTGGGAATTCGAGCGCGGCGGCCACTGGCGGTTCGTCGAGCACCACGAGGGCGGAACCGACGGCTTCGAGGGACGGTTCCGCGAGATCACCCCGAAGGACCGGCTGATCTACTCCTTCGAGTGGGACGGCATGCCCGCGCACGTGTGCATCGAGACCGTCGAGTTCGTCGACCTGGGCGACGGCCGCACCAGGGTCGTCATCGACAACCAGTTCGTCACCGCCGCCGAGCGCGACGGCATGCTGCAGTCCGGCATGGAAGGCGGCCTGAACAACAGCTTCGAGGCGCTCGACGCGCTGCTGGCGAAGGCCGGGTGAACGCTGACGCTCAGCCGCGACGGCACAGGCAGAAGTAGTGCCCGACCGGGTCCCGGAACACGGTGAACGACGGGTGCTCCCGCGGCCCCTCCACGCGCTGCGCACCCAGCCCGACCACCCACCGTTCGGCCACGTCCAGGTCGTCGACGAGCAGGTCGAGGTGTACCCGAACGCCCTGCGCAGGCCAGTCGACCGGGACGAAGTCGGGGGCGAGCTGGAAGGCCAACCGGACCGCACCCGGCCCCTGCAGCACGACCCAGTCCTCGTCGGACCGCGCGACCCGCCAGCCGAGCACCGCGCCGTAGAAACCGGCCAGTGCGCGTGGGTCTGGGCAGTCAAGGACGGTGTAATCCATACCGATGTCGGGACGGGTCATGGGTCGACCCTAGGACGCGCCGGACCCCGATTGCCAGGATCTTCTCAGCCGTCGCTGACCGGATCCTTACCCGGGGCGGGCATCGTGGAGTCATGTCGCAGATAACCGTTCTCGCCGTCGGAGGTACCGGGGAATCGCACCCCGACGACCGCCGCACCGAGGTGTCCGGGCTGCTGCGCGAGGTCACCGACGCGCTCGACGGGCGATTCGTCGGCCGGTGGGTCGGCTATCCGGCGTCCTACGGTCCGGTCGCCGTCGGCGGGCTGAGCTACCGGCAGAGCACCGAGGTCGGCGTGCGCCGACTGGTCGAGGCGGTCGCGGAGGCCGACGGCCCGGTGATGCTGATCGGCTACTCGCAGGGCTGCACCGTCATCCGCGAGATGCTCGGACACATCGCGGCCGGACGTCTCTCCGCCGACGGAGTTGTCGCCGTCGGCCTGATCTCCGATCCCGAACAGCCGGAGGGCGCCGTCCCTGGCTGCCGCGGGCGCGGAGTCGCCGGGGCCGGGCCTGCTGCGCCCGACTCGATACCCGTCCTGTGGGTCGGGCACCCAGAGGACATGATCTGCAACGCCAGCGACGACAGCTACGTGCGCGACATCGCGGACCTCACCCGGTGGATGTCGCTGCGGGACCGGCACACCTGGCTGGGCCAGCTCTGGGAACTGCTTCGCGACAACAGCTTCCAGAACGCGACGAAGACACGTCTGAGCTTTCGGCAGTGGCGGACGGATCTACGGCGCCTGCGCACCGCGCTGCTCGAGGTGCTCGGCTACCTGCCCGCCCGCCTGACCTGGCGCGGCGTGCGGGTGGCCAATCCACGCGGCGGGCGACACGTCGCGTACGCCACCGAACCGCTCGATGCGAGCGGGCTGACCGGGTGCCAGGTGCTGGCGCAGTGGATCCAGGTGCAGGCGACGTTCGGGCCCCTGCCCGCTGGGCACGTCACGAGCAGGGCAGCCTGAGCACGGCGAGCGCTCACGGCCGATCTCGTCCGAGGTCCGCGCTACGCTGGGCAGTGTTCGGGTCGGGCCGTCCAACATTGCAGGGGGATCTGTTGTGAAACTCGCTCGCAGGCTAGGTACGTGCGCAACGATCGTCGCTGCGCTGGGGTTGTCGACCGCGGGGGTTGCGGCGGCGGCGCCGGTAACCCTTCCGTTTCAGATCAATCCGGCCCCATACGGAAACCCGAACGGGAGCTTCGACGCTCCCGCCTCTCGGTGCGCGGCGGTGGTCGGTGACCGGCCCGGAGCCGTGACGATCACCGGCGGGAATCCCGGCGGCTGGGGCTGCCCGCTCACCTCCCAGGTGCAGTGGATGAACCTGTCGACCGGCGCGACCGGCGCCGGTCAGCTGTCGGATGGCCTGAACGGGATCCCGGCCGCGGCGACACTGAACACCGGAATCGGGCAGGTCGTCGTCATCCTCAATCCGGTGGCCGGAATCGTCACCCCTGGTTTCGCCACGTTCTACGTGCCGTAACCGCCGCCTGGACCGATCGGCGGCCCAGGCGGAGAAGCCGACGTCACAGGGTGTCGATCACCGACTGCCCGGCCGGGGTGCGCAGCGCCTTCGTCGTCTCCGCGCCGGAATTCGGATTCAGCCTGTCGACCGTCCGGAACTGGAAGCGCGCCTCCGCCGAGTCGACCTCGAGGATCCCGTAGCCGTGATCGACCATGTCGGCATACCGCAGGTGCGGGTTCTTGGCGCGCCTGCTCGCCTCCTCGGCCCGCGCCGCGCCCGCGTCGCTGCTACCGGTGGCTCCTCCGTCCCCGGTGTTGGCGGACGTGACCGACGGGACGACGAACTCGACACCAGCCCGCGCCGTGCCGGGCGCGTTGGTCTGGGCCCCGCTCGGTGTGCCCGGCGCGAACCCGGTGTCCCACAGCTCCCCGGCCCACCCGTCGTGGTCGTCGCCGGTGACCAGGACCAGGTTCTCCACGGACTGGGCCGCGGTGGAGAGGATCTCGGCACGCTCGGCGCCGTAGCCGTCCCAGGTGTCCATGTAGGCCCGGGCGCCGTCGTCCGCCACCACCATGCCCATCATCATGTTGGCGTTCGCCACCACCTTCCAGCGGGCGTCCGAGTTGGTCATGCCGTCGAGCAGCCACCGCTTCTGCGCCCCGCCGAGCATGGTCCGGCCCGCCACGTCGGCCTCGGCGCAGACGGCGAATTCGGCGTCGCCGCAGGCCTGCGCGTCGCGGTACTGCCTGGTGTCCGGAGCGAACAGCTCCACCGTCCGGCCCACCCGCAGCGAGCGGTAGGTGCGCGTCGGGTCGCCCGCGAAACGCGGCACCGGCATGTGCTCGAACCAGGACTGCCACGCCCACTGCTTCTTCTGCTGGAACCCGACCGCACTGTCGATGGGCGAGACCACCGGGAACGTCCAGCCGTCCTGGCTGTAGTTGTTGCGGAACTCGTGGTCGTCCCAGATCGGGATGAAGGCGTGCTGGCTGTGCATCAGCCGCAGGTCGGCATCGGTGCGGTACCTGCGGTACTTGTCCCGCATGGCATCGATGGTCTGCGGGAAGGCGTTGGTCTCGATGCCCCGCACGCCCGGCTTGGTGAACTCGTACACGTAGTCGCCGAGGCAGACGACGAAGTCGAGATCCTCCGCGGCGAGGTGTCGGTGCGCCGCGTAGTAGCCCTCCTCGAAGCCCTGACAGGTGAACCAGCCGATGCGGACCGGCTCGTTGGAATCGGCCGGCCGCAGCGTCCGGAACCGCCCGACCGACGACTCGCCCCCGTTCCCGCGGAACTGGTAGTAGTAGGTCTCCCCTGGGGCCAGGCCGTTCACATCGAAATGCACTGTGCCGTCGGCATCTTCCCGTACCTGAACCCGCTCGGCGAGCACCGGGGCGGACAGGTCCTCCCGCTTCGAGACGATCAACGCCAACTCGCCGCCCGTGGCGCTGCTTCCGGCGCTACCGCTTCCGGCACTGCCGCTTCCGAGGCTGCCGGTCCCGAGGCTGCCGGTACTCCCCGCCCCGCCGACCCGGGTCCACAAGGTCGCGCCGTCGGTGCGCGGCACCCCGGCCATGACGCCGTTGCCGAACTCGGGGTTGCGGATCAGGCCCGCCCCGCCATCGGGGGCCTGACGCAGGACGGGGGTGGCGTTCGCGGTGGCGGGCAGCAGGCTCGCGCCCCCCAGTGCGGACAGGCCGGCCAGGAACGCGCGGCGGGAAACATTGGTGGGCGGGAAGGACACAAGCCACCTCAGGTGCGGTAGGGACAAATTCCTGATGACACTAGACGTCCACGGCCCGTCCTGCGATTGTTTCTCCACCGTTCACCGAATGACGACTCGATCCACCCGAGGAAGGTCGTGGCGCTGCCCGACACCGGGATTCGCCCTCGGGACCGGCCCGCTACCGGGAGGACTCGGGCTCGATCGAAATCGCGAGGTGGCTTGAAGAGGGCGCGTTGGCCGGAGATCCGATCATGGGGCCGCTCGCCGTCGTGGCGTTCGGAGTCGTGGCGTTCGGAATGGTCGGACTGTATTACAGGCTGGATGGCTTGAGCTGACGGACGGATGTGCCGGAGCGCGTTCGTCCCCCGAAATGATCGACGAACGGGCGGTTACCGGGTACGCCTCTCGACGTTCCCTCCGATAGCCGCCCGTTCGTCGGTGGCCTACACCTAGGCGGACCGCGGCGCACAGGAGCCGCAGCCGGTGGGATGATGGCGCGCGTGCCGATGCCCCCACCGCTGCCCGTCAGGAACGGAGTCGGCCCGACGCGACTACGCGTCCCGGCGTCCGGGCCGTGGACAACGATCGCCGAGTACGTCGTCGCGAGGTTCGGCCACCTGGACTCCGGCGACCTGTACCGACGGTTCGACGCCGGCGAGATCGTGGGCGCCGACAGCCGTCCGATCGGTCGCGGCACGGCGCTGGGCGCGCACCCCTTCGTCTGGTACTACCGCGATCTGCCGGTGGAGGACCCGGTGCCGTTCCACGAGGAGATCCTGCACGTCGACGACGACCTCGTCGTGATCGACAAGCCGCACTTCCTCCCGACCACGCCGAGCGGGCGATACCTGCGCGAGTCCGCGCTCGTCCGACTGCGGGTCCGCCTCGACAACCCAGACCTGGCGCCGATCCACCGGCTCGACCGCGGGACCGCGGGCCTGGTGATGTTCTCGGCCCGCCCCGCGACGCGCGGCGCGTACCAGTCGCTGTTCGAGAAGAGGCGGGTCGCGAAGGTCTACGAGGCGGTGTCGGCGCCACCGCCCGGGTGGGACCAGGACGCACCGGCGTTCGCCGGACGCGCCGTTCCCCTCGTCTACCGCAACCACATCGAGGCTCGGCGCGGCGAGTTGCGGGTCGTCGTCGACGACGCCCGGGAGCCCAACGCCGAGACTGTGGTCGAGGTGCGAGGGACGGGTGTGAGCTCCTCCGGACGCGGCGTGCTGCACACGGTGCTGCGTCCGCACACCGGACGGATGCACCAGTTGCGGGTGCATCTGGCGGCACTCGGCGCCGGGATCCTGGGCGACCGGCGATACCCCGATCTGCTGCCCGACGCGCCGGACGATCATTCCCTCCCACTTCAACTACTCGCGCGGGAACTGGAATTCACCGATCCGCTGTCGGGGGCGCCGCGACAGTTCGTCACCCACCGGACGTTGAGCGAGGCGCCCGTTTCGGGGCGCTGAGCGGGCCTTATGCAGGCTCTCGGATCACGCCGATATGGCGCACCGTCCCGGAAAGACCTGGAAGCTCTTGCACGGGCGACCAGGTGCGCAGCCCATCCGCGCTGTCGGAATAGAGATACTTCCCCTCGGTGTAGGCGTCGAGGTACATCCGCCAGGCACCGTTCGGCAACTGGACCACGGCCGGGCCCTCCACCAGCGAACCCCAATTTCCGGGCGGGACAAACGAATAAGGTCCCGTCACCGACGGAGCGACCGCATGCTCGATGACCTTCTTCGTCTCGTTCTTGGTGAACGCGTGGTAGGTCGGTCCCACCTTGACCACGGTGGTGTCGATGTGGTCCGCGCCGATCCCGTCGAGCGGAACGGGCGGGCTCCAGATCCTGAGCGAAGGTTCCAGCGCCGTCATCAGATACGGCACGAATCCGCCACCGGTCGACATCGACAGGATGACGTGGACGCGGTCTCCGTCGACGAACCATTCGGGCGCCCAGGCTTTCGTGGTGAACGGGGACAGTGACGGTCCGTCGCTGAACCCCGCCGACCCCGAGAATCCCGGCGGGCTGGCAGAACCCGTACCGTCCCCCGTGCCCGGCAGGAAGGCGCAGCAGAACGGGACCGGCCAGGACCCCTGGAACGTCCAGTTGGTGCGGTCGCTGCTGCGCGCGAAGCCAATATTCGCCCCGTCGACCGTTGTGTAGGTGACGTAATAGAACCCGTCCGTGTGCCGGAAGATGCTCGGGTCACGCACCAGTCCCGACGGGGGCCTGAACGCCGACTGTTGGACGAGCTGGAATTGCGTGCCGTCCCCCGACTCGTACACATCCATGTCGCGGTCGCTGGCGTTGCTGAACGCCACCATCGTGTATCGCCAGGCGGGAGGTGCGGCGCCGCTGCTCCCCTGGGCCGCGACAAGTAGGCCCGCAACGACGAGCATCACCATCGACATGGCGGAAAAGCCGGTTCGTTTGGTCAGCCTCACCGCTGCAGTATTCATGGCAGCGGGCGCACCGTGCCCAGACTTGGCCGCAGACGGGGGCGGATCGTTACCGGCGGGCCGGACGGCTCGTTCCGAGAACATGTCAGAGGCCCCCGATACAATAGAACACATGAGCGAACCGGGGGGTGCTTGCGAGGCGGTGACAACCGCCGCGGTGGAGCGGTGGATCCACTTGCTCGCCGGTGCGGAGGGGCCGGACGCGCAACCCGAGCGCATCGATCTGCTCCGAGCCCTCGAACGCCTCACCTGCGCCGCGGCCGGCCTTCAGGCCCAGGTCACGTCCGATTTTGCGACACAACAACGCCGCACGGCATCCGATGCGGGAGTGGCACGCGAACGCCGGGATCGGGGCATCGCCTCGCAGATCGCGCTCGCCCGCCGCGAGTCCCCGCACCGCGGCGGCATCCACCTGGGTCTCGCGACCACCCTCGATTCCGAGCTTCCGTATACCCTCGCCGCGCTGCGCGGAGGATGGATCACCGAGTGGCGCGCCACCCAGATCGCACGCGAAACAACCTGTCTCTCAGTCGAAGACCGAGCACAGGTCGACCGGAAGCTCGCCTCCGATCCCGAACGGCTCGAGAAGATGAGCGACAACGACACCGCCGCGGCCGCAAGGCAGATGGCATACGAAGCCGACAAGCAGGTCTGGGTTCGACGGAAAGCCAAAGCGCACTCCGAGCGGCGGGTGTCGATCCGGCCGGCCCCGGACACAATGGCCTACGTGACGGCCCTGCTCCCCATGGCGGAGGGCGTCGCCTGCCACGCGGCCCTCGTAGCTGCGGCCGCCTCGGCCACCGCCACCGGCGACGAGCGGCCCCGCGGGCAGATCATGGCGGACACCCTCGTCACCCGTGTCGTCACCGCATCGACCGACGACACCGCCGCGCCCGCGACACCGATTCGAGTGCACCTGACGGTGTCCGATCGCACGCTGTTCGGTAACGGCGACGAGGCGGCCCACGTCCGCGGCTACGGACCGATCCCCGCGGACGTGGCACGGGACCTTGTCCACGCCGCAGCGACGGCCGGTGTCGCCGAGCTTCGCCGGGTGTACACGCGGCCGGACACCGGCGCGGTGATCGCCATGGATCGGAACACCCGCCTGTTCCCCGCCTCCCTGGCCGAGCTGGTCCGGCTCCGCGACCCCGTCTGCCGCACCCCCTGGTGCGATGCGCCGGTGCGGCACATCGACCACATCCAGCCCGTCGCCGACGGCGGACCGACCACGTTCGAGAACGGTCAAGGGCTGTGCGAGGCATGTAATTACGCCAAACAGGCACCCGGCTGGGTCGCCCAGGCGATCGACTCCCCGGACGGCCGGCATCGAGTCCGGATCACCACGCCCACCGGACACATCCACCACAGCCTCGCCCCGCCTGCGCCGAGGCCGGCGGTCGCGTGAGGGTGAACGATGTTGCCGATCAGCTTCGTTCGTCAACGACGGCTAGTTCGAGGTCCGCACAGGCCGCCTTAGGCCGCTTGTCCCTCGTCCGCATCTGACCACCTTCGACGACCGTCACGGCCGCCAGCAGACGGGCGTCGATCGCGCTGAGCCCGCGACCCCACAGGCGACGACGGTCCACGAGGTGAAGGACCTCGTCGTGGGTGACGTCAGGACACTGGCGAAGATTGCCGGAGTCGTCTCGAAATCAACGCACGCTGACCCTGGGTTGGATTAGCCTCCAACCCCACCAATGGGGGAGGGAGATCATGAGGAATCGTTGGTCTGGGTAACCGTCGATTGTGCGGACCCCACCCGGATGTCGACGTTCTGGGGAACCCTCCTCGACATCCCGCCGTCGAACGAACACGGCGACGATCCCGACTGGGCGACCTTGGGATCGCGCTCGGGCACGTCGCCTCGAATCACCTTTCAGCGCGTGCAGGAGCCGAAGTCGACCAAGGTTCGCCTCCACTTCGACGTACAGACGCACGACATCGACGCCGGGCGCCAACAGGTCGAAGACCTCGGCGGCCGATGGTCAGGCATTCGGTACGACTACGAAGATGGCGTGGTCTTGGTGATGGCAGATCCCGAGGGCCACGAGTTCTGCCTCGTCGAGTATTTCGATGACGCCACAGGTTGAATCGGAAGCGGTCAGACGTTGAAGCGGAACTCCACCACGTCGCCATCGGCCATCACGTAGTCCTTGCCCTCCATGCGCACCTTGCCGGCAGCCTTGGCTGCGGCCATGGAACCGGCGGCGACGAGGTCCTCGAAGGACACGATCTCGGCCTTGATGAAGCCGCGCTCGAAGTCGGTGTGGATGACGCCCGCGGCCTGCGGTGCGGTGTCGCCCTTGTGGATGGTCCAGGCGCGCGATTCCTTCGGGCCCGCGGTCAGGTAGGTCTGCAGCCCGAGGGTGTGGAAGCCGGTCCGGGCGAGCGCGTGCAGGCCGGGCTCGGGCTGACCGATCGAGTCGAGCATCTCCTGGCGGTCCTCCTCGTCCAGCTCGAGCAGCTCCTGCTCGACCTTCGCGTCGAGGAACACGGCATCCGCGGGGGCGACCGAGGCGCGCAGCTCGGCGACCTTCGCCTCGTCGGTGAGCACGGCCTCGTCGGCGTTGAAGACGTAGAGGAAGGGCTTGGTGGTGAGCAGGCTCAGCTCACGCAGCAGCCCGAAGTCGAGCTTGTCCTTGACGCTGAACAGGGTCTTGCCCTCGTCGAGGAACGCCTGAGCCTTGACCGCCTCCTCGTGCAGCGGCTTGAGCTCCTTGTTCTTCTTCGCTTCCTTCTCCAGGCGCGGCAGGGCCTTCTCCAGCGTCTGCATGTCGGCGATGACGAGCTCGGTCTCGATCACCTCGATGTCCGACGCGGGGTCGACGCGACCGTCGACGTGCACCACGTCATCGTCGGCGAACACGCGCACGACCTGGCAGATGGCGTCGGCCTCGCGGATGTTGGCCAGGAACTTGTTGCCCAGGCCCGCGCCCTCGGAGGCGCCCTTGACGATGCCGGCGATGTCGACGAAGGACACGGTCGCGGGCAGCAGCCGCTCGGAACCGAAGATCTCGGCGAGCTTGGACAGCCGAGGATCGGGCAGCTCGACCAGGCCGACGTTGGGCTCGATGGTGGCGAACGGGTAGTTCGCGGCCAGCACATCGTTGTTGGTCAGCGCGTTGAAGAGGGTGGACTTGCCGACGTTGGGCAGTCCGACGATTCCGAGGGTAAGGCTCACGGTCTCCAGAGTCTACGGACCGGGGGTAACGGTCTCCGCCCGGTCCCCGATATACAGGCACCACTTGAACTGCACGAAAAGAGTGAAGACAGCACGCGGACGCGAACTGAACCGCGCGAATAAGATGATTCTCCGGACCCGAGCCGCGCCGAGCCACCTCGCCGATCGGTCGAAGTGGCTCCCCGATGACCCTGGGTCGCTCTTGGAAGGGATCCCGCGTGGATTCTGCAAGATCGACCGACAACGGCGCTCGCGATGTCCCCGCCGAGGCGTTCCCGCTCTCGTCGGCACAGCGCGGCATGTGGCTTGCCCAACGACTGGCGCCCGAGGTGCCGATCTGCATCGCCCAGTACGTGGAGATACACGGAGACCTCGACCTGGACCTGCTCAACGCTGCGTCCATCACCGCCGGGCGCGAGTTCCAGTCGCCGTACCTTCGGTTCTTCGAGGAGGACGGCGAACCGTTCCAGACCCTCGACGCCACCATGGACAACTCGGCGGGCTTCGTCGACTTCCGCGCCGACTCCGACCCCACCGCCGCCGCCCGCGCATGGATGGACCGCGACTACTCCACCCCGCTCGACCCGACCACGGACCGCCTGGTCGTGTCGTCGATCCTTCAGGTCGGCGATCGAGATTACCTGTGGTACAGCCGAATCCACCACGTGGTTCTCGACGGATACGGGGGCATGACACTGGTCAACCGAATCGCCGCACTGTATACCGCGGCGACGAAAGGACATGCGCCGGAGCCGAACCCGGCAGCCGATCTGCGCACCCTCTACGAGATCGATCAGCGATACCGGGCGTCGAGCCGGTTCGAGTCGGACCGCACCTACTGGGCGCAGCGCGTCGAGAGCTACGGCGCGGATTCGAGCCTGTCCCCGATCGTCGCGCCCGCGGTCGCCGTCAGCACGCTCGAGACCGCGACGCTCTCCGATGACGTCGCCCGACGGCTCGAGCGTTCCGAGGACCTCCTCGGCGCGCCCGCCGCCGCCGTGGTGATCGCGGCCTTCTCCTGCTACCTGTCCCGCCTGACCGGCCGGGATGACGTGCTGGTCGACCTTCCCGTCTCGGCGCGCACGACCGCCGTGCTGCGGGACTCCGGCGGCATGCTGGTCAGCGTCGCGCCGCTGCAGCTGAGCGTCGGACCCGACGACACCCTCGGCGCGAGCGTCGCACGGGCAAAGCTGGAGGTGATGGGCGCGCTGCGGCACCAGCGCTTCACGCTCGAGGACATCCGTAGGGAAACCCTGGAGCGGGGATCGGCGCGCAACCTGTCCGCGCCGATGGTCAACGTGATGCTGTTCCGGCCACGGATCGTGCTGGGCGATCTCATCGGCGAGTTCCACGTGGTCACCTCGGGTCCCGTCGACGACCTCCTCGTCAACGTGTACCGCAGCGGCACCCCGGAACGGACGGTCCTCGAGTTCCGCGGAAATCCGAACCGGTACCGCGCGGACGAACTGCGCGCCCACCATCGGGCGTTCGTCGCGCTCCTCGAGGAGTTCCTGGCGGCAGGCCCCGACGCCGAGGTCGCCACCCTTCACCCGGCGACCGCGGCCGAGGGCGCGCGCCGCCGACGCGAGCACGCGCAGCTCGAATACTGGACGACGACGCTCGCGGGCCTGCCCGAGCACCCCGTGCTCGCGACCGACCACCCGCGCCCGGCGAGCGGGCCCGAACCCGAAAACCATGTCGGGGTCCACCTATCGAAGGACCTGCACCGCCGAATCCGGGAACTGGGCGGCGAGGTGTTCCCCGTCGTGCACGCCGCCGTCGCCGCGCTGCTCGCCCGGCTGAGCGGCAGCGGCGACATCGTCCTCGCGACGACCACGGGCGCCCAACCGCTGGTCCTGCGCACCGAGGTCGACGGGGCTCGTCCGTTCGCGGACCTGCTCTCCCTGGCGCGCGCCACCGCCGCGGCCGCCCTCGAGCACGCGGACGTCCCCTTCGAACGTGTCGCCGCCGCGCTCGACCGGACGCCTGCCGCCCCGCCCCCGTTCCAGGTGGGCCTGGAGTGCACGACGGCCAGCGCCGCCACGGCGGCACCGGCCGGACGCTACGGGACTGCCCAGCCCGACCTGCACCTGATCTGCGCCGAGCAGCGCGACGCCGCGGGCGAACCGGCGGGAATCGATGTCACCGCCACCTATGCCGCCGCGCTGTTCGACCCGCCGACCGTGCGGCGGTTCGCGGACCGCCTGGTCCGCATCCTCGACTCCGCCACCGCCCGCCCGGGCACCCCGGTCGGCGACCTCGACTTCCTGGCTCCCGCAGACCTGGCCGGTCTGGTCCCGGCGCGCGGCGATCCCGGCATCACTGCGCGAGCGTGGCCGCAGCTCCTGGCCACGGCCGCGGGCCTCGACCCCGCCGCCGTCGCCGTCTCGGAGGGCGGGCGCACGGTGACCTACCGCGAACTGGACCGCAGATCGAATCAGCTCGCTCGCCTGCTCATCGAGCACGGAGCCCAGCCCGAAACCTTTGTCGCCCTGGCCTTACCGAGATCGATCGAGTCCGTACTCGCGGTGTGGGCCGTCGCGAAGACCGGCGCCGCGTTCGTACCGGTCGACCCGACCTACCCGGCGGACCGGATCGCGCACATGCTCGCCGACTCCGGAGCGGCGCTCGGCGTCACCACCGGTCCGCACCGCCCTGGGCTTCCGGATTCGGCGGCCTGGATCGAGCTGGGCGCCGCGGACGTCGAGGATCGGATCCGCTCGCACTCCCCCGCAGACCTGACGGACGCCGACCGGCGACGCCCGCTGCTTCTCGATCACCCGGCCTACCTGATCTACACCTCCGGATCCACCGGCCTGCCGAAGGGCGTGGTGCTCACCCACCGAGGGTTGGCCGATCTCGCCACCCAGCAACGCGACGCACTGTCCGTGACGCCGTCCGCGCGGGTCGCTCACTTCGCGTCGCCGAGCTTCGACGCCGCCCTGTTCGAGCTCCTGGCGGCGCTCAGCGCCGGGGGGCGGGTGGTGATCGTCCCGCCCACCGTCTTCGGCGGCGCCGAACTGACTCAGCTCCTCGCCCAGGAGGGCGTCTCCCATGCGGTCCTCACCCCGACGACGCTGGCGACGATGGACCCTCGCGGCCTCGACTCGCTCCGATGCCTGGCCATCGCGGGCGAGGCCTGCGCCCCGGAACTGGTGGCGCGGTGGGCACCTGGTCGTCGCGTGGTCAACGCGTACGGGCCGACCGAGGTCACCATCATGTCCGCGCTCAGTGCCCCCATGACCCAGGGCGACCCGGTGACCATCGGGGGGCCGACCCGCGGCATCTCGGCACTGGTTCTCGACGAGCGCTTGCACCCGGTCCCGCGCGGCATCAAGGGCGAGCTGTATCTCGCCGGACCGGCGCTCGGCCGCGGCTACCACCGTCGTCCTGCGCTGACTGCCGCCCGCTTTGTCGCCGATCCATACGGGTCGCCCGGCGCCCGGCTCTACCGCACCGGCGACCTCGTCCGTTGGCGGAGCGGGGCGAGCGCATCGACGGGAGACGCTGCCGGACCCACGCTGGAGTACCTGGGGCGCAGTGACTTCCAGGTCAAGATCAGGGGATTCCGGATCGAGCTCGGGGAGATCGATGCGGCGCTCACCGGTCACCCCTCGGTGCGGTTCGCGGCCACCGTCGGACGGCCCGGCCCGTCCGGCGAGCAGGCATTGGTCTCGTATGTTCTGCCCGCCGAGGGCACCCGCGTCGACGTCGCCGACCTGAACCGTCACCTCGGCGCCATCCTGCCCCGGCACATGCTGCCCGCCACGATCGTGCCGCTCGGCCGGATTCCGCTGACCCCCGGCGGAAAGCTCGACCGAAGGAGGCTTCCCGCACCGCAATTCGACTCCCGGGCGGACGGCCGACGGCCGAGCACTCACACCGAGCAGACCATCGCGACGGTCCTCGCGACGGTGCTCGGATTCGACAGCATCGGTGTCGACGACAACTACTTCGACCTCGGCGGAAACTCGCTCACCGCCACGCGGGTGGTGGCTCGCCTGAACGCCGCACTCGACGTCGGGATCGGGGTGAACGAACTGTTCGAGTCGCCGACGGTGGCCGAGCTGGCCGCGCTGATCGAGCGGGGCGGGGCCCGAGGGGATGCTCGTCCCGCCCTGCGTCCGTCACCGCGGGCTGCGCTGATCCCGCTTTCCCCTGCACAGCAACGCATGTGGTTCATCAACCAGTACGACACGACCTCGCCCGCCTACAACATTCCCCTCGTCGTGCGGCTACGAGGACACCTCGACGTCCCGGCCGTGGCGGCCGCCGTGACCGACGTCGTCGAGCGCCATGAATCGCTGCGCACCATGTTTCCCGGGTCGAACGACGGGCCCCACCAGGTGGTCCTGTCGACGGCCGAGGCGGTGCCGGATCTGAACCCGGTGTCGGTGGACGGAGAGCCGGACCTCGACGCTCACCTCGCACAGATCTGCTCCGCCCGGTTCGACGTCTCCACCGCCGTCCCCTTGCGCGGCGCGCTGTTCCGTCTCGGCGAGACCGACCACGTGCTGGCGCTGGTGGTTCACCACATCGCCGCCGATGGCGCCTCGGCCGCGCCGCTCGCGGCCGATGTGAGCGCCGCGTACGCGGCCCGCTCGGCCGGACTCGCACCGAGCTGGGCGCCACTGGATGTGCAGTACGTCGACTACACGCTGTGGCAGCGGGAACTGCTGGGCAGCGAGTCCGACCCGGACAGTGTCGCCTCCCGCCAACTCGACTACTGGACCGAAACCCTCTCGGGGCTCCCCGAACTGCTGGCATTGCCGACGGATCATCCCCGCCCGGACCGCCAATCGCTGCGCGGCGCCGTGGTGGAGTTCCGCATCACCCCCGAGCTGCACGTGGCGCTGCGCGCCCTCTCCCGCCTGCACACCTCGACGCTGTTCATGACGGTCCACGCCGCCCTCGCGGTGTTGCTCACACGGCTGAGCGGGTCCGGCGACATCAGCATCGGCACGCCCGTGGCCGGCCGGGGTGAACCCGCCCTCGACCGGCTCGTCGGCATGTTCGTCAACACCCTCGTCCTGCGCACCCGGCTCGACGCCGCAACGAGTTTCGCCGAGGCGCTGCGGGCAACCCGGGACGCCGACCTGGCGGCCTTTGGGCACGCCGACATCCCGTTCGAGCGGCTCGTCGAGGTCATCGATCCGCGGCGGTCGACGGCGCACACACCGCTGTTCCAGGTCCTTCTTGAGTTCCAGAACATCCTGCCAGGCGGTCCCGATCGGCGGGCCCGCGACCTGCACGGCCTCGCGCTCCCCGGCCTCGACATCACGCCCGTCGACTACGACGCCGGGATCGCGAAGTTCGAGCTGCAGGTGTTCCTGTCGGAGCAGTTCGACGACGACGGTGCGCCTGCGGGCATCCGGGCAGGCCTCAGGTTCGCCACCGACCTGTTCGACGAGCACACCATGCGCGCGTTGGCGGAGCGGTTCATCCGGGTCCTCGAGGCGGTCACCGTCGATCCGGATGTCGCGATCGGGGACATCGAGATCCTCGACGCCGCCGAGCGGCAGGCGCTCCTGGCCCGCTGGCACCGCCGCGGCGCCGACGAGGCTGGACCGACCCTGACCACGAGGTTTGCCCGCACGGCGGCGCTGACCCCCGGTGCGGCCGCCGTGTCGTTCGCGGGCAGCACCCTGACCTACGCGGAGCTGGCCACCCGGGTGAATCGACTGGCCCGCCTGTTGACCAGCCGCGGGGTGGGACCGGAAACGGTGGTGGCGGTGGCTCTTCCGCGTTCCGTCGACTACGTCGTGGCGCTGATCGCGGTGCCGGCGGCAGGCGGCTGCGCCCTGCCCGTGGATGTGACGTGGCCGGGCGATCGGATCGCGAGCGCGATCGAGGAGGCGGGAACCGTGCTGACCACCCGGGCGTCGGTGGCACAGCTCCCGATCCGCGGCCACGCGGCGGTGCTGCTCGACGCACCTGCCACAGTCGCCGAGCTGGCCGGTACGTCGGCGCTGCCGGTGGGCCAGGACGCCTTCCCAGACGCAATCGCCTACGTGCTCCACACGGCCGGCTCGACCGCCCGTCCGAAGCCGGTGGCACTCACGCATCGAGGCTTGCTCGCGGCCTTCGCGGATACCCTGCCGCGGTCCGGGTTCGGCAGCTCGGACGCCTGGGCCATGGTCCATTCCCACGCGTTCGACCTCTCCGTCTGGGAGCTGTGGGGTGCGCTGCTGCACGGGGGAAGGCTGGTGATCGTCGACGAAATCACCGCGCGATCACCCGAGCGATTGCGCGCCCTGCTGCGTCGCGAACGGGTGACCGTGCTGACCCAGACGCCGACCGCGTTCGGTGTCCTGTCCCCCGACCTCGCACCGCAGGAGAACCCCGACCCGATGGCGCTGCGGTTGGCCATCCTCTACGGCGAGAAACTCGCCCCCGAACTGTCCGCGAGCACGCCGGCTTCGCTCGAGGTCGTCGCCGGGTACGGTGCCACCGAGACCACGGGGCCCGTCGCGCTCTCGAGCGCCGGCTCCGCATCCGGTGCTGCCCTGCGTCCCGCGCCGGGCCGTCCGGTCGCCATCCTCGACCGCCGCCTGCGTCTCGTTCCGGCTGGGGTCGAGGGCGAACTGTATGTCGGTGGCGCCCAGCTCGCCCGCGGCTATCACCGTCGCACCGGGTCTACCGCAACACATTTCGTGGCGAGCCCGTTCGGTGTCCGGGGTGAACGAATGTATCGCACGGGCGATGTCGCGCGGTGGACCCGCGACGGATCCCTCGAGATCCTGGGGCGCTGCGACTTCGCACCCCAGCTCCGCGGCTACCGCATCGATGTCCACCAGATCGACGCGGCGCTCAGCGGCCTTCCCTCGGTCGCGGCGGCGGCCACCGTCGACCACACCGCGAGTCCCGGCAACACAACGCTTGTGTCGTACGTGGTGCCTGCACCGGGCTCCACGCTCGAGCCCGCCGCGATCACCGAGTTCGCCCAGACGCTACTGCCCGCGCATCTGGTCCCTGCCGCGGTCGTCGTCCTCGAGCACCTGCCCATGGCCGAGGACGGCAGCGTGGACCGTGCGTCGCTGCCGACACCCCAGTTCGTCGCGGGCACCCCCGAGTTCCGTGCGCCGAGGACCCCGCTCGAGGAGTCGGTCGCGGAGGTGTTCGCACAGGTGCTCGGAAAGGAAGGAATCGCCTCGGCGCGAATCGGGATCGGCGACAACTTCTTCGAGCTCGGCGGCACCTCACTGATCGCAACGAAGGCCGTGGCGAGGATCAATGCGGCGCTCGGCACCGGCCTGGGGGTCCGCAGCCTGTTCGAGGCGCCGACGGTGGAGGCCTTGGCGCGCGTTGTCGCCGAACTCGGTCCGGCACCCGGACGCCTCGCGCTCCGCGCACGCGGCCGCCCGGACCACGTACCCGTGTCGTTCGCGCAGCAGCGAATGTGGTTCATCAACCAGTACGACACGACGTCGCCGACCTACAACACGGCGATGACCGCGCGTATCGAGGGCACCCTCGACGCCGAGGCACTGTGTGTCGCCGTCGCCGACGTGATCGACCGACACGAAACGCTGCGCACGCTCTACCCGCTCGTCGATGGCGGTCCGGTGCAGGTGGTCCGGCCAACCGGACAGGGTCCGCAGCTCACGCCGATCCCGGTGACCAGCGACGGCGATCTCCGAGCACGGATCCTGCAGATTGCATCGGAGGGTTTCGATGTGTCGACGCAGACGCCGCTGCGCGCCTGCCTGTTTCGGGTGAGTGCCACCGAACATGTCTTGTCGGTCGCGATCCATCACATCGCCTCCGACGGATCGTCGCTCGCCCCGCTGGCCCGGGATCTGGCGGCCGCCTACAGCGCGCGGAGCCGAGGCCGCGTCCCCGACTGGACGCCGCTGCCCGTGCAGTACGCCGACTACACCCTCTGGCAGCGCGACGTCCTCGGATCCACCGCGGACCCGGATTCCCTGATGTCCACCCAGATCCGGTACTGGGCGCGGGCCCTCTCGGGGGCGCCTGAGGTGATCACACTGCCAACGGATCGGCCCCGGTCTCCGCAACGGTCGTCTCGCGGAGACCAGGTGAAGTTCGCGATCGGCGCGGACGCGTATCGCCGCGCGGTGACGATCGCGCGTGGCCACGGTTCGACCGTGTTCATGGTGGCGCATGCGGCGCTGGCGTTGTTGCTGTCACGGGTGGGCGATGCCGAGGACATCTCGATCGGTACGCCGATCGCCGGACGCGGAGAGGCCGCGCTCGATGGACTGGTCGGGATGTTCGTCAACACGCTGGTGCTGCGGACCCGCATCGATCCGGCCGCCTCGTTCATCGAACTGCTCGAGCAGGTACGGGATGTCGACCTGTCGGCCTTCGGTCACGCCGATGTGCCGTTCGAACGGGTGGTGGAGGTCCTCAACCCCTCCAGGTCGATGGCGTACGCACCGCTGTTCCAGGTCATGCTCGAATTCCGGCACGGCGAACGTGCACGCCTGGAACTGCCCGGTCTGTCCGTCACCGCCACCGGGATCGAGTCCCGCACAGCGAATTTCGATCTGCAACTGACCCTGTCGGAGGACGTCGGCCGGACCGGCGAATCGCGGGGCCTCTCGGCCGAGTTCACCTTCGCCACCGACCTGTTCGATCAGTCGACGATTGCGCAGTTCGCCGAACGCTTCGTGCGCATCATCGATGCGGTCACCACCGACCCGGAGTTGCCCGTCGGCGACCTCGACGTGCTCTCCGCCGACGAGCGCACGGAGTTTGTCCCCGCGGAGGGTGCGATCCCCGCCGAGCCGAGGACGCTACCGGAGCTGCTGTCCGCCGCGGACCCCGATGCACCGGCCCTGGTCTACGAGGGCCGCGAGGTTTCCTACCGCGAACTCGACGCCCGCTCGAATCGGCTGGCCCGCCTGCTCATCGCCGCCGGTGTGGGTCCGGAATCGTTTGTGGCCCTGGCGCTGACCCGGTCGGCGGAGTCGGTGCTGTCGGTCTGGGCGGTGGCGAAGGCAGGCGCCGCGTTCCTGCCGGTGGACCCGAGCTATCCGGGTGACCGCATCGAGCGGATGCTCGGCGATTCGGGCGCCGCCATCGGGCTGACGGTGCAGGCACACCTGAACCGACTGCCCGGTGGTGTCTCCTGGTTGACCCTCGACGACGCGGCTGTCGGCGAGCGACTGTCGGCGCTGCCCGACACGGGCCTGACCGATGCCGACCGCCGCAGGCCCCTGCACCTCGACCACCCCGTCTACCTGATCTACACCTCCGGGTCCACCGGTGCCCCGAAGGGAGTGCTGGTCACCCACCGCGGCCTCGCCAACCTCATGGCCGAGGCGCATCAGTGTTTCGGCCTGACCGATGGCGCACGAACCCTGCACTTTTCCTCACCGAGTTTCGACGCCTCGATTCTCGAGATGGCGATCGCCTGGTGTGCGGGCGCCACGATGGTGATCGCGCCACCCGGCATCTACGGCGGCGCCGAACTCTCGCTCCTGCTGTCCCGCCAACACGTCACCCACGCCTTCGTCACCCCCGCGGCGCTGGCAACGGTCGATCCGTCGGGGTTGGACGAGCTGGTCTGCATCGCCACCGGCGGCGAGACCTGTCCGCCGGGATTGGTCAGCCAGTGGGGATCCGGGCGCGCCTTCTTCAACTGCTTCGGCCCCACCGAGACCACCGTCGTCTCCTCCATCAGCGCGCGACTGATCCCAGGCGAGCAGGTCTCCATCGGCCGCCCCTCGATCGGGTTCACCGAGGTCCTGCTCGATTCACGCTTGCGCCCGGTCCCGGCAGGCGTGCCGGGCGAGCTGTATGTCTCCGGACCCGGCCTGGCCCGCGGATATCTGGGCCGAAGCGCCCTCACCTCCGCGCGTTTTGTGGCCAACCCGTACGGCCCCGGCGAGCGGATGTACCGCACCGGTGATCTCGCCCGATGGACGAAGGGCGCCGGTGAGCTCGAATACTCGCTCGAGTACCTGGGCCGCAGCGATTTCCAGGTCAAGATTCGCGGTCACCGGATCGAGCCCGGCGAAATCGAATCGACGCTTTTGCGCCATGGCCGCATTCGCGACGCCATCGTCGTTGCCCGCGGCGCCCGGCTGTGTGCCTATGTCGTCACCGACTCCGGGGCCGTAACCGACGACTTCGACGCCGCCGATGTTCTGGAGCATCTCCGGACGACGCTGCCCTCCTACCTGGTTCCCGCCACGCTCACCGTTCTCGACGAGCTCCCCAGGACCGTGACCGGGAAGGTCGATCGAGATGCGCTGATCGAACCCGAATTGCCCACGCGGGCAGCCACTACCCGCGAGCCTGCCACCCAGGCGGAGTCCGCCCTCGCGAGAGTGTTCGCGGAGGTGCTGGGCCTGGACGCGGTCGGTGTCGACGAATCGTTCTTCGCCCTCGGCGGGGACAGCATCATGTCCATTCAGCTGGTGGCCCGCGCCAACGTGGCCGGGCTACAGGTGACGCCTCGGGATGTATTCGAGCACAAGACCATCGCGCGCCTGGCCGCAGTGGCAGAGACTGCCGCGCGAAACCATCTACCCGAGCTGGCCGAACCGCCGGACTACGGAATCGGTGACATCCCCCTGACCCCGATCGTGCGCTGGATGCTCGAGAACGGCTCCCCTTTCGATCGCCTCTCCCAGGCCGTCCTCCTGACGTTGCCCGTCGGGATCACCCGTTCCGAGCTCGAGCGAATAGTGCAGGCCGTGCTCGACCATCACGACATGCTCCGCTCCCGGCTGCTGCCCACCACTCCCGACGCCGAAGCAGGCATGGAGGTGCTGCCCGTCGGGACCGTCCTGGCCACGACCGTCCTACGCCGGGTCCCGGTCGAATCGACGGGTCAGGATCTCGCGGCGCTCGCCGCGTCCGAAATGAACTCCGCCGCAGATCGACTCGACCCGGCGGCCGGAGACATGATCCAACTCGTCTGGCTCGACCCCATAAGGACCGACACAAACACCGGCGGCCGCCTCCTCATCGTCGCCCACCACCTCGTCATCGACGGCATCTCCTGGCGAATCCTCATCTCCGACCTCGCCACCGCCCACACCCACATCCACGCCGGGCAGACACCCCACCTCCCACCCATCGGCACCTCCATGCGCCGCTGGGCACACGCCCTCACCGACACCGCCACCGAACGCACCAACGAACTCGACCTCTGGCGCCACATCCTCACCGGCCCCAACCCCCCACTCGGAACCCGACCCCTCGACCCCACCCTCGACACCCACACCACCACCGACACCATCACCATCGAGGTCCCCACCGACACCACCACCACCCTCCTCACCACCCTCCCCGACGCCTTCCACACCACCGTCGACACCGCACTACTGACCGCACTCGCCCTCGCCATCACCCAATGGCAACACCACCACGGCCACACCACCACCGACACCCTCATCAACCTCGAACACCACGGCCGCGAAGAAACCGCACTCCCCGGCGCCGACCTCACCCACACCCTCGGCTGGTTCACCACCATCGCCCCACTACGACTCGACCTCACCGGCATCGACCTCGACAACGCCTACACCAGCGGACCCGCCGCGGCCACCGCCATCAAAACCATCAAAGAACAACTCCACACCATCCCCGACCACGGCATCGGCTACGGCCAACTCCGCTACCTGGGCCCCCACACCACCCACCAACTCCAACACCTCCCCACCCCCCACATCACCTTCAACTACCTCGGCCGACTCACCACCACCGCCGATCCGCAGCACTGCGCCCCGTGGACGCCGATCGACGATGCCCACCTCGCCGGGACACAAAATCCGGACATGCCTGCGGCCGCAGCCCTGAGCATCAACGCCGCGACGGTCGGTATCCAGAGCGAATGGCGACTGAAGGCGGCCTGGTCGTTCCCGACCGGGGTCCTCACCGCCACCGACGTCACCGAACTCGCCGAACTCTGGTCCACCGCACTGACCGCCCTCGCCACCCACAGCCGTGGGCCCCACACAGGCGGACACACCCCCTCAGACTTCGACCTCGTCCAC